>NZ_BANT01000019.1 GCF_000333015.1 Gordonia hirsuta DSM 44140 = NBRC 16056 | reverse complement strand
GGGCACCGGTCCGATGCCGGCGGGACCGATGGGCGCCGGGCCGATGGAAACGGGGCCGCTGCCGACCGGAGCGCAGCCGACGGCGGCGCCGCAGCGCCGCGGTCCGGTGTGGATGGCGCTGCTGGCACTGGTCGCCCTGGCCGCAGGCCTGCTCGGCGGTATCGGCGGCGCGGCGTTGATGCGGAACTCGTCGACGTCGTCGACCAGTCCGGCGGTCATCGCCGGTGCCCCCGGCAGCCGCGTCACCGAACAGCCGGCCGCCGCACCGGGATCGGTGCAGGAGGTCGCTGAGCGGGTGATCCCGTCGGTGGTCTCGATCGCTGTCTCGATCGGCCGCCAGTCCGGAAGCGGTTCGGGTGTGGTGCTCACCGCCGACGGCACCATCTTGACCAATGCGCATGTGGTCACCGCCGGCGGCGACCGGCCCGCCGAGGACGTGCTGGTCAGCTACAGCAACGGTGCACGTGCCAAAGCCCGCGTGCTGGGCGCCGACACGATGTCCGACATCGCCGTGATCAAGGCCGAGAGCACCGGCCTGCAGCCGGCCACCGTCGGTGTCTCGGACAATCTCTCCGTCGGCCAGGACGTGATCGCCATCGGTTCGCCGCTGGGGCTGCAAGGCACTGTCACCACCGGCATCATCAGCGCACTGAACCGGCCGGTGTCGACGATGGGCGCCGACGGCTCCCACGAATCGGTGATCGATGCGATCCAGACCGACGCGGCGATCAATCCGGGTAACTCCGGCGGCGCCCTGGTCAACGCCTCCGGTGCGCTGATCGGCATCAACTCGGCGATCGCCACGATGGGAGCCTCCGAGGGGGCCGCCGGTTCGATCGGTCTGGGCTTTGCGATCCCCATCGATCAGGCGATGCGCGTGGCCAATCAGATCATCGGCGGCCAGACGGTGACCCGGGCCAGCCTGGGCGTCACCGTCCGACCCAGCCCCGAGGCGACCCAGCCGGGTGCGCTGGTGGCCAGCGTCGTCGAAAACGGGGCTGCCGCCCGCGCCCGTATCCCCAACGGCGCCCTGATCACCGCGGTCGACGATCGCCGGATCAGTTCCTCCGAGGCGCTGGTGGCGGCCATCCGCTCCTATGCGCCCGGCCAGGACGTCAAGATCGCGTACACCCACCAGGGTCGGGAAACGACCGCTACCGTGAAACTCGGAGAGCAGTAATGCCGAAGGAGCATTCCATGATCGATGCAGCAGATGTCCAGGCCGATGCCGCCGCCCGCGAGCTGTCGGCCGAACCGGCCGAGGCGCTGCTGCGCGCCCTGGTGGTGCTGGTCGACGACGATGAGGACGTCGCCTCGCGGATCGGTCCGCTGGTCAGCGAACTGGTCGAAGAAGGCGAATTCCACGTCGATGCGACCGTCTGCGTTCCCGGCGACGAGGTGGAGATCCGCAACGCGCTGAACACCGCCGTCATCGGGGGCGTGGATCTGGTGGTCTCCGTCGGCGGGGTGGGGGTGCGCGCCCGCGATGTGACGCCCGAAGCCACAGAACCGTTGCTCGACCGCAGACTGCGCGGCATCGAGGAAGCGCTGCGCTCGTCCGGGCTGGCGGCCGGTGCGGCCGATGGCGGACTGTCCCGCGGCGTTGCCGGCACCTCCGGTCAGACGGTGGTGGTGAACCTGGCGGGTTCGCGTGCGGCGATCCGGGACGGGATGGCCACCCTGCTGCCGCTGGCGCACTACGTCATCGATCAGCTCCGTGAGTTCTGACGCACCGACCGACGACGCCGGTGCCGCCGGCGACCCGGCGGCAGCCGAGCCGGAGTGGCGACGTCGTCGTCGGTTGGACGCGATCTTCGGGGATTCGGGTGCCGAGGTGGTCAGCGATCCCGGTGAGGCTGCTCACACCGGCTACGACAGGGACTGGTACGAGCGCAATCGGCCGCCTCATCACGAATAGACGCTGGCCAGGGCATATTTCTGATTTGCAATGAATGCTGTCGGGGCCGTTCACGCCGCGTTCACCGGCCAACACCGGCCGGTAACTTTTTAGTTCTTTCAACCGATGGTGCCAGCCTCCGGCGTCGGTTAATCTTCTCGGCACAGGGCTTTCTCAGGGTCTCCTTAGCTATATAGGAGCAGCACAGCCCTTTCGACATCAGCGAGGAGATCTCATGCGCAAGAATCCGATGCGCACCGCCGTCGTCGCGGCCGCCGTGGCAGCCGTGGCCGCCACCGGTCTGACGACCGGTGCCGGCGCCGCGGACGCCGCCCGCCTGCCGAACGGCTCCAAGACGAGCACCGGCATCGATGGCCAGAAGGTCACCATCAAGCGCACCGGCGAGCGCGCTAATCCGATGCCGTCGGTCGCCAACAACGGCGCTGGCCGTGCCGCCGCCGTCTCGGGCACCTACAAGGCCACCCTGAACAAGGGGAAGGGCCATATGCAGGTCGGCTATCTGGTGGGCTGCCAGGTCAACATCTCGGGACTGACTCTCGGTCTCAGCGGTGCGATCAGCCTGAGCGCCGCCTCCCTCAGTGGTGCTCTCACCGTTCCGCTCAATCCCGGTGAGGTCGCAGTCGTCAGCTCCGACGAAATGATGATCAAGAAGGGCAAGGCGACCCTGATGGTCGACGGTTTCCATATCGACGTCCAGCAGTGCGGCGGCTACGCGGCCGCGCGGTCGTTCGTCAAGGTGATGGCCGCCGAGGGTATGTCCACCGAGGACGGGGGCCTGTCCGGTGACAGCGGTTTCATCCAGTCGACCCTGTACGGCAAGCCGTTCAGCCTGAACTGACCACCGGACGCGGAAAAGGAAGCACGATGAATAAGCTCAACAAGCGTGTGGTGACCGGCGTGGCCGTCACCGGAGCAGCTCTGCTCGCGGTGACCGGCGTCGGCGCCGGCATGGCCGAGGCGAAGAACCTGCCGGGCGCGGTCAAGACCCGCAGCTTCGACGAGGGCAAGGTCCAGATCCGTCTGTTCGACGAGAAGGCCGTGATCAAGAACTCGGTCGCCAATAACCACTTCGACCGCGAGGTGTGGGTCTCCGGCAAGATCCGCGTGACCACCAGCGGAGGGGTCAAGGGCGGCAACATCAACGCTGGCTATCTGGTCGGCTGTCAGATGAACTTCGGTGCAGAAGGCTCCGGTGGCGGCTCGGGCGGTATTCAGAAGCCCGGTAACGGAGGCTTTGATCAGGACTTCGGCGGGGGCGGTAGCGCTGAAGGGTTCCTTGGGACAAGTGCGAATATCGGCGGCGGTTTCAAGCTCGCGCCCGGTCAGGCTGGGTATTTCCCGGTGATCAATGCGTCCGCGAGTGGCAACCCGGTCAACAGCTTCAATTTCGGCAATGCCCGCGGCGGTGTGGCCTACAGCCAGGAACGTTTCGGCGTCGGTAGCTGTGCCGGTTATGCCCAGGCGATGGCCAAGGTGACGGTCAAGGTCGCGACGGACACCTTCAAGGGCAACATCACCATGTACGGCAAGCCCTTCAGCATCGGATAGGCGACGATGTCGATAACGCGACGCACCGCCGCGGCAGCGCTGGTGGCAGCCACGGCTGTGACCGGTCTCGGTATGGGTGCAGGCACCGCCGATGCCGCCCGGCTGCCGGGGGGCTACTACGCGAAGAATGTCCCCGGTGGCGGCAAGGTCACCATCCGGCTCTCTGACGAATACGTGCGGCACACTCGTTCGGTCGCCAACAATCACTTCAGCAGGGATGTGTGGGCCTCCGGCAAGGTGCGCATAAGCACCACTGCACCGCTCAAAGGCGGCACCGTGAGTGCTGGCTACCTGGTCGGCTGCCAGCTGGACTTCGGGGCTACCGCTGGAGTCAGTGGCGGTTTCACTGACGCAAAGAAACTGCGATTCGCTACTCCTGAACTTAAGGTTCCAAATGGGCCGAACAGCGAGATCACTATCCTCCCGGCACAGAACACCTACATCAACAAAAACAGTGGTGGCAGCGCCGGTATCGCCATCAGCCCCGGCCAGGCCGTCTTCCAGCCGGTGATCCGGACCAAGGTCGATGGCAACACGGTGAACGCCTTCACCTTCACCGGAACCAAGGGCGGCGTCGTCTACAGCCAGGAGCGCTTCGGCGTCTCCGGCTGCGCCGGCTTTGCTCAGGCTCGGGCGCTGGTGAACGTCCGGGTGGCCACCGACGAGTTCCGCGGCAACGTGACCATGTACGGGAAGCCGTTCAGCATCGGCTGACCCGGCCGCGTCGTACCGGCCTAGGCTCAGTCGTATCGGCCTAGGCTCGTAGGCATGCAGACCGTCGATGTGAATCGGTACGACCCCGAGCGCCGGGCCTGGATCGCCGAGGCGGTGCGGCGGATCAAGGCCGAAGCCAACCGGTCGGCCGACACGCACCTGATCACCGTGCCACTGCCGCCGGAGTGGGGGATCGACCTGTACCTGAAGGACGAGTCGACCCATCCGACCGGCTCACTGAAGCACCGGCTGGCCCGCAGCCTGTTTCTGCATGCACTGTGCAACGGCTGGATCAGCCCCGGCGCGCCGGTCGTGGAGGCTTCCAGCGGTTCGACGGCGGTCTCCGAGGCGTACTTCGCCAAGCTGATCGGGGTCCCGTTCGTCGCGGTGATGGCCCGCGGCACCAGCCAGGCGAAGATCGACCTGATCGAGGCGGCCGGCGGCAGCTGCGAACTGGTCGACGACCCGAGCGAGGTCTACAGCGTCGCGCAGGACCTCGCGGCCGAGCGCGGCGGCCACTACATGGATCAGTTCACCTTCGCCGAGCAGGCCACGGACTGGCGTGGCAATAACAACATCGCCGAATCGATCTTCGACCAGCTGTCGTTGGAGCGTTATCCCGAACCCGAATGGATCGTGGGGACCGCCGGTACCGGCGGCACCTCGGCCACCATCGCCCGATTCGTCGCCTACACCGGCCGGCAGACGGGAGTGTGCGTGGCCGATCCGGAGAACTCGGCGTTCTTTCCCGCCTGGCGGGATGCGGACTGCCACACCGAGACCGCGATCGGCTCACGCATCGAGGGGATCGGCCGCCAACGGGTGGAACCGAGTTTCGTCGGGACCGGCATCGACCGGATGATGGTGGTGCCCGACGCGGCCTCGATCGCGACCATCCGTCACCTCGAGGGTCTGATCTTCCGTCGCGTGGGCGGCTCCACCGGTACCGGGCTGTGGGCGGCCTACCGGATCATCGCCGAGATGCTCGCGCAGGGGCGCACCGGCAGCATCGTCGCACTGCTGTGTGATTCCGGTGAGCGCTACACCGACAAGTACTACTCCGACGAGTGGGTGGTGCAGGCCGGCCTGGACCTGGCGCCGTACACCCGGCAGCTGACCGAGTTCTTCGCGACCGGCCGGATCTGACCGGTCGCGAGAAGACTCAGCGGCGGTACTTGTCCAGGTCGCGGCCGAGCTCGGCGAACAGCGTGTGGTTGGCCAGGAACGCCTTGCGGACCTCTTCGATGATGCGCAGACGATCCTCGGCCGACAGCTCGGCGCCGATGGCGTCGAGCTTCTCGCGGTAGACGTCCTTGTACGGCTTGTTCTTGCCGATCTCGGCGAAGTCGTAGAACGCCAGGCCCTTGCCGTCGAGCTCGAAGGCGCGGTTGAGGATCGCGCCGACAGCCTGGCCGCCGGACAGATCACCCAGGTAACGCGTGTAGTGGTGGGCCAGGTACAGCCCGCCCCATCCGGCCGAGGCGGCGATGGTGGCGGCGTAGGCGTTGGCGGCCGGGGAATCGGTCTCGTGGCTCTCGCCCGGAGCCCAGTAGTCCAGATCGGCGTCGATCGCGGCCAGACGCTCCAGGCCGGCGTCGATCACGGGTGCGGCGACCGGATCGTCGGTCAGCTCGCGGCCCAGGGTCTCCAGCGTGGCGTAGACCGGGCGCAGCGCCTTCAGATAGGCGATGTAGCCGGCCTCGTTGACACGACCACCGAGGAGCTCGTCCATGAAGGCCGAGTGCTCGGCTTCGTCGTGTTCGACGGCCGAACCCACCTTCATCGCCACCGACAGGGTCATCTCAGCGAGATCTGCGGGGTCGAGCGTGGTCGTCGTCATGCGGGTACTCCTTGAAACGGCTATGGGCGACGGTCGCGCCGCCCGTGCAAGGTTACCCTGAAACCACCGAGGCCTCCGTCGGCGCCCCGGGGGTATCGACGGCGGTCTCGCCGGGTTCAGGTAGGTCAGCGTGAGTGGCGGCCGGGTCCGTCGGTCGGGTACTGCGGCGCCGGATTCGGCAGACCACCGGAATAGCCCTGCGGCGGCGCGGTGTAGCCCTGCGGCGGCGCCGAGTACGTCTGCGGGGTCGGAGCAGCCTGCGCCGGCGGCTGAGCCAGCAGGTCGCGGATCTGGGTGAGGATGTCGATCTCGGTGTCCTCCTCCGGCTCCCCGGTGTCACCGCGTCGCAGTGCCGCCATCTCGTTGAGCTTGTTGTACGGGACGATGATCAGGAAGTAGACCACCGTAGCCACGATCAGGAAGTTGATGCCTGCGGCGATCACTGCACCGAAGTCCATGCGGGTGGCCGCGTCGTCGTCGAGCAGCTGATAGGACAGGCCGCAGACCTGCACGGCGGCCGCCTGAGTGGTGTCCTCGCCGACGGACATGGTCTGGCCGCAGTCGCTGCCGGTGGGGATCGCGGCCAGCAGCGGGCCGATGATCTTGTCGGTGAAGGCAGTCACGATGGCGGTGAATGCAGCGCCGATGATGACCGCAGTGGCCAATTCCACGACGCTGCCGCGCATGATGAATTCTTTGAAACCCTTGATCACGGGTTGAGTTTAACTCAGTGCAGAACAACCGTTAGGGAGTTGGCCAGGCTGGATGCGGCGACCCGGTGCGCGGCCTTCTCTCCCATTGCCAGCAGTACCGGCGGCGGCAGGGCGCCGGTTCCCGCCGGACCGCGGCCGGCCGACCCGGCGGGTACCGCGACCACCGCACCGGCGGCCAGCACGCCGGCGTGCTCATCGAGGACATCGACCACATCCCCGGCGCGCAGCAACCCGGCCACTGCGGCATCGGCCGGCCGGACCGGCACCAGGCGCCCCCGCGGATCTCCGGTCAACGCCGCCGGCAGCCGCGAGGACAGCAGCCGCGTCGCCGTCACCGGTTCGCCCTGACCGATCGCCCCGGTCAGCCGGGCGCCGACCGCCTGATCGAGCCGCTGCAGGGTTCCGGGCAGCACCGCGCCGGCGGGTAACGCGATCACCTGCACATCGTCGGCCGTCAATTCGGTTCCGGGGGTCAGCGCACGGGAGGCGACGACGGCGAAGTCGTGCCGGTCCCGGTGTCGTTCGGTGACCGCCAGGATCACGGCCGCCGCCACGAGTAGCACGGCGGTCAGCCGGCGCAGCGTGGCCGTCCGCGGTCGGCCCGGGCGCCACCGCCTGATCCCTGTCAGCAGTCCCGGCGGTGTCGGAGGCGAGGAACTCGCGCCATAGGAAGCGGGTACGGGGGAGCCTGGGACGGGGGAGTGCGAGGGATGCGGCGCCCGGGTGCCGGGCGCACGGTCTGGACCGGCGCTCATGTCTGGACGGTACGACCGGCCGGGGCTGCGCCGCCCGGCCCCATCCACAGGCGCGCGGCCACGATGTCATGATGTCCACATGAGACAGGTGCTGGCACTCAGCCGTTTCAAGGGCTGGATCGGCCGGGACGTCAGCGGCGGTCTGTTGCTGATCTCGGCGGCGGTGATCGCGCTGATCTGGGCCAACTCCCCGTGGCGGGGCGGCTATCACGCTCTGCTGGACACCCGGGTGGGGCCGTCGTCTCTGCATCTGAACCTGTCGCTGGGGCAGTGGGCCGCCGACGGGCTGCTGGCGATCTTCTTCTTCGTGGTCGGCATGGAACTCAAACACGAGTTCGTCGCCGGCAGCCTGCGCAATCCGCGTCGTGCCGGCGTTCCGGTGGCCGCGGCCGTGGGCGGGATGGCGGTACCGGCGCTGGTATACGTCGGCATCGTGGCCACCGGTCCGTCGGAGGCGCTGTCGGGCTGGGCGATCCCGTCGGCCACCGACATCGCCTTCGCGCTGGCGGTCCTGGCCGTCTTCGGTCGCGGACTGCCGATCGCGCTGCGGGTGTTCCTGATGACCCTGGCCGTGGTGGACGATCTGCTGGGCATCATCGTGATCGCCACCGTCTACACCGAGACGATCGAGCTGCTGTGGCTGGCTGCCGGACTGGTCTGCGTGGCGATCTTCGGGCTGCTGGTGCGCCAGGCGAAGCTGCGGCTGTGGCTGCTGATCCCGGTGGCGCTGGTGGCCTGGGGGTGCGTGCACGCCTCGGGGGTGCATGCCACCGTCGCCGGGGTGCTGCTGGGCTTTACCGTTCCGGCGGTGGCGATCGCCGGTGAGATCACCCCGCGCACCCTGGACGGCAGCCACGCCATCACCCCGATCACCTCGGGACTGGCGTTGCCGCTGTTCGCCTTCGCCGCCGCCGGGGTCACGGTGGTCGGCGCCGACGAGCTGATTCAGCCGGTCAGTGTGGGCGTCTTCTTCGGGCTGGTGGTCGGCAAGGTGATCGGTGTTCTGGGCACCACCTGGCTGGTCACCCGATTCACTCCGCTGCGGCTGCCGGACGCGATCGGTCTGCGAGATCTGCTGCCGGTGGGACTGCTGTGCGGTATCGGCTTCACCGTCGCCCTGCTGATCGCCGAACTGTCGTTCACCGGGCCCGATCCGCACGGGCACGCCTCGGCGGCCAAACTCGGCATTCTGGTGGGCTCGCTGGTGGCGGCGATCCTGGGCGGGGCCATGCTGCGCTGGGACGCCAAGCACCCGCGCACCACCGATATGAACCTGGACGGCATCCCCGACCGCAACACCCGGCTCATCGAGTGAGGTCGACCTCGCGTTCGCGCGGGGGCGGGCCGGTGTAACTCTCCCAGAAGGTCGCGCCGGCGATGCCCAGGCGCACCGGATCGAAGACCGGATCCAGCCCGGCCTTGCGTTGCCGCTCGTAGTCCCGCAGT
The DNA here is from genome assembly GCF_000333015.1 of Gordonia hirsuta DSM 44140 = NBRC 16056. Lineage (GTDB taxonomy): Bacteria > Actinomycetota > Actinomycetes > Mycobacteriales > Mycobacteriaceae > Gordonia > Gordonia hirsuta. Next base: position 57,675 of record NZ_BANT01000019.1, on the reverse strand, counting down.
GCCTTGAGTGCCGGGGCCTGCAGGAGGATGATCGCCACCAGGTTCAGCCACGCCATGGTGCCCACCCCGATGTCGCCGAGCGCCCAGGCGTCAGCCGCCGTGCTCACCGCCCCGTAGACCACCGAGATCACGATGACCGCCTGCAGGATCCGCTGCAGACCCGCTCCGACGGTGGTGTGCAGTCCGCGCACGTACACCGTGGCCTGCCGGCCGAGCATGAACCGGAGGTTGACCTCGGCCATGTAGTAGTAGGCGACGATCGTGGTGAAGCAGAAGAACGCCAGGGAGATCGCCACGAACGACGATCCGGCGCCCGACCACATGCTGTCGAAGCCGTGCTGAACGTAGCCGGCCCCGACCTCGGGCTCGCCGGGGACGTGCGCGGGCAGTCCGCCGCCGTCGGCCATCACCGCACCGGATTCGGATTCGCCGCGGAAGACCCGGTAGGCGCCGGTGGACAGGATCAAGAAGCCGGTCGCCGAGCAGACGAAGAGCGTGTCGATGTAGACGGCGAAGGCCTGCACCAGGCCCTGTTTGGCCGGGTGGCTCACCTCGGCGGCCGCGGCCGCGTGCGGACCGGTGCCCTGACCTGCCTCGTTGGAGTAGAGGCCGCGTTTGACGCCCCACATGATGGCCGAGCCCAGGATCGCGCCGAAGGCGGCGTCGGCACCGAAGGCGCTGGAGAAGATGAGGCGGAACACCTCGGGGACGTCGTTCAGATTGAACAGCAGCACCAGGGCAGCCAGCGCGATGTAGACCACCGCCATGAACGGCACCACCACGGCGGCGAATACGGCGATCCGCTTGACGCCGCCGATGATCACGAACGCCAGGATCAGTGCGGTCGCGGTGCCGGCGACCCACAGCGGGGTGCCCCAGGCGTTGTGCATCGAGGTGGAGATCGAATTGGACTGGATGTTGGGCATCAGCACACCGCAGGCGATCAGCGTGACCAGCGCGAAGACCCAGGCGAAGATCTTGAAGCCGCCGCGGGCGCGGGTGTGCTCTTTGGCCTTCTGGATGTAGAAGGCCGGTCCGCCGCGGTATTCGCCGGTCAGCGGGTCGGGCACCTTGTAGATCTGGCCGAGGGTGCATTCGACGAACGACGTCGAAGCGCCCAGGAAAGCCACCACCCACATCCAGAACAGCGCCCCCGGGCCGCCGAAGGCGATCGCGGTGGCCACCCCGACGATGTTGCCCGCGCCGACCCGCCCTGCCAGGGACACCGTCAGCGCCTGGAACGAGGAGATACCGGTCGGCGACGACCGGCCCTTGAGGACCTGGCGCACCATGTCTTTGATGTGACGCACCTGCAGGAACCGGGTGACGACGGTGAAGTAGATCCCTGCTGCCAGCAGCAGATACACCAGCCACTTGCTCCAGATGACGTCGTTGATCTGCGCCAGAAAATCCGTCATGCATCGCCTCCGCTGGGTGGGGGAGCCCGGGTGCACCCGGACAAGAGAGAGGGAAATTCTGACACAGATCGCAGCGCGGGAAGGCGGGAGTGGCCGAGTTGGATTGGCACTCGGAATGAGTGACTGCCAGCAGTGGTTACACTGGGCAGCAGACTTCATCCTTTTCCGGAGGTTCCCTGTGCCTACTTACAGCTACGCATGCACCGAATGCGGTAACGCATTCGACATCCAGCAGTCCTTCTCCGATGACTCGCTGACCACCTGCCCGAAGTGCGAAGGCAAGCTGCGCAAACTGTTCAACTCGGTGGGTGTGGTCTTCAAGGGCAGCGGCTTCTACCGCACCGACTCGCGGTCGGGTTCGGGCTCGGTGCCTTCGGGCGGTTCCTCATCCGGCGGCGAATCGTCGTCGAAGAGCGAATCGTCCGCGTCGTCGAAGAGCGAGACGTCGTCGACCGCCGCCTCCTGATCCTCAACGCACCGGCTGGAAACCACCGGACGGAGTGAGGATCCAGTGCGCACGCACGTCGGTGTCCTCCTCGGGAAGATCGAAGTCGACCAGCTCGGTGTCGTGGACCACCGCGACGATCGGTGCGGACATCCCGGCCAGGGTGCGGTCGTAGTAGCCGGCACCGCGCCCTAGGCGCACCCCGCGCCGGTCGACGGCCACCGCCGGCACCAGAATCAGTTTCGCCTGCACCAGGGTGTCCGGGTCCAGGCGCAGCCCCTGCGGCTCCAGCAGATTCCAGCGACCCGACTCCAGGGCGCGTTCCCCGCCGTAGACACCCCACTGCAGCCGCTGCGGTCCGCCTTCGGGCACGATCGGCAGCAGCACCCGCAGACCGCGATCGACCAGGGCGTCGAGCATCGCCGTTCCCCCGGGTTCGCGGCTCGTGGCCACATAGGCGGCGACCGTGTCGCCCTCGGTCAGGTCCACCGGCAGCGCGTACATCGACTCGGCCAGGGCGCCGATCGCCTGGGACTCGACGAACGGGCTCATGGCGTCGCGGGCGGCGAGCAGCCGGGTGCGCAGGGCGGCCTTGTCGGTGGTCATCTTCTTGATCTTGCCTTATGCGGACACGGAAAGCCGTAGCCGAACATTTACAGTGAAGACCATGCTGCAGTCGAAGATCCCGCGTACCGCGGTGGTGCCGGCGGCCGGACTGGGAACACGATTCCTGCCGGCCACCAAGACGGTGCCCAAGGAGTTGCTGCCCGTGGTCGACACCCCGGGTATCGAGCTGGTGGCAGAGGAAGCCAAATCCGCCGGTGCCGAACGGCTGCTCATCATCACCTCGCCGGGCAAGGACGGGGTCGTGGCGCACTTCGTCGAAGACCTGGTGCTCGAGCACACGCTGTCCTCGCGCGGTAAGGAGGCCATGCTGGCCAAGGTGCGCAATGCGCCGTCCCTGCTCGAGGTGGCCTCGGTGGTCCAGGACAAGCCGCTGGGCCTGGGGCATGCGGTCGGCTGCGTCGAACCCGAGCTCGGCGACGACGAAGATGCGATCGCGGTGCTCTTGCCGGACGATCTGGTCCTGCCCGGCGGCGTGCTGTCGAAGATGGCCGCCACCCGCGCCCGGTACGGCGGCAGCGTGCTGTGCGCGATCGAGGTCGACGGTGAGGCGATCAGCGCCTACGGCGTCTTCGACGTCGAGGACGCCGATCCGGACACTCCCGATGTACGGCGGGTCAGATGCATGGTGGAGAAGCCGGCGGCCGCCGATGCGCCGTCGAACCTGGCCGCCGCCGGCCGCTACATCCTCGACCGCAAGATCTTCGCCGCGCTGCGGCAGATCCCGCCCGGCGCCGGCGGGGAACTGCAGCTGACCGATGCGATCGTGCTGCTGATCGAGCAGGGCGAACCGGTGCATGTGGTGGTGCATCACGGCACCCGGCACGACCTGGGGAATCCGGGCGGCTATCTCAAGGCGGCGGTGGACTTCGCGCTGGATCGCGACGACTACGGTCCCGAGCTGCGGCAGTGGCTGGTGCAGCGGCTGCAGCAGTAGTCGGCTCGCGCGCCGCGCGCCTGACCGCGGCGACGGCCCGCGGTGACTAACGTCGTCTCCAGATACGCCGCGGATACCGGTCGACCCCCGGCGATGAGGAGGGAACATGCGCTCGGTGCAGGACCAGTTGAGCCTGGTGGCCGCTTCGGTGGTCGCCCCGCGCCCGGTCCAGGTGGCGATCTCCGAGGCTCAGGGCCTCCTGTGCGCCGAAGAGGTGGTCACCACCGAGCCGCTGCCCGGCTTCGACCAGGTGGCCGTGGACGGCTACGCGGTGCGCGCGGTGGATGTGGTACTGGCGGGTACCCCGGCGCCGGCCGAGATGAATGACCTGGATGCCGGCGGTATCGAAGTGAGCCGGCCCGAGGGCAGTGAAGACCTGGTGGTGCATCTGCCGGTGGTCGGCGATGTGGCTCCCGGCTCCCGCAATCCCATCCGGCTGCAGCCGGGTCAGGCCGTGCGGGTGCAGACCGGGGCGCCGATGCCGACCCTCGCCGACGCGGTGGTGCCGCTGCGCTGGACCGACGGCGGCGACCAGCGGGTGATGATCGGGCACAGCGTCGACAGCGGCGACTACGTGCGGCGCATCGGTGACGATGTGCAGCTCGGTGACGTCGCCGTCAGCGAGGGCGCGGTGATCGGCCCGGCCCAGGTCGGACTGCTTGCGGCCGTTGGACGTTCCCGCGTCCTGGTTCATCCGCGGCCGCGGGTGGCGGTGATCTCCGTCGGCGACGAACTGGTCGACATCGACCGCGAACCCGGCCCCGGCCAGGTCTTCGACGTCAACAGCTACGCGCTGGCGGCGGCGGCCCGCGATGCCGGCGCCGATGTGCATCGGGTCGGGGTGGCCGTCCGCGACCACGACCGGCTACGCGAGGTGGTCGAGGCGCAGCTGATCCGTTCGGAGATCGTGGTGCTGTGCGGTTCGGTCGGCGGTGTCGCCTCCCGCGAGGTAGCCGAGGCACTGGGCGATCTGGGAGAGCTGGAGATCAAACGGATCGCCATGCATCCGGGTTCGGTGCAGGGCTTCGGCCGGCTGGGCAAGGACGAGATTCCCACCTTCTGGCTGCCGGCCAACCCGGTCAGCGCACTGGTCACCTTCGAGGTCATGGTGCGCCCCCTGATCCGCATCGCGCTGGGCAAGCGGCAGCCTCGACGCCGCACGGTGCGGGCCCGCACCATCGGCCCGATCGCCTCGGTGGTCGGGCGTACCGGCTACCTGCGCGGGCAGCTGATGCGTGACGAGCGTTCGGGGGAGTATCTGGTGCAGGTGATCGGCGAATCCGCTACGGGCACCTCGCATCTGCTGGCCGAACTGGCCGAAGCGAACTGTTTGATCGTGGTCGACGAGGACACCGAAGAGCTCGATACCGGCGACTGGGTCGAGGTCATGTTCCTCGCCCAGCGCGGCTGAGGGGACCGCCGGTGCTGCGCTGGCTGGTCGACGCCCCCTACCACCCGGGATGGCCGGCGACCCTGGGGCCGCTGGGCACTCCCGCCGGTGTCGTCACGGCCCGGCCGATCCGGGCGCGCGACAGCAAACAGTGGAGCCGGTTGCGGATCAAGAACCAGAACGAGCTGCTGCCCTGGGAGCCGACGGTGCCCGGCCCGTGGGACCGCCGGCATCAGCCCAGCGCGTGGGCTCCGCTACACGCGATCCTCAAGAGCGAAGCCAAACGCGGATCGGTGCTGCCCTTCGTGATCGAGGTCGACGGCGCCTACGTCGGCCAACTCACGATCGGCAACGTGCAGCGCGGCGCGGTGCGCAGCGCCTGGATCGGCTACTGGGTGGACGCGGACTGGAGCGGTAAGGGCGTGGCCACGGCCGCGGTCGCCCTGGGCGTGGACCACTGCTTCGGTCCGGTCGGGCTGCACCGGCTCGATGCGACCGTGCAACCCAGCAACGGCGGTTCGCGGCGCGTGCTGGAGAAGGTGGGCTTCCGGGAAGAGGGCCTGCTGCGCCGGTACATGGACGTCAACGGCCGGTTCCGCGACCACACCCTGCTGGCGCTGACCGTCGAAGAGGTGGTCGACACGGCCGCCGACACCCTGATCCGGGCCGGGCGCGCCTACCGCGTGTGACCGCAGTCGGTACTCCCGCGGTTCAGGCGGTGCGCCGCCGCAGCGTCGCCGCACCGAGGGCCAGGGCCGCGACGGTGAACCCGGCCAGGATCGCGATATCGCGCCACAGCAGCGCGGTGGGGGCCGTGTGGTCGCGAATCTGCTCCAGGGCCTGCACCGCGAAGGTCAGCGGCATCACATCGGACAGGTACTGCATCCAGTCCGGCAGCTGGGCGCGCGGAACGAACAGCCCGCAGAGGAACAGCTGCGGGAAGACCAGCGCCGGCATGAACTGCATCGCCTGGAATTCGGTCTGGGCGAAGGCGCTGCACAGCAGACCCAAGGCGATCCCCAGCATGCCGATCAGTACGCAGACGCCGATCACCGCGCCCACCGAACCGGCGATCGTCAAGTCGAATGCGCCGAAGGCCAGCGCGCAGGCGACCGCGGCCTGAACGGCGGCGAACAGGGCGAACGCGACGGCATAACCGGCCATCAGTGCGCCCTTACTGATCGGCGTGGACAACACCCGCTCCAACGTGCCGGAACTGCGTTCCCGCAACACCGCGATCGACGTGACCAGGAACATCGCCGTGAACGGCATGATTCCCAGGACCGCGGTGGCCACCCGGTCGAAAGCCGTGGCCTGGCCGGGCGGCACCGGCACCGCCGAGAACATGTAATACAGCATGGTCAACACCACCGACGGGATGGCGATCAGCATGACGACGGTGCGCGGATCGGCCCGCAGTTGCTGCAGAACCCGCAGCGCGGTCGCGACGGTGGTCCGCAACTCGGTCATGTCGGCCCCGATTCGGTGAGCAGCGCCAGGAAGGCCGCATCCAGGCTGCTGCATCCGGTGCCGGCGCGCATCGCCGCGGCCGTGGTGGTGGCTACGAGCCGCCCTTCGCGCAGCAGGATCAGGCTGTCGCAGTGGTCGGCCTCGTCCATCACATGACTGGACACCAGCATCGTCGTGCCGGAGTCGGCGAGCCGGCGGAACCGATGCCACAGATCCGCCCGCAGGACCGGGTCCAGGCCGACGGTGGGCTCGTCGAGGATCAGCAGATCCGGCTCACCGATCAGTGCGCTGGCGATCGACACCCTGCGCAGTTGACCACCGGACAGATCACGGGCGCGGTGACGAGCCAGTGCGGTCAGGTCGACCGTGGCGAGGACGTCGTCGATGTCTCCGGGGCGTTGCTGCAATCTGGCGAAGTAGGCGATGTTCTCGCGCACCGTCAGATCGGGGTAGACCGCCGACGCCTGCGTCACATAGCCGACCCGGGCACGCAGAGCCCGGCTGCCGGCGGGCCGGCCGAGCACCGTGACGGTGCCTTGCACGTGCGCCTGGGTGCCGACGATCGCTCGGATCAGCGTGGATTTGCCGCTGCCGGACGGGCCGAGCATGCCGGTGATCGCACCGCGCGCCACGCTGGCGTCGATCCCGTCCAGCGCCCGCTGACGCCCACGCCGCACGGTGAGCGACGTGCACACGACGGCATCGTCGGTGGTCATGGTTCGAGTGTGCCGCCTCGGCCGGATCGATTCACCCGAATTGGTCGGCATCCGGCGCGCCTGAGCCGTCGCGCCGGGTGCCGGCCCTACCGTGGACAGTGGTCGAGTGTCGGCGCAGTGAGTGTCGGCGCACCGTGCGCGCGAACCGGGAAGTGGAAGGCGGGGTACCCAGTGAATTCGTCGATCTTGTGGATCTTCCTGGTCGTGGCCTGGCTGTTCATTCTGCTGCCGATGGTGCTGCGCGGTCGCCCGGAGGTCCGCAAGACCACCGAGGCCGCGGCGAACACCCGGCTGCTGCATCGCGGTGGCGAGCGTGCCGAGGTGCGCCGACGGGCCGCCGGCCGACATCCAAGCAATCCCGACTACGTGCGCAAACGCGCCCGGACCGAGTCCGCCGTGCAGCGGGCTGTCATCGAGGAGGCGACCGTGAGTCAGTCCGAGAGCAAGCAGAAGACCGGCACCACGGTGACGGTGACCGCCACGACGATCGAGGCATCCGTGGAGGTGACCGATGTGATCGAGGTGGTGGGCGGCGAGGCTGACGACACCCCCGCAGTGGTCGACGGCCGGACCCTCGGCGAGGACCAGCCCGAGCTCGAACTGGACTTGGATCTGGAGGATGAGGCCGGGACCGATACCGGTAATCCCGACGCCGAGCACGATGACGACGTTGCGGAGCTCGATGAGGAACTCGACGACGAGCTCGACGACGAGCACGACGCTGAGCTCGAGGACGAGTACGACGACGACCTGGAAGACGACTTCGAGGACCTCGACGAGGACGTCTCGCCGCCGGCCCGCACGACTCCGGTGTCTAGGGATCTGCGCGGACGGGGTTTCGCCCCGGAAGTGATCGCCGACCGGGACGCGCGCCGCTACGCCGAGCGCCGCCGGATGGTGCTGGGGCTGACGCTGGCGACGCTGCTGGCCGTGATCAGCTGCTTCTTCTGGCAGCCCTACGGCTATCTCGCGCTGGGTGTGATGGTGGTGCTGACCGGCCTCTACCTGTTCTTCCTGCGGCGCACCGCTGTCGCCGAACAGCAGTACCGGGCCCAGCGCGCGGCCCGGTTGCGCCGGCACGCGGCCGAAGATGCGCGCATGGCGCGGCAGCACGCCGAACAGCTGCCGTCGCGGCAGGCGGCCCCGCCGCGTCGTCGTCCCGGCGGCATGGTGGTGCTCGAACTCGACGACGAGGACCCGGCCTTCGACCACCTGCCGGTGTACCACTTCGCCGACACCGCCGGTGCGGACGAGGGCCTCACCGACGACTACCGGCACGCCGTCTAAGCTGAGTGACATGAGCGAGTCGACTGGCGATTGGTACTACGACGTTTCCACCGGTGAAGTGAGTCGAGGTAAGGTTCCGCACGCGCTGAACCGGATGGGCCCGTATCCGGACGAGGCCACGGCCCGTCGTGCGATCGAGATCGCCGAGGAGCGGAACCGTCAGGCCGACGCCGAGGACGAGGACGACTAGAGGCCGATCGCGCCGGGATGGGCGACGATCCACTCCCGTGCGGTATCGAACGCCCGGCGCAGAGCGACGCGCTCGCCCACGTAGGTGGCCGGCCCGCCGATCACCGGCAGCCAGGCCATATGCTGCAGGAACGACGGTGACTGAGGCCGGGCACCCAATGCCCGGTCCAGTCCGTACAGGCCCGTCCCGATCTCCCACAGCCCCTTCAGGACCGCTCGTAGACGGCTGGCGTCGTCGTCGGTTCCGGCCAACTTCTGTCGCTCTGCGTGTTTGACGGCGCTGCCGTCCACAGCCCGGCCGAAGAGCACCTCGCCGAGCATGTCGATCTGCTCATTGCGGCGGACGACGCCGTACTCGCGCCCGATCGCCAGCACGATCAGGGCCTGGCTGGCTGATCCGAGGAGGGTGCCGGCGGGGACCTTCTTAGTCCACACCCCGAAGACCGCGGGAAAGGCCGCTCCGAGCGAGGTGACCGAGCCGATCCGGCGCACCCACCAGTCGGCCTTCTGGTTCATGCTGAGCGCCTCCCAGGCGGCCGTGCCGGGCCAGTCGGCCACATCCAGCGCCGTGGCTGTCAGGTCGCCGAACCAGGTCGGGATCACATCCCACCACCGCCGGCCGAAGGTCCGCGGCTTCACGTTCAGTGGGTCGCTGTAGGCGAGGATGTCCAGGATCGGATCGGCGATCGCCGCGGTCCGGTCCAGGACCGTCACGATCTGCTGGTCACTGAGCTTCATGCCGGTCACGCTACCGGGTGCAGGACGGGTCACGATTGGGGGTCGCCGGACCCGCTGTTACACTGGTCCACGGTTCGCCGAACGGCGGCACCCGGGGCTATGGCGCAGTTGGTAGCGCGACTCGTTCGCAATGAGTAGGTCGGGGGTTCGATTCCCCCTAGCTCCACCGAAAGCAGGTCCACCAAGACCGCCCCTACCCGGATGATCGGGTGGGGGCGGTCTTGTTTTTCCGTGGTCGGCCATCGACTGCTGTGGTGCAGAAACACTCACGCCGCCGACCCGAATGGGTCAGCGGCGTGAGTGCCCTCCGACAGGTTCTGCGTGTGCCTATCAGCCCAGGCCGAGGGTGACGGCGATGTGCAGCAGGTCGCCGCCGAAGACGGTGAAGTCGTTGAAGAACTGGGTCAGAGCCGGGAACATGTTGTTTCCTTTCGTCGTTGGGGCACATCGGTTGATGTATGAAAAGCGTTGCATGCCAACGGATTTCGTGCTTGATAAAGGGAGCCGTATCTCTATTCGGGGGCGTTTGTGAACCCTGACACGAATGCAAATGCGCCTATGTGCATGGCGCCCTCTGCCTGCTCTTATGCAAATAACGACGTATTATTTTGCCTGGTCGGAAACGTTTCGGTAACCCTGAATTCAATTATGAGGATTGTTGTTCACCATTTCCAGTCGGCAATCGACTCTAAAGAAGCGGTTGAGACTGGAGGATGTGCGGCGTCGCCGGCGGCTATGGAGAGCCGCACTATTCGCCGGCGGCCTATTCGCAGGCGATGCCGTCGCCGTCGCCGTCGAGCTTGGAAGAGTAACCGGGCTGCCCGCGATAGATCGGCGCCGCACCGGCAGCGCGGGCCTCCGTGCAGTTCTTGTAATAGACCTGCCCGTCGGGGCCAGCCGGATCCACCAGCGGCTGCGGCCGTGTCGGCGGCGCCGAGGAGCGGGGGGCCGGCGTCCCCGGCGCCGGAGTGCTCGAGGTCTGCTGGGCCGCCGGTTCCGGATCGCCGTCGGGGACGGTGCCGCCGCAATCGGTGAGCAGCCGCTGCATTACATCGTGCTCGGCACGGGTGACCCACAGCCGGTAGGCGGCCTTCACCTCGATCTGCTTTGCGACGAACGTGCACCGGTAGCTGCGGTTGGGCGGTAGCCAGGTGGCGGCGTCGGAGTCGCTCTTGGCCTGGTTCGCCGGACCGTCGACGGCCAGCAGATTCCGCGGATCGTTGGCGAAGTTGGTGCGTTCGGTCGTCGACAGCTGCTGAGCCCCCTTCTGCCAGGCGTCCGAGAGCGCCACCACGTGGTCGATCTGCACCGCGCTGGAGGTGGCCGAGCCGCGGACGAACTCGATCGTCTTACCGGTATAGGGGTCGTGCAGCGTGCCCGAGAGAACGACGCAGTCGCGGGTGCCGGCCTTCACGGAGGTCTGAGTCAGATCACGGCGCAGAATGTCGTTGCGGGTATCACAGCCGTTGCGGCCGTATTCGACGTCGACCCCGTCGCTCCAGCGCTGACCGAACATGTCCCGGGAGTAGCCGGTCTTGGGGGCTCGGCCCTTGACCGGCAGGGTGGCCAGGGTGGCCAGGGCCGTGGTCGACAGCTCGTCGAGCGGACGGGTCGAGGTGTCCGGAGCCGGGCGAGGGGAGGCGACCGCCGGTGCCTCAGCAGCCGCTGGTGCACTCACCGCCGGCGGCAGCGAGGGGGCGGACGGGCTGGCCGCCGGCTCGGTGGGCTCGCATCCGGTCAGTACCAGGGCTCCGACCAGCAGTGCGGCGGCGACCGGCAGGGGAGCGGTGGTCCAGCGACGCTGGGCTGGACGGGAAACGGACGGACCGGTGGCGCAGGATTGAGACATCGGGTCCAGTATGTCCGATCCGGCGGCGGCTCACGACGACCTGCGCCGCGGCTCGCCCGATCAGCCGACACCGCTACCCGGTCAGCGCGGCAACTGCGCCAGCGGACCCCGCAGTGCGTCGAGCAGATAGTCCAGTCCGGTGTCGGTTTTGGCGTGATCGGGCGCCCTCCAGACGTAGCCGGTGGGGGAGCGGCCGGCGATCACGTCGGCGATGTTGCGCATGGCGGTCGACCGCGGATCGTCCAGGTAGGCCGCATGCCCGTCCGGGCCGCTGATCAGCTTGCCGGGGTGGCGTCCGTCATTGGAGTACCAACCGGTGTCCAGGCGCTGGATGCCCGGTGTGGAGTCGGGGTCACCGCCGTGTACTGCGCCGCCGTGCTGCTGGGCCAGCTGGATCGGGTCGCCCGGCGCGGTCAGGGAGAAGCGTTGGACATCGGGATTCGGGTTCGCCGGTGGTCCACCGGCCGCCCCGGTCCCGGCCGACGAGGCGAACACGATGCGGTCGGCGCGCAGACCGTACTGTTCGGCGGTGCCCACCACCGAACCGCCGTAGGAATGCCCGATGTAGGTGGTCGGTGTGCCCGGAGCCCGGTAGGCCACCTCGGCGTCCAGGTCCAGTCCGAAGTCCGCCAGCCGCCGGCCCAGCAGGCGGGCCGGTTCTGCGTCGATGGCGGTGCCCCGGTAGGCACCCGGATCTGCCAGCCGCGCCAGGGGCGGCGCGATGCGCTGAGGCAGGGTGCCGTCGTTGAACACGAAGATCGGGGCACCGGCCGACCGGGCCAGGCCCAGGGCCCGGCGGCGCTGATCGGAGGCATTGTCCAGTCGGCTTCCAGTTCCGGGGACCAGGACGCCGACGCCCTCGATACCGGGATGCAGATCACCGATCTGCTCGATGTAGCGGCCGCGACCGATGGAGGAGAACGCGACGAATCTGCGCGGCGCGGGCTTCCCGTCGATCCCGGGCGCCGGAGCCAGCATCGCGCGCAGTTCGCGCGCCCGCGGACGCCCACCGCGCCCGGCGGCGACCTCGCGGGCCAGGGCATTGGTGATGGCCCGTCGATTGGCTTCGATCCGGTCGTCGAAAGCGACGCCGTACAGATTCCCGATGGTCTCCGGGTCGGCGTCGATCAGGGCAGCGACCTCTCCGGGAGTCAGCGCTTCCCAGAATTCGCGCACCGCGCGCTGATCGAGTTTCTGCAGCCGGGCGATCAGCGTCCGCGGCTCGGCCCAGCCGCCGTCGGGGTGCGGCAGGACGCTCAGATCGCCCCGCAGCAGTGCCGACAGCTGCTGTAGCTGCAGCCCCAGCGTCTGATCCTGATTGATCAGCTGACCCAGTACGGTGGTGATCCGGTGGCTCAGATACCCCGCATCGGCGGCGCGGTTGGCCGCCGGCGGGGTGACGGTGCCGTCGTCGGCGACGACGAAGCCGCTGAGCGTGGCGGTCTCCACCAGCTGCAGCAGTAGTGCCCGGGTCGGTACCAACGCCTCCCAGGCCATCCGCCCGGTGCCGGCGGCCGCTTCGATGGTGTTGGCCAGCCGGCGGGCCAGTGCATCGTGCACCGAGATCCGTCGCTGTACGGCGTCGTGGGTGGCCCCGACCCAGTCCGGGTGCCGGCTCAGCGAGCCGCTCACCTGTGCGGCGATGTTCCGGAATTCGCCGGCCCCGGTGCTCAGTGCCAGGACAGCGGCGCCGAGCTGATCCAGCGGCCATGCCTGGACCGCGGCGATACCGGTCACCGGTCCAGCCCCATCGCGATGCCCGCCGCGGCGGCCTCATCGGAGAGCGCGCTGAGTTCGGCGAAGCGCGCCACCACCAGGCCCAGGTTCACCAGCCGGTCGCCGAACAGGCCCGTCGACGAGCCTGCGGCCTCGGCACAGGCCGCCAGCGCGGCGATGCTTACACTTCCGGCGCCGCCGGACAGGGCCGGCCCGAAGTCCAGGGCGCGGACGCTGGCGCCGTGCTGCTGCCAGCCCTGCGCCAGGGCCCGGATCTGGTCGGGGGTGAGTTGGAATCGAGACATCGTCGCTCCCGTCGCCGCGTCAAAGATGTCCTCTCATTGACGCGCGCGAGCACAGCGATGCCCAGGGTGGTGTCCACAGCGCCACCGGCTGGCGCGGAATTGTCCACAGATGTGGCCGCCCGGCTCTCCGGGCGCAGCGGTCGGGCATAACCGTCACGCATAACCGTCACCTGCGTGCACAGATGTCACCGTCGACGCCGACCGGTGACGGTTATGCACGGCAGGGGCAGCTCGATGTGACGGTTATGCCCGACCCAGACAGCACCCGGATCGGATAAGGCTGGACCGGTGGGACTCAGACTCCGGCGCGGGCCAGGAGACCGGCTTCGGCGTCGGCTAGCAGGCCGCGGACCGCCTCTGCCGAGTCGGTCTTGTTGGTACCGATGAACCCGTTCGGGCCGCGCTTGACCCAGCCGGTCACGTACAGACCCGGGATCGGCTGCTGGTCGGCCGTGATCCGCCCGGCGACGTTGGCGATGGTGCCGCGGGCGTCGTCGAACGGCAGACCGGGTACGGGGCGGCCGCGATAGCCGATCGCCGTGAACACCGCACCGGCCTGCAGCTCGACCGTCTCCTGGGTGCCGGTGCGCTGGAAACGCACGCCGGTGGCCCGCTCCTCACCCAGAATCCGTTCCGGAGTGAGGCCGAAGGCCAGCCGCAGATACGGTTCGGCCGGCTTGGGGCGCTGCGAGATCTCCCGCAGCAGGGTGGTCTTCTCGGTCTCGGGGGCATCGACCAGGTCGGCCGGATCGACCCAGACATGCGCCGGTCCGTCGGCCAGGCCGATCAGCTCGGGCAGGGTGAACGCGCCGTGCTCGGCACCGCGCCGCCCCACCACCACGATCTCGCGGATCGACGACCCGCGCAGGTGCGCCAGCGCCGCCGCATCGATGTTGGTGGTGGCCAGCCGGTCCGGGTCGGCGGTCAGGATCCGCGCGACATCCAGGGCGACGTTGCCGTTGCCGATCACCACGGCGCGTTCGGTGTCCAGCAGCGGTACCGCGTCGACGAAGTCGGGGTGGCCGTTGTACCAGCCGACCACGGTGGTGGCCGACTGCACACCGGGCAGATCCACGCCGGTGATCTCCAGTGGACGATCGGTCGGCGCACCGCCGGCCCACAGCACCGCGTGGTATTCCTGCCGCAGCTGCTCGAGAGTCACATCGCGGCCGACCTCGGTGTTCAGCAGGATCTGCAGGTACGGGTCCTGGGCGATCACGTTGAACAGGTCGACCACCGAGCGGGTGGCCGGATGGTCGGGGGCGACGCCGAAGCGGGCCAGCCCGAACGGCTCGGACAGCCGCTCGAACATGGTCACCCGCACCTGACGGTGTTTGAGCAGCTCGTCGGCGGCATACATGGCCGACGGTCCCGAGCCCACGATCGCGATCTGCAGCGGATCGGGGACGCCGTCGAGTGCCCGCGGCTTGTCCACCGGCGCCAGCGGCTTGCGCCAGAGCGAGTCGACGGGGAAGCGGGGGCCTTCCGGATCCGGGTCGGCGCCGTAGTAGTCGGCGTTCACCTGGGTGAACCGCTCCTGCGTATCGGGGATCCGATGCCCGGGGGAGATGGCCCCGACCGGGCAGGCGGTGATGCAGGCGCCGCAGTCCACACAGGTCGACGGGTCGATGTACAGCATCTCCGCGGTGGCGAAACCCGGCTCGTCCGGCGTCGGATGGATGCAGTTGACCGGGCAGGCATAGACGCACGAGGCATCCGAACAGCACGGCTGGGTGATGACATGAGGCATGGGGTCACTCGGTTCTTCAAAAAGGCTGCTCGACGACGTCCGCGCCGAGACGGTGTCAGCGGGACCCCGGTAGGGGTCCATTGCTGCAGTGGCCGCCGGGTCAGGCGGCCACCTGAGCAGAGTCCGCGTCGCTGCAGAGTCCGCGTCGTCGATACAACCGCGTCCTCAAGGCTTGCGTCCTCGGGGTGTGCGTCGAGGTCAGAAGGCCTCGTACGTGGGCTCGCTGCGGTACCGCGAGCTGCGCCCGTCGATGCCCAGTGCCTTCCAGATGCGCCGGGAGACCGGATTCATCAGACCGCACTGCTCGGCCAGCATGCGCACGTCACCGAAGACATTGCTCAGGAAGGCCTTGGAGTCGTCTGACTTCCAGAACATCTCCTTGAAGACGTCGACGGGAACGTCGAACTCCTCGCGGAAGGCCTTCGGCGGACGGGCGATGGCACTGCACAGCACGCGCATCACCACCGGCATGGCCAGTGACAGCGCCATCCGGGTCGGCAGGCTGCGGGTAGGCACCGTCGCACGCAGGTGGTGGTGGGCGAAGGAGATGTGCCGGGCCTCCTCGGCCACATGCAGCTCCATCACCGCGGCCATCACCGGGTGGACGTTGGCGCCGGCCCGCAAGAAGTCCTTCTGCAGGTGGTCGATCGGCTCCTCGCCGGCCAGCACGCCGAAGAAGAACACCGACGGCCACAGCGTCGAGAACAGCGGAATGATCGGGTCCAGCAGGCGCAGCGGGCGCGGCATACCGGGGACATCCATGCCGACCCGGTTGACCATCTCCTGGAACATCAGCGTGTGCTGGCATTCCTCCTTGGACTCGTGGGTCACGTAGCGGAACCGCTTGTCGCCGTTGGGGAGCTTGGAGGCGTACTGCAGCAGGCCGCGGATCAGGATGGACTCGAACTGGAGGCCGACCTTGGCGACGTTGGCCTGGCGCCACATGCCGATCCGGATCTTCTTCTCCTCCGGCAGGTTCTTGTACCAGGGGTGCTTGCCCACCGGGTCGACCTCGGGGTCCAGGATCCAGCGCGGATCGTTGGGCACGATCGCCATCTCCGGCGCATCCCAGGCGATGTGGATGTACGGATCGAAGTTGCGGTCCACCGAGGCGGTCGACAGATCCTCGATCACCTGGTCGTAGTCCAGTTCGGTGCCGACCTTGGCGACCGGGGGCTCGTAAGCGATGGGCCGGGGCTGCGTGCTGGTCATGCTGGTCCTTCCTGAGGCCACGCCACGATGCGTGGACAAGAACGTGTTGCTATCCAACTTCGCACCGGGGGCAGATCTTGTCAACAGGCAATGTCACATTCCGGGGTGGCGGCGCCTGTGTGAAGCATCGAGTCGCCGAAGCGTTGAGAAGTCGGCCACAATGAGCGACGTGGATGCGATTGAGATTGCGGCGATAGCCGTCCTCTGTGTGTTGGCCATCGGGGGAGCGAATACGCTCGCCCCGCGTCTGCGCATTGCTGCGCCGCTGCTGCTGGTCGCGGTCGGGGTCGGTGTGAGCCTGCTGCCGCAAGTGCCCGAGTTCCACATCAGCCCGGAACTGATCCTGGTGGGCGTGTTGCCGCCCCTGCTGTTCGCTGCGGCCCGCGCGATGCCGGTGATGGACGTCAAACGCGACTTCCAGGCCATCGGTGCGCTGTCGATCCTGCTGGTGATCATCTCGTCGCTGCTGCTCGGAGTGTTCTTCACCCTGGTGCTGCCCGATGTCAGCTACGCGCTGGGCGTGGCTCTGGGGGCCATTCTGAGCCCGACCGATGCCGTGGCGACCGGGACGATCAAACGCGCCGGTGCCCCGAACCGGATCGTCACCGTGCTCTCGGGCGAGAGCATGTTCAACGACGCCACCGCCCTGGTGCTGTTGCGTGCCGCGATCGCGGCGACGGCCGCGAGCATCTCGGTGTTCGGCGTGGTGATCAACTTCGTGTGGGCCATGGCCGGGGCCGCGGTGGTCGGTGCGGTGGTCGGCTGGCTCTTCAACGCCGTGCGCAACCGGATCCAGGCGCCGGCGGTGGCCACTGCGGTCTCGTTCACCGCGCCCTACCTGGCGTACCTGCCCGCCGAGCTGATCGGTACGTCCGGTCTGGTGTCCGCCGTGGCCGCGGGCCTGATCTCCGGCCGGTTGGCCATCCGCCACCTGCCGGCCACCCACCGGCAGTCGGATCTGCAGAACTGGCGGATGGTCGAGGTGGTGCTCGAAGGCGGCGTCTTCCTACTGATGGGGCTGGAGCTCTACACGCTGATCGACGATGTGCGCGAGGCCCGAGACACCTGGCTGCATGCGGTGTGGCCGGCCGCGGCCGCGCTGGCGCTGGTGCTGCTGATCCGATTGGCCTTCGTCGGACCGCTGGTGTGGTTGCTCGATCGGCGCACCACCCGGATGATCGCCCGCGAACCGGAGGTGGCGGCGCTCCGGGAGAATCTGCCGTCGAACCCGGCCGACGACGACACCGCCGGCTTCCGCATCCGGCTGCGCCTGGACCGGCGGCTGGCCGACATCAACTACTACCGGACCGAGACGATGGGCGGTCCGGAGGCGATGGTCGTGGTCTGGGGTGGTCTGCGCGGTGCGGTGACGCTGGCCGCCGCGCAGACCCTGCCGACCGACACCCCGCATCGCTCGCTGCTGATCCTGATCGCGTTCTTCGTGGCGGCGATGAGTCTGGGCATCCAGGGCGGCACCATCGGCTGGCTGTTGCGCCGGCTGCCGCTGCCGGACCAGACCGCCGATCTGCGGGCCGAGAAGGGGCGGCTGCGCGGGGAGATGCTCGACATCGTGCAGCGCATGCTCGTCGACCCGGAAGTGATCGGGGACGATTCGGTACTCGCCAACCAGGTGAAGCTGGTCCGCGATCTGGAGACCCCCGATATGGACGACGGCGACCCGGCCGATCCGCAGGAGAGCGATGCCCTCGACATGCGGCTGGAGAATGCGCGCGAGTTGCGGCGGGTGCGTCGCATGGTGATCGACGAGCAGCGTCGTGCGCTGCTGGCCTTCCGTGACCGCGGCACCTACAGTTCGCGGGCGCTGACCGCCGAACTCCACAAACTCGATGCCGAAGAGATCAGCCTGAACGTCTGATCCGGCGCGGTCAGCGCACCGGACTCAGTTCGGGCCGGTGCAGGGTTTCGCCGGCGGCCAGCCACATCAGCAGGGCGGTGGCCAGCACGATGCCGGTCAACAGGAACGCCGGGCCGAAACCGAAGGCGGTGGCCAGTGCACCGGCCGCCAGGGGGCCGACCACCGCGCCCAGATCCGAGGCCATCCCGTAGGCGGCCAGCGCCGAACCGCCGCGCTGGCGGGCGCCGAGGACATCGCCGAGCGCGGCCTGATCGGCCGGTGCGAACAGACCCGAGCCGATGCCGGCCACCACGGTCAGGGTGATCGCCAGCCACAGGTTGTCGGTGAAACCCAGGAACAGGGTGCCGACGGCGGCGATCGTCAGCCCGGGCAGCAGCACCGGGCGGCGGCCGAACCGGTCGGAGAGCCGGCCGGAGACCAGAATGGCGACCATGTTCCCGGCGGCGTAGAAGGCCAGCACAATGCCCGCCCAGGCATCGGACTGGCCCAGCGCCTGGGTGACGAACAGCGGCACCAGCGCGATCCGCACACCCATCGACGCCCAGCCCTGGGCGAAGTTCGCGACCAGGATGGCCCGGTAGGCACGGTCTTTGACGGCGGTGGCGAAGCCGATGGTCTCGACCACCGGCGGGGCGCCCTCGACCGGCGGCGGATCCAGGTGCGGGGGCACCGTGGGCATCAGGACGGCCACCCCGATCGTCGCGATGACCAAGGCGATCGCGTACACGATGAAGGGCAGGCGCAGGCCGGCGCCGACCAGGGCGGCGCCCACCAGCGGTCCGGTCAGCCCGCCGATCAGGAAACCGGCCGAGAAGTAGCTGGAGGCACGACCGCGCAGGTTCGGCGGCGCCAGCCGGATGAGCAGGGCCATGGCGGACAGGCTGAACATCGTCGAGCCGATGCCGCCGGCGGCGCGGAATGCCAGGAGCTGCCAGTACGAGCCGGCGAAGGCGGTCGCCAGCGTGCTCACGGCTACGATCACCAGACCGGTCAGGTAGATCCGGCGCTCGCCCAGCACGGTCACCAGCCGCCCCGTGGCCGGGGCGAACAGCAGCCGCATCAGAGCGAACGACGAGATCACCGCCGACACCGCCATCTCCGAAACACCGAAGGTGTTGGCGAAGATCGGCAGTGCCGGCGCGATCAGGCCGAAGCCGAGAGCGATGACGACGTTGGCCGCCAGCAGCACCCACAGTCCGCGGGGAAGATGAGTCATTCCACGCAGGAGGGTTCTATTCGCAGGGATTCAGTTCGTGTCGGTGCGGTGACTACTGGTGGCGCACGATCATGACCGGCACCTGTGCGTGGTGCAGGACCTTCTGGCTGCGCGAACCCAGCAGCAGACCGGTGAAGCCGCCGCGGCCACGGCTGCCCATCACGATCAGGGCGGCGCTGTCACCGGCGGTGTCGAGGATGGCCTTGCCCGGCTCCTCCGGGATCACCACTCGCTTGACCTGCACGTCCGGGTAGTCGGTGCCGTAGCCGGCCATGCGCTCGGAGACCGCCTCGACGGCCTGCTCGCTCATCTGCTCGATCTCCTCGGCGCTGAGTCCGAAGCCGTGCAGCGCGTCGGCATCCAGCGGGGTCCAGGTGTGCACGGCGATGAGCTCGGCCTTGCGTAGATCGGCCTGCCGGTAGGCCTCGGCGACGGCGCCGTCGCTGACCTTGGAGTCGTCGACACCCACCACGACGGGGCCGTCGCCGAGCTTGGCATCGGTGGGGATGATCACGACCTTGCTCTTGGCGTGTGCGGCGACGCTGGTGCTCACCGAACCCAGGAACAGGCCCTTGAGTCCGCCGAGGCCGCGGCTGCCCAGGACCACCATCTCGGCGTCCTCGCTGAAGTCGATCATCACGTGTGCGGCGTCGCCCTCGGCGATCGAACCGTGGATGGTGATGCCCGGAGCGGCTTCCTCGGCGACCTTGGCCGCATCCTGGACGTACTTACTCACTTCGCCGCGAATCGCATCGATCACGTCCTGCGGGATCACCAGGCCGGGTGCGTAATCGCTCGTGGTGGTGGTGTAGGCGGAGACGATCTTCAGGTCGGCCCCCTCGAGCTGCGCCTGCTTCGCCGCCCAGCGCACCGCATCTACTGCCATGGCCGATCCGTCGACACCGACAAGAATCACGCTCATCGTGAACCCCACATCCTCGCTTGCTTCGGCCCGGATGCGCCGATACGCCTCCGTATTTCAAGCCTCGCGTCCATTCTGTCTCACGGTCGGCCCCGGCGCACGGCAGGTGGGACTTTAGACACCGGCCGGTATCGTCGACCCCATGCATGACGATGACTCGGAACCGCTGGAGCCGCCGGTACCGCGCACGGAGCTGCGCCAGGCGGCGCTGCACGTGATCATCACCGTCGGTCTGGCGGCGCTGCTGGTCGTGGCCGCGGTGAGCAGCGCCGGCGATATCCGCAAAGGCCTGGTACTGGCCTCGGCGGCGGTCATCTTCATCGGCGGAGTCTCGCTGGGCGTGCGCGCCTACCGCAGCCAGCGTTCGGGCGGCCGGTGGCAGATCTTCCAGGGCGGCATGTGGGTGCTGCTGTTGGTGTTCCTGCTGTGGGGGTTCAACGCGATCGCCTACGCCATCACCGGGTGAGCAGTATCACCGCCTGAGCAGTATCACGGCCTGAGCAGGGTCACCGCCTGAGCGGTCCCGTCCTCACCGCGCGAGCTCGGCCACGACCTCGTCGACGGTGCGGCCGTCGGCGGCCACAGTGCACCACGAGGCGTCCGGGGGTACCAGCGCACGGGTCTGCGCCCGTGCCACCTCGGGGGTCGCATCGGAGGCGTCGGGTCCGCGTCCGAGGATCCGGGCGATGCGTTCGGATTCTGCGAGTTCGAGCCAGATCCCCAGGAACGACGACGACGTCGCCTCGGCCACGGCCGCCAGCGCCGCGCGCTCCTGCGGCCGGCCGGAGACCGCGTCGACGAGCACACTCGTCTGCCCGTTCAGGTGCAGCGCGGCCAGCCGCTCGAGTTCGGCGTAGACGCGCGCACTCATCTCCGGGGCGTAACCGGACGCGGGCAGGGGCTCGAGCACCGGGCTGCCGGCGAGTCGCTTGCGTATTACATCCGAGCGCAGGATGCGGGCGCCGGGAGCGCCGCCGACGCGGCAGGCCACGGCGCGCGCGACGGTGGTCTTCCCGGTGCCGGAGGCGCCGCCGATCGCGACCAGCCGGGGCGGCACCGGGTCGAGCAGGGCCAGGGCCAGTGCCAGGTAGGCGCGGGCACTGTCGGGATCTCCGGAGGCCGCACGCACATGCGCGAGCACGGTGGCCCGGACACTGATGAACAGCGGCAGCAGCAGGTAGGCCTCCTCGTCCTCGGGAGAGGCATCGAAGTAGGCGTTGACCAGAACGTTGGCCTCGCGGGTGCGGCCGCGATGCCACAGGTCCATCAGCACGAACGCCAGGTCGTAGAGGACATCGGTGGTGGCCAGTTCCGGATCGAACTCCAGGGCGTCGAAGGGGGTGGGCACCCCGTCGAGCAGCACCAGATTGTTCAGGTGCAGATCGCCGTGTCCGCGGCGGACCCGACCGGCCCGGGCCCGGGCATCCAGCAGCGGAGCGTGGGTGTCGATCAGGGCGGTGAGGCGATCGGTGAGCGCATCGGCGCGGGCCGGATCCAGAATCTGCGGGAAACGCGCCATGCTGCCCCGATTGCCGACCACCACATCCAGGATGCGGGCGGCTCCAGCCGGATCGTCGCTGATCGGTGAGCGGGCGTGCAGGGCCACCACCTGCTCGGCCAGTGCAGCGGTCAGCGCATCGTCGAGCAGACCGGCGTCGACGTGATCGGCGAGCAGCGCATCGTCGGGGAAGCGGGCCATCTCCAGCACGTAGTCGACGGTGGTCCCGGCGCCGTCGAACTCCAGTCCGCCGGGCTCGCGGCCACCGGCGTCGGTGATCGCATGAACCGCGCGGTAGAGCTGCGGTGCAGTGCGCAGGTTGAGTTCGTACTCGGCGCTCAGTGCGGTCCGCCGCTGGTCGACGCTGGAGAAGTCCAGGTAGCGGTAGGTGACCGGGCGTTTGAGTTTCCAGGCGCGGTCGTCGTTCAGGACGATCACGGCGGCATGGGTCACCACGGTGGTCGTCGGCGCGGACGCCGTGAGGACACCGCAGCGGCGCAGCAGTTCGACGGCGTGCGCGCCCGGGTCGGTGTCGGTCGTCGTCGGGTCGCTCATCCCGCGTAATGTACCCGCATATGTGGGCAGCTCTGGGCGGGACCTTTGCCGTGGCGATGGCGTTGACGTTGAGTCCGATTGCGATCACCACGGTCCTGGTGCTGCTGCTGGGCGCGCGCGGTCGCCTGCGCGCGCTGCTGTTCACCGTCGGCTGGTTCGTCTCGATGTTCCTGATGACCCTGGTGACGGCGCTGGTCACCGGCAGCGCCTCCGAGGACGATCCGGAGGGCACCGCCGACGGCATCGATGTGCTGCATCTGGTGCTGGGTGTGCTGTTCTTCGTGCTGGCCGCAATCACGTGGCGCCGGCGCCCCTCGGCACGAGCCGAAGTGGACAAAGCCGAGGAGCCGCACAAGAGTCCGCTGTTTCAGCGCATCGACAACCTCGGGCTCGCCGGCTGCATGGTGACCGGGCTGGCGATGGGAACCCTGATCATCAAGAATCCGCCGCTGGCGATCAGTGCCGGGCTGGAATTGGGTTCGGTACCGGACATCACCGTCGCCCAGACCCTGGTGGTGGTGATCCTGTTCGCGATCCTGGCCTCGATCGCCCCGCTGGTGCTGATGCTGGTGCTGCTGGCCGGCGGTGACCGCATGCGCGGTCAGTTGCAGGCAGGACGCAATTGGATCGAGGCGAATATGACCGCGGTGACGCTGGTGATCCTGGTGGTCGTGGGTGCGCTGTTCATCGGCGAGGGCTTGTCGATCATCGACTGAGCCGACCGGTGATCAGGTCCAGCTCGGCAGCCACAACTGCATGTTCCAGAACTGATTGCTGATCGGTGCGCCGGTCAGGACCGGCCAGGCGAAGGCGAAGTTGACCACCACCAGTGCGGCGTAGATCGCCACGGCCAGCACCGCCAGCGTGCGACTGGCAGAATCGCGTCCGCGCCCGGCCGAGGAGAGTACGTCGGCGCAACACAGCGCCAGCCCCATCACCAGGAACGGGGCCATCACGGTGGCGTAGAAGAAGTACATCTGCCGGTCGATCTCGAAGAACCACGGGAGGACCGCGGCGCCGTATCCGGCCAGGACGGCCGCATAACGCCAGTCCCGGCGGAAGATCATCCGCCACAGCCCCCAGGCCAGCATCGGCAGTGCCAGCCACCACAGCGCGGGGGTGCCCAGCAGCATCTGCGCCCGGATGCAGTCGCCGCCGCCGCACTGGTCGGGACCGTAATCGATGGCGTAGAGCATCGGCCGCAGCGCCATCGGCCAGGCCCACGGTTTGGACTCCCACGGATGCTGATTGCCGGCGGCGTTGGTCAGGCCCGAATGGAACGAGAGGATGCCCGACTCGTAGTACCAGAACGAGCGCAGCCCGGCCGGGAGCCAGGCGAACGGACCGTCGGTGCCGACCTCGGTCCCGACGACGTGCCGGTACACCGAACTCTCCGAGCGGAACCAGACGGCGAAGGTGGCCAGATACACCGCGATCGGCATCAGCACCAGGGAGGCGCCGGACGGGATCAGATCGCGCACCAGCACCCCCTTCCACGGCCGGTGCACGTGGTAGGCGCGGCGCGCGGCGACGTCGAACCCGAGTGACAGCACGGTGAAGAAGACGACGAAGTACAGACCCGACCATTTGGTGCCGCAGGCCAGACCGAGCATCAA
Source organism: Gordonia hirsuta DSM 44140 = NBRC 16056 (assembly GCF_000333015.1). Lineage (GTDB taxonomy): Bacteria > Actinomycetota > Actinomycetes > Mycobacteriales > Mycobacteriaceae > Gordonia > Gordonia hirsuta. The sequence goes on along the minus strand of NZ_BANT01000019.1, from coordinate 33,946 downwards.
CCCGGCGGTGAAGCGGTACCAGCGGAATCCCAGCCGCGGTCCCAAGGGACTGTCGCCGATGCGGCCCTCGAGGTAGACCCGATGCAGCCGGGCGCGCATCTGGTCGCGGTCGGCGAGCAGGGCGGCGAAGGCCAGCACCACGAACATGGCCTGGAAGATGTCGAGCATGCCCATGCGGGACTGCACGAACAGCACTCCGTCGCAGATTGCGAACAGCCCGGCCAGCGCGCCGACCAGCGTCGATCGGCTCAGCCGGCGCACCGACAGGTAGATGGCCAGCACGATGATCACCCCGGACACCGCCGGGATGAACCGCCAGCCCATCGGCCCGTAGCCGAACAGCCCCTCGCTCAGCGCCAGCATCCATTTGCCGACCGGCGGATGGACCACCAGACCGTAGGCGGGATTGTCCTCGATCCACCCGTCGCCGCGCAGCACCTGCCAGCCCTGCGGGACGTAGTGCTTCTCGTCGAAGACGGGGGTGCCCTTGTCGGTGGGCTGGGTGAGCCCCCAGAAGCGGGTGATCACCGCGAGCAGCGTCAGAACCAGTCCGACGACGGTGCCGCGGAGCCGGTCGGTCGCGCCGAAGACCGGCTCGGGGAGCTGCGGGCCCGGTGCCGTCCCCAACTCTTCCACCGGTGCGCGCGGGGCCGCGGTGGCGCGATCGAGGACAGCAGGACTCACAGGGGCGATGGTAGAGGAAGGTAGGTTGATTCGGGTGAGTGGAGCATTGGTGCTGGCGGGCACCCCCATGGGTCAACCCGGCGATGCGTCGCCGCGCCTGCGGCAGGCGCTGGCGAGCGCCGACATCGTCGCCGCCGAAGACACCCGCCGGGCTCGATCGCTGGCCGCGGCGCTGGACGTGACCATCGGCGGCCGTCTGGTCAGCTATTACGACCACGTCGAAGCCCAGCGCACCCCGCAGCTGGTGGAGGCGATCGACGACGGCGCCACGGTGCTGCTGATCACCGATGCAGGGATGCCCTCGGTGAGTGACCCGGGCTACCGTCTGGTCGCCGCGTGCGCCGCGGCGGGCCTGAAGGTGACCTGTCTGCCCGGGCCGTCGGCGGTCACCACCGCCTTGGCGCTCTCGGCGCTGCCGGCCGACCGCTTCTGCTTCGACGGCTTCGCCCCGCGTAAACCGGGAGCGCGCGGGGAGTGGCTTGCCACATTGCGGACCGAGCCGCGCACGGTGGTGTTCTTCGAATCGCCGCACCGGCTGGCGCAGACGCTCACCGATGCCGCGCAGGTGCTCGGCGCCGAGCGTCGTGCCGCGGTCTGCCGGGAGCTGACCAAGACCTACGAGGAGGTACGGCGCGGTGGCCTGGGCGAACTCGCACAGTGGGCCGCCGACGGGGTCAAGGGCGAGATCACCGTCGTCATCTCCGGGGCCTCGCCGATCGACGACGCCGCCGATCTGGAGTCGGTCGCCGCCCAGGCCGCGCAGCTGGCCGAAGCCGGAACACGGCTCAAGGAGGCCTGTGAGCAGGCTGCGGCCGGGACGCCGTTCAGCCGCCGGGAGGTCTACGAGGCGGTCCTGGCGACTCGCCGGGAACAGCAGTCGCCGTAGCCGATTACCCCGGGCCTGAAGCGACGAAGCACCGCCGTCCGAGGTTTGCCCCGCGATCAATGTCGGAGGGTCCCGATACCTTCGGAATAAGGAAAAAAGGGGGTGGGGTCGATGGATCGGGATCGTCGGCGCGGCGCAGTCGATCTGAGCGATATCCCCAGCCCGTGGGGCGATGACGGCGCGACCCACGAGTTCGTGCCGATCGGCGAGCCGGGTGCCGCGACGCTGACCGAAGAGCAGATCGCCGAACGCTACGGAATCGAGTTGCCCGACTCTCCGCTGGCGCTGTGGCACCTCGCCGATGCCGCCGCCGTGAAACTGGGCCGCACTCCGGTTCAGCCCGAACCCGCGGTCTCGGTGGCGAGGTCGGTGGAGGTCTCCGAACGGCTCCGCCGCCGGCTCGACGGGCTGTCTGCCACGCTGCATCAGGAATGCGACCGCCGGTCGATTCACCGCGAGGCGGGCTACCTCAACATGCACACCTATCTCTGCTCCGGCCATCGTCTGGGCCCGAGCGAGAGCAAGCGGCGGATGGCGCTGGCCAGGAACCTGGTCCCGCGCACCACCGTCTCGGGGGAGCCCCTGGAGCCGGTGCTGCCGGAGACCGCCGCCGCCGTCGCCGAGGGCCAGATCGGCGCCCCACACGCGGTCGTGATCGCCGCGATCATGAAGAAGGTGCTCGATGCCGTCGAACCCGAGCGGCATGCCGAGATCGAAAAGGAACTCGCCGAGCATGCCCGCAACCTGTCGCCGGCGGGGCTGACCAAGGCGGGCGCCCGGCTGCTGACACTGATCGACCCCGACGGTGCCTACACCGAACCGCGCGATCGCCTGCGGCAACGCGATCTGCACCTGTTTCCGCAAGACGACCAGCTGGTGAGCCGGGTGCGCGGCCACCTCACCCCGGCGGCGCGGGCCAAACTCGACCTTCTCCTGGAGCACTGGGCTGCCCCCGGTGCCCTCAACCCCGAGGATCCGGACTCCCCGCACCCGGCCGACGACGACGCCGATCGGGACGCGCTGACCAAAGCTCGCGAACGCGACGAGCGCTCATCCGGTCAGCGCAACCACGATGCCTTCGAGGCCATGCTCGATTTCGTCCTTGCGAACCAGGGTCTGGGCCCGCCGGGACCGATCCCCAGTGAGATCGTCATCTCCATCACCGATGCGGATCTGGCACGCAAAGCGGGTGTGGCGGTCACCGCGACCGGCACGCTGATCCCCGTCGCCGAGCTGATCGAGCTGGCCGCCCAGGCCACGCCCTATCTTGCCGTTTTTCGCCAGCACACCCGGCAGGCCTTGTACCTGGGCCGAGCCAAGAAGCACAGGTTCGCCAACAAGGCCCAGCGGCTGATGCTGCTGGCGCGCGATGGAGGCTGCACGGCACCCGGCTGCGAGGTTCCATTCAGCCGAACCCAGGCCCACCACAGCCCCGACTGGACCAAGGGTGGCCGCACCGATATCGACGCCATCGGCGCAAGCTGTGGCGGTCATAATCTTCGCGTCGGGCCGGATCCCGGCCAGTGGGAGACCGAACTGCTGGTCAGCGGACCGAACGCCGGCCGCATGGTCTGGCGGCCGGCTGCCGTCGGCGCCCCGTGGACGCTCAACCCGCTGCACCGCCCGGAGCAGAGCTCGGACCATCGCGCCCACGCCCCGCCCGACGATCGCTCGAGGGTCGAGAAGGCGCTCGAAGCGCGCTGGGGTCTGGCCTATCTGACCGCCTGAGGCGGGTGGAGGCGCGGTAAGGTCGCCGGTTCTGCACGGGTGCCGCGCGGCGATCCTTACCGGCTGACGATGGAGGCGGCTTTGTCCAGGCACTCCTGCCATTCGGCGGCCGGAACGGAGTCGTAGGTGATCCCGCCGCCGACACCGAGGGTCATCGCACCGTCCGGGGACACCTGGACGGTGCGGATGGCCACGTTCAGATCCAGTTCACCGCCGGGCCCCGCGAGACCGATCGCACCGCAGTACACACCGCGCGGAAACTGCTCCCACTCCGCGATCAGTTGTGCGGCCCGAATCTTCGGGGTGCCGGTCACCGAGGCCGGGGGGAACGTGGCGGCGAGCAGCGACTTGTTACCGACTGCCGGATCCAGCTCCGCACGCACGGTGGACACCAGATGCCAGACTCCGGGGGCACCGACCACCGTCAGCAGTTCCGGCACCGTGACGCTGCCGGTGCGCGCGACTCTGCCCAGGTCGTTGCGCACCAGGTCGACGATCATCACGTTCTCTGCGATGTCCTTGGCAGACTGTGCCAGCACCGCCGGGTCGACGTCGCGGGGAACCGTTCCCTTGATCGGGGAGGAGGTGACGATGCTGGGCTCTTCGATGCGGCGGCGCAGGAACGTCTCCGGACTCAGACTGGCCACCGCACCCCAGTCGCCCTGCAGGAACGCGGCCTTGGCGGGGGTGGTGGTCGCGGCCAGGTCGGCGAAGTAGTGGTGCGGGTCGCCGGTCAGGGTGCCGGTGAAGCGGGTACAGATACACGCCTGGTAGACGTCGCCGGCGGCGATTGCGTCCCGGCAGGCGCCGATCGCGGCCAGGTGAGGCTCCCGCTGCGGCGACGCCCAGGTCGCGGTCCACGCCCGGTGAGCTGCGGCCTCGGCGGGTACCGCGTCGTCGAGGACCTCGCGCACCCACGCCGGGCAGCCGGCCCCGGTGGCCGACCGCCACGACCACGTTCGGCCGGTCAGCACCAGGATCCCGTCGGTCAGCCCGCCGGCCGTTTCCGGCAGGGGAGCCTGGTCCGCGCGCACCGGGAACCCCAGATATCCCAGCCAGAAGCGGTCGGGCCGGTCCGGCGGGCCCAGACCCTCTTCGATCAGGATCGACGGGGCCAGCACCGCGTCGGCGCCGCACCAGTCGCCGATCAGCGCCGCCGGTCCGGGACGGCTATCGGCGGCGGTGCGGACCGTCAGGGCCCGGAACAGGTCCAGTGCCGAGAAAGACGGCGGCATGGAACCGTGCTCAGTCGTCGGAGAGCTCGACGCGCGGGAAGACCGGCACCGGCTTGGGCAGCGGAGTCCCCGGCAGCAGACGGCGCTCGATGGCGGCGAAATCGCGATCCTGCGGCCCCACGGCCAGCAGATCCAGGATCTTGCCGGTCGACTCGGGCATCACCGGCTGAACCAGCAGGGTCACGATGCGCACCACCTCGGCGCACACGTACAGCACGGTGCCGGTACGTTCCAGATCGGTCTTGGCCAGCTTCCACGGCTCCTGGGCAGAGATGTAGCGGTTGGTGGCCGCCAGCGTCGACCACAGCGACTCCAGGCCCAAGTGGATCGCCTGGACGTCGAAGTGCCCGCGCACCGTCGCCAGCAGTGTGTCGGCCGCATCGAGCAGCGCACGGTCTTCGGCGGTGAACTCGCCGGGCTCGGGAACGGCCGAATCGAAGTATTTGCCCACCATGCTCAGCGTGCGCTGGGCCAGGTTGCCGTACTCGTTGGCCAGGTCGGCGTTGGTGCGCGCGACGATCGCCTCGGCCGAGTAGGAACCGTCCTGGCCGTAGGAGACCTCGCGCAGGAAGAAGAACCGCACCGGGTCGAGGCCGAACTCGTCGATCAGGACGTTCGGGTCGATCACATTGCCGATCGACTTGCTCATCTTCTGGCCGTCGTTGAACAGGAAGCCGTGGGCGAAGACGCGCTTGGGCAGTTCGATGCCCGCACTCATCAGGAACGCCGGCCAGTACACGCAGTGGAACCGGATGATGTCCTTGCCGATGACGTGCAGATCGGCCGGCCAGAACCGGGCGAAGGTCTCCTCGTCGTCGGGGAAGCCGACCCCGGTCAGGTAGTTGGTGAGCGCGTCGACCCACACGTACATCACGTGGCCGTCGTCGCCGGGGACCGGAACACCCCAGTCGAAGGTGGTGCGCGAGACCGACAGGTCCTTCAGGCCGCCGGCCACGAAGCTGGCGACCTCGTTGCGCCGCACATCGGGGCCGATGAACTCCGGATGCTCGCGATAGAGCTCCAGCAGCTTGTCCTGGTACGCCGAGAGCCGGAAGAAGTAGGTCTGTTCCTCGGTCCAGGTCAGCACGTGACCGTTCTCGGTGCACACCCGGCGCCCCTCGTCGTCGACGGTGGTGTCGTCGGTGTTGACGAAGGTCTCGTCGCGCACGTCGTACCAGCCCGAATACGAGTCCAGGTAGATGTCGCCGCGGGCGGCCATGCGGGACCAGATCTCCTCCGAGGCGCGGTGGTGGTCGGCGTCGGTGGTCCGGATGAACCGGTCGAACGACGATCCCAGCCGCTCCTGCAGCGCCTGGAAGCGGTCGGAGTTGCGCCGGGCCAGCTCCCCGGTCGGGATGCCCTCGGCCTCGGCTGTTTGCTGCATCTTCTGTCCGTGCTCGTCGGTGCCGGTGAGAAACCGGACGTCGTAACCGTCGAGCCGCTTGAAGCGGGCCAGGGCGTCGGCCGAGATGTACTCGTAGGCGTGTCCGATGTGCGGAGCGCCGTTCGGGTACGCGATGGCCGTGGTGAGGTAATAGGCGGGTCGCATAGTGAGTTGAAGGATACCGGCCCGCTACGGCGTGACGTGCGGCCGCCGGTAGGGCTCACATCCCTCCGGCGTCGGCGGAGGCACCTGGTCGACGATCTGCGGAATCGGCTCGGTCACCGGCTTGTCGCTGAGGATGAACCGGGTGCCGTGGTGCGCCAGCTCGATCGGGGGGCCGTCGAGCAGGCGATAGGTGGCGGTATCTCTGTCGATGGCCACCACGATGCGGGATTCGCGCACGATCATCCGGAACGACATGTAGTTCAGCCGCGACGGCAGTCGCGGAGCGAAGGTGATGTTGCCGCCGAAGTCGCGCATACCGCCGAATCCGGCGACGCAGTCGGTCCACGCCCCGGCCAGTGCCGCGATGTGCAGCCCCGACGAGACGTTGTTGTGCAGATCGTGCAGATCGGTGAAGACCGACTCGCACATCAGCTCGTAGGCCAGATCCAGGTAGCCGACCTCGGCGGCGGCGACGGCCTCGCAGCACGCCGACAGCGACGAGTCACGCACCGTGATCGGGTAGTAGTAGTCGAAGGCGGCGCGCTTCTCCTCCGGCGTGAACTGATCGCCGAACAGGTAGGTGGCGAACACCAGATCGGCCTGCTTGACCACCTGTTTGCGGTACAGATCGAAGTACGGGTAGTTCAGCAGCAGCGGGTAGCGTCCGCGGGAAGCCTCGAAATCCCACTCGTCGAGCAGGGTGAACGCCTCGCACTGCTGATGGACCCCGGCCTCTTCGTCGTACGGGATCGTCATATTGTCCGCGCAGGTGGCCCAGTAGGTGGTCTCCTCGGGGGAGACGCCCAGTTCCCGGGCGACGGCGGGCTGCCGGTGCACGGCGGTGACCGCGTCTCGCAGCGCCTGGGCGGCGGCCAGGTTGGTGAAGACGTTGTTGTTGATCACCGCGGTGTACTCGTCCGGACCGGTGACCCCGTCGATGCGGAATTTGCCGTTGCGGTCGTGGTGGCCGAATCCGGCGAAGAAGCGAGCGATCTCCACCAGCAGCTCCACACCGCACTCGACCTCGAAGGCCTCGTCGTTGGTGGCCCGCAGATAGCGGCCGACGGCGTTGGCGATATCGGCCGAGACGTGCACCCCGGCGGTGCCGGCCGGCCAGTAGCCGGAGCACTCGTCGCCGTCGATGGTGCGCCACGGGAACATGGCGCCCTGCTGGCCGAGTTCGGCCGCGCGGGCCTTGGCTTTGTCCAGGGTGTTGTGCCGCCAGCGCAGTTCCTCGCCGGCCGCTCCGGGCACCGTGTAGGTGAGCATGGGCAGCACAAAGCTCTCGGTGTCCCAGAAGGTGTGTCCGTCGTAGCCCGGTCCGGTCAGGCCCTTGGCCGGGATCGACCGCGACTGACCGCGGGCGCCGGCCTGCAGGACGTGGAACAGCGAGAAGCGGATCGCCTGCTGCAGTTCGGGATCGCCGTCGATCTCGATGTCGGCATCGCGCCAGAATTCGTCGAGGAACTCGATCTGCTCGGCCTTGAGCGCATCCCAGCCGGTCTCGGCGGCCATCGCCAGGGCGGCCTCGACCTGCGATCGCAGGGCCGGCACACTGCGGCGGGCCGACCAGCCGTAGGCCACGAATTTGGTGAGGACCAGTTTGCTGCCCTGCGGCACCGTCGCGGCGACGGTCAGCCGCGCCAGGTCACCGTCGGCGCGGATGGAGGTGTCGGCGTTGCCGGGCACCTCCAGTTCGTGGTTCATGGCCGCGGCCACGGTCAGTCCGCTGCGCTTGGTGTGGTGCACCAGCACCGCGCTGTTGCCGTCGCAGTCGGCCAGCGCGGAGACCAGCGGACTGTCCAGGGCGGCCGCCAGCCGCGGATCGTTGTCCGGCAGCGGCAGCGGCTCGTTGGCCAGCAGGTCCGACTGCAGCACCAGCTTCATGTCCTCGCCGATCGGCTCCACCTCGTACCGGGTGGCCACGATGGTGCGTTTGGTGAAGCTGACCAGTCGTTCGCTGTTGATCCGGACGGTGCGTCCGGTCGGCGAGGTCCACAGGGTGCTGCGCCGCAGGGTGCCGGTCCGGAAGTCCAGGCAGCGGGCGTGGTCGACGGTGCGGCCGTACCGCAGGTCCATCGGCTCGTCTTCGACCAGCAGGCGGATCACCTTGCCGTCGGTCACGTTCACCACGGTCTGCCCGGATTCGGGGTAACCGTAGCCGCTCTCGGCGTACGGCAGACCGCGCAGCTCGTAGAAGCCGTTGAGGTAGGTGCCGGGCTGTTCGACGGGCTCGCCCTCTTCGAAGGTGCCGCGCAGTCCGATATGCCCGTTGGACAGGGCGAACAGGGATTCGGTGCGGCCGATCATGTCGATGTCCATCCCGCGCCAACACAGTTGCCAGGGGTTGACGTCGAAGCCGTGCACCGGGTGCAATCCGTGCGCCGGGATGTTGGTGAGGTCGGCGTGACTGGACGTATCACCGTGGGTGGTGTGCGTCAGTTCGCTGTGCGGATCGACCATGGCGGATTCCTAGCGGGCTCTACGGGGTGGACAACTACTGCGCGGACAACAGGACATCGAGATCGGTCACGACGACGTCGGCGCCGGCTGCCGTCATATCCTCGGCTTGCCGGCCTCCGACCCGGTCGATGCCGACAACGTAGCCGAACCGGCCTGCCGCCCCCGCCTGCACCCCGGAGATCGCGTCTTCGAAGACTGCCGCCTGTTCGACCGGGACCCCCATCAGCTCGGCCCCGCGCAGATACGAGTCCGGCGCCGGCTTGCCGCGCAGACCTTCGGTGACGATGGTGTTGCCGTCCACCCGATGCTCGACGAAGCCGGTCAGACCGGCCGCGTCCAGTACCGCAGCGCCGTTCTTGCTCGAGGTGACCACCGCGATGCGCAGTCCGGCCGCGCGAGCGGCCTTCAGGTAGCGGACCGACCCCGGATACGGCGTGACCCCGTCGCGTTCGATCGCCGCGACGAAGCCCGCGTTCTTGGCGGCGGCGATCTGCTCGACGGTCTCCTCGTCGACGACCAGGCCCCGGGAGGCCAGGAAGGCGCGGACGCCGTCGATCCGCGGACGCCCGTCGACGTGATCGAGGTAGTCCTGTTCGGTGAACGGCCGCTGGTCGTCGTACCGGGTCAGGAATTGGTTGAAGGCGTCGCGCCAGGCCGTCATGTGGAGGGTGGCCGTGGTGGTGAGCACCCCGTCGAGGTCGAACAGGGCCACGGTGATCTGAGCAGGCAATCCGAGCACGGCCTGAACGCTACCCGGCCTGGCCTATCCTTGCTTGATGTGATGCGATCCTTGGCAGTAGGCCCCCCGTTCGGCGGGGTGAGACGGCTCAAACAGGTCGATGTCTTCGGCGACGACGCCGGTTTCGGGAACCCGGTCGCGGTGGTTCTGGATGCGCACGATCTTAGCGACGGGCAGCTGGCGGCGTTCGCACGCTGGACCAACCTGTCGGAGACCACCTTCGTGCTCCCGCCCACCGACCCGGCGGCGCACTATCGGCTGCGGATCTTCACCCCCGGTGGTGAACTGCCCTTCGCCGGACATCCGACACTCGGGTCGGCGCACGCCTGGCTGACCGCCCGCCCCGGGCACCGGGCGGCCACGGCGATCGGACCGCTGGTGCAGGAGTGTGGCATCGGATTGGTGACCGTGCGTATCGACGACGACCCCGCCGGACCCCACACCCCGGGACGGTATGCCTTCGCCGCGCCGCCGCTGACCCGCAGCGGGGCACCGGACGGGCCGACCCTGGAGCGGGTGCGTACCGCTTTCGACCTGCAGGCCGCGGACGTGGTGGCCGCCCAGTGGGTCAGCAACGGACCGCCCTGGCTGGGTCTGCTGCTGCGGGATGCGCAGTCGGTGCTGGCGGCCGACCCGGACCTGAGCGTGCTCGGGCCCGACGACTTCGTGGGATTGATCGGGCCGTGGCACACCGGTGGCCCGGCCGGAGTCGACTACGAGGTGCGCGCCTTCGTCCCGGGAATGGGGGTGCCCGAGGATCCGGTGACCGGCAGCCTGAACGCCGGACTGGCGGTGTGGCTGCGGTCGGCCGGGATCGCACCGGCGTCGTATCTGGCCGCGCAGGGCACGGTACTGGGCCGCACCGGCCGGGTCGCCGTCACCGACGACGGCACCGAGATCTGGGTCGGTGGCCGATGTGTCACAGTGATCGACGGGAGTGTGATGCTGTGAGTGAGAACGCCGGGGCTCCGGCCGGGGGCCGATCGGACGAGAAGCTGTCGGCCAAACAGATCCGCAAGCGCAAACGCCGGGAGCCGCCGCCGCTGCCGGAGCCGCTGCCGGGACTGGTGGATGCGCACACGCATCTGGCCGCGTGCGGCGGCCGCAGCCCCGAGGCGGTCGCCGAGATCATGGACCGGGCGCAGCAGGCCGGCGTCGGCCAGGTGGTGACCGTCGCCGACGATATGGTCGACGCCCGCTGGGCGGTGGAGGCCGCGCACTGGGATTCCCGCGTCTACGCCGCCGTCGGACTGCATCCGACACACGCCGACGATCTGGACGAGGCCGCCCGCACCGAACTGGAGGCGATGGCCGCCGATCCGCGGGTGGTCGCGATCGGGGAGACGGGGCTGGACTATTACTGGACCGTGCACTCGGACGACTGCGCCGAGCCGGCCGTTCAGCGCGGGGTCTTCGCCTGGCACATCGACCTGGCCAAGCGCAGCGGCAAGCCGCTGATGATCCACAACCGGGAGGCCGATCGGGACCTGCTGGACGTGCTGGCCGCCGAGGGGGATCCGGAGACGGTGATCATGCACTGCTTCTCCGGAGACGTGGACATCGCGCGTGAATGTATCGACCGCGGCTACCTCTTGAGCTTCGCCGGGACTGTGACATTCGTCAATGCCGAGCAACTGCGTGACGGAGCCCGGATCACCCCGGACGACCAGATTCTGGTGGAGACCGATGCGCCCTTCCTGACCCCCCATCCCTACCGTGGCCAGCCGAATCAGCCCTATTGCATCCCCTACACCGCGCGGGCCCTGGCGCAGATTCGGGGCGTGTCCGACCAGCAGATGGCCCAGATTCTGGGGACAAATGCGCGGCGCGTCTACGGGTTGCCATTGCGATAGCCCCCGGGGGTTCGTTACCGTACTGTGACCCTTCCGGACGGGACGGTAGGGCTGATTGGTAAGTAGGTAGATCCTTTGTCCGCTCTCAAGCGCATCAATGCATCCGATTCGGTCGGCGCTCGCGTCGTCACCGGGGCCCTGCTGGCCACCGTCGCCGCCGGCGGCGTGACCGGCGCCGTGATGCACAAGGAACTGACCCTCACCGTCGACGGCGAGACCCGGGACATCTCCACGATGGCCTTCTCGGTGGAGCGGGTGCTGGCCGAGAACGACATCACCCCCGCCGACGGCGACCAGGTGAACACCGACCTGTCCAGTGCCCCCAAGAGCGGTCAGGTCATCACCGTCGACCGGCTCAAAGAAGTCGAGCTCAACCTCGACGGCACACCGCAGATCGTCAAGACCAACAAGAACTCCGTCGGCGAGATCCTGGCCGAGCGCGGCCTGGAGGCCGCCGCCGTCTCCACCTCGCTGGACAAGTCGGTTCCCGTCGCCGGCGACAGCCTCGAGGTGACCCTGCCCAAGCCGGTCGTGGTGACCGACGGCGGCAAGACCGAACGCACCGTGATCGCCGCCCGCACCGTCGGCGAGCTGTTCGAGCGCGCCGGTAAGCCGCTGGCACCCACCGACAAGGTGATCCCGGCGGCGAGCACCCCGGTGAGCAAGGACATGAAGATCCAGGTCACCCGCATCCGCGACGAGCAACTGACCGTCGACGAGAAGGTGGCCCCGCCGGAGATCGTCACCAAGGATCCGAGCATGATCAACGGCCGCAAGGTCGTGGTTCGGCCGGGCACCCCGGGCAAGGCCGAGGTCACCTACAAGGTCACCAAGATCAACGGCAAGGTGACCAAGCGTGAGAAGGTCACCGAGAAGGTTCTCGTCGAGCCCAAGCCAGCCACCGTGCGCGTGGGCACCAAACCGGGTGCCCCGCACGTCCCGGTCGGTATCTGGGATCAGATCGCCATGTGCGAGTCGACCGGCAACTGGTCGATCAACACCGGCAACGGCTTCTACGGCGGTATCCAGTTCACCCAGAGCACCTGGGATGCGTTCGGTGGGCAGGAGTACGCCCCGCGTGCCGACCTGGCCACCCGCGAAGAGCAGATCGCCATCGGCAAGAAGGTTCAGGCCGGACAGGGCTGGGGTGCCTGGCCGCTGTGCACCTCGCGCCTGGGTCTGCGCTGACCGGATCGCCGCGCACCTGGAACAATGGGCCGGGTGACTGAATCGACCGGGCGCGCCGCCGGCGGCGTACGCCTGCTGGGTCCCGCCGAGATCCGTGGGCTGGCCGCCGAACTGGGCGTGCGGCCCACCAAGCAGCTCGGCCAGAACTTTGTGCACGACGCCAACACCGTGCGCCGCATCGTCGCCACCTCCGGTATCGGGCCCGACGATGTGGTGCTCGAAGTGGGGCCGGGGCTGGGTTCACTGACCCTGGCGCTGCTGGAGACCGCCGGAGCGGTGGTCGCCGTGGAGATCGACCCGGTGCTGGCGGGCCGGCTGCCCGAGACCGTCGCCGACTTCGCCCCCGGCACCGATTTCCAGGTGGTGACCGCCGATGCGATGACGGTGCTGCCGGCTGATCTGCCGATGACCCCGACGGCGCTGGTGGCCAATCTGCCGTACAACGTCGCCGTCCCGGTCCTACTGCACCTGATGGCGCACTTCCCGACCCTGCGGACCGCGCTGGTGATGGTCCAGGCCGAGGTCGCCGACCGGCTGGCGGCCGGACCCGGAGGCCGTACCTACGGCGTGCCCAGCGTCAAGGCCCGCTACTTCGGAGACGTCAAGCGCGCCGGTGCCATCGGCCGCCACGTCTTCTGGCCCGAACCCAAGATCGAGTCGGGTCTGGTGCAGATCGACCGGCGCGATGTGTTCGGCACCGACCCCGAACATCGTGCGGCGACCTTCGCGGCCATCGACGCAGCCTTCGCCCAGCGACGCAAGACGATGCGTGCGGCGCTGGCGGGCTGGGCCGGCAGCGCCGCGCGCGCCGAAGAGCTGCTGCGTGCCGCGCACATCGATCCGGGGATCCGGGGGGAGCGGCTGGAGGTGGCCGACTTCGTCCGGCTGGCCGAGGTCGCCGAGGCGGCGGCCGCCACCGGAACGACCACCGGAAGGGATGCGGACGCATGATGGGCGCGGCGACGGCACGAGTGCCGGCCAAGATCAATCTGCACCTGGGTGTCGGACCGCTGCGCGAGGACGGCTACCACGAGCTGAGCACCGTCTTCTGTGCGCTGTCGCTGTACGACGATGTCACCGTCCGGGCCGCCGAGGAGTTCTCGCTCACCGTGCGCGGGGAGGGCCGCCGGGAGGTGCCGACCGACCGGGAGAACCTGGCCGCCCGCGCAGTCGCCTTGCTGGCCGAGCGGGCCGGTGTGGCTGATCCGACGGTGGCGATCGAGATCGAGAAGCAGATTCCGGTGGCCGGCGGGATGGCCGGCGGTTCGGCCGATGCGGCCGGGGCCCTGCTGGCGGCGGCCCGGCTGTGGCGGCTGGACACCGAACGCGATGCGCTGATGGAGATCGCCGCCGAACTGGGCAGCGATGTCCCGTTCGCGCTGCTGGGTGGAGCCGCCCTGGGCAGCAACCGCGGCGAGCAACTGCTGCCGACTCTGCATCGCGGCGAATTGCACTGGGTGATCGTGCTGGCCAAGACCGGACTGTCGACCCCGGCGGTCTACCACGAACTCGACCGGCTGCGGACCGGCCGCGGGGAGACCGTTCCACCCCCGGCCCGGCCCGATGCGCTGATGCAGGCCATCGCCTCCGGGGATGTGCACGCCGTTGCCCCGCTGCTGCACAATGAACTGCAACCGGCGGCCCTGTCGCTGCAGCCGCTGCTGCGCCGCACCCTGCGGGCGGGCGCCGAAGCCGGGGCGCTGGCCGGTCTGGTCTCCGGCTCCGGCCCGACCTGCGCGTTCCTGTGCACCGACGCCGAGGCGGCGGTGGCGGTGGCGGCCGAACTGTCCGGCCACGGTGTCGCCAAAGCGGTGCGCACCGCGCACGGCCCGGTCCCCGGGGCGCGTCTGGTCCCGGTGCCCTGACGGCCGGCCGGACCGATACATCGACTCGAACACGAATGAAGGAGCTGGTCTGATGGCGGGCACCAATACCTCGCTGGTGATCGCTGAGAAGGTGAGTAAGAGCTTCGGCATCAAGCCGCTTCTGGATCAGGTCAGTGTCGGGGTGCACCAGGGTGAACGCATCGGTGTGGTCGGCCTCAACGGCGGCGGCAAGACCACGTTGCTGGAGATCCTGGCCGGCATCACCGAACCGGATTCGGGCCGGGTCTCCCGGGCCGGCGGCATCGAGGTGGTCACCGTGACCCAGCGCGGAGAACTGCCGGCCGGGTCCACGGTGTCGGAGGTGGTCCTGGGTGCGGGCGCGGCCGAACACGAGTGGGCCGCCGATCCGCGGATCCGCGGCATTCTGGCCGGCCTGGGTGTGGACGAGCTGCTCGAGCGGGACGTCTCGGCCCTGTCGGGCGGACAGCGCCGCCGGGTGGCGCTGGCGGCCGCCCTGATCACCGACGCCGATCTGCTGATCCTGGACGAGCCGACCAACCACCTGGACATCGAGGGCGTGCACTGGCTGGCCGATCATCTGCGGTCCCGGCGCAGTGCGCTGGTGGTGGTGACCCACGACCGCTGGTTCCTCGACACCGTCGCCCAGCGCACGTGGGAGGTCCATTCGGGCCGGGTGGACCAGTACGAGGGCGGCTACAACGACTGGGTCTTCGCCCGCGCCGAGCGGTCCCGGCTGGCCGATACGGCCGAGGAACGACGACGCAACCTGGCCCGCAAGGAACTGGCTTGGCTGCGCCGCGGCGCCCCGGCCCGGACCTCCAAACCCAAGTACCGGGTGGAGGCGGCCGAGAAGTTGATCGCCGATGTGCCGCCGCCGCGGGACACCGTGACGCTGTCGGCCTTCGCCAAGCGCCGGCTGGGCCGGGTGGCGATCGAACTGGAAGACGCGCAGGTGCACGCGCCCGACGATGCCGACGGCACCCCGGGACGGGTGCTGCTGACCGACACCACCTGGCGGCTGGCCCCCGGTGAACGGATCGGCCTGGTCGGAGTCAACGGCTCGGGCAAGACCACCCTGCTGCGCGCCTTGGCCGGGGAGGTCCCGGTGACCCCGGGCCGGCGCATCGTCGGCAAGACCGTCGAACTGGGCTGGCTCCGGCAGGAGCTCGACGACCTGGACGAATCGTTGCGGGTGCTCGACGCGGTGGAGGAGGTGGCCGGGCACGTCATGCTCGGCGACAAGGAGCTGTCGGCCAGTCAGCTGGCCGAACGCCTCGGTTTCTCCCCGGCCCGCCAGCGGACCCCGATCGCCGACCTGTCCGGTGGGGAGCGGCGCCGGCTGCAGTTCACCCGGGTGCTGATGGGCGAACCGAACGTGCTGCTGCTCGATGAGCCGACCAACGACCTGGACATCGACACCCTGCAGCAGCTGGAGGATCTGCTCGATTCGTGGGCCGGGACGCTGGTGGTGATCAGTCACGACCGCTATCTGATCGAGCGCATCTGCGATTCGACGTGGGCGCTGTTCGGCGACGGCAAGCTCACCAACCTGCCGCGCGGTATCGACGCCTATCTGGAGCGCCGGGCCGAGGAAGCGGCCAAGCCCGCGCCGAAGAAGAGCGGTACGACCCCGGGGGCCGCGACCCCGGGTGCCGCGGCCCCGGGCCGCACGGCAGCGGCCGGGGCGGCGGGCGGATCGGGTGGCACCGCGGGTATCAGCGCGGCCGAACACCAGAGTGCCCGCAAGGCCGCCGCCCGGGCCGAACGGCAGTTGGAGAAGCTGAGCACGCGCGAAGCCCAGCTGCATTCGGCCATGGTCGACGCTGCGGTGGATCCACAGCGGCTGACCGAACTGAACGAGGAGTTGCAGCAGGTGCTGGCCGCCAAGGCCGACGCCGAGATGGCGTGGATGGAAGCCGCCGAGCTCCTGGAGTAGCGGCCGGCTACCGGGCGGCCGGATCGGCTCTCTCGGACTCGAGGAACCAGGTGTGCTGCGGCTGTTTGCCCTTCACCTCGACGACGCCGCGCTCGGTGAAGACGAAGCGATCGGCCAGCCGGTCCCGGACGTCCTGGGGCACCTGAATCTTCCCCGGAACACCGGTGCTCTCCATCCGGGAGGCCAGGTTCACCGCATCGCCCCACACGTCGTAGAAGAACTTCGTGGAACCGACCACCCCGGCCACCACCGGCCCGCAGGCCAGACCGATGCGCATGGGCACCTGCGCGCCCTGCGCGGTGCGCACCTGTCCGCACTCGCGGCGCATATCCAGGGCGAACCGGGCGAGCGCGGTCAGGTGGTCGTGCCGCGGCTCGGGCACACCGCTGACCACCAGATAGGCATCGCCGGTGGTCTTGATCTTCTCCAGGCCGTGGCGTTCGACCAGGGCATCCAGGGCGCTGTAGAGGCGATCGAGAAAGGCCACCACCTCTTGCGGAGACAGCCGGCTCGACATCGCCGTGAACCCGGCGATATCGGCGAACAGGATGGACGCATCGTCGTACCCGTCGGCGATCTCCGGGTGCGCCGGATCCTGCAGACGTTCGGAGACGCTGCGCGGCAGGATGTTGTCCAGCAGCGCCTGACTGCGCCGATGCGCCTGATCGAGGGTCAGTTCGGCCTGCTGGATCTGGTAGAGGCCGTACCCCATGACCGCCGCGCCCAGTCCGCCGGCGACGACCGCGTTGACCACGAAGCCGCCGCTGAGCAGCCAGCCCGGCGCCACCCCGGTGTCACCGGGCACGGTGAAGTTGAGCACCGTCACGCTCAGGGGGCACAGCGCCACCAGCCCGATCGTCAGTCCGAGCTTGCCGATGCCCAGGACCATCGGGATACCCGCGGCCATCGCGAAGAAGTAGAACAGCAGGCCGGTGTCGGTGCCCAGCTGAATGCACAGGGTGCCCAGGGTCGCAGTGGCCACCGCGACGAAACCGAGTGCCGGGGCCAGCGCCGCGATCCGGTGCAACTGCGGCACCACCAGGAAGACGAGCGTCACCATCAGGTTGACGACCCGGACCTGGGGCGGACCGTCGAGCAGAAACGAGGCGATGCCGAAGCCGAGACTGACCGTCGCCGCGGCATAGGAGGCCAGCGCGATCAGCCGATGTCCTCGCTCGACGAGCGGGGTCGTCGTACCGGGTGCCCGCCAGTGGATCAGCGGATGATGACGCGTTCGATCAGCCGCGCGATCTCGGTCGAACCCTTGTGGTTGAAGTGCCACTTCAGGGTGCCCTTCTCATTGGTCTCACCCTCGTACCATGCCCCGGAACGGTTGCACGCGTCCTTGCCTTCGGACAGGTTCTGCACATCGATGAAGGAGCCGTCGACGCTTTCGGCGACGGTGCGCAGCACCGTGTTGGCGCGTGCGAAGACCCCGCGCATCCAGGCCGCATCGCCGTCAGGCAGGGGCACCGTCGGATAGCAGCCGCGCTGTCCGATGAAACCGCCGAGCCCGACCATGACGATCTGGGCCTGCGGTTGTCTGGCGCGGATGGCGGCCAGGGCGGCGGAGGTCTCCCGCTCCATCACCGCGATGCGGGAGGTGACCCGGGCGTTGAGGGCGGCGTCGGACCGGCACCGGCGGTCCTGGCCGGCGCGGTCGATCAGGCACTTGGCCAGGATCGGACCCCACTGCATATCGTTGCCGCCGATGCTGATGGTGAGCAGCTGGGCCCCGGCCGGAACCCGCTGGATCTGCGGCTGCCGGGTGTAGACGCGGGTGGGCTGCGGAGTGGACCACAGGTTGGCGCTGGTGGCGCCGGCGCAGGAGGTGTCGGTGAACATCCGCGGTGCGAGTCTGGCCCGCAGGATCTCCGGATAACTGTCGGCCGACCGCAGGCAGCCCAGGTAGTAGCCGAGCGTGGGGGTGCGGTGGGTGCCCGAGGCGCGCGAATCGCCCATCGCGACGTAGGCGCCGCCGGTGTACGGGCGGACCGTGGTGAGGCCCTCCGGTGCCGAGGCGGCCGGGGCGGCGGGGCCGACGACCAGGGTCGCGGTGGCCAGCAGGGTGACGGCCAGGGCCGCGGACAGACGTCGTCGCATCTCTTCTCGCACTCTTGTCCAGGTGGGCCGCTTCCCCGCGGTCCACACAAGATGAGAAGTATGCCCGCCTGTGACAGAAGTGGCTAGTGAGGTTATCGGACGGCGACCGAACCGTGACCTGAGCCGGGAGTCGAGCAGCTGCCCGGTCCGCGGGGTGTCTGCGCTAGCGTGAGGCGCATGTCCTTTATTCGCACCCAGGTGAACAACGGTGTCGGCGAGATCATCCTCGACCGGCCCAAGGCCCTCAACGCGCTCGATCAATCGATGATCGACGATATGTACACCACCCTGATGCAGTGGGGTGACGACGACGAGATCGAAACGGTGCTCGTCACCAGCGCCAGCGATCGGGCGTTCTGCGCCGGCGGGGATATCCGCGCGATCCGTGAGCACGCGCTGGCCGGCGATACCGCGGCGATCACCGGCTACTTCTCCAGCGAGTACCGGCTCAACCAGCTCATCGCCGAATACCCCAAGCCCTACATCGCGCTGATCGACGGTGCCGCGATGGGCGGGGGTTTGGGCATCTCCGTGCACGGTGAACTGCGCGTGGTCACCGAGAACGCTCTGATCGCCATGCCGGAGACGGCGATCGGCTTCTTCCCCGATGTGGGCGCCACCTACTTCCTGCCGCGGCTGCCCGAAGGCGTCGGTCTGTGGCTGGGGCTGACCGGTGCCCGGCTGCGCGGCGCGGACGCCGTCGCGGTGGGATTGGCCACGCACTTCGTCCCGGCCGCGGAGCTGCCCGCGCTGGCCGACCGCATCCGCGCCGGCGTCCCGTTGGGGGAGGTGCTGGCCGACCACCGCGATCCGGTGACCACGGAGCTGCCGCTGACCAAGATCGCCGGCTATTTCCCCGCCGACGCCGAACCGGTCAGCATCCTCGGCGGCCTGCGCGGAGCCGTCGGCGACGACTGGGCCGCGCAGATGGCCGATCTGCTCGAGGCGGCCTCACCGACCAGCCTGGACGTGACCGCGGCACTGCTGGCCGCCGGGGCGGAGTCGTCGTTGGGGCAGTGTCTGGACCGCGAACTGCACGCCGCCGAGCAGATCACCGGCGATCACGACTTCGCCGAAGGCGTGCGCGCGGTGCTGGTGGACAAGGACCGCGATCCCGCGTTCTCCCCGGCCACCCTCGACGGGGTGGACCCGGCGGCCGTGGCCCGCATCGTCGGAGCCTGAACGGTCCGCACGAGGTTTCAGCGGCGCAGCTCGAACCATCCGCTGAGCGCAGCGCCGGCCGGCCGGGGCACCGTATCGTCGAGCTCGTAATCGACGTCGTCGCTGGGGGCGAACTGGTTGGGCGCCGGAGCGGCCGCCGGGCACTCGAAACGCCCGCCGGCACCGGTCGCGGTGACCTGCGTCAGCAGCAGCGAACAGCCGGCGGCGGCATAATAGGTGCCGCCGATCGCGGCGCCGACGCGGGCGTCGAGCGGATGATCCAGCGGACCGACCCGCGGAATGAAGCCGTTGCCCAGGGCCGGCAGCAGGCCGCCGGTCAGCGCCACCGAGTCGAACTCGATCTGCGCCCCCTCCCCGTGCGGGCCGGCGAAAGTGAACAGCAGGGTGTCCGGAGGGACCTGCGGGTCGGCGGGGCCGGATTTGGTGAACTCCACGCACAGTGGCGGCGTGCCGTCGAACGGTGTCACCGCGATATGGATCGACCCCTTCGGATAGTCCAGCCCGTACCCGGTGCGCACTATCGGTCCGGTCGGGGGCGTCGCCGCACAGGCCGCCAGGTCGTGCGGGACGGCCGGTGCGGGCGGGACCGGGATGGGTGCACTGGTGGCCGGCCGGTCGGCCGCATGCGGCGGCGTATCGGCCGACTCTCCGCAGCCGGTCAGCAGGAGGGCGGCCGCGGCCGTCGCCGCTGTGGCAAGGTGCCGGCGCCGCATCAGTCCGTGGCGGCGACGAGAGCCGCGAGGGTCAGATCCGGGAACTCCTTCTCGATGAACTGCAGCCGCCACTTGTCGCTGAACAGGGCCAGCAGCACCCCGTCGCTGCGGGTGAACACTTCCACACCGCGCTGGCGCGACAGATCAGCGGCGCTGTCCTCGTCGGTGCGGCGGGCCAGCGCATAGCCCAGCGGCTCCAGAATGGTGTCGACGTTGAACTCGGCCTTCATCCGGGCGGTCACCACTTCGAACTGCATGGGCCCCACGGCCGCCAGGACGGGGGAGGCATCGCCGCGCAGATCGTTGCGCAGCACCTGCACCACGCCCTCGGCGTCGAGCTGATCGATGGCCCTGCGGAACTGCTTGTATTTGTCGGCGGTGGTCACCCGCAGCGCCGAGAAGTGTTCGGGTGCGAACGACGGAATCGGCGGGTACTGCACCTTCGGATCGATGTACAGGGTGTCGCCGGGCGCCAGCGCCATCGCGTTGACCAGACCCACCACATCTCCGGGGTAGGCGGTGTCGACGGTGGAACGGTCGCGCCCGAAGACGGCCTGGGCGTACTTGGTGGCGAACGGTTTACCGGTCTGTGCGTGCGTGACCACCATGCCGCGCTCGAACTGGCCGGAGACGATCCGCATGAACGCCAGCCGGTCGCGGTGGCTGGTGTCCATCCCGGCCTGCACCTTGAACACGACGGCGCTGAACGGGTCGGTGACCGTGCGCTCCGCGCCGTCGATGCCGGTGCGCCCGGCCGGGGCGGGAGCGAACTCGACCAGCGCCTCGAGTAGCTGGCGCACCCCGAAGTTGAGCATCGCCGAGGTGAAGATCATCGGTGAGGTCTGTCCGGCCAGGAACATCTCCTGATCGTGGTCCTGGCCCAGTTCGCCCAGTAGCTCACTCTCCTCGACCGCGGCGATCCACGCATCGCCCTGCGTCTCCGCGGCGGTGGCGGCGTCGACGATCTCCTCGGGTGCCACCTTGGCACCGCCGGCGGTGCGGCTGAACTTGATGAACTTCCCGGTACGACGATCCAGCAGGCCGCGGAAGTCGCCGGCGATACCCACCGGGACGAACAGCGGGGTGGGGATCAGGCCGATGCGTTCGGTGATCTCGTCGATCAGTTCCAGCGGAGTCTGGCCGGGGCGGTCCCATTTGTTGATCACGGTGATCACGGGGATGCCGCGGTGGCGGCACACCTGGAACAGTTTGAGCGTCTGCGGTTCGAGCCCCTTGGCGGCGTCGATCAGCATCACCGCGGCGTCCACGGCGGTGAGCACCCGGTAGGTGTCCTCGGAGAAATCCGCGTGGCCAGGGGTGTCGACCAGGTTGATCACATTGGGCTCGTCACCGGAATGCTCGCCGTCGTAGGCGAACTGCAGGGCGGTCGAACTCACCGAGATGCCGCGCGCCTTCTCCATCTCCATCCAGTCCGAGACGGTGGAGCGTCGTCCGCCCTTGCCGTGCACCGCACCGGCCTCGCTGATCATCCGCGCATGCAGGGCCAGCGCCTCGGTCATCGTCGACTTACCGGCGTCCGGATGGGAGATGATCGCGAAGGTACGACGGCGCCTGCATTCGCGCGCGACGGCGCCTGATCCGAAACCCTCTGAACTCACCTGTCCACGGTATCCGGTGCCCTCGAGAACCCGCGAATTCCGTACCGGCGCCGGCCGGTGGTCACTCGAAGGGGATCGGCGGCATCTTGACCACCTGGGCGGCGTAGCTCAGGCCCGCGCCGTATCCGAGGAGCAGCGCGGTGTCGCCGGGTTTGGCTTCGCCGGTGGAGAGCATCTGCTCCATCGCCAGCGGGATCGACGCTGCCGAGGTGTTGCCGGTGTTCTCGATGTCGTTGGCGATGCGGGTGGTTTCGGGGAAGTGCAGGGACCGGGCGAGCAACTCGTTGATGCGGCTGTTGGCCTGGTGCGGGACAAAGACGTCGACGTCGGCGGCGTCGACCTTGGCCACGTCCAGGGCGCGCTGGGCGGCCTTGCCCATCTCGAAGGCGGCCCACCGGAACACCGCGGTGCCCTCCAACCGCAGGTACGGGCGTGCGGCGTGGTCGTCGCCGTCGAGGAAGGTGATCCAGTCGATGTCCTGGCGGATGGCGTCGTACTGGCTGCCGTCGCTGCCCCACACCACCGGCCCGACCTCCAGCTCCGGGGTGGGCCCCAGCACCACCGCACCCGCGCCGTCGCCGAAGATGAAGCAGTTGGTGCGGTCGGTCATGTCCAGGGCCACCGAGAGCTGCTCGGCGCCGATCACCAGCACATTGGTGGCGCTGCCGCCGCGCAGCATATCGGCGGCCAGCGCCATCCCGTAGCCGAAGCCGGCGCAGCCGACGGTCACATCGAAGGCCGGTACGCCGCCCGCGCCCAGTTCGGTGGCGATCTTGGTGGCCCCGGCCGGGGTCAGCAGCAGATGGGTGTTGGTCGCCAGGATCACCGCGTCGATGTCGCTGCCCGAGAGCAG
Organism: Gordonia hirsuta DSM 44140 = NBRC 16056; assembly: GCF_000333015.1. Classification (GTDB taxonomy): domain Bacteria; phylum Actinomycetota; class Actinomycetes; order Mycobacteriales; family Mycobacteriaceae; genus Gordonia; species Gordonia hirsuta. The sequence continues at coordinate 11,368 of NZ_BANT01000019.1, read as the reverse complement.
GGCGTTGGCGATGGCCTTGCGGCCTGCGGCGATCCCCATCTCCACCACGTCTTCGTCCCGGCGGGCGAAGCGGCGGGTCTTGATCCCGGTGCGGGTGTAGATCCACTCGTCGGAGGAGTCGATCAGTTCGCAGATCTCGTCGTTGGTGACTACACGCTCGGGCCGGTAGGCGCCGATTCCGCGGATACCGAAGGCGTCGATGCCGGGGGTCTGGGAGAATTCAACCATGTCTTCAATGTCTCACGCGCCGACCGGATCGCGCAGTGTGTCTACGCATCGGGGGGCTGAATGAGCAGCTCGGCCGTGGCGGATCTCGGGAACCATTCGATCGGCGAGGTGCTGCGCAGTGAGCGCCCGTCGCTGGTGTATTTCTGGGCACCGTGGTGCACCCGCTGCCGGGCGTTCACCCCGCAGTTCGAGCAGTTCGCCGACGACCACGGGGACAAGGTCCAGCTGCGTCGGGTCAACGCCTCCGATGAGGATGCGCTGGTGAGCAGCTACCGGGTCACCGGGCTGCCGACGCTGCTGCTGTTCGACGGCGGCACGGTGGTCCAGACCATCACCGATCCGTCGTCGAAGGAGGATCTGGAAGACCGCCTGGCCCCATACCTGTAGACCGGATATCTGTAGCCTCGGTACCGGTCGGCTCAGGCCTCGTCGATGGCGGCCAGATGAGTGGCCAGTCTGCCCACCGGCTGCTCGTCGAGGGTGTCGAAGCTGGAGATCTTCGGAGCCGGCGGCAGGGTCACCACGGCGCCGGCGTAGCTCAGGCCCGCACCGAAGCCCAGCAGCAGAGCGGTGTCGCCGCCCTTGGCCTTACCGGTGGCCAGCATCTCCTCGATCGCCAGCGGGATGGACCCGGCCGAGGTGTTGCCGGTGTTCTCGATGTCGTTGGCCATCGGCAGATCCTCGGGGAATCCGAGGTTCTTCTTCATCAGATCGTTGATGCGGGCGTTGGCCTGATGCGGAATGAACACATCGATGTCGTCGACCCCGGCACCGGATTCGGTGAGCAGCGCGGTCAGGGCCTTGGGCAGGGTCACCGCGGCCCACCGGAAGACCCGCGGGCCTTCCATGTAGATCACCATGCGGCCGACCGGATCGGTCTGCGGATCCTTGTCCTGGTACTCCACTGCGCGGGCCATGTAGGCGACGGTGTCGATGTTCTGGGCGATCGCGCTGGCGTTCTCGCCGTCGCTGCCGGAGACGACGGGGGAGATGCCGTTCTCCTCGCTGGGTCCGACCACCACGGCGCCGGCCCCGTCGCCGAAGATGAAGCCGGTGCTGCGGTCGGTCGGGTCCATGCCCACCGACATGGTCTCGGCGCCGATCACCAGCGCGTAGGTGGCGCTGCCGGCGCGGATGGCGTCGACGGCCACTCCTAGGCCGTAGCCGAAGCCGCCGCAGCCGGCCGAGACGTCGAAGGCGGCGATGCCGTTGAGGCCGATGTCCGAGGCGATGATCGGGGCGCCGTGCGGGGTGTTCGACGGCCAGCTGCTGGTGGCGAACACCAGCAGGTCGATCTTCTCCAGGTCCACACCGGAGTTGACGACGGCCCGCTCGGCGGCCTTGGTGGCGATCAGTCGCATGTCCTCGTCGCCGGAGATCCAGCGGCGCGCGCGGATACCGCTGCGCTCGTAGATCCACTCATCGGAAGAGTCCATCACCTTGCACAGCTCGTCGTTGGTGACCAGCCGTGCCGGCCGGTAGGCGCCGATGCCGAGCATCGACACATTCGGATGGCCTTGGGTAGTGACCAGCTTTGCCACGGACAGTCCTGTCTTTGTCGGGTGGACCGGCGCACCGTTCACGTCGTCCTTGTTACGGAATAGTAATCAACGCGTGGATCGAAGCGTGGGAGGCCTCGGTCCCGGTGCGATCGCGGTGTCCTGTACCGGAGCCGATTCGCGGGCCCGCCAGGTCAGCACGGGGCCGCGGCCGCCCTCGGCGCGGGCTCCCTCGATCTGGAAGGCGGCGGTGGCGGCGGCAAACGCAACTGCCGCAGGTGCTCCAACGGCAGGGTCACGGTGGGGTGGGTCACGGCGTCACGGTAGCCGATTCGATAGGCTCCGGAGGATTCGAATAGTGATTCGGGACACTGCGAGGAGTTGACTGTGATGCGTCGGGTCGGGTTGGCGTTTTCGGCGGCGATATCGGCGCTACTCCTGGTGGTCAGCATCGGTCCCCCGGCGGCGGCGATGCCCGATCCGGCGCCGCGTGGCGCCGAATACGTCTCGCTCGGTGACTCGTTCGTGGCGGTCGGTTCGCTGAGCACGGCGACCGCCCGGGCATGCAGCCAAGCCCCCGACAACGTCGGTCGGCTGGTGGCCGCCCGCATACCCGGCGTCGGTTTCGGTGACTGGGCCTGCGGGGGCGCCGATACGGCCGATCTGACCACCGTCACCGACCGCGGGCCACAGGTGCGCGGGCTGGGTCCGGACACCAGATTCGTGTCGATCTCGATCGGCGGGAACGACGAGAGCCTGTTCCTGGAACTGATGCGGAACTGCCTGATCGGAATCACCTGCACCCCGGCGGTGCGTGCGCAGGCGCAGGCGAAGGTGAACCGCCTGGGCACGAAGCTGGACAACGCCTATGCGGCCGTGCGGAAGGCGGCGCCGAATGCGCACGTCGTCGTTCTCGGCTATCTGATGATCGCGCCGAGGAACCCTGCGGGCTGCTTCCTGGAGGCCTCGGCGGGGCGGCAGAACGCTGTCTTTGCCCGCGGCATCCAGGAGCAGCTCAACCGCCAGATCGCCCGGGCGGCCGCACGTGTGGGCTTCACCATGCTCAATGAGAAGCAGCCCGACGGCCACACGATGTGCGGGGCCGACGGTCAGCGCTGGGTGGCCCTGACCGGTGTTCTTCCCGGGGAGAACGGGATTCCGGTCCACCCGACGCTGGCCGGTCGCCAGTACACCGCCAAGCTCATCGCCGACGCCTTCATGCGAGGCTGACGCACCGCGGGGTTGACGCACTGCGGGGTTGACGCACTGAGGAACGGGGGCCGCCACGGTGGGGCTCACCAGGCGTGAACGACGTTCTGTGCGCTCTCCAGGCCCTGGCGGACCAGGAGTTCGGCGGCGTCGACGCCGTTGCCGATCAGCAGTTCCACTTCGGCGCGATCGGCCGAGGGGAAGGGTTTGAGGACGTAGGCGGCCGGATCCTGGCGGCCGGGTGGCCGGCCGATACCCAGGCGCACCCGGGCGTAGTCGCGTGAACCCAGGGCCTGCGAGAGGGAACGGAGCCCGTTGTGGCCGCCTTCGCCGCCGCCCCGTTTGAGCCGCACCTGCCCGAAGTCGATATCGAGTTCGTCGTGCAGCACGATCACCTCGTCGGGGGTGACGCCGTAGTACTTGGCCAGCGGACCGATCTGGCGGCCGGTGGTGTTCATGTACGTGCGGGCCTTGGCCACCAGCACCGGCTGGTCTCCGATGCGGACGGTGGCGACCTCGGCACCGGACTTGCGGTGCACGGTGTATTTCTCGCCGTACGAGAAGACCAGGCCATCGGCGACCATCGCGCCGATGTTGTGCCTGGTCTTCTCGTAAGCGGGACCGGGATTGCCCAGTCCGACGATCAGGGTGGGAATTACTCCGCGGCTTCCTCGCCGGCGGCGCCCTCGGCACCCTCTGCGGCCTCGTCCTCAGACGGCTCGGCGATCTTCTTCTCCTCGTTCACCGAGGTGACCAGCAGGTCCTCCGGCGAGACCAGGGTGACGCCCTCGGGCAGCTCCAGCTCGCCCGCGGTGATGTTGGTGACCGGCTCGAGCCCCTCGATCGAAACGACGAGGTGGTCGGGGATGTTCAGCGCGTCGGCCTCGACCTCGACGCTGCTGGCATCCTGAACCACCAGACCGCCGGCGGGGCCGGTCTCGCCCTCGATGATCAGCGGAACCTCGACGATGACCTTCTCGCCGCGACGGACGATCAGCAGGTCGACGTGCTCGATGTAGTTGCGGACCGGCTGAACGTCGACCTGGCGGGTCAGCGCCAGCTGGCTCTCGCCGTCGATCTGCAGGTCGATCACGGCGTTGGTGCCGTGGCCGCGCAGGATGGCGGCCAGTTCCAGCTTGGGCAGCAGCAGGTGCTTGGGGTCTGCACCGTGGCCGTAGAGCACGGCCGGAACCAGACCGGCGCGGCGGGCGCGGCGTGCGGCGCCCTTACCGGTCTCGGTCCGGTCGGTGGTCGAAAGCTTGGGGGTCTGCGTCGACATGAGTCTCTCCTCGTTCGGTAGTGGTCACACGGCAGACGACGGCCGAGACAAGGCAACCACCCGGCGAACGGGGGACGATCCGTACTCAGTCGCGCCGATAACGGTGAATCGATTCACCCTCGCCGAGACAACGGCAGCAAGATTAGCATGGCGTCATGACCTCACGGAAACCTGAAGAACTGGTCACCAGCTTCTTCGCCAACCTCGCCCGCGGCGACGTCGACGCCGCCCTGGCCGATACGGCCGAGAACATCGTCTACACCAATGTCAGCCTGCCGACGGTCCGCGGGAAGGCGCGCTTCGCCCCGCTGATGCGGCTGCTCAACGGGCGCCACATCGCCTTTGACGCCCAACTGCTGGCCATCAGCGCCGACGACCAGGGCGTGGTACTGACCGAGCGCTACGACGAACTGCGGATCGGGCCGCTGCGCATGCAGTTCTGGGTGTGCGGGCGCAATGAGGTCCGCGACGGCCAGATCGTCGTATGGCGCGACTACTTCGACTTCTTCAACTGCACCAAGGGACTCGTCCGCGGGCTGGCGGCGCTGGTGTTCCCGCGCCTGTTGCCGCCGCTGCCGGATGCCCTGAGCCGGATGGATCTGGACCGGCCGGGAACGAACCGGCTGGAAACGAACCCGGCCCCGCAGAACTGAGTTCGACGGGGCCGGGTTCGACGGGGCAGACCCGGAGGGTCAGAGGATGTCGTCGATGCCGCCGCCGATGGGGCGGTTGAGCCGCGTGCCCTTACCGGTGACCACGATGGGGCGCTCCACCAGCACCGGGTGCGCGACCATCGCATCGAGGATCTGATCGTCGGTGGCCTCGGCCAGATTCAGTTCCTTGTACAGCGCCTCGCGCTTGCGGACCGCCTGGCTGGGGGTCAGTCCGGCATCGGCGAACAGCTGTTGCAGCTGTTCCCGGGTCCAGCCGAGGTCCAGGTACTTGATCACGGTCGGCTCGATGCCGGCCTCACGCATCTGCTCCAGGGTCTTGCGGGAGGTGGAGCACCTGGGATTGTGGTAGATCGTGGCGTCGTCCATGGCACTACCGTACCGCTCGGGTTAGCGTCGTAGACATGCGTGCGGTGGTGGTGCTGATCGGGCTGATGACGGTCGTGGCCGCGGGTGCGTTCTGGGCGCCGGCACCGGCCCGGGCCTGCAGTTGCGCGATGCCGGCGCCGGAGACGCTGGTGGAGCGGGCGCCGCTGGTGGTGGTCGGGACCCCGGTCGCGGCCGAGCCGATCGAGGAGCCCGCCGATGCACGGTTCGACATCCGGTACCGGGTCCAGGTCGCCCGCAGTTACAGACAGGCGGTGCCGCAGCAGCTCTGGGTGGTGTCCTCGTCGCAGGGTCCGGCGTGCGGACTGCTTCCGGAACTGCACACCGAGCGGATCTTCGTGCTCGCCGGATCCGGCGACCAGTGGTCGGCGACCTCCTGCCAGAACCTGGGTGTCACCGCGCAGACGCTGCGCGTGGCCGGTGCACCGCTCGCGCCGTTACCGGGCGAAGATGTCGTTTCCGATGCCCAGCGAACGACGACGGCGACGGTCTCAGTGACCGTCGCCGTCGTGGTGGCGCTGGGGGCCGGTGCCGCCGGCGCGTGGGCGCTGTGGCTGCGGCGGCGTCGTACCTGACCCGGGCTCAGGCGTTGCCGTCGAACAGGCTGGTGACCGAACCGTTCTCGAAGACCTCACGGATGGTCTGCGCCAGCAGCGGCGCCATCGACAGCACCGTCAGCTTGTCGAAGCGCTTGTCCTCGGGGATCGGCAGGGTGTCGGTGGCGATGATCTCCTTGGCGCCGCAGGAGGCCAGCCGCTCGGCGGCCGGGTCGGAGAAGACGCCGTGGGTGGTGGCGATGATGACGTCACCGGCCCCGTCCTCCTTGAGTACGCGCACCGCACCGGCGATGGTGCCGCCGGTGTCGATCATGTCGTCGATCAGCACGCAGGTCTTGCCCGCCACCTCGCCGACGACGCGGTTGGACTTGATCTCGTTGGGCACATCGGGATCACGGGTCTTGTGGATGAAGGCCATCGGGGCGCCGTCGAGCGCGTCGGCCCACTTCTCGCCGACCTTCACCCGGCCGGCATCCGGGGACACCACGCAGATGTTGTCGGTGCCGTAGTTGTCGCGGACGTACTGTGCCAGCTGGCCCAGGGCGTGCATGTGGTCGACGGGGCCGTCGAAGAAGCCCTGGATCTGGTCGGTGTGCAGGTCGACGGTGATCACCCGGTCGGCGCCTGCGGTCTTGAGCAGGTCGGCGATCAGCCGGGCGGAGATGGGCTCGCGGCCGCGGTGCTTCTTGTCCTGCCGGGCGTAGGGGTAGAACGGCAGGATGGCGGTGATGCGTTTGGCCGAACCGCGCTTGAGCGCGTCGATCATGATGAGCATCTCCATGATCCACTGGTTGGTGGGGAAGGGCATGCTCTGCAGCACGAAGGCGTCACTACCGCGGACCGACTCCTCGAAGCGGACGAAGATCTCGCCGTTGGCGAAGTCACGCGCGGTCTGCGGAGTCACCTCGACACCGAGTTCGGCGGCTACCGCCTCGGCCAGTTCGGGGTGAGCGCGGCCGGAGAAGAACATCAGGTTCTTCCGCGCGTCAGTGGTCCACTTCATGAGCTGCTCTCTTCCTGGGCTGTTCGGGCGGCCTGCGCCGCACGGCTGGTGGGGCGCTTGGTGAGCACCCAGTCCTCGATGATGCGCTGCGATCCGGAGGAAACCGCCAAAGCGCCGGGCGGGACGTCGTCCCGGATCACCGAACCGGCTCCGGTGTAGACGCCGTCCCCGATGGTGAGTGGGGCGACGAACATGTTGTCCGAACCGGTCCGGCAGTGCGAGCCGATCACGGTGCGGTGCTTGTTCTCACCGTCGTAGTTAACGAAGACGCTCGAGGCGCCGATGTTGCTGTGCTCGCCGATCTCGGCGTCGCCGACGTAGGTCAGGTGCGGGACCTTGCTGCCGGCGCCGATCTGCGCGTTCTTGGTCTCGACGAAGGTGCCGATCTTGCCGTCCTCGCCCAGGACGGTGCCGGGGCGCAGGTAGGCGAACGGTCCGACCACCGCGCCCGGGCCGATGACGGCCTGGGAGCCGTGGGTGCGGATCACCTGTGCGCCCTCGCCGATGGTGACATCGGTCAGCGTGGTGTCCGGGCCGACGACGGCGTCGAAGCCGATCGTGGTGTGACCGTGCAGCTGGGTGCCGGGCAGGATGCGGGCGTCCTGTTCGATGACGACCTCGGCGTCGATCCAGGTGGTCGCCGGATCGACGACGGTGACGCCGGCCAGTTGATGGCGGCGCACGATCCGGCGGTTGAATTCGGCGGCCAGTTCGGCCAGCTGGGCCCGGTCGTTGCAGCCGGCGACCACGACCGGATCGTCGACCACGTAGGCGCGGACCACCCGGCCGGCGGCGCGGGCGATGGCGACCACGTCGGTCAGGTAGAACTCGCCCTGCGCGTTGTCGGTGGACAGACCGGCCAGCGCCTGACGCAGAACCTGTGCGTCGAAGGCGTAGATGCCGGCGTTGACCTCGTCGATGGCCAGCTGGGTCTCGGTGGCGTCCTTGTGTTCGACGATGGCGGTGACCTCGCCGTCGGTGCGCTCGATCCGGCCGTATCCGGTGGGGTCGGCGACGGTGAAGCTGGTCAGGGTGACCGCCGCGGTCTGGCCGGCGGTGTGTGTGGCGATCAGTGCGCGCAGGGTTTGCGCGTCCAGCAGCGGGGCATCGGCGACGGTGACCAGGACGGTGCCGTCGAAGTCGTCGGGGATCGCCGTCAGTCCGGCGCGGGCGGCGTCGCCGGTGCCCAGGGGTTCGGCCTGGACGGCGATCTGGATGGGGCGGTGCAATTCCTCGGCGACGCGCTCGATCTCGGCGATCACGCGCTCGCGTTCATGGCTGACCACGCCGACCAGGTGCTGCGGAAGCACTCCGGCGGCCCCGTGGAGGGCGTGGCTGACCAGCGATCGGCCGGCGATCTGGTGCAGGATCTTGGGGGTCTTGGACCGCATCCGAGTGCCGGCGCCCGCCGCAAGGACTACGACGGCGAGTTGCCCATTGGTCGGGCCGCTGGGCCTTCCGGTCATTCGAATACCTCGCGGGACTTGATCGTGGTGTCGCAATGTCAACGTGCCGGTGAAATCCTACGCAATCACAGTAGGGTTCCCAGCATGAGCACACAGAAAGTAGCCATTGTCACCGGAGCCGCCCGCGGGATCGGCGCCGCCACCGCCCGCCGTCTGGCCGAAGACGGGATGGCCGTGGCCGTCCTGGACCTGGAGGCCGCCGCCTGTGCGGACGTGGTCGATGCCATCACCGCCGCCGGCGGCCGCGCCATAGCCGTGGGCTGCGATGTCGCCGACGAGGACGCGGTGGCCGCCGCCGTCGACCAGGTCACCGCCGAGTTGGGCGCACCGACCGTGCTGGTCAACAACGCCGGTGTGCTGCGGGACAACCTGCTGTTCAAGATGAGTGTTCCCGACTGGGACACGGTGATGGCCGTGCACCTGCGCGGCGCCTTCCTGATGAGCCGGGCCTGCCAGCGGCACATGCTCGACGCCGGCTGGGGACGCATCGTGAACCTGTCGAGCACCTCGGCTCTGGGTAACCGCGGTCAGGCCAACTACTCGGCGGCCAAGGCCGGACTGCAGGGCTTCACCAAGACCCTCGCCGTCGAACTGGGCAAGTTCGGTGTCACCGTCAACGCCGTCGCCCCCGGTTTCGTCGAGACCGACATGACCCGGGCCACCGCCGAGCGCATCGGTGTGCCGTTCGATGCCTTCCTGGATGCCATGGCGCAGGAGACCGCGGTCAAGCTGGCCGGCCAGCCCGACGACATCGCCAACGCGGTGTCGTTCTTCGCCGACGAGCGTGCCCGCTATGTCAGCGGCCAGGTGCTGTACGTCGCCGGCGGCCCCAAGGCCTGACAACCGATCCGGGCTGCCGCTCAGCGGTAGCCCGGATCTCCCGGCCTGGGTCGGTCCGTCGTGGACGCCGTCGGGCAGTGGGAAGCCCCTGTGGCACAATCGAACCGGTAGTAATCCGCCGTGGTGTAATCGGCAACACTCCTGATTTTGGTTCAGGCATTTCAGGTTCGAGTCCTGGCGGCGGAGCAGCGTATAAGCGCAGGTAGGGACGTTTTTGATCCCTACCCGAATCGCCCTCGTGCGATAAACGTGCAATAAGTCACCGGTTCGAACGGTCTTCGGAGACGAGTCGGCCCCGGTAGGTGTTCACAGCACCAACCAGGGCCTACGACACACCGGAGAGCACCCGATGCACCGTCACCCGATTCTAGCCGCGACCGCGATAGCGGTCGGCACGATCGCCACCTACTACGCCCTCATCATCTTCTTCACCGCCGCGCACGCGCTCGGCTGGTACGCCGGAGCCACAGCATGACCGCCGCCCGGCTCACCGCCCACCAGGCCGTCGAGGCCCAGACCGCCCGCGAGATTCACGCGGCCGCATACGCACGACTCGGCCGCGCCCGGCGCCGCGGATTCACCGCCGCCGACCTGACCGACTTCTCAGACGCGATGCGCGAAGTCCAGGCCCGCGAGAACGCGATGCGGCGCCGCTGGTGGCCCACCGCAGTCTCCGTCCAGGTCGGCACGCTCGGCGAAGCCGTCGAGGTCCTGGTCTACCCGACCACCGACCCGACCGACGCCCACCTGCTCACCCTCGAGGCGGCCCAGCAATGACCACCCCGACGACGTACCGGGTCACCGTCACCGCCGACGGCATCGCCGAGCTCGGCGTCCAGATCGACGACGCCACCCTGATCACCCTGACCACCGGACCCGGCGCGGGCGGCGACGCCCGACCGATCACCATCCAGATCGGCGACGCCGCCCCGGTCGCACTCACCGCGGACCAGGCCGCAGCCCTAGCCGACCAACTCGTCGAAGCCACGAACGGCATCTACGCCGCCCGCGGCGACAACGGCCCCGACCAGCAGCCCTAACCCCCGCAGCAGTCCTGACCCGTTCAAAGCGGTCAGCCGGAGGGCAGCAGCCCGGCCAGGACACCAAGCGCGCACCCACCATGCAGCGGTGCGCCCGTCGCTATTGCCGAGTCCGACGCAAACCGACCGGCGGCCAGTAGCCCAGTCCTACGCCTGGCCCGTAGGCCACCCGAGCAGCGCGCGCAACGGTGCCACAGCTTCGCCTTGCCGGTCACCGGTGAGGCTATGAGCCGTGGCCTTACGCGGTCTAGGGCGCGGGATCCGTGGGAGCTTTGGGCATGGGGACAACGACACCGGCACCGTTAGGTGCTCCGCTGGTCTGATCCCAACCCGATCACCGGAGAGCCGCAGATCGACCGAACCACCCAGCACCCGCGAGTTCGGAACGGCACGCCTTCGGTTGCCTCGAGAGGAACGCGCCGAGGTAGTCGCCTCGCTTCGAGAGTCTGGTCTATCTACCCGCGCGATCGCCGCCGCAACCGGCGTGAGTGCAACGACCGTTAAGCGTGAGGTCGCTACTGGTCCAAATGGACCAGTAGCCGAGGTGACCGGAATGAACGGCAAGACGTACACGCCGACCGCACCGCAGCGGCCGGCACCGGACCCGCAGCCAGCACCCGAACCCGCACCGCAGCCGGCACCGGAGACGCCGCCCACGTTCACCTGCCATTCCTGCCAGCAGTCGCACCCGATCGCCGCCGACACGCCCGAGCAGCCCGCAATGGAACCGAACCGACCGGCGCAGCGTCTAACCGTCATGGATCCGTTCTACCTCGAGCACTACGACGCCCTAGCCGAGCTCGGCCTCGCCGACGACCCCGAAGCATGGCAAGCCCTCGACACCATCCGGCAGATACTCGCCGCCTACGGAGCCCAGACCGCCCTAAGCCGCTAGAACCACCGCCAGCGGCCGAGTAAGCCGTGCGCCAAGGGAGAGAGACGCAAGCCTCACCGGCCCGGAGTCTTGGTGGTGGCCCCCTGAATATTTTTGACCCCCGCCCCTGGGAGGTCTTCGCAGGTCGGAAGGGTTGCCGGTCGGTCGGAAGTTACCGTCGCCTAACTTGTCCGGCGGTGAGGTTGGCGGCGTAGCCCGCGATGTCGGCGAGTTGTCGGGCGGCGTGTTGGTCGAGCCAGAGGACACCGGCGATGTCGAGGCGGATGCCGGAGGGCCGGTTGAGGACGCGGATTG
>NZ_BANT01000020.1 GCF_000333015.1 Gordonia hirsuta DSM 44140 = NBRC 16056 | reverse complement strand
AACGACCCACCACTGTTCTGAACAGGCGTTTCGATGAGCTGATCAGCCAGTCGGCCGGTCACCACGGGGTGCGCAGTGCCCTCAGTAGGTCGTCGGCGATCTCCTGGCGGCAGATGACGAAGTCGGGCATGTACGGCTGAGGATTGTTGTACACGATCTGTTCGCCGTTGAGCCGGGCGCAGAACAGGCCCGCTGCCTGTGCGACACCGACCGGTGCGCAGTTGTCCCACTCGTATTGGCCGCCGGCATGGACATAGGCGTCGACATCGCCGCGCACCACCGCCATCGCTTTGGCCCCGGCCGATCCGATATGCACCGCACCGAGTCCGAGGCGATCGGCGACGGCCGCACTCGGATACGAGTGCCCGTAACGGGACACGGCCATCCGACCGGTCAGCGGACCATCGGCCACCGGAACCTCATCGGACCGGAAGAGCTGGCCCTGCGCCGGGAGTGCGACGGCGCTGGCCGTGGGCAGACCGTCGACGGCCAAGGCGACGTGCACCGCCCAGTGTGTGGTGCCGCGAGCGAATTCCGAGGTGCCGTCGAGCGGATCGATGATCCAGACTCGATCGCTGCGCAGTCGCCGGAGGTCGTCGTCGGCCTCCTCCGACAGCACCGGATCCTGTGGCCGGTGCATCTGGAGGACCTGAGCGATCCAGGCCTGTGCGAGCGCGTCTCCGACGTCGCCGCGCCGTCGTGGCTCGAGTAGTTCGCCGTGCGCGACGCCCAACAGCACCTGCCCGGCGCCCTCGGCGATGAGAGCCGCGAGCTCTGCGTCCGTGTGGCGGCCGGGGGCGGTCATTGCTCTACCCAACCACATGGCGCGAGCTCAACGCGCACACTGGAGTCATGCCCGAGCTTCCCGAAGTCGCCGCGCTCGCCGCGTTCCTGGACGGACGCATGGCGGCGCTGCCGATCCGGCGCGTGGACGTGGCTGCACTCTCCGTTCTGAAGACGGCCGATCCGCCGTGGCCGGCGTTGGCCGGGCGCACCGTCTCGGGGGTGGACCGACTCGGAAAGTACCTGGTGATCCGCACCTTGCCGGTCGCCGTCGGATCCGATGAGAGCCCATCAGGCGACGGTGAGCCGCAACTGGATCTGGTGATCCATTTGTCCCGGGCCGGCTGGATCCGATGGAGCGAGGCGCTCTCACCGACACCGCCCCGCCCCGGCGGTAAGGGGCCGATCGCGCTGCGCGTGCACTGCGGACTGCCGGGGGAGGGCTTCGATCTGACCGAAGCAGGCACCCAGAAGCGTGCGGCGGCCTGGCTGGTCCGCGATCCGGCCGAGATCGACCGCATCGCCGGGCTCGGGCCCGACGTTCTGGACATCAGCCGCGAGCGGTTCGGCGCGCTGCTGGCCGCCCGCAACAGCAGGGTGAAAACAGTGCTCACCGATCAGCGGGTGATGGCGGGGATCGGCAACGCCTACTCCGACGAGATCTGCCATACCGCCCGACTTTCGCCGTTCGCCCTGACCGCCTCTCTCGATGACGCGACCGTTGATCGTCTCTATACGGTTCTGCGAACGACTCTGATCGAGGCGACGCAGCGGCTGGAGGACGTCGGTGCCGGCGGGCTCAAGGCCGAGAAACGTACCGGCCTTCGATTCCACGGACGGACCGGTCAGCACTGTCCGGTCTGCGGTGACATCATCCGCGAGGTGTCCTATGCGGACCGCTCGTTCCAGTACTGCCCGACCTGCCAGACCGGAGGCAAGGTTCTCGCCGACCGGCGGATGTCTCGGCTGCTCAAGTAGTACTGCTGTGGAATCGCCAAGCCGAGGTACCACCAGGCCGAGTCCTCACCAGGACGATTGGAGTTTGGATTCGACCAGCATCATGTTGTAGTCGCTCCACTGCGACCCGTTGAAGTACAGACGATTGTCGGTCTTACTGGTCAGTGCCGGCGACTGTGGCAGCATCATCGGACCGTACAGAACGACGCGGCCGTCGGGGACGAGCATCTTCGGTGCGCTCCACGGCCCGGACATCGTGGTGGCAGTACGGATCCGGATACCGTTGTCGCCGTCGAGCATCACGTACTTGCCCAGGTATTCGCTCCACGCCACCGAGAGTTCGGAGATGTTCCCGGTCACGATCGCCGAACCGGTCTCACTCAATGCGCCCAGGTCGCTGGTCCATGAGTTGCCGAGCCAGTACTCGTACTTGCTCAGGTCGAGGATGTCGTCGGGATGGAAGCGCGCTAGGTAGGCGTTGCCGAAGCGCCCGTTGGGAGTCCCCACCTGATAGATGTAGGCGTCGTCTGCGCCGTGTCCGCGGACATAGCCGCTCTGCTGGAAGAACCGGTTGTTCACGTTCACCGTCGGGGCCTCATCCGGCAGCGCCATCGTCAGCGGTGCGTTGACCCGCATGGTGCTCAGTTCGGGGGTCCAGGTCTGCCCGTTGTCGGCGGAGACCGCGGTCATCGAGAAGTTGGTGTCCCACACCCCGGCGGATCCCCAATGGCGCACCGACATGAAGTTCACGTACTGCTTGGCGCCGGCTCCGGTGCCGATACTGATACCGGCGGTGGGAATCGTCGTCACCTCGACGAAGTCGGCTTTCATGGCCCGGATCATTTCGGTGGCGTAAGCGGGTGCTGCGGCGGTGACCACCGCGCCGGATTTGCTGTCACCGGGAATTCCCGGCGTGATCGTGAGGCCGTCGGAGGGATCGTCGTCGTCGGTGCGCAGCAACACATTGTTTCGCCACTGGTGGCCCTCGACGTTGCACCAGCCGAAGGTGTCGCCGAAGGCCAGCAGGGTCTGTTGTGAACCGTTGTCCCACGCGATGCCCAGATCGGTACCCGAGATGGTGAATCGCCCGAGGGTCGTGTTCGGGCTCTTGGGCCCGGTGACCCAGGGGACCAGCCGCGAGGTGTCGTTACGCCAGTTCGGCAGTGCGCACGCATGCGGGCTCCTGCACTGTCTGTGTCAGAAGTGACAATAGTGACCCGTGTGGCGGTCGGCGGCTGCATTTCTGCGCGTGGGCCGTCACGATCGCGCATCGATCGGGTCGCGGGCCGGGCTTGAGAAGCAGGTAGATTCACCTTGTATGACGCGCGACAGAATCATCATCACCGGCGCCAGCTCCGGACTCGGCGAGGGTATGGCCCGTGAATACGCCAAGCGTGGCCGGTCTCTGGGACTAGCCGCCCGCCGACTGGACAAGCTCGAAGACATCGCCGCCGATCTCAGCACTCAGGCCAAGCAGATCGCTCTGACTCGCCTGGACGTCACCGACACCGACGACGTCTTCCGCGCCTTCGCCGAACTCCGGGACGCACTCGGCGGTCTCGATCGGGTGATCGTCAATGCTGGCCTGGGCAAGGGCGCACCGATCGGCACCGGCAATGCGGCCGCCAACATCGAGACGGTGCAGACCAATCTGGTCGGTGCGCTCGCTCAGGCGGAGGCGGCCATGGAGATCTTCCGCGAGCAGGGCCACGGGCACCTGGTGCTGATCAGCTCGATCAGTGCCGTGCGCGGGCTGCCTCGCGCTCAGGCCGCATACTCGGCTTCCAAGGCCGGAGTGTCGGCGTTGGGGCAGGGGCTGCAGGCCGAACTGGCCGGCAAACCGATCGCCGTGAGTGTGATCCTGCCGGGTTACATCGAGACCGACATCAACCGCGGCGTCAAGACCAGATTGATGACCGGCACCGACGCCGGAGTCAAGGCGATGGTTGCCGCGATCGAAGCGGAGCCGCGTCGCGCCGAGGTGCCGTCGTGGCCGTGGAAGCCCATCGCCGCCGCGTTGCGGGTGCTGCCCGATGCGCTGACCGCCAAGATGGTCTGAGCTGCGCGACGCACCCGCGAAGACACGGCGGCGCCGATAGGGTTGGGGCATGGTCGATATCACTGCCACCGAGGCCTGGCGGGAGCTGGCCGCCCACCAACAGCATCTGTTCGCCCGGTCGTTGCGTGAACTGTTCGCGATGGATCCCGATCGGGGCCGGTCGATGGTGGTCGACGCCGCCGAGCTGCACATCGACTACTCGAAGAACCTGGTGGTTCCCGAGACCCTCGAACTGCTGACGGCACTGGGACGGGAGGCCGGCGTCGAACAGCTCCGCGACGCCATGTTCGCCGGTGACCACCTGAACACCTCCGAGGACCGTGCCGTCCTGCACACCGCGCTGCGGCTGCCGGCCGACGCCGAGCTGACCGTCGACGGACAAGACGTGGTCGCCGATGTGCACGCGGTGCTCGCAGCGATGGCGCAGTTCTCCGACCGTGTCCGCGACGGAGAGCACACCGGGTTCACCGGCAAGGCGATCACCGATGTGGTCAACATCGGCATCGGCGGCTCGGATCTGGGCCCGGCGATGGCCTATCAGGCGCTGCGGCACTACCGGCACGCACGAATCCGCTGCCACTTCGTTTCCAACGTCGACCCCGCCGATCTGACCGGTACGCTGGCCGATCTCGACCCCGAGAGTACGCTGCTGATCGTTGCCTCCAAGACCTTCACCACCCAGGAGACGCTGGCCAATGCGCGCGCGGCCCGGGCGTGGTTGCTGGCGCACTACGACGGCGACCAGGACGCCGTCGCCGCCCACTTCGCCGCAGTGAGTACCAATGCCGAGAAGGTCGCCGACTTCGGCATCGACACCGACAACATGTTCGGCTTCTGGAACTGGGTCGGCGGACGCTACTCGGTGGACTCGGCGATCGGACTGAGCCTGATGATCGCCGTCGGACCGGACCGCTTTACCGAGTTCCTCAGCGGCTTCCACGCGGTCGACGAACACTTCCGCACCCAGCCGCTGGACCGCAATGCGCCGGTGCTGCTGGCGCTGATCGGCCTGTGGTACTCGAACTTCTGGGGTGCGCAGACCCACGCGGTGCTCCCGTACGCCGACGACCTGGCCCGCTTCCCGGCCTACCTGCAGCAGCTGGTGATGGAGTCCAACGGGAAATCGGTCGCGCGCGACGGCGGGCATCTGACCGCGCCGACCGAGACGGTGGTGTGGGGTGAGCCCGGCACCAACGGTCAGCATGCCTTCTATCAACTGCTGCACCAGGGCACTTGGCTGATTCCGGCCGACTTCATCGGCTTCGCCGAACCGCTGGACGATCTGCCCACCCCCGACGGCGGCTCGATGCACGACCTGCTGATGAGTAACTTCTTCGCCCAGACGCAGGTACTGGCCTTCGGGAAGACCGCCGACGACCTCGCCGACGAAGGCGTCGCCCCGGAGCTGATTCCGCACAAGGTGATGCCGGGCAACCGGCCGACCACCTCGATCCTGGCGCCACGGCTCACCCCGGCGGTGCTCGGTCAGCTGATCGCGCTCTACGAGCACCAGGTCTTCGTCAAGGCCATGGTCTGGGGCATCAACCCGTTCGACCAGTGGGGAGTGGAGCTGGGCAAGCAGCAGGCCAACCAGTTGCTCAGCGATCTCGCCGAGCCCGCACCGCCGGCGCCGCTGGCCGATTCCTCCACCGACGAGCTGGTCCGCTGGTACCGCACCGCACGCGGGCGCCGGAACTGACTGCGCGCCCGCGAAGACGCGGGCACCGGTTCAGCGGCCGAGGGGACCGCGGCCCAGCCTCAGCAGCAGCATGGCCAGGGTGTGGCCCTCGGCGCCGAGTGCCGAGAAGCGTTCGAGCACCTTCACCTCACGGCTGTGCACCAGGCGCGGACCGCCGGCCGCCATCCGGGCCGCACCGATCTTCTTGGAGACGGCCGAGCGACGCTGCACCGCGGCCAGGATCACCGCGTCCATGCGGTCGATCTCACCGCGCAGTTCGTCGATGTCGTCGGGCAGATCGCTCACATCGCTGCCCAGGTTGTACGCCGACAGATCGATCGACGGGGACGGGGCTTGGGGATCCTGCTCGCTCACGGCTTCTGATCTTGCCATGACACCGCCGGAGCGTTCGCGTCGGCAGGGCGGCAGACTGGATCCATGACCTCGGTGCGTGCGGCCGCGTCCAGCCAGACCGGTGCGTTCGCGGCGGTGCTGATCCTGGGGCAACTGGTGGTGCGCGGGATCCTGGTGGCCCGCGGCGACTTCTACTGGGACGACCTGATCATCATCGGCCAGGCATCGTCGAACCCGATTCTGAGCTGGGACTACCTGGGAAACAGTCACGACGGGCACTTCATGCCGGCCGCCTATCTGCTGGCCGGGATCACCACGGTGCTGGCGCCGGTGCAGTGGTGGCTGCCGGCGGTGACGCTGGTCGTGCTGCAGGCGATCGCCTCGATCGCGGTGTGGCGGATGATCCGCGTCCTCGCTCCCGGCGCCGGACTCGGGGCGCTGGCGGCGCTGGCCTTCTACCTCTTTGTGCCGATGACGGTCCCGGCCTATGTGTGGTGGGCGGCGGGACTGAACACTCTGCCCATGCAGGCGGCGATGGCGGTGGTGGTGGCAGCTGCGGTGTCGCTGACCCGCGACGAGCAGCCACCCGCCCGCCGGCGCCGACTGCTGGTCCGGTCGGTGCTGGTCTTCGTGGTGGCGCTGGCCTTCTTCGAGAAGTCGCTTTACATCGCACCGGTGGCCCTGGTCGCCGCCTGGCTGGCCGCACCCGGCCGACTGCGACGGGCCCGAGCGCTGTGGGCCTGGCTCGGCGGGATCGTCGTCGTCTGGACCGTGCTGTATCTGGCGGTCGCCGATCCGACCGACGGGGAGCATTCGCTGGGGCAGACCTGGGCGCTGACCTGGCGGTCGGTGGGCGCGGGGCTGGTGCCGGCGGTCGCCGGTGGCCCGTGGCAGTGGGATCGGTGGACCACCGCGCCGCCGATGGGCGAGCCGAGCGCATGGTTGACCGCCGCGGGCTGGGTGCTGCTGGCCGGTGCGGCGCTGGGGGCCGGTCTGCGTCGTCGCGGGGGAGCCCGGATCGTGGTCTGCGTAGCGGCCTATGCCGTCGCCGCGCAATTGCCGGTGATGTGGAACCGGTCCAGTGCGGCCACCGCCGTCGAACTGGGGCAGACCATGCGGTATCTGCCCGATACCGCGCTGGTGATGACGATCGGGATCGCCCTGCTGGCCGCCGCACCCGGCCGGGTGCCGGACCGGGTGCGGGATCGGGTGCCGGAATGGGTGCCGCCGGTCGTCGCCGCGCGCGTACCGGCGATCGTGCTTACGGGGAGCGCGGTGCTGCTGGTGGTCTCGTCGTTGATCGCGACGGCGTCGTTCTCGAAGTCCTGGGACGACGACCCCACGGGGGCCTACCTGGCCACCGCGCGCGCCGCGCTGGCCGCTGAGCCGGAGCTGGTGCTGCTGGATCAGTCCCTGCCGCTGGAGGTCCTGACGCCGGTGGCCTACCCGGAGAACCAGACCAGCCGGGTCTTCGGGCGGCTGCGCGTGCGGCCCCGGTTCGCCGACCAGACCGACGATCTGAAGGTGCTCGACGAGTACGGGCATCTGGTGCCCGGCGGCATCAGCCCGGTCCGGCAGGTGCAGCGCGGGCGCGGGACCTGTGCCGAGCCGGTGACCACCGAGCGGCAGGGACTGCAGTTGTCCGGGCCGCTGCTGGACTGGCACTGGACCGCGGTGCTGGACTATTGCGCCGACCGCGACGGCGAGGTCGCCGCGGCCCTGGACGGCGTGGAGCGCCGGATCCAGGTGCAGGCGGGCCGGCATCGGGTCTACTTCCAGTTGGTCGGCGGCGGGGAACAGCTGCGGCTGCGCCCGGTGACACCGGACCTGACGCTGTATGTCGACGGCGGCCGCATCGGGGAACCGATCGTCGCCGCCTATGCCCCCTGACCGGGACTGTCGGTGGGCGCCGGTACTCTGGACAGGCGATGATGACCAGTGCTGATCAGCTTCTCGAAGGCCTCAATCCCCAGCAGCGGGCAGCGGTGCTGCACACCGGCTCACCCCTGCTCATCGTCGCCGGCGCCGGCTCGGGCAAAACGGCGGTCCTGACCCGCCGCATCGCCTATCTGCTGGCCGAACGGGGGGTCACCCCCGGGCAGATCCTGGCCATCACCTTCACCAACAAGGCCGCCGCCGAGATGCGCGAGCGGGTGATCGAGCTGGTCGGTCCGCGGGCGGCCTACATGTGGGTCTCCACCTTCCACTCCACCTGTGTGCGGATCCTGCGGGCCCAGTCGACTCTGCTGCCCGGGCGCAACTCGAACTTCTCCATCTACGACTCCGACGACTCCCGCCGGCTGCTGGGGATGGTGGTGCGCGATCTGGAGCTGGACCCCAAGAAATACAGTCCGCGCGGACTGTCCACGGTGATCTCCAACTTCAAGAACGAACTCCGCTCACCCGAGGAGGTGGCCGCCACCCTGAGCGATGACACCGTCCAG
Organism: Gordonia hirsuta DSM 44140 = NBRC 16056; assembly: GCF_000333015.1. Taxonomy (GTDB): domain Bacteria; phylum Actinomycetota; class Actinomycetes; order Mycobacteriales; family Mycobacteriaceae; genus Gordonia; species Gordonia hirsuta. Next base: position 39,821 of record NZ_BANT01000020.1, on the reverse strand, counting down.
CAGGGGCAGACCGCCGAGAACATCGCCCGCATCTACGACGAATATCAGCGCCGATTGCAGGCCTCGAACGCCTTCGACTTCGACGATCTGATCGGCGAGACGGTCGCCCTGCTGCAGAACCATCCGGACATCGCCGAGTACTACCGTCGTCGTTTCCGGCATGTGCTGGTCGACGAGTACCAGGACACCAACCACGCTCAGTACGTCTTCGTCCGGACCCTGGTGGGCGAGCCGGGCGCCGGTGGAACCGCACCGTCGGAGCTGTGCGTGGTCGGCGACTCCGACCAGTCGATCTACGCCTTCCGCGGCGCGACCATCCGCAATATCGAGGAATTCGAGCGCGACTATCCCGACGCGCAGACCATCCTGCTGGAACAGAACTACCGCTCGACGCAGACGATCCTGTCGGCGGCCAATGCGGTGATCGAGCGCAATCCGAACCGGCGGGCCAAGAAACTGTGGACCGCCGCCGGCGACGGGGAGCAGATCGTCGGGTACGTCGCCGACACCGACCGCGATGAAGCGGCGTTCATCGCCAAGGAGGTCGACGAGCTGGTCGGTGACGCCATCGGCGGATCCCAGGCTGCCACCTACGCCGATATCGCCGTCTTCTATCGCACCAACACCGGTTCGCGCCCGATCGAAGAGTCTTTCATCCGGCACGGCATCCCGTACAAAGTGGTCGGCGGCACCCGCTTCTACGAACGCAAAGAGGTGCGCGACATCGTCGCCTATCTGCGGGTGGTGGCCAACCCGGAGGACTCGGTCAGCTTGCGCCGGATCCTCAACACTCCGCGCCGCGGTATCGGTGATCGTGCCGAGGCGTGTGTGGCCGTCCACGCGGAGAACCTGGACATCAGCTTCTACCGGTCGCTGCTGGAAGCCACCGAAGACCGGGTGCCGCTGCTGAACACCCGGGCGGTCAAACAGATCCGGGGCTTCGTCGAGCTGATCGAGGGGCTGCGCCGGGACTTCCTGGACGACGATGCCAGCGCCGAGGGCGCCGACATCGGCGATCTGGTCGAAGCCGTCGTCGACCGCACCGGCTACCGCGCCGAGTTGGAGGCCTCCAACGATCCCCAGGACGGCGCACGGCTGGACAACCTGAACGAGCTGATCGCCGTCGCCCGGGACTTCAGTCTGGAGGCCGCGGCCGCCGACCTGGATGATCTGGACGGGATCGACGATCAAGACGAGCAGGCACGCGAGGCGGCCGAAGCCGCCGAAGGCGAGCCCGAGCCCGGTTCCCTGGCGGCATTCCTAGAGAAGGTCTCTCTGGTCGCCGACGCCGATCAGCTGCCCGAGGAGGGTGACGGGGTGGTGACGCTGATGACCCTGCACACCGCCAAGGGCCTGGAGTTCCCGGTCGTCTTCGTCACCGGATGGGAGGACGGGCAGTTCCCGCATGCGCGGGCCCTGGGTGATTCCAGTGAGCTCAGTGAAGAACGACGGCTGGCCTATGTCGGGATCACCCGGGCCCGCCAGCGCCTGTACCTGACCCGCGCGATCATGCGCGCGGCCTGGGGGCAGCCGGTGGAGAACCCCGAATCACGTTTCCTGCAGGAGATCCCGCAGGAGCTGCTCGACTGGCGGCGGACGGCACCGCGTCCGCAGCGCCGGGACTTCGGTGCATCGCGGTCCACCGCGCGACCGTTCGGGTACGCCTCGGCGTCCTCGTCGGACCGGCCGGGACCCGGATCGTCGATCCCCACCCGCAGCCGGCACAAGTACATCGACTGGGCGATCGGGGATCGGATCAATCACCCGAAATACGGGCTGGGCCGGGCGGTGGAGAAGTCGGGCAGTGGGCCGACCGAGCAGACCGTCTTCGACTTCGGCGGTTCGGTGGGCAAAATGCGCCTGATGACCGGCTTCGGCGTTCCCGGCGAAAGGTTGTGAGTCCGGACCGGACTAATCAGCGCGTGCAGGCCGGAATCAGCCGGTGTAGGCGTTGAGCCGGATTCCGTGCTTGGCCAGCCAGGGCGCCGGATCGATCTTGGTGGTGCCGTTCTTCCACACCTCGAAATGCAGGTGCGGACCGGTGGAGAAGCCTTCGGAGCCGACCAGACCGATCACATCGCCGGCGGTGACCTTCTGGCCTTTGGAGACGAGCACACCCGAACTGGCCATGTGGCCGTACAGGGTGACGGTGCCGTCGTCGGCCTTGATCTGAATCCAGTTGCCGTAACCGGAGGCCGGACCGGCTTCCTTCACCACACCGTCGGTGACGGCGTGGATCGGGGTGCCGAGCGGGGCGGCCAGGTCCAATCCGCCGTGGAAGCTACCCCACCGCATGGCGAAACCGGAGGTGAACGAGTACTTGGCGGTCAGCGGTGCAGCGAACAGCGGCTTGCGTGCAGCGGCCTCGCGTGCGGCGGCAGCAGCAGCCAGCTGCTTTCCGACAGTCAGCTGGCTGCCGTAGGAATCCATATCGGCGGTGCTGGCGGCCGGTACGACGCCGCCGTCCAGATCGGCGGACGAGGCAGCCAGCAGCGGCTGTGCGCCCCCTTCGGGCGCCGCCGGGCTGGGCGTGGCGGCCGGGGAGACCGACTGGGCATTATCGGACGAACCGGTGACGGCCACAGCCACGGCTCCCGCGGCCACCGCCACCAGGGCGGTGCGGGCCTTGAGTGAACTCGGCGGGCCGTCACGGCGGGCGGTGCGCTTGGCGGTCGACGGCGTGGGTCGCACCGGCGCGGCGGCGGTCGCGGGAACCGAGGCGCTCTCGGTGACGGTGCCGGCTGCAGGCGAACCAGCGGCCGGGGTGATGGGGGCCGGGGTGACCGCGGTCGAAGCAGGAGCGGCAGGGCTGGTCGAGGCCGGGCTCAGTCCGATCCGCACGGACCGCGGCGGCAGCGGAATATCGCGCGTCGTCGGACTGTAATCCACATCGAAGGAGTCGTTCGTGCGGTCGACTACGGCAGTACCACCACGCTGGTCGCTGGCCAAGTCACTCACCTCGTTTCACCGTGCCTGTTGTAACCATCTCGTTATCAACCCCCTGAACGGTACTGGGTCGGAGCGCTTCCCGTCCACCCGCAGACCCCCGTCCGGGGGACAAAAGAGGGCCCTTGGGGCGCTCACCGGCTGCTTTCGAGCTACTGGCGGGTAAGTGATTTCTTGCACAAGGATTCCCGGCCGCTGCAGACGGTCACACCCGAACCGATAGAGTTTCTGGTGGCCCGCGTTACCCACGCAGGCGTAATTCCCAACACTCTCAGATGGTGAGCTGAATGGATCTCTTCGAGTACCAGGCGAAGGAATTGTTTGTGAAGCACGGCGTTCCTTCGAGCGCGGGCTCCGTCGCCGAAGCAACGGCCGACGCGCACGCGATCGCCGAGCAGATCGGCAAGGCCGTGATGGTCAAGGCACAGGTCAAGACCGGTGGCCGCGGCAAGGCCGGTGGCGTCAAGTTCGCCAAGGATGCGGCTGAGGCCCTCACCCACGCGGAGAACATCCTCGGTCTGGACATCAAGGGTCACATCGTCAAGAAGCTGCTGGTGACCGAGGCGAAGGACATCGCCGAGGAGTACTACATCTCCTTTCTGCTCGATCGTGCCAACCGCGACTACCTGGCCATGTGCTCGGTGGAGGGCGGTATGGAGATCGAAGAGGTCGCCGCCACCAAGCCCGACCGTCTCGCCAAGATCTCGATCGACCCGGTCGCCGGCGTCGACGTAGCCAAGGCCCGCGAGATCGCCGCGGCCGGCCACCTGCCAGAGGAAGTCCTCGACGCCGCCGCCGTGACCATTGCCAAGCTGTGGGAGGTCTTCGTCGAAGAAGACGCGCTGCTGGTGGAGGTCAATCCGCTGGTCCGCACCCCGGACGACGAGATCCTGGCGCTCGACGGCAAGGTGACTCTGGACGACAACGCCGACTTCCGGCACCCCGACCACGCCGTATTCGAGGACAAAGAAGCCACCGATCCCCTGGAACTCAAAGCCAAGGAGAACGACCTCAACTACGTCAAGCTCGACGGTCAGGTCGGCGTGATCGGCAACGGTGCGGGTCTGGTGATGTCGACCCTCGACGTCGTCGCCTACGCTGGTGAGCTGCACGGCGGCGTCAAGCCCGCCAACTTCCTGGACATCGGCGGCGGCGCCTCCGCCGACGTGATGGCCGCAGGGCTGGACGTCATCCTCGGTGATGAGCAGGTCAAGAGTGTTTTCGTGAACGTCTTCGGCGGTATCACCTCCTGCGATGCGGTCGCCAACGGCATCGTCGGCGCTCTGGAGAAGCTGGGCGGCGCGGCCACCAAGCCGCTGGTGGTCCGTCTGGACGGCAATAAGGTCGACGAGGGCCGGGAGATCCTGGCACAGGCGAATCACCCGCTGGTGACCCTCGCGACGTCGATGGACGAAGGCGCCGACAAGGCCGCCGAACTGGCGAACAAGTAAGGGGCCACAAAACTATGTCGATCTATCTCAATCGGAACAACAAGGTCATCGTCCAGGGCATCACCGGCGGCGAAGGCACCAAGCACACCGCCCTGATGCTCAAGGCGGGAACCAACATCGTCGGCGGCGTCAACGCGCGCAAGGCCGGAACCACCGTCACACACCTCGACGCGGCCGGCCGCGAGATCGAGTTGCCGGTGTTCGCGACCGTTGCCGAGGCCATGGAGAAGACCGGGGCCGACACCTCGATCGCCTTCGTGCCGCCGGCCTTCTCCAAGGACGCCATCATCGAGGCCGTCGATGCGGAGATCCCGCTGCTCGTCGTGATCACCGAAGGCATCCCGGTGCAGGACACCGCGTACGCGTGGGCTTACAACGTGGACAAGGGCAACAAGACCCGCATCATCGGCCCGAACTGCCCCGGCATCATCACCCCGGGTGAGGCGCTGGTGGGCATCACGCCGAACAACATCACCGGTAAGGGGCCGATCGGACTGGTCTCCAAGTCCGGCACCCTGACCTACCAGATGATGTACGAACTGCGAGACCTCGGATTCTCCACCGCCATCGGCATCGGTGGCGACCCGGTGGTCGGCACGACGCACATCGACGCGATCGAGGCCTTCGAACAGGACCCGGAGACCAAGGTCATCGTGATGATCGGTGAGATCGGCGGTGACGCCGAGGAACGCGCCGCCGAGTACATCAAGGCCAACGTGACCAAGCCGGTCGTCGGCTACGTCGCGGGCTTCACCGCCCCCGAGGGAAAGACGATGGGCCACGCCGGCGCCATCGTCTCGGGCAGCTCGGGGACCGCGCAGGCCAAGAAGGAGGCACTGGAGGCCGCAGGCGTCAAGGTCGGCAAGACGCCGAGTGAGACGGCCCGGCTGGCTCGCGAGATCTACGAGTCGCTCTAGGTCCCTGCGCCGCAGTTAGCAGTCGTCGTGCCCCGGAGTGCCCTGGTAGCGCTCCGGGGCACGACTCATTGCGGTCATACTGAACAGGTGGCAGGCGACGTGCGACACGGGATCGGCGGTGGACTGAGGGTTCGGCTTGCGCAGATCCCGCGCCGGGTCATCCACAGTGTGCTCGACGAGGTGCTCGACTAGCTGTCCGGGGCCGATCTGACCGGTGTTCTGCTCTCGGCCGTCGACCTGAATCGGGTGCTGGCATCGGTGGATCTGCAGGCGCTCGTGGCGCGTCTGGACCTGAACCGGATCCTGGCGACGGTGGACCTGGATGCGCTGCTCGACCGCATCGACCTCGATGCGGTACTTGCTCGAGTCGACCTCAATCGGCTGATCGTCGGACTCGATCTGAATCCGGCGGTGCAGTCGCTGGAACTGGAGCCGGTGATCACCCGCATCGACTTGAATAAGGTGCTCACCGGTGTCGACATCGACGCCGTCTTGGCCCGCACCGATCTGGTGGGTGTGGCCACGGTGGTGGTCGACGGCATCGACCTGAACGCGATCGTGCGCGATGCCAGCAGCACGGTGACCACCGAGATGATCACCGATGTGCGCAGCGGCAGCGAACGCGCCGACGACCGCGTCGAACAGTTCGTGAACCGGCTCTTGCGCCGGGACGGCGACCCGGACCGGGATCGGGACCGGACGTGAGTGCCGCTCGGGAAGCGGGCATCGTCAGCCGCGTGCTGGCCGCGGTGATCGACCTGGTGGTGGTGCTGCTGAATCTGGTGGTGATCTACGCGGTGGTCGTGCTGGTGGCCTTTATCGTCTCGCCCCGTACCTTTCATCTGCCGCAGGTGCCGTGGGTTTTCACCCTGCACGCCTTCTTCGCCGTGGCCATCGGCTATCAGGCGTTGTGCTGGCAGGTCTTCGGGCGCACCATCGGTCAGCTGGTGATGGGGCTGGCGGTGGTGCGCCGCAGTACACCGGCCAATCCGTACTTTCTGCACGCAGTGGGCCGGGCGGCGCTGTGCACGGTGTTCCCGCTCGGGTTGGCCTGGGTGGTGCTGTCCCGTAAACGGCGAGCGGTGCACGATCTGGCCGTGCGCACCCGGGTCGTATATCGGTGACCTGGGCCACGTGATTCAATACGAGAATGACTGAGAATCCGAATTACGGACAGACCTGGAGCGGCCAGCCGCCGCATCAGCCGCCGCCGGGGGGCCAGCAGTACCCGGGTTACGGTCAGCCGATGGGGCAGGGACAGGGGCCCTACCCGGGGCCGCCGAGCTACGGTGCTCCGACCGGCCCGGCCGGCCCCAGCGGTCCGGCGTTCCTGGCCGAAGTCCCGCTGCCGTTCAAACTGGCGCTCGGTTCCGGTGTGGCCGGACTGATCACTTACATCATGGGTTTCCTGTCGTGGGTCACCATCAGTGACGACATCGACCGCAAGGCCGAGCGCTGGGCCGATGACCTCAACGGGGAGATCGGTATTCCCGCCTTCCTGACGATGGTCTTCACCCCGGGATACTTCTTGCTGTTCCTGGGCGCCGCCGGTGTGGCCGCCTTCGCCTTCCTGGCCCCCAAGTGGCGCAAGTACCTGCCGCATGTGGCGGCCCTGGTGGTCGTGTCCTGGCTGGGCCTGCTGGCCTGCGCCCTGGCCATGCCCGGGTTCATCAGCCTGGGTGCCGGCGCCATCGTCTCGCTGATCCTGGGGGCGGTGCAGCTCGGGCTGATCGGGGCCGCGGTCGTGCTGGACGGACGCAACGAATCTCAGTGACCACTCCCACCACGCGTCGCGGGCAGGCCAAGGCCGCTCGGCGCGCGGAGTTGCTCGCAGCCGCGGCGCGCCAGATGGCGCGCCGCGGTTTCGTTTCGGTCCGGCTCGAAGACATCGCCGCCGAGGTCGGCATCAGCGGCCCGGCGGTCTACCGGCACTTCGACTCCAAGAACGAGGTGCTCGACGAGCTGCTGCTGGATATCAGCGAGCGGTTGCAGTCCGGTGGGGAGCAGGTGGTGGACCGCGGCGGCACCCCGGTCCAGGTGCTGGCCAACCTGGTGGAGTTCCACATCGATGTGCTGGTCACCAAACCCGATCTGATCGCCATTCAGGATCGCGATCTGGATGCACTGACCGACGATGCCCGCCGCCGGGTGCGTTCGCTCCAGCGGCGCTACGTGGAGACCTGGGTGCAGGTGCTGATCGCGGTGGCCGAAGCGAACGGGCACCCGTTGAGCGAATCGGAGTCCCGGGTGCGGGCCCATGCCACCTTCGGTCTGCTCAACTCTTCGCCGCGGCTGCCCGACTTCGAACAGGCGCGTCTGCGGGCGCTGCTCACCGAGATGGCCCTGGCCGCCCTGCTGTCCGGCCTGGGCTGAAACAGAATTCGCGGGTACCGCTGACAAAGCCGCGACGGTGCCGTATTCTCCATTTCAGTTAATGGCCGATAACTGAAAGGGAATCGATGGCGAACGCGGAGAAGGTGGGGCCGGCGGCGCAGCATCGCATCAACGTCGACCTGCTGCAGGAACGGCTGGCCGCCACCGCGGCCGGCGGCGGTGCCAAGGCGCGCGAACGGCACCTGTCCCGCGGCAAGCTGCTGCCGCGCGACCGTATCGACCAGCTGATCGATCCCGGATCGCCGTTCCTGGAAGTGGCGCCGCTGGCCGCCTTCGGCATGTACGACGACAAGGCGCCCGCCGCCGGGGTGGTCGCCGGTGTCGGACGCATTCACGGGCGCGAGTGCATGATCGTGGCCAACGACGCCACCGTCTCCGGCGGCACCTACTATCCGGTCACGGTCAAGAAGCACCTGCGGGCGCAGGAGATCGCCGCGGCCAACCGGCTACCGTGCATCTACCTGGTCGATTCGGGCGGGGCGATGCTGCTCAACCAGGACGAGGTCTTCCCCGACCGTGAGCACTTCGGCCGGATCTTCTTCAACCAGGCGAATATGAGCGCTGCCGGGATACCGCAGATCTCCGCGGTCCTGGGATCGTCCACCGCCGGCGGCGCCTATGTGCCGGCGATCAGCGACGAGAACGTCATCGTCGCGCAGCAGGGCACCATCTTCCTGGCCGGCCCGCCACTGGTGAAGGCGGCCACCGGCGAGGACGTGACCGCCGAAGACCTCGGCGGCGGCGCGATGCATTCGACGATCTCCGGCGTCACCGATCATCTGGTCGACAACGACGAGCAGGCGCTGGCGAAGGTCCGCGAGATCGTGGCCACCTTCGGCCCGCGCGATGCCGCGCAGTGGGAGACGGTCCCCACGCAGGCGCCGGCCCGCCCGCAGACCGACCTGTACGACATCGTGCCCACCGACCCCCGGATCCCGTACGACGTGCGCGAGGTGATCGCAACCCTGTCCGACGGGGGAGAGTTCACCGAGTTCAAGGAGGGCTACGGCACTTCGCTGGTGACCGCCTTCGGCCGCCTGCACGGGCACCCGGTCGGTTTCGTCGCCAACAACGGCGTGCTGTTTTCCGAATCGGCGCTCAAGGGTGCGCACTTTATCGAGTTGTGCGACCGGCGCCGGATTCCGCTGATCTTCCTGCAGAACATCACCGGCTTCATGGTCGGACGCCAGTACGAAGAGGGCGGAATCGCCAAGAACGGCGCCAAGATGGTCACCGCCGTGGCCTGCGCCCGAGTGCCTAAACTGACCGTCATGATCGGCGGCTCCTTCGGTGCCGGCAACTACTCGATGTGCGGCCGCGCCTACTCGCCGCGGTTCCTGTGGATGTGGCCCAATGCGCGGATCTCGGTGATGGGTGGCCCGCAGGCCGCCGACACCCTGGCCACAGTGCGCCGCGGCCAGCACGAACGCAGCGGAACGCAGTGGTCGGACGCCGACGAGGAGGCCTTCAAGGAGCCCATCCGCCGGCAGTTCGAGGAGCAGTCCGATGCCTACTACTCCACCGCGCGGCTGTGGGACGACGGGATCATCGATCCCGCCGACACCCGCACCGTGCTCGGCCTGGCGCTGGAGACCTGCCGTTATGCGCCGCTGGCCGACGTCAACAACGGCGTCTTCCGGATGTGAGAGACATGACTGAACAGACCCCGCCACAGCAGAACCCGGACCGCCCGATCCGCAGCGTGCTGGTGGCCAACCGCGGCGAGATCGCCTGCCGCGTCATCGACACCCTGCACGCCATGGGGATCCGCGCGATCGCCGTCTACTCCGACGCCGACGCGCACGCCCGCCATGTGCGTGCCGCCGATGCGGCCGTGCGCCTGGGACCGGCCGCGGCGACGCAGAGCTATCTGGACATCGACAAGGTGATCGCTGCGGCGGTGGCCACCGGCGCCGACGCGGTCCACCCCGGTTACGGCTTCTTGTCGGAGAACCAGGAGCTCGCCGCCGCCCTGGAGGCGGCCGGCCTGATCTTCATCGGCCCGCCCGCCGCGGCGATCGCCACCATGGGCGACAAGATCACCGCACGGGCCGCGGTCAGCGAACGATCCGTGCCCGTGGTCCCGGGACTGTCCCGGCCGGGCCTGACCGACGACGAACTGATCGCCGCCGCCCCCGAGATCGGTTTCCCGGTGCTGATCAAACCCAGTGCCGGCGGCGGCGGCAAGGGTATGCACCGCGTCGACGACCCCGCCGACCTGCCGGGGGCGCTGATCACCGCGCGCCGCGAGGCCGCCTCGGCGTTCGGCGACGACACCCTGTTCCTGGAGCACTTCGTCGCCACCCCCCGGCACATCGAGGTGCAGGTGCTGGCCGATACGCACGGCAACGTCATCCACCTGGGGGAGCGCGAATGCTCCCTCCAGCGCCGCCACCAGAAGGTGATCGAGGAGGCGCCGTCGGCGCTGCTGACCCCGCAGACACGCGAGCGGATCGGCGCTGCGGCCTGCGATGCGGCCCGCAGCGTCGGCTACACCGGCGCCGGCACCGTCGAGTTCATCGTCTCGGCTAACGCCCCGGACGACTTCTTCTTCATGGAGATGAACACCCGCCTGCAGGTGGAGCACCCGGTCACCGAGCTGGTCACCGGCATCGACCTGGTGGAACAGCAGGTCCGCATCGCCCGCGGCGAGGTGCTGGCGATCAGTCAGGACGAGGTGGTCCTGAACGGCCATGCCGTCGAGGCCCGCGTGTACGCCGAAGATCCGGCGATGGGTTTTCTGCCCACCGGCGGCACGGTCCGGGCGCTGGACTGGCCGACCCGGCGTCCCGGGGTGCGCATCGACTCGGGAATCGACGAGGGCTCGGTGATCGGCTCGGACTACGATCCGATGCTGGCCAAGGTGATCTGTCACGGCAGCGACCGCGACGAGGCCCTCGACCGGCTCGATGAGGCGCTGGCGGCCACCGTGCTGGCCGGAGTCGGCACCAACATCGACTTCTGCCGGTATGTGCTGGCCCAGCCGCAGGTGCGCCAAGCCGAACTGGACACGCAGCTGCTCGACCGGCTGGTGGTCGACTACACCGCGCCCGCACCGACCCCGGCGGCCCTGATCGCCGGCACCCTGGGCGATCTGGACCTGGGCAGCGCCGACGATCTGTGGAGCAGCGCCGTCGGTTTCCGCAACGGTGCCCCCGCGCCGATCGTGCAGCGGCTGCGCTGCGGTGACGACACCTACACGGTGTCCTCGCTGGTCACCGCCTCCGATCCGCAGGCGCTGACCGCGCAGGTCACCGTCACGGCACAGTCTGCGGACGACGGCGACGACGAGCCCCTGTGGAGCGGTCCGGTCCAGCTGGATCACCGCGGGGGGCCCGCGATGACCGTGCGCACCAGCACCATCGGTGAACCCTGGGTCGTCGTTCCGGAACGTTCCCGGCGCTGGGTGTGCGGTGAGGACGGTACCTGGGTGATGGAACCGGCCCGCACCCTGTCCGCCGGCTCGGCCGCGGCGGCCGCCGGTGATGTGCGCAGCCCGATGCCCGGCACCGTGGTGGCCGTACCCGGCACCGACGGCTCGACCGTGACGGCCGGTGAGCCGCTGGTGGTCGTCGAGGCGATGAAGATGGAACACACCCTGACCGCACCGGTCGCCGGAATCGCGGCGATCACGGTCACGGTGGGACAGAAAGTCGATGCGCAGCAGGTGCTGGCGCAGGTACAGACCGACGAGAACGAGTGAGCGGGAAGGTATTCGAGATGGAACTGAGCCAGGAGTACACCGACCTCATCGGCAGCGTGCGCGATTTCGCGCAGCAGGTGGTGGCGCCGGTGTCCTATCAGCACGACCGGGAGAAGACCTTCCCCTACGAGGTCGTCGCGCAGATGGGTGAGATGGGTCTGTTCGGCCTGCCCTTCCCCGAGGAGTACGGCGGGATGGGCGGGGACTACTTCGCCCTGGCGCTGGCGCTGGAGGAGTTGGCCAAGGTGGACCAGTCGGTCGCCATGACCGTGGAGGCCGGCGTCGGTCTGGGCGCCATGCCGATCTTCCGGTTCGGCACGCCGGAGCAGAAACAGCAGTGGTTGCCCGACCTGGTGTCCGGCAAGAAGATCGCCGGTTTCGGACTCACCGAACCCGGCGCCGGCAGCGACGCCGGAGCCACCGCCACCACCGCCGTGGCCGACGGCCCGGACTGGGTGATCAACGGCGCCAAGCAGTTCATCACCAACTCGGGCACCGACATCACCTCGCTGGTCACCGTCACCGCGGTCACCGGCAGCCGCGAGGACGGCGGCAAGGAGATCTCCACCATCATCGTGCCGTCGGGCACGCCGGGCTTCACCGTCGAACCGGCCTACGACAAGGTCGGCTGGCACGCCAGCGACACCCATCCGCTGAGCTTCGCCGATGTGCGGGTGCCGCAGGAGAATCTGCTGGGCACCCGCGGCCGCGGCTACGCCAACTTCCTGTCGATCCTCGACGAGGGGCGTATCGCGATCGCCGGCGTGGCCACCGGTGTGGCGCAAGGCTGCGTGGACGAGTCCATCAAGTACGCCGCGGAGCGGCAATCGTTCGGCAAACCGATCAACGAGTATCAGACCATCTCGTTCGCGATCGCCCGGATGGAGGCCCGCGCGCATGTGGCGCGCACCGCCTACTACGACGCGGCCGCGAAGATGCTGGCCGGCAAACCCTTCAAGAAGGAAGCCTCCATCGCCAAGATGATCTCCTCGGAGGCGGCGATGGACAATGCGCGCATGGCCACCCAGATCCACGGCGGCTACGGCTTCATGAACGAGTACCCGGTCGCCCGGCACTACCGCGACTCCAAGATCCTGGAGATCGGCGAGGGCACCACCGAGGTGCAGCTGATGCTGATCGCGCGGTCGCTGGGACTGCCGTCATGACCGAGCAGCCGGAGCACCGCATCACCCAGCGCGGCCTGTGGTTCGAGGAGTTCGAGGTCGGGGCGATCTACGAGCACCGGCCCGGACGCACCCTGACCGAGGCCGACAACGTCCTGTTCACCACGCTGACCATGAACACCCAGGCGCTGCACCTGGATGCGGCGTGGTCGGCTACCCAGCCGGGCTTCGACGGGCAGCGGCTGATCAACTCGATGATGACGCTGTCGATGATCGTGGGACTGTCGGTGTCGCAGCTGACCCAGGGCACCCTGGTGGCCAACCTGGGCTTCTCCGAGATCGCCTTCCCGGCGCCGCTGTTCGCCGGGGACACCCTGTACGCCGAGACCGAGTGCACCGGTAAACGCGTCTCGAAATCACGCCCCGGTGAGGGCGTGGTGAATCTGACCCACATCGGACGCAACCAGGACGGCGTCCTGGTCGCCCGGGCCGCACGCTCGACGCTGGTCCGGCTCAACCCGGAGGAACTGTGATGAGCCTGCCCCCGCAATCCTGGCAGCCGGCCGGACCGGCGCTGCTGTTCTGCCCGGCCGATCGGCCCGAGCGCTACGTCAAGGCCGCCGACCGCGCCGATGTGGTGATCCTGGATCTGGAGGATGCGGTCGCCCCGGAGAACAAACCGACCGCCCGCCAAGCCCTGGTGGACACCCCGCTCGATCCGGCGCGGGTGATCGTGCGGGTGAACCCGGTGGGCACCGACGATCACGCCGCCGATCTGGCCGCCCTGGCGCAGACCGGCTATCGCGTGGTGATGCTCGCCAAAGCCGAGGACGCCGCATCGGTGGCGGCGCTGGACTACGCGGTGATCGGGTTGATCGAGACCCCGCTGGGCGCGGTGCGCTGCGAACAGATCGCGGCCGTCGACAACTGCGTCGGTCTGATGTGGGGTGCCGAGGACCTGGTCGCCGGTCTGGGCGGTAAATCGAGCCGGTTCGGTATCGACGAGCCCGGCGCCGGGAACTACCGGGATGTGCCCTCCCTGGTGCGCGCTCAGGTCCGGCTGGTCTGCGGCGCCTTCGGGAAGGCCGCGATCGACGCGGTGCACGTGGACATCGCCGACGTGATCGGCCTGGGCTTCGAGGTTCGCGATGCGGTGGCCCTGGGTTACGCCGGTACCGCCTGCATCCATCCCTCCCAGGTACCGGTGGTGCGGGAGGGCTACACCCCGTCGCCGGAGGAGATCGACTGGGCACGCCGCGTGCTGGCCGCAGCCGAAGAGTTCGGCGGCGGTGTCTTCGCCCTCGACGGCCAGATGGTCGACGCCCCGCTGTTCGGGCAGGCGCTCGCGGTGCTGCGGCGCGTCGGCGAACACGACTAGACGAACACGACGAGACGAACACGACGAGAAAGGACAAGGCCGTGACCGAACCGTCCTATGCGGTGGGGGAGAAGCACCCGCCGCTGCTGGAGACCACCATCGGCCAGACGCTCGCAGGCACCGCCGACGCGCACCCGGACGCGATCGCGCTGATCGACGCCGTCTCCGATCAGCAGTGGACCTACCGCCAGTTCCGGGAACAGGTGCGGGCGCTGGCGGCCGGGCTGCGCCGGCTCGGGCTGGCGCCGGGTGATCGGCTGGCGCTGTGGGCACCCAACCGCTGGGAGTGGGTGCTCACCCAGTTCGCCGCGGCCGAGGCCGGAATCGTGCTGGTGGTGCTGAATCCGTCGTACCGCCGGCACGAGGTGGCCTATGCGCTGGCGCAGTCGGGCAGCGCGGTGGTGCTGGCCGCGCACCACTTCCGGGATTCGGAGTATGCGCAGATGCTCGCCGACGTCCGCGAGGAATTGCCGGACCTGCGCGAGGTGATCGTCTTCGAGTCGCCGGAGTTCGCGGCGCTGATGACCCGGCCGAGCGGGGCCGAACTGGCCGAGCTGGACGCCGCGGCCGCCGGACTGGACCCGGACGACCCGATCAACATCCAGTACACCTCCGGCACCACCGGCAACCCCAAGGGCGTCACCCTCAGCCATCGCAACATCGGGAACAACGGCTACCTGGTGGGACACCTGCTCGACTACGGCCCGGCCGACCGGATCTGCACGCCGGTGCCGTACTACCACTGCTTCGGCATGGTGATGGCGAATCTGGCGGCGATCGCGCACGGCTGCGCCATGGTGATCCCGGCACCGGCCTTCGACGCGGCCGCCACCCTGGCGGCGGTGCAGAAGTACCGCTGCACCAGCCTGTACGGCGTGCCGACGATGTTCATCGCCGAACTGGCGCTGCTGGACACCGGCGCCGAGTACGACCTGTCGAGTCTGCGCACCGGCATCATGGCCGGCTCGACGTGCCCCGAGCAGGTGATGCGGCGGGTCATCGAGGAGATGAACATGGCCCAGGTCTCGATCTGCTACGGCATGACCGAGACCTCCCCGGTGTCTACGCAGACCCGGATGGACGATCCGCTCGAGCTGCGGGTGGGCACCGTCGGACGGGTGGGCCCGCACCTGGAGATCAAGATCGCCGATCCGGCCACCGGCGAGACCGTGCCGCGCGGGCAGGCCGGCGAGTTCTGCACCCGGGGCTACTCGGTGATGCTCGGCTACCGCAACGATCCGGCCAAGACCGCCGAGGTGCTCGGCGACGACGGCTGGATGCGCACCGGCGACCTGGCGGTCATGGAAGCCAACGGATACGTCCGGATCACCGGCCGCATCAAGGACATGGTGATCCGCGGCGGGGAGAACATCTATCCCCGCGAGATCGAGGAATTCCTCTACACCCACCCCGATATCGTCGACGCGCAGGTGATCGGTGTTCCCGACGAGAAGTACGGCGAGGAGCTGATGGCCTGGGTGCAGCTGCGAGAGGGCGCCCCCGAGATGACCGCACAGACCCTGCGCGAGTTCGCCGAAGGAGCCATCTCCCGGCACAAGATCCCCAGGTATGTGCACGTGGTCGACAGTTTCCCGATGACGGTCACCGGTAAGGTCCGCAAGGTCGAGATGCGTTCCCGGGCCGTCGATCTGCTCGGCCTGGAATCCGGAAAGGATCGGCATGGTTCACAATGACGAGTTCACCGCGCGGGCCGCCCGACGGGCCGGTCGTGACCTGTCGTCGTACGACGACCTCTGGCGATACTCGGTCGAGGATCTGCCCGGCTTCTGGCGCACCGTCTGGGAGCACTTTTCCCTCGATGAGCTGACCGATACTCCGCTCGGCGACGACGATGCGGCAGTGCTGGACGATCCGGTGATGCCCGGGGCGCGCTGGTTCGGGCAGATGCGGCTGAACTACGTCGAGGCGGTCCTGCGGCACTGCGACCGCGACGGCGCGGCGATCGTGGGTCTGGACGAGGACCTGAACCGTACGCAGATCGCCTGGCGCGAGCTGCCCGGCCAGGTCGCGGCGGTCGCCACCGCCCTGCGCGCGGCCGGGATCGGCCCCGGCGATGTGGTCGCGGCGTACCTACCGGACAACCCCGAGGCCGTGGTCGCCTTCCTGGCCACCGCGAGCCTGGGGGCGATCTGGTCCGGGTGTGGGCAGGACTACGCGCCGGAGGGGGCGGCCGGCCGGTTGCGGCAGCTGAATCCGAAGGCCCTGTTCTCCTGTGCCGGATATCGCTTCAACGGCAAGGACGTCGACAAGCGCGGCGACTCGGCCGAACTGGCGGCACTGCTGGACGATCCGGTCCTGCACGTGCAGATCGGGAACGACGTCGCCGACGGGACCACCTCCTGGGACCGGGTGCTGGCCGGCCCGGCGCAGCCGCTGGAACCGGTACGCGTGGCCGCCGATCATCCGCTGTGGGTGCTGTTCTCCTCGGGGACCACCGGGGTGCCCAAGGGCATCGTGCACGGCCACGGCGGTGTACTGGTCGAGCATCTCAAGCAGATCGGTCTACACGCCGGCCTCGACGAGGACTCGGTGTTCTTCTGGCACACCGCGCTGAGCTGGATGATGTGGAACTTCCAGGTGGCCGGACTGCTGGTGGGTTCGCGGATCGTCACCTACAGCGGCTCCCCGCTGTATCCCGATGCGGACCGGCTGTGGCAGATCGTCGCCGACGAGCAGGTGACCTATTTCGGCACCAGCCCCGGCCAGCTCAACGCCTCCCGCAAGGCGCGCCTGGTGCCCGGCCGCGACCACGACCTGTCGGCGCTGGCGACCCTGGGCAGCACCGGTTCGACGCTGCCGGCCGACCTGTTCGACTGGGTGGAGGCCAATGTGCGGGCCGGCCTGCCGATCTCGTCGATCAGTGGCGGCACCGATATCGTCAGCGCCTTCGCCGGCGGCAGCGCCGGACTGAAGGTCGTGGCCGGCGAACTGACGGTGCGCCATTTGGGCGTGGCGCTGGCCGCCTGGTCTCCGGCGGCCCAGCCGCTGATCGGCCAGGTCGGTGAACTGGTGGTGACTGCGCCCATGCCCTCCATGCCGGTCGCCTTCTGGAACGACGAGAGCGGCGAGCGGTATCGCAGCGCCTACTTCGACCACGAATGGGAGCGCCCGCTGCCGACTCCGGTGTGGCGCCACGGCGACTGGGTGACGGTCACCGATCGCGGTTCGCTGATCATCCACGGCCGCAGCGACGCCACCCTCAACCGGCACGGTATCCGGATGGGTTCGGCCGATATCTACGAGGTGGTCGAGGGGATAGAGGACATCGCCGAGGCCTTCGTCCTGGGGTTGGACGGCCCCGACGGCGCCTACTGGATGCCGATGTTCGTGACCCTTGTGCCCGGTGCCGAACTCACCGATGAGCTGATCGAGCGGGTCCGCAGCGCGATCCGCTCCCGCCTGTCGGCGCGGCACGTGCCCGACGAGATCATCGTCGCCCCGGGCATTCCGCACACCCGGACTGGAAAGAAACTGGAGGTGCCGATCACCGGGATCCTGGCCGGTCGCAGCGAGGTGAGCATCGACCCGAAGGCGGTCGACGACCCGGGCCTGATCGAGTGGTATCGGGATCGGGGGGCCGACCACCGATGGTGAACGTGTACTAGCGTGGACGGCGTTCATGGGTCATCGCGTTCGGTGGCTGCGCCAAAACACAGGAGGATCTCGATGACGTATCCGCAATCGGGCCCGGGTTACGGCCAGGGCGATGCAGGGCAGAGTGACGCAGGTCAGGGTCAGCAGTACGGTCAGACGCCGCAGTACGGTGCCTCGAGCCAGCAGTACGGCCAGGCGCCCCAGTACGGGCAGCCCCAATACGGTCAGTCGGAGCAGTCCGGGCAGTACGGTCAGTCGGGGCAGTACGGCACTGCGGCCCAGCAGTACGGGCAGACCCCGCAGTACGGTGCCTCGAGCCAGCAGTACGGTCAGGCACCCCAGTACGGGCAGTACGGTCAGGCGCCCCAGTACGGGACCGGGGCCGGTCAGTACGCCGCACCCAAGCCGGCGTCGGCGGGCCTGCCGCACAACATCGGCCAGATCCTGGCGCTGGTCACCGGTGCCCTGGGTGTGGTCGTGCTGTTCTGCGGTTTCCTGGCCGGCTACAAGAGCTCGACGGGCAGCGATTCGGTGAACATCTTCTCCACCAACCTCGCGGTGCCGTGGGCGCTGTTCGCGGTCGCCGGGATCTCGGCGCTGACCACCCTGCTGGTCGGGGCGGGGAAACAGTACGTCGCCGCGATCGCCTCGACCACCGTCGTCTCGGCGCTGGTCACCATCTTCCAGTTCGCCGGAAACGACGGCGCCTACGAGCAGGCCGACAAGGGAGCCGGCGCTATCCTGCTGCTGGTCGGCACCATTCTGGGCGCCGTGGTGACGGTGTTCTGGCTGCTGGTGGCCGCCGAAACGGTGAAGACCGCGCCGGCTCCGGTCGGGGCGTCGACCTCGGGACCGGTGTACACCGATGCCACCCCGGCCGCGTCCACGGGCACGGGATACGGCCAGGCCTCGACCCCCTCGTACGGTGACTCGGCCTCGACGGCTTCGTCGTACGGTTCGGGCTCCTATGCCTCGGGCACCCCGAGCCATGCCGCTCCGGAATCGTCGTACGCATCCGAGTCGGCGACGGTCTACACCTCGCTGCCGGAGACCGGTGAGAATCCGGAGGGCGACGGCTCGGCGACCACCGTGTTCAGCACGCCGTCCACCGAGAGCGAGTCCGAGAAGGGCGATAAGTAGCTTTCGGCACCGACGTCCGCGACGCCGCCGTTCCCCCTTCGGGAACGGCGGCGTCGTCGTTTCCGGGCACCCACATTTGCCCCCGCACGGCGTGGCCCCTGGGAGTGACGGGGCCGGCGTGACAGTCTGGAAACGATGTCTTCCACCACCGAATCTCTGGTCACCCGCCTCCGGCAGGGGCGGACGGCCCGGCGTGACCAGCAGTATCCCGCCCGCGCGGCCACCTGGGATCTGCTGAAGGTCGCCGGGCTGGTGCCGGCGATCACCACGCTGGTGCTCGCGGTGGTGGTGACGGTCACCAAACTGCTCGCCGGAGGTGCTTTCGGGGGACTGGGAGCGCAGGTCGGGGCGGCCTGGCTGGTGGTCAATCAGGTGCCGCTCACCGTCGGCGGGGTCACCGTCGGCGTGCTCCCGCTGCTGCCGACGCTGCTGATGATCGCCGGTACCGCGGTGGTCACCGCGCGGGCGTCGCGGGAGGTGGACACCCTCTCGGAGGTCGGCAGCATCGCCGGTGCGGCGCTGGCCGGACCGCTGCTGTGGACCGCGCTGGCGCTGGCCGTGGTCGCCGACGGCTCGGCCGTCTCCTCGATCGGGCAGGCCCCGCCGCTGCCAGCGTTCGGCTACACCCTGCTGGTCCAGGGCATCGGGGTCGCCATCGGTGTGGGCCGGCGCTGTCTGCAGCCGATCTTCGCCCACTACGAATTCCCGGCCACCGACCGGGTCGGCGCCCGCGCCGGTGCCCTGGCCTTCCTCGGTCTGCTCGCCGGCGGTGCCGTCCTGGTGACCGTGGGAGTGATCGCCAAGTGGAGCCGGGTCGGTGAGCTGATCGCCGAGGGGCACTCGTTCGACGGCTATCTCGGGCTGACCCTGCTGTCGATCCTCTACCTGCCCAATGCGGCGATCGATGCCGCCGGGCTTTCGGCCGGGGCCACCGTCCAGGCCGGTTCGGCCACGGTCGACGCTCTCGGTGTGCAGCCC
The DNA here is from genome assembly GCF_000333015.1 of Gordonia hirsuta DSM 44140 = NBRC 16056. Lineage (GTDB taxonomy): Bacteria > Actinomycetota > Actinomycetes > Mycobacteriales > Mycobacteriaceae > Gordonia > Gordonia hirsuta. The sequence goes on along the minus strand of NZ_BANT01000020.1, from coordinate 20,175 downwards.
GGTTCCGTGCCGCCGCTCCCGATCCTGGGGGCACTGCCCGAGCAGGGCCTGGGTGCGCTCGGCATGCTCGTCTTCCTGGTGCCGGTCGCCGTGGGTGCCCTGGTCGGCTGGTACTGCCGCAGCTACGACCTGCTCAAGCACGTCCGCGCGGTTGCCGTGGCGGCCGCGACCGGGGCGGCACTGATGGTGCTGGCGGCGTTCCTGGCCGGCGGGCGCGCCGGTGAACTGGGCGCGGTCGGCGTGGGCGCCCCATTGGCCGGGGTCTACACCTTCGCGTGGATCGCGGTGATCGGTGGTGTCGCCATCGGGGCGGCGCAACTGGCGCCCGTGCTCCGGCACCGGCGCGCCGGTGCGGCAGGAGGTTTCGATCTGGACGAACTCCTGGCCAGCGAGGAGTTCGCCGACCTGGAGATCATCGAGGATCTCGACGCACTGGACCGGAGTGACGAGGTCGATCCGCCCGAGAACCGCGCGGACCGTGCGGATCCTGCTGAGCTTGACGACACCGCTGACCTCGACGACACCGCTGACTTCGGCGACAGCGAGGAGACCGGCGAATCCGATGAGGCGCATGTGCCTCCCGGGTCAGGCGAGTCTGCTGAACCGTCGGGGGAGTCCACCGGGTCCGAATCGGACGAGGTCACCGCACCCGAGCATCGGCAGTCCGGCGACGGGCACTAATCTGGCAGCGTGAACAGCCGGACCGCCCCGCGTGCACCCATCGTGGTGCTGGCCTCGGGCACCGGTACGCTGCTGGCCGCGATCCTGCGCCGCAGCCAGGACCCGGCGTCGTCGTTCCAGATCGCCGCGGTGGTGGTGGACCGCGACTGCGGTGCCGTTCAGATCGCCCGTGACGCGGGTGTGCCGGTGGTGACCTGCGCGCTGGCCGATCATCCGGACCGGGCCGCCTGGGACCGCGACCTGGCCGCACAGGTGTCGAGCTTCGCTCCGCAGTGGATCGTGACGGCCGGTTTCATGAAGATCCTCGGCCCGGCGATGCTCGCCGGTTTCGCCCAGCGCATCGTGAACTCCCATCCGGCGCTGCTGCCGGCCTTCCCCGGTGCGCACGGCGTCGCCGATGCTCTCGCCTACGGGGTCAAGGTGACCGGCTGCACGGTGCATCTGGTCGACGACGGCGTCGACACCGGCCCCATCCTGGCCCAGGGCACCGTCGAGGTGTACCCCGACGACACCGTCGACTCCCTGCACGAACGAATCAAGACTCTGGAACGCGACCTCCTCCCGGACGTGGTGGAGGCCGTGGTGACCCGCGGCGTGGTCACCGATGGACGAAAGGCACACCTCAAGTGAACGCATCCGATGTGAACGCTCCCGCAGCCGACGACGGCCGGCGGCAGGTCCGGCGCGCGCTGATCAGCGTGTACGACAAGACCGGGCTGCCCGAGCTGGCCGCGGCGCTGCACGGGGCGGGTGTGGAGATCGTGTCGACCGGTTCGACCGCCAAGACCATCGCCGCCGAAGGCATCCCGGTCACCGAGGTCAGTGAACTGACCGGCTTCCCCGAGTGCCTGGAGGGCCGCGTCAAGACGCTGCACCCGCGGGTGCACGCCGGAGTGCTGGCCGACACCCGCAAGGACGATCACCTGGCGCAGCTGCAGGACCTGGACATCGCCCCGTTCGAGCTGGTGTGCGTCAACCTGTACCCGTTCACCCAGACCGTCGCCTCCGGTGCCTCACCCGACGTGTGCGTCGAGCAGATCGACATCGGCGGACCGTCGATGGTGCGCGCTGCCGCCAAGAACCATCCGTCGGTGGCCGTGGTGGTCGACCCGATGGACTACCCGGTGGTGACCGACGCCGTCGCCTGGGGCGGCTTCACCCTGGCCCAGCGGCAGGCGCTGGCGGCCAAGGCCTTCCGGCACACCGCCGACTACGACGTCGCCGTCGCCTCCTGGATGAGCAGTGTCGTCGCACCCGATACCGAGTCGGAGTTCCCGGTGTGGACCGGTGGCACCTGGGACCGTCGTGCGGTTCTGCGCTACGGCGAGAACCCGCACCAGAGTGCGGCGCTGTACACCGCCAACTCCGGTCCGGCCGGGCTGGCGCAGGCGCACCAGCTGCACGGCAAGGAGATGTCGTTCAACAACTACACCGACGGGGATGCCGCCTGGCGCGCCGCCTACGACTTCGAGGCGCCCGCGGTGGCGATCATCAAGCACGCCAACCCGTGCGGTATCGCCGTCGGCGAGCACATCGCGCAGGCCCACCGCCGGGCGCACGAGTGCGATCCGGTCAGTGCCTTCGGCGGGGTGATCGCAGCCAACCGCCCGGTCAGCATCGCGATGGCCGAACAGGTCGCCGAGATCTTCACCGAGGTAATCATCGCTCCCGGCTACGACGAGGGCGCCGTCGACGTCCTCTCCCGCAAGAAGAACGTGCGCATCCTGGTGGCCCAGCCGCCGACCGAAACCGGCGTCGAGCTGCGGCCGATCTCCGGAGGCATCCTGATGCAGGACCGCGATGTGCTCGATGCACAGGGCGACGATCCGGCGAACTGGACCCTGGCCTGCGGTGAGGCCGCCGACGCGGCGACGCTGGCGGACCTGTCCTTCGCCTGGCATGCCTGCCGGGCGGTCAAGTCGAACGCGATCCTGCTGGCACACGACGGTGCCTCCGTCGGCGTAGGTATGGGACAGGTGAACCGGGTCGACTCGGCGCATCTGGCGGTCCAGCGCGCCGGCGACCGGGCTCGCGGTGCGGTGGCGGCCTCGGACGCCTTCTTCCCGTTCCCGGACGGTCTGCAGGTGCTGATCGATGCCGGCGTGCGCGCGGTGGTGCAGCCGGGTGGCAGCGTGCGCGACAACGAGGTGATCGAGGCCGCGCAGAACGCGGGCATCACGATGTACTTCACCGGCGCACGCCATTTCGCTCACTGACCTTCCCCTGCTTTTCGGCGCCGGGTTCGCCGCCGGCGTCGTCGGCTATGTGACCGGTCTGGCCTCGCTGATCAGTTATCCGGCGCTGCTGCTGGCCGGACTGAGTCCGATCACCGCCAACGTCACCAATACGGTGGCGCTGGTGGCGTCCGGGATCGGCAGCTTCGCCAAATCCGGCCGGGTGCTGGTGGTCGACGACGGCGGGCGCTCGCTGGCCAGGGAAGGACTGATCGCGCTGGCCGGCGGCGCCGTCGGCGCGGCGATACTGCTGCTGTCACCGGACAAGATCTTCGTCTTCGTGGTGCCCTATCTGGTGGCGCTGGCCTCGATCGCCCTGCTGGCACAGCCGCGGCTGCGTGCCCGGGTTGGCGAGGCGGTCAGCCATCGCGGCTGGTGGGCGGCCGGGATCTTCGTCGTGTCGATCTACGGCGGCTACTTCGGCGCCGGCGCCGGGGTGATGTTCGTGGCGCTGGCGATGGTGCTCACCGATCTGCCGTTGTGGCGGGCGACGCTGCTCAAATCGGCGCTGCTGGGCATCGCCAACGCGGTGGCCGCGGTCGGCTTCCTGATCTTCGCCGACGTGCACGTGGGTGCGGCGGTCGCGATGGGCGCCGGCTGTCTCCTCGGCGGCTGGGCCGGACCACCGGTCGTCGCGCGGCTCCCGGCGACGCCGCTGCGGATCGGCATCGGACTCGGAGGTCTGGGCCTGGCGGTCTGGCTGGCTATCGGCGGCTGATGACCTGCCGATGCGTTATCGTTCCCCGTGAGTGTGCCCTCTCACCGCAGGAGTTCTTCTGATGCCCACCCGCCGCGCAACTGGTCGTCCCGCAGTCCGGGTGCGGTCTGCCGCCCTGATCGCCGCGGTGACCCTGACCGCCGGACTGGTCAGCATCACCGGGCCGGGAGTGGCGGGTCAGGCCGGTGCCGCGGCCTGCAGTAACTCGGGCAGCGGCCTGCAGACGCTGTTGCCGGCGCCGCTGGGCCGCCCGGCCCGTCCGCACGGGCCGCAACGCGCAATGCCCCGGTACGACGACGGCCGCTCCAAGACCATCGCCTGGGTGACCGGCCCCAAGAGCCCCAACCGGACCTACTCGCGGCACGGCATCTCCGGAACCGACATCGGTGTCGCGTGGGACAACGGACGCGGTGAGACCCTGATGGCCTTCGGCGACACCTTCGGCAACTGTGCCGAAGCGGGTCAGCAGTGGCGGCACAACGTCTTGATGCGCACCACCGACCGCAACTACGCCGACGGCCTGACGGTCCGCTCGGCCGGCGGGTGGGCGCCGACCATGATCGGTGCGCTCGGAATGCGGTTCGTCGAAGTGACCACCATTCCGACCGCGGGCATCGCGATCAACGGCAAGCAGTACATCAACTACATGTCGGTGCGCGCCTGGGGTGTCCCGGGCGAATGGGCCACCAACTACGCCGGGATCGCCGTATCCGGGGACAACGGCCGCACCTGGCAGACCAACCCGGCGAACTTCCGCTGGAACATCGCCGGCAACAGCAACTTCCAGCAGAGCGCCTATGTCCGCGGAACCGGCCCGGACGCCGGCTGGATCTTCCAGTACGGCACTCCGAACGGCCGTTCCGGTGCCGCGCACGTGGCGCGTTTCCGTCCCGCCGACATCCTGAACCTGGGCGCCTACGAGTACTGGAACGGCCACGGCTGGGTGCGTGATGTCAACGCCTCCCGCCCGGTGGTGCGCCGCCCGGTCAGCGAACTGTCCGTCGCCTACAGCCAGTACCTGCGCAAGTACGTCATGCTGCACACCACCAGCGGCGTCGTGCTGCGTACCGCGAAGCGGCCGCAGGGGCCGTGGTCGCCGCCGCGGATGCTGCTGCGCAAGGGCACCGTCGACGCCTACGCCCCGATGATCCTGCCGCATTCGCCGGCGCTCACCGGTGCGGGTCCGGAGCTGTACTACAACGGCAGCCGCTGGGACGACTACAACGTCCTGCTCATCCGCACCAACCTCCGCTGACCGCCCTCCCGGACCGTCAAGCGCCCCACCTCGGTTTCAGCGCCCTCCCCGGACGGCGCGGGAACCGAGATAGGGCGTGGGAATCCTCTTTGGTTCGGCGGAGGGGAACCGGGAGCCGACCGTGTGCGTCTAACTACACATGGTGCTCCCCATCGACGGCCACGGCCTCACCTGGCGCCGTAAGGCGCTCGACTCCGGCTACAGCGAGAAGGACCTAGCCGAGCTGATCGGCTCCAAACAGCTGCTCAGGGTCGGTCGCGGCATCTATGTGACGGCCGACAGGGTGGCCGACCGCTACCTCCCGGAGGAGCTGTACCGGCTCAAATGCCTGGCAGCGGTGACCCGTGCCGAGAAGCCGTTCGTCCTCAGCCATCAATCGGCGGCCGCGGTGCTGCGTCTGCCGGTGCTCAATCCGGACCGGACGCAGGTGCACGTGGTCAAGAGCGGCCAGGGACGAGGATGCCGGCGGTCGACGCGGCACGTTCACGTGGCACCGACCGCCGGAGCGCTGGTCGTCGTCGACGGTGTCGAGGTGACCAATCGGGTGCGCACCGCCGTCGATGTCGCCTCCGCGGCAGCGGCCAAGGGGAGTTTCGCCCAGGCGCTGGCGGTGTTCGACGCGGCGTTGCACGCGCATGTGACGCGCGAGCAGTTGGAGAAGGTGCTCGAGGAACGACGGCGCCGCGGGATCGCCGTGGCCAAGTACGCACTGGCGATGGCCGACGGACGGGCGGCGAATCCCGGTGAGTCGTGGAGCCGGGCCCAGATGATCAGGGCAGGGCTTCCGCTGCCGGATCTGCAGCACGAGTACCGGCTCACCATCAGGGGTGTGCCGACCCGCGCGTACAGCGATTTCGATTGGGACGAAAAGCTCGTGGGTGAACTCGACGGCAAGGTGAAGTACCTGAAGCATCGTCGTCCGGGGGAGTCGGAGCTCGACGCGATCCTGCGCGAGAAGGCGCGCGAGGAGGCGTTCCGGGACCGGGGGACCGATGTGATCCGGTGGGTCGTCGCCGATCTGTGGAACGAGCGGCTGGTGCCCCGGGTCGCCGAGCGGCTCCGCAGGCACGGGTATTCCTGGTAGCGAGTGCCGGTCCGGCCATTCGAGCGCCCTATCTCGGTTCCAGCGCCCTCCCGGAAGGGTGCTGGAACCGAGATAGGGCGCGGGAACCGCCGGCCCGGGCTACGGGAGCGGCTCGCGGACCGTGGTGTCACGCTCGGCGATGGCGATGTCCTGGTTCTTGATCGCCTCGCGGATGGCCGTGCCGTACATGTCCTCGGCGAGGGCGGGGGTGTGGCTGCGGGCGGCCTCGAGCTGCTGGGCCGCCTCGTCGAAGCGGCCCAACCGGCGCAGCTGATCGGCGACGTTCAGGTGCAGCGACGGCAGGAAGCCCTCCGCCGAGACTCCGGGCGCGATTTCCGCGAGATCGCTGTCTACCAGACCCGGCGAGGCGGCCAGCGCCCGCTCATCCCACACCAGCGCCTCAGTGGGGTCGTCGTACAGATCGGCCAGATAGTGAGCGAGTACGGTGCGGTGAAAGGCGTCGTCCTGGTCGAGCCGGTCCCAGATGGTCTGCAGGTCGGCGCGGGTCAGGTCGGCATCGCCGAGACGACCTGCCTCCACGGCGGTGGTGATCTCGGCGAGAATCGGATCGGACGTTGTCATCGGTGCTCCTCGGTATCGCTGCTGAGCCATCGTGTCACCGCAGGCGCGGACGGGCGGCGTTGCCGACGAGTGCCGGGTTGCGCAAAGACGGTCAGGGCCGGACGAAGAGGGTGCCGGCGGCCGGATCCGCACGGAAGGCGCGCACCCGGGCCAGCCGCTGCTGCGTGCTGGTCGCCAGCGGCGCGGGCAGCGCGTCGATGGGAAACCAGCGCACCTCCAGGGACTCGTCGTCGCCTACCCGGGCCGAGTCGAACGGATCGGGGTCGGCCGACAGATCGGGTGTGCACAGGAACGTCAAGTCCAGGTATTGGGAGACGTCGCCGTTCGGATACCGGACCGGGTGCTCGCCGGAGATCACCGCGGCCAGCGCCTGGACCTGGACCCGCACCCGGGTCTCCTCGAAGACCTCGCGGGCTGCGGCCACGGCGGGCTGCTCGCCGGGCTCCAGGATTCCGGAGACGGCCGCCCATTCGCCGGAGTCGGCGCGGCGGCCCAACAGCAGCAGTTCCACCCCGTCGACCTGGTGCAGGACGATGGCGGTCACCCCGCTGAGCCACAGCAGGTCGTGGCCGACGCGCTCGCGCAGCGTGCGGACGAAATCGGGAACGGGCATGCAGCCACGCTAACGCGCCCGGCTTCCCGGTCACCGCATCGCACCCGCTGCGCGCCCGGCTGCGCTGGACCGGCGATCGCCGAATCTGGTGAGTCTGCGCCCGGTAGCGTTACCGGAGTGGAGGAGCAACGCTGGACGGTCGGTGGCAGGCGAGTGGTGACCGCAGCAGATCGGTGCCCGTGCGGCACCGGAGAGCAGCTGGGACAGTGCTGTGGCCGCTACCTGAGCAGTGGTGCGGCGACGCCCGCGCCCACGGCTGAGGCCTTGATGCGCAGTCGGTACACGGCCTTCGCACTGGGCGATCGCACGCATCTGCTGGCCACCTGGCATCCGGACACCCGGCCGGTGGAACTGGCCCTGGACCCGGAGCAACGCTGGCTGCATCTGCGTATCGACGCCGTGTCCGGTGGCGGACCCTTCGACACCGACGGGACCGTGGAGTTCACCGCCGCCTACCGCATTCGGCGCGGGCGGGGGGAACTGCGTGAACTCAGCCGCTTCGCTCGCGAGGACGGTCGCTGGTACTACGTGGACGGCGACCTGTCCTGATCGACGCTGTGTTCAGCGGGTCGCTCGGATACTCAGGCTCTGGACCCGGACAGCCGGCTCGGTGGCCTCATGGCTGCCCCCGGTCGGTTGCGCTGGATGTGGTGTCTGCGGTGCGGTGGATCAGGTCGACGACGTCCTGTGCACCGAGACCGAGGCGGGCGGCCTCGGCGAATTACGGTTCGACGTATCAACCGTGTTCGGGATCGCGTCCGGTGAAGGCGATGAGCCGCGCGGTGGCGGTGGCCTCCGGGCCCACCGGGAGCGGGGGACCGAAGACGCCCGGACCGCGGGCCACGTCCTCGGGGACCTCCCGGAACATCTCCACGGTGAACGCGATCGCCTCCGGCGGTAGTTCCACCGCGGTGCCGGTGGCGGCCGCCAGGTCCCAGCCGTGCAGAAACAGGTCGACCGCCGGGAAGGACAGGCCCTCGGCCACGGTGCGCGGGCCCATCGGGCTCTCCACCACGCGTTCCAGATCGTCGACCGCAGCGGCGGCCGTGCGGGCGGTGGCCGCCAGTTGTGCCCACCACCGGCCCGGTTCACCGGTCACCGCATCGCCCGGCGGCTCGATCCGGGTGACCTCGACCGGCTCGCCGGCCAGGATCGCCGCACCCATCGCGGTGGCGGTTCCGACGTGGCCGAGCACATCACGCGCGGTCCAGCCCGCGCACGGGGAGGGGCTCGCCCAGCCGGCGTCGGGCACCGACTCGACCACCCCGGTGAAGAAGTCCAGTCCCTGCGAGTACATGGTCAGCGAATCCCAGCTCATGTCCTGACGCTACGCCCCGGCCGGACCCGCCGCAAGCGGGTAGCGTGGGATCCGTGGCTGCCGAAAACGTCTCCGAGAAGTCTGCAAACCCCGAGAGCTCCGCACCGACCGCTGCGACGGTCGGTGAACTGCGTGCCGACGGTCACGTCCAGCGTGATGTGCGCGACGAGATCCGGCACAATCTGCTGACCGCGCTGCGCGAGGGCACTGATCCGTGGGAGGGGATCGTCGGCTTCGAATCGACGGTGGTTCCGCAGCTGGAACGGGCCCTGATCGCCGGGCACGACGTCGTGCTCCTCGGTGAACGCGGGCAGGGCAAGACCCGGCTGCTGCGCACGCTGGTGAACCTGCTCGACGAGTGGACGCCGGTGATCGCCGGATCCGAACTCGACGAGCACCCCTACAGCCCGATCCTGCCGGGCAGTGTGCGCCGGGCCGCCGACCTCGGCGACGAGTTGCCGATCGCATGGCTGCACCGCAGCCAGCGCTACAGTGAGAAGCTCGCCACCCCGGACACCTCGGTGGCCGACCTGGTCGGCGATATCGATCCGATGAAGGTGGCGGCCGGACGCAGTCTCGGGGATCCGGAGACCATCCACTTCGGGCTCATCCCGCGGGCCCATCGCGGACTCATCGTCATCAACGAGCTGCCGGACCTGTCCGAACGCATCCAGGTCGCCATGCTCAACGTGATGGAGGAACGCGACATCCAGGTCCGCGGCTACAACCTGCGCCTGCCGCTGGACGTGCTGGTGATGGCCAGCGCCAACCCCGAGGACTACACCAACCGCGGCCGCATCATCACCCCGCTCAAGGACCGATTCGGCGCGGAGATCCGCACCCATTACCCGCTGGAACTCGACGACGAGATCGACGTGGTGGAGCAGGAAGCCGATCTGGTGGCCACGGTGCCGTCGTTCCTGATCGAGATCCTGGCCCGCTTCACCCGCTACCTGCGTGAGCATCCGTCGATCGACCAGCGTTCGGGGGTGTCGGCGCGTTTCACCATCGCCGGGGCGGAAACGGTTGCGGCTGCGGCCCTGCACCGGGCCACCGTCACCGGGGAAGAGATCGCCATCGCCCGGCCGATCGATCTGGAGTCGGTGATCGAGGTACTGCGCGGCAAGATCGAATTCGAATCCGGCCAGGACGGCCGCGAACTGGAACTTCTGGAATACCTGCTGCGCAAGGCGACCGCCGATGCGGTCCGCGCCGACCTGGGCGGGGTGGATCTGCGGCCCCTGGTGGACAAGCTCGAAAGCGGTGAGGCGGTACTCACCGGCGACCGGATCCCCGCCGCCGAGGTGATCTCGGCGATGGGCACCGATCCGGAGGTGCTGCAGGTGCTCGACCGCCTGGCCGCCAAGCTCGACGTGTCCGACGAGGAGCGCGCCAGCGCGCTGGAGTTCGCGCTGGAAGGGCTGTTCCTGGCCCGGCGCATCGGGAAGGAACCCGACGAGCGCGGACGCACCGTCTACCGGGTCGATCAGTCCGAGACCGACGCTGAACGATGACCGCCCGTCACCACCGCACCCGCTATCAGCGGTACTCCGGTGGGCCCGACCCGCTGGCTCCGCCGCTGGATCTGCGTGAGGCGCTCGGAGCTATCGGCGAGGACGTGATGGCCGGGGCCTCCCCGGAACGGGCGTTGCGCGAGTACCTGCGCCGCGGCGACCGGCAGATGCGCGGTCTGGACCGGCTGGCCGAGGCCGCCAACCGCCGGCGCCGCAAACTCCTCGAGCAACGCAATCTGGACGGGACCTTCGAGCAGATCCGGCAGCTGCTCGACGAGGCCGTCCTGGAAGAGCGCAAGCAGCTGGCGCGGGATCTGGACGACGATGCCCGCTTCGCCGAACTGCAGATCGGCAACCTGCCCGCCTCCACGGCCCAGGCGGTGCGCGAGCTGGCGGACTACTCCTGGCGCAGTCCGACCGCGCGGGAGAAGTACCAGGAGATCGCCGACCTGCTCGGCCGGGAGGCCCTGGATCAGCGTTTCGCCGGAATGAAACAAGCCCTCGAGGGTGCCGATGAGCAGGACCGGCAGGCGGTTTCGCAGATGCTGGCAGACCTCAACGAGTTGCTGGACGCGCACAATCGCGGGGAAGACACCACCGAGCAGTTCGCCGACTTCATGGACAAGCACGGCCAGCACTTCCCGGAGAATCCGGAGAACACCGACGAGCTGATCGACTCGCTGGCGCGCCGGTCGGCAGCGGCCCAGCAGTTCTTCAACTCGCTGACTCCCCAGCAGCAGGCCGAACTGGCGGAGCTGTCGGCGCAGGCCTTCGGATCACCGGCGCTGATGAACCAGATCGATCAACTCGATGCGGCCCTGCGCCACGCCCGGCCCGATCTGGATTGGGACGGGGCGCAGCGCTTCTCCGGTGATCAGCCAATGGGGCTGGGCGAGGGTGCTGCGGCGCTGGCCGATCTGGGGGAACTCGAGGAACTGGCCGAACAGTTGTCACAGGGCTACGCCGGGGCGCAGTTGGAAGACATCGATCTGGACGCGCTGGCTCGTCAGCTGGGCGAGGAGGCGGCCGCCGATGCGCGCACCCTCGCCGAACTCGATCGGGCGCTGCGCGAACAGGGCCTGGTCCACCGGTCCGCCGACGGCCGGCTGGAGCTGACCCCGAAGGCGATGCGTCAGCTGGGGCATTCGATCCTGCGCGATATCGCTCAGCAGCTGTCGCCGCGGACCGGGGAGCGTCGTGCCGATACCGCAGGCCGTCTGGGCGAGCCGACCGGTGCCACGCGCGAATGGGCCTACGGCGACACCGAACCGTGGGATGTCACGCGCACGGTCACCAATGCGGTCCTGCGCACCGCGGCCGCCGGCGGTCCCGGCTCGGTGGCGACGATGACCTCGCACGGGGTGCGGATCGAGATGGACGACGTCGAGGTCTCCGATACCGAGGCCCGGCCGCAGGCGGCGGTGGTGCTGCTGGTGGACACCTCGTTCTCGATGGTGATGGAAGGTCGCTGGACGCCCATGAAGCGGACGGCGCTGGCCCTGAACCACCTGATCTCCACCCGCTTCCGCTCCGATGAACTGCACCTGATCGAGTTCGGCCGGCATGCCCGCGACACCGATGTGGCGACGCTGACCGGACTGGAGCCGCGGATGGAACAGGGAACCAACCTGCACCACGCGCTGCTGCTGGCCCAGCGGCATCTGCGACGCTTCCCGAACGCGCAGCCAGTGCTGCTGGTGGTGACCGACGGCGAACCGACCGCGCACCTGGACGCCAGCGGCGAAGCCTTCTTCTTCTACCCGCCGCACCCGCAGACCATCGGGCTGACGGTGCGCGAACTGGAACACCTGTCCCGGATGGGAACGCAGGTCACCTTCTTCCGGCTGGGCGACGATGTCGGGCTGGCCCGGTTCATCGACCAGATCGCCCGCCGCATCGGCGGCCGGGTGGTGGCCCCGGACGCCGACGGTCTGGGGGCAGCGGTGGTCGGGGACTATCTGCGCAGCCGCACCGGCCGCTGAGTCGGGCCGGCGGCCCGTAGACTGGCGACCGTGACCGAACCCGAGGGTGGCAACTACTATCCGGCTCCGCTCGACGACGCCCGCCGCGGGCAGATCCGCGCCGACAACGCCGACCGAATGCGGGCCGACGCCTTCCTGTCCGCGGCGATGACGGTCGGTGCGCTGACTCCCGAGGAGTACAGCGAACGCGCCGGCGAGGCACTGGCGGCGACCTCCCTGGCGCAGTTGGACGCGCTGCTGGCAGATCTGCCGCTGGACCGGCTCGGCGGGGCGGTGGCCGAGAGCACCGCCGGCCAGACCCGGGTGAGTACCTCCGGGGCGGCCCCGGTGGCCCGGACCGCCGGCATCCTGTCTGGCAGCGAACTCAGCGGCGGCGCCGTGGTCGGCAGCGACCTGAAGGCGACCGCGTTCCTCGGCGGGGTCGACATCGATCTGCGCGAGGTCGAGTTCACCGCCCCGGTGCTCGAGATCCGCTGCAAGGCCATGATGGGCGGAATCCGCATCGTCGTGCCCAGCGATGTCACCGTCGAGGTACACGGCTCGGGGGTGGGCGGCAGCTTCTCCGGTGCCGGCGCCGGTCCCGGCCGCGCCGGGGCGCCGCGGGTGGTGATCCGCGGAGTTGCGTTCCTGGGCGGCGTCGAGGTGACCCGGGTGGCGCGCGGCGCCGAGACCGGTCCGCGGCGCCCCAACTGACTGCGCCCCGCAACCGGCCGGGCACCCCGGCTGAACCGCTGCGCGGGGCCCGGCGGACGACGACGCTAGGCCAGCACCAGAGCCAGGACGGCGATCACCGGGATCGACAGCACCGTCGTGATCAGCGCCGAGTCGCGGGCGAGCACCTCACCGCGGCCGTACCGGGTCGCATACACCAGCACGTTCTGCGCGGTGGGCAGTGCCGCGATCACCACCTGCGCGAACAGTGCCTGCCCGGTCATCCCGAATCCCCAGCGGGCCAGCGCGTAGGCGACCAGCGGCATCGCGCCCATCTTCAGCACGGCCGACAGGGCGATGTCCCGGCGCGGGGTGACGCCCTTGGCGAACACCTGCACGCCGGTCAGCGACAGTCCGAAGGCCAGCAGGGCCAGCGGTACCGAGGCCTTCCCGAGCATGTCCAGCGGGGAGAACACGGCTTCGGGTAGATGGACCCCGGCCAGCGCCAGCCCCAGACCGATCAGACCGCCGATGACGATCGGATTGGTCAGCGGGGTGCGGACGGTGCGCCACAGCGAACCCCGGTGGGCGGCGTCCAAGGCAGTCAGGTCCAGCATCACCAGCGCGATCGGCGAGTACAGCATGATCTGGAACAGCAGCAGCGGCGCGATGAAGGAGGCGTCGTCGAGCACAAAGATGGCGATCGGCAGCCCCAGATTCACGCTGTTGACGTACGACGACGACAGCGCGCCGATCGTCGCCTCGGGGACTGCGCGGCGCCACAGCAGCCGGACGACGGCGAAGTAGAGCGCTCCGACCGCGACCGCCGAGGTCGCCGCGACCGCGAGCGTCGAGGAGAACACCACCGACAGTTCGTTGGTGGTCAGCGAGGTGATCATCAGCGCCGGTGTGCAGACGAAGAACACCAGCCGCGCCAGCACGCTGACGGCGTGTTCGCCCAGGACCCGGGTCCGGCCCAGCAGATAGCCGATCACCACCACGATGAAGATGACGGTGAACCCGGAGACGACGCCTGACACGTGGCGCAATGCTAGCGGTTCGGGCCTGTTTTGCGAGATACGGCCGTGAGCCGATAGTCTGTTCTGGTTGTGTGCCGCAGGTCGGCCGGATCGGAAGACGAGTCCGAACCCCACTGGGCACAGCAGGTAGAGCAAGTAGAGAAGGGCTGAATCATGGCAGTACCCAAGCGTCGGATGTCGCGGGCCAACACCCGCAGTCGTCGTTCGCAGTGGAAGGCGGACAACGTCACCCTGCAGGAAGAGAAGATCAACGGTGTGCCGCACCGCATCCCGCGTCGCCTGGTGAAGGCCGCGGAGCTGGGCCTGGTCGACCTCGACCGCCGCTGATCGTTCCGGTCCACGCGGACCGGATCGACCACAGACAGATACGAAGAACCGCGAACGACGTCCTCGTCGTTCGCGGTTCTTCGTATCTGGACAGAACTACTGCGAGAGCAGCTTGTTCACCGCTCGCGAGACGCTGTTGGGGATGAACTTGGAGGCGTTGCCCAGGACGGTGGTCTGGGTGCCCACCGAGTAGCTGGTGCGCCGGGTCAGCCGGTCGAGGGTGTTGGGGTGCACCGATTCCCAGATCTTCTCGGCGACGTCCTGCGGGGTCAGCCGCACGCCCAAGGTCTTGGTCGATTTGGCGTCGGTCTCGGCCAGTGCCGTCTTGGCCCACAGCGGCCAGATCGAGACCACGCGGATGTCGTCGGCCTGCCACTCCAGCTCCAGGGCCTCGGTGAAGCCGGCGACGAAGAACTTGGTGGCGCTGTAGACGGCGATGCCGGGCTGGCCGTAGATCGCCGACGCCGAGGCGATGTTGACCAGATGCGAGCCGGCCGTGGCCTTCAGGTACGGGTGAGCGGCCTGGGCGCCCAGTGCGACGCCGAGGGCATCGATGTCGATCTGTGCCTTCACCTGGGCCGGGCTCAGCGCGGCCAGGTCGCCGGAGATCAGGATGCCGGCGTTGTTGTCGAGGACGTCCAGGGTGCCGCCGGTGTGGGCGGTGAACTCGGCCAGCGCGCGCTCCCACTGCTCGGCGTCGGTCACGTCCAGCCGGCCGGTGATCATCTCGGGATGGGCTTCGGCGACCGCGGCCAGTGCCTGGTCGTTGATGTCGTAGACACCGACGGTCCAGCCCTCGGCAGCGAAGCGTTCGGCGGTGGCCAGGCCGATCCCTGCGGCCCCTCCGGAGATGAAGATCGATGGCATGGCATTCCTCCGCTCTGACCTGCGGAGACGTCTTCTCCGCTGGTAGTTACCCGTCGGTAAGATTTCCAGACTGTTTACAACCCCGCAAGCCTGGCCTAACGTTGACATTGATCGTTGTAATAATTCTGCTCTACGGAGGAGTGAGGACGATGACCGCCGCACTGGACCCTCAGGGTCTGACTGAGGTCCCCGACAACGTGGTGAGTCTGCAGGACTCCGGCCCGAACGAGGTCTCCGAGCGCCTGCTGGCCTCGGCCGCCCGTCTCTCGCGCAATGCGATGACCGAGATCGACTGGTCGCTGCCGATGGAGCCGGACAAGTACGGCTGCAGCCCCGAGTGGAGTTCGCTGTACGGCACCGACTACTGGAACGAGATGACGCAGGAGCAGCAGATCTCGCTGACCCGTCACGAGTTCGCCTCGATCATGTGCATCGGCATCTGGTTCGAGATGATCCTGCAGGAGATGGTCATCCGCGATCAGTACCTGGGTGATTATCACAGCCCGGAGTTCCAGTTCGCGCTGGTCGAGATCGCCGACGAATGCCGCCACAGCCTCATGTTCGCCAAGGCCTCGGAGAAGATGGTCGGCAAGAGCTACCGTCCGCACCCGCGTATCGGCCGGGCGGGTAAGCACTTCGGTGTGCTGGCGCGCGACGAGGTCGCCTACGCCGGCATCCTGGTCGCCGAAGAGATCCTCGACGTCTTCCAGCGCGGCTGCATGCGCGACGAGCGCGTGCTGCCGTTCATCCGCACCGTCAACGAGATCCACGTCCTGGAAGAGGCGCGGCACATGAAGTTCGCGCGCGAAGAGGTCCGGGAGTCGATGAAGGGGATCAGTGCCGCGCGCCGCCACTCCAGCGCCCTGCTGATCTCGGTGGGCGCCTATCTCATCGTCTCGAGTCTGGTGCAGCCGCAGGCCTACGCCGACGCCGGCCTGGACGTGTCCCGGGCGCGCCGGGAGGCCGCCGGCAACGAGCACTACCACTCGATGATCCGCAGCAGTTGCATCCACCTGATGGAGTTCCTCGACGAGATGGGGCTGCTCACCAAGCCGGCTTTGCGGTACTACCGCAAGGTTCACATGATCTGAGGCGGCGCCATGGCCTACGTCATCACCCAGTCGTGCTGCAGCGACGCCGCGTGCGTGGCGGTGTGCCCGGTCAACTGCATCCACCCGACCCCCGACGAACCGGGTTTCGGCACCTCCGACATCCTGCACGTCGATCCGGAGGCCTGCATCGACTGTGGCGCCTGCGCGGACGCCTGCCCGGTCAACGCGATCTTCCCGGCCGACCGGCTCAGTCCGCGGGACCGGATCTTCATCGAGATCAACGCCGACTACTACCGGGACAATCCGCAGATCTCGTCGGGCTGGTCGGAGGTGGTCTACCCCGAACTGCCGCGCCTGCCCGAGGGACTGCGGGTGGCGGTGGTCGGCACCGGCCCGTCCGGCGGCTACGCACTGCGCACCCTGCTGAACCGCACGCGTGCCGCGGTCACGGTGATCGACAAGCTGCCGACACCCGGCGGCCTGGTGCGCGCCGGGGTGGCACCGGATCATCCGAGCACCAAAGACGTGATGCGCACCTTCGACCTGCTCTACCGCGATCCTCGGGTCACCATGGCCACCAATGTGGAGGTGGGCGACGATGTCGCCGCCGGCCAGATCACTCCGGCCGAATTGGCCGAGCACTTCGACGCCGTCTTCTACGCCGTGGGTGCCGCGCAGTCCCGCACCCTCGGGATCGAGGGGGAGGATCTGCCCGGTTCGACCTCGGCGACCGACCTGGTCGCCTGGTACAACGCGGTTCCCGGGGCCGACGGGATCGAGATCGTCGCCGACGGCAGCGGCCGTGCGGTGATCGTCGGCACCGGCAACGTGGCCCTGGACATCGCCCGCATCCTGGTGTCCCCGCCGGAACTGCTGGCCGTGACCGATATCGCCGACCGGGCACTGGAATTGCTGCGGCGCCAGGACGTCCACGAGGTTGTGCTGCTGGGCCGGCGCGGCCAGGACCAGGCCGCCTACACCTCTGCCGAATACCGGGCGCTGTCGGTGATCCCGGGCGTCCAGGTGGAGGGGTACGACGACGCCGACGGTCCGCTGCCGGATCTGTCCGGGCCGGCCGATCCGGGCCGGCGCCGCATCGTCTTCCTGTTCCACACCACCCCGGTCCGTGCCGGCGGTGACGAACGCGTACAGGAGGTCACCGCGTCCACCGGCGGGCGGGAGTATCCGATCGCCACGGACCTGCTGGTGCGCTCCATCGGCTACCGGGCGGCGCCGATCGGCGGGCTGCCGTTCGACCACCGGGCCGGACACTTCCCCAACGACGGCGGCCGGATGATCGACCCGGACGGCGGCGATGCCGCGCCGCTGCCGGGTGTCTATGTACTCGGCTGGGCCGGACGCGGCTCCACCGGCGGGATCGGCGCCAATAAGCTGCAGGCGATCCAGACGGTGGAGAGGTTCATCGACGATGCCGCCGCCGAGCGGCTCGACCGGCCGGTGAGCCCGCCGGAGGCCTTCGACGAGCTGCTGCGCCGCCGCCGTCGTACGGTGGTGGGCTACCGCGGGATCCGGGCGATCGACCGCCGGGAACGGCAGAAGGGTGCCCAACAGGGCCGCCCGCGGGTCAAGTTCACCGAAGTCTCCGAGATGCTCGGGGCGGCGGGACGACGTCGTCGCTGAGCGGTCCGACGTAGGCTCGAGGCACGTCCGATGTTCCGGGCGTCGACAGTCCGACCGCAACACTAGGGGAGCGCACGTTCGAGAAGCACAAGGAGCACAAGATCGAGGAACAGGAAGCTCGCGTGCGGGCCGAGGCGGAGGCTCAGGCCCGGGCCGCGGTGCGCGAATCGGAGACCGACGACGAGTTCACCGATCCGGACGAAAAGCTCGAATCGGCCGAAGAACCCATCTGAATAGGGCGCGCCCCTCAGCGCCTTCTTACCTTCCGGGGTTAAGACTGTAGGCATGCGCATTCTTGTGGTCGACGACGACCGGGCCGTCCGGGAGTCGCTGCGGCGATCGCTCACCTTCAACGGGTACACCGTGGAGACGGCCGGCGACGGCCTCGAAGCGCTCGAGAAGATCGTGGCCGACCGGCCCGAGATGCTGGTGCTGGATGTGATGATGCCGCGCCTGGACGGGCTCGAGGTGTGCCGACGGCTGCGGTCGGCCGGCGACGACATCCCGATCCTGGTGCTCACCGCCCGCGACTCGGTGTCCGAGCGGGTCGCCGGACTGGACGCCGGCGCCGACGACTATCTGCCCAAGCCGTTCGCGATGGAGGAGTTGCTGGCGCGGCTGCGCGCCCTGTCGCGGCGCACCGCCCGCGAGGACGGTGACGACTCGGAGGCGGTGGCCTTCGAGGATCTGACCCTGGATCCGGTGACCCGCGAGGTGTTCCGCGGCGAACGGCCGATCAGCCTGACCCGCACCGAGTTCGCGCTGCTGGAGATGCTCATGGCCAATCCGCGCCGGGTGCTCACCCGCAGCCGGATCCTCGAGGAGGTCTGGGGGTACGACTTCCCGACCTCCGGCAACGCCCTCGAGGTGTACATCGGCTATCTGCGCCGCAAGACCGAAGCCGAGGGGGAGTCCCGGTTGATCCACACCGTGCGCGGCGTCGGCTACGTGCTGCGCGAAAGTGCGCCGTGATGCGCAGTGCGTGAACCGACCGCGCTGACCCGGACCGTGTCACTGCGGACCCGGGTGGCGGTACTGGCGGCGGCCCTGGTTCTGTTGTCGGCGATGCTGATGGCCGGGGCCACCTACATCTTCGTCTCCCGGGCGCTGTACCAGGAGGTCGACACCCAGCTCGAGGTGCGCGCCGACGGCCTGACCGCGGTGGCCGAGACCGGACAGCTGGCCGCGAATCCGAAGCTGATCACCGGCAGCGTCTACTCGACCAATATGACGATCGCTCTGGTGCAGCCGGACGGTCTGGCCTACAAGGTCGGCGACGTCCCCTTCGAAGACATCGAACGCAATCTGACCGCCGCACCCTACGAGTACGGCAGCAAGAACCAGAGTCTGCGCACCACCGACAACCAGCGGGTGCTGGCCCGCAAGCTGCCCGACGGCAACACCCTGATCATCGCGCAGAGCCTCAACCGCACCGATGCGATCCTCAAACGGCTGGCGTCGGTCCTGCTGCTGGCCGGTGGTCTGGGGGTGGCCTTCGCCGCGGTCGCCGGAACCGTGGTGGCCCGCGGCGGTCTGCGCCCGGTCGGCCGGCTCACCGAAGCCGTCGAACACGTGGCCAAGACCCAGGATCTGCGGCCCATCCCGGTGACCGGCACCGACGAGACGGCGCGGCTGACCGAGTCGTTCAACGCCATGCTGACCGCCCTGGCCGAATCCCGTGATCGGCAGGCACGGCTGGTCGCCGACGCCGGACACGAGCTCAAGACCCCGCTCACCTCGCTGCGCACCAACCTGGAACTGCTGATCGCCGCCTCCGAGCCGGGCGCCCCGCAGATCCCGGCCACCGACATGGTGGAGCTGCGTTCGGATGTGATGGCCCAGGTCGAGGAGCTGTCGACCCTGGTCGGGGATCTGGTGGACCTGGCCCGGGCCGATTCGCACGACGCGATCTTCGAAGAGTGCGATCTGCTGGAGATCCTCGACGAGACCCTGGCCCGGGTGCGACGACGTCGCGCCGACATCGACTTCGCGGTGACCGCCCAGCCGTGGTTCGTCTACGGCGAGGCCGCCGGACTGTCCCGGGCCGTCCTCAATGTGCTGGACAACGCCGCCAAGTGGAGCCCGCCCGGGCGCGTGGTGGAGGTGGTCCTGGTGCAGACCGGACCGCAGACCGCCGAGCTGAGCGTCGCCGACGCCGGTCCCGGCATCCCACCGGAGGACCGCGAACTGATCTTCGAACGGTTCTACCGGGCCACGGCCACCCGCTCGATGCCCGGCTCGGGGCTGGGTCTGGCGATCGTGCGGCAGGTGGTGGTCCGGCTCGGCGGCACCGTGTGGGCCGAGCAGTCCAGCCAGGGCGGCGCGCTGATCCGGATGCGGCTGCCCGGCAGCCCCGTGCACACCGAACCCGAGCCGACCCTGGTGCGCCGATAGTCGCGCCGGCCGGTCGGGAACCGGACCGCCAGCTGTCCCGCAGGATGCCCTGAGCCGACTCACAGGAACATCTTCTAGGGTGATCACCATGATCAACCGGGGATCCGACAACGACCCGAACAGCAGTGATCCGGACAGTGGAGATCCGGACACCAGGGATCCGCACGGCAGCGATCCGCAGCCGCCGTTCGGCCATGCCACGTACGGCCCGCCGCCGCAGCC
>NZ_BANT01000021.1 GCF_000333015.1 Gordonia hirsuta DSM 44140 = NBRC 16056 | reverse complement strand
CTCGCCGGCGCCGACCACGACCCGGACTGGTGGGGGAGTCTCTACGAGGCTCTCGACCCGTTGGCGGTGGGTGCCGAAGCCCTCGAGGAGCTGGGCGCCCTGCCGGTGCCCCGCACCGACGGCCGACTGCACCGCGGGGTGCGCGGCCTGTCGACCCTCGACCTGCCGGCCGCGGCCGGTGTCCGGCTGGACTGGCTGCCGGTGGCCGATCCGCACGCGCTGCGGCCACTGCTGTCGCGACTGGGCCTGCGCCGGGTGACCCTCGAGGAGGTGCTGACCGATCCGGCCCTGCGGCAGCTGCTGGAGGACGGTGACGACGAGGTCCACGAGGAACTGGCCGACGCGGTCCTGACACTGCTCGGCGCCGCCGAGGACACGCCGCCGGTGCCGCCCTGGCTGGGTCTGCTGCGGGTGCCGGCCGGCGACGGCCGGGTGTACCCGGTCGACGAGCTCCTGCTCCCGGGCAGTCCGCTGCGGGAGGTCCTGTACGACGACGAGGAGCTGCACACCGTCGCCGAGGCCGTCGTCGACGCCTACGGCGTGCAGGCGCTGCGCCGGGCCGGCGCCGGCTGGGCTTTCACCGCGGTCAGTGAACATCTGCCGACCGCTCCCGAACACGATCTGGACCGCCAGGGGCAGTGGTGGGACGCGATGGGCACGCCGCCGGAGACCCTGCATGCGGTGCGGGATCTGGACCTGGTGGATCCGGCGCGGTGGCCGCAGGCGCTGACGATGCTGGCCGACGATCCCGATCCGGCCGTGGACCTGGCCGACCCCGACGGCTACACCGGCTGGTGGCTGCGCCGCTTCGCCGTCGTCGACGGTCTGGCGCTGCGTAATCACCGCCATCCCGAGGACGACCGGTGGGCCGGACTGTTCCCGGCACTGAACCATCCGGCGGCCGACCGGTTGCGTGCACTGGTGGCCGGCACCGGACCCGACGACGGCGCCGATGCGCGAGCGTGGCTGGCGGCGCTGGCCGATCCGCAACGCGAGATCGCCGCCGGGGTCGCCGCCCGGGCCCACGGCGCCCTGGTCGCGGCGTACCGGCAGGGCCGCTTCGGTCTGGACGAGGTGGATCCGCCCGCGGCCGTCCGCACCCTGTCCGGGGACGTCGCCGAGGTCACCGCGGCGACGGTGGTGATCGATGCCCCGTGGTGGGTGCCGGTGGTGTCCCCGCGCGACGCCGTGCTGGCCGGACCGCTGCCGGAGCCCGAAAGTGCGGCGCGATTGGCGGCCCTGGCCGACCTGCCGCTCGCCTCGCAGGTGCTGTCGGCGCAGGTGGTCTCGGCCGGGCGGCCCGCCGACCCCGATTCCGCGCAGGTGCTGGCTCTGCTGGCCGCCGCCGGCTGGGAGGCGGCCGGTCCGGTGCTGGTGCACGACGAGCTGGTGGTCGCCGTCTTCGACGACCGCGAGGCCGCCGCCGGCCGGTCCGATAGGCACGAACGACGCCATCGCGTCAGCCGCTGGGTCGACGAGGCGGGCGCACTGCACCTGCAAAGCTCGGTACGGTAAGTGCCGTGAGCGTCTCGCCCTTCGTCTTCGACCCGAGCGTCACCGATTGGGTGGTGACGATCCGCGCGGAGCCGTGGAACTCCCTGTGGCAGATGATCACCGTGCTCGGGGACACCCTGACGCTGACCCTGGTGGTGATCGCGGTGTTCGTGGCGGCCTGGCTGATGGAGCGGATCGATCTGGCCGCCCTGATCGTCTTCGGCGGCCTGTCCGGGTATCTGATGATGGCTGTGCTCAAACGGGTGCTGGGCCGATCACGGCCGCCCGTGCACGAGCGATTGATCGACGTCGACGGACTGTCGTTGCCGTCCGGGCACGCGATGATGTCGACGGTGGTCCTCGGACTCACCGCGATGATCCTGTTCCAGCTGTATCCGTCGGTGCGGGCCCGGCCCGCAGTGCTGCTGGCTGCGCCGGTGCTGATCGTGCTGATCGGACTGTCCCGGGTCTATCTGGGTGCCCACTGGATGTCCGACGTCCTGCTGGGCTGGCTCCTGGGCCTGATCTGGGTCGGCGTCTGCCTGTTCGTCCACCAGCAGATCGGACGCTGGGTCCGGATGCGCACGGCGCAGGCTTCGGTGGCGGCCAAGACCCGACGCTAGCTGCGGTCGAGCCCTTCCTGGGCGCCGCGGCTGCCGCGGTTCACCGCGGCCTGCTGCACCAGCACGATCACCGTGCCCAGAACCCCGACGGCCAGCCCGACCAGGCAGACGCTCAGCGCGCGGTCCGGGCCGATTCCGGTGGCGGCGACCACGACGGTGGCCACCAGCCACGCCACCATCCCGGCCACGATCACCGGTGCGGGGGCGCGCAGCCGGGCGGGCAACTCGGGGACTTCGGTGGGGTCGGCCATGCTGCTACGGTAGCTTCTCCTTCGGTACCCCCGACCCTCCCCTCGGATGTTCGGTAGACGAGCAGGCAAGGACCCTCGGCGCATGAGTGACACCAACGAGCCGGTGACCGTCACCGAAGAACGGCCGGGCGTGCGCCCGGACACCGGCGCGGTCGCACGATTCTTCAAGATCGGCCAGCGCGGCTCCACCTATGGGCGTGAGGTCCGCGGTGGCCTGGTCACCTTCTTCACGATGGCCTACATCGTGGTGCTCAACCCGATCATCATCGGCGGTATGGCCGGGGTCGACCGCAACCTCGACGTGACCGGCGGGTTCCTGCCGGCCGGGCAGGTGGCGGCGGTCACCGCGCTGGTGGCCGGAGTGATGACCATGCTGATGGGCCTGATCGCGAACTTCCCGTTCGCCATCGCCGCCGGGCTGGGCATCAACAGCCTGCTGGCGGTCACCATCGCCCCGACG
This sequence comes from Gordonia hirsuta DSM 44140 = NBRC 16056, assembly GCF_000333015.1. Lineage (GTDB taxonomy): Bacteria > Actinomycetota > Actinomycetes > Mycobacteriales > Mycobacteriaceae > Gordonia > Gordonia hirsuta. Next base: position 27,722 of record NZ_BANT01000021.1, on the reverse strand, counting down.
ATGAGCTGGCCGGCAGCGATGGGCCTGGTGGTGATCGACGGCATCATCATCGTGGTCCTGGGACTGACCGGCCTGCGGACGGCGGTGTTCAATGCGGTGCCGCCGGAACTGAAGTCGGCGATCGCGGCCGGCATCGGCGCCTTTATCGCGTTCATCGGTCTGGTCGACTCCGGATTCGTCAGCCGCACCCCCGGCGGTCCGCCGGTGCAGCTGGGCGTGGACGGCTCCATCGCCACCGTCCCGACGCTGATCTTCGTGATCGGGGTGCTGCTGATGGCCGTGCTGACGGTGCGCCGCATCCCCGGCGCACTGCTGATCGGCATCGTGATCATGACGGTGGTCTCGCTGATCGTCGAAGCGGTGTGGGGGCTGGGTTCGGCGCAGGACCGCTCCGGCGGCTGGGCGATGAACGTGCCGGGCAAACCCGACAGCCTGTTCAGTCTGCCGGACCTGTCACTGGTGGGGCAGGTGGATCTGATCGGTGCACTGGAACATGTCGGGGTACTGGTGGCCGGCATCTTCGTGTTCACCCTGGTGCTGTCGAACTTCTTCGATGCCATGGGCACGATGACCGGCGTCGGCAAAGAAGGCGGCCTGACCGATGCGAAGGGCAACCTGCCGGGAATCGGCAAGGGCCTGGTGGTCGAGGGTGCCGGTGCCATCGTCGGCGGCGGTGCCTCGGCGTCGTCGAACACGGTCTTCGTCGAATCGGCCGCCGGTGTCGCCGAGGGCGCGCGGACCGGTCTGGCCAATGTGGTGACCGGTCTGCTGTTCCTGATCGCCATGTTCTTCACCCCGCTGTACGAGATCGTCCCGATGGAGGCGGTGACCCCGGCCCTGGTGGTCGTCGGCGCGCTGATGATGGCGCAGGTGCGCGATATCGATTTCGCCCGGTTCGACTACGCCCTGCCGGCCTTCCTGACGATCGTCATCATGCCGTTCACCTACTCGATCGCCAACGGTATCGGGGTCGGCTTCATCACCTGGGTGGTGCTGGCGGCCGCACGCGGCCGATGGCGCAGCGTCCATCCGCTGCTCTGGATGGTGGCCGCGCTGTTCGTGATCTACTTCGCGCGCGGCCCGATCTCCGATCTGATCACCTGACGGCGCAGGCCACCGGACTCGGCAACGGCCCGGAACCCGCACCGGCCCGGGACCGGCAACGGCTGGGATCAGAAAACCGGGGTCAGAAATAAGTGCCGGCGAACGGGGCCCGGCTGGTCGCGAACATGGCATCCAGTAGCGCGATCGCCTCGTCGTCGGCCCGGATCCGCCCGGCGGCGGCGAACTGCCGCGCGGGGATCCCGCCGGTGTACATCGACGACAGCACCGAGACGCTCAACTCCGCCCGCGGCACCGCTGGAAGGGCATCGGCCGGGACGGTGGCGGTGTCGACGGTGGCCTGGCCGTCGGTCACCGTCAGCAGGTACTCGCCGTCGCGGCCGGCCCAGCCGTCGGTGACCGTCAGCATGATGGTCCCGTCGGCCCCGTAGGTGCGGGCGGCCAGTGCGGCGGGCACGTCCAGCAGGGACACCCACAGCTCATCGCTGCGGCCGTTGATCTGCACGGCCCGGGCGTTGCGCAGTTCCAGCGGCAACGTGTCGTCGACCGGCACCTTCGCGCTGATCGAGGTCACCAGGTCCAGCCCGGTCAGCACCCGCCACAGATCGGTGTGCGCCTGCGGTGTGACGGCACAGAACTCCTCGACCGTGGCGCTCATCTCGCGGGCATCGAGCCGGTACGCGGCGTAGCCGTCGCGGTGCAGCAGATAGTAGAGATCGGAGGTCTGGGAGTTCCGCCGGAAACCGCGGTCGGCCAGAATCGACGGCCACCAGGTCGCCGGCCGCCCGATGGCACCCGGGCGGGTCCGGGCCCAGCGTGCATGCAGTTCGGGGATCTGCTGCGCGATCTGCTCGCGAGTGCCGTAACGCACCCGCGAATCCGCCGGGGCCGGGGTGCGCCAGTCGACGGCCGTCGGGGCGATGGCCACACTGTGCGCGAAGCACGCCGGACCGAAGCCGAAGCGCTCATAGATCCCGCCCTCGGAGGCGGTGAGCGTGGCGATGGGCAATCCCGCCTCGCGCCACATCGCGAACTGGTCGGTCAGCATGCGCCGCAGCAGTCCGCGCCGCCGATGCGTCGCCGTGACCGACACCCAGGACAGTCCGGCGCTGGTCAGCGCCGCGCCGCCGGGCACGGTGACGGGCAGCTCGTGGTAGAGCGAGACCGCCACCAGGGGATCACCGTCTGAGCCCTCATCGCGGACGACGAGCGCACCGGCGACCTTGGCCCGGAACTCGGCGATCTCGGCCTCGGGGAGCGGGGCCGGCAACGCGAAACTGCGCGCATCGACGGTGATGATCTCGGGCCAGTCCTCGTACCGGGCGAGACGGGGCTGCAGGGGCGAGGGGGTATTCACCGTAACGAGTCTGCCAAAGTGGTCTGGTGCACCAGCCCCTGCCCGTCGAGATCATCGACATCACCGCACCGCACGATCGGCGTGTCGACGATTTCCGGGACTTGAACTCCTCGACGCGGCGACCGGATCTGACGGTCCTGCCCGGTGGCCGGACGGGCCGGGGTCTGGTGGTCGCCGAGGGGGTGAGCGTGGTGGCGCGGATGGCCGGGTCCCGGTTCTCCCCGCACGCCTTCCTCGGCGTCGACAAACGGTTGAGTCGGTTGATCGGGGCCGGGGTCCTGGCAGCGGGCCCGGCGGCGGTGCCCTTCTACCGCGTCGACCCGGCGGTGATGGAGCAGATCGTCGGCTTCCACCTCAACCGCGGGGTCCTGGGGGTGGCGCACCGGCCCGCACCGCTGACCGTGGCCGGGGTGATCGATGCCCGGGTGCGGACCGTCGTGGTCCTGGAAGGGGTGAACGATCACGAGAACATCGGCAGCATCTTCCGCAATGCCGCCGGACTCGGGGTGGACGCGGTGATCGTCGGCGGCGGTTGCGCGGACCCGCTGTACCGCAGAAGCATCCGCGTATCGATGGGCCATGTTCTGCGGGTGCCGTTCGCGAGCAGCCGGGAGTGGCCCCAGGATCTGGGGCTGCTGTCGGACGCGGGCTTCACCCTGGTGGCGCTCACCCCGGATGCGGGCGCGGTGCCGCTCACCGAAGCGGTGACCGAGGCGAAGACGGCGTTTCTGGTCGGCGCCGAGGGACCCGGGCTGGCCGAGGACACGATGCGCCGATGTGATGTGCGCGCTGCCATCCCGATGAGCCGGGACACCGATTCGCTGAACGTGGCCACCGCGGCGGCCATCGCCTTCTACGAGCGGGCCCGCCGCTGACCGCGTGACCTCAGTCGTCGGGGTGGGCGCGCACACCCAGCAGGACGTCTTCCCATGCGGGTACCGCGGGCTTCTTACCCCGCTTGGCCCGGTGACGGCTGGCGCTGGTGTGCTCCGGACTGCTCGCCGGCCGCTGACGGTCGGCCAGGTCCCGCGGCGAGGGGACCGCGGGGCGCGAGGACGGCGCCTGTTCCTGTGGCTCGGTCGCGTGGGCGGTCGGCGGGACCGCGGGATCGGGCGGAGCCGGGGGAGCGGCCGGGGCGGGTTCCTCTGGAACGGGGGACGGGGAGGGGAACTCCAGGTCCAGGGCGTCGTCGAGCGGCGCGGGCCCGGGGGTTTCGGACTCTGCCGCCGGGGCCGGTCGCGGAATCGGCGGCGGCATGGGTGCCGGACGGCGCGGGGTGGTTGCCGCTTCCGGCTGCGCCTGCTGGGCGTCGATCAATGCGTCGGCATCGACGGTGAACTCGGTGTGCCCCTCGGGCCGGACCTCACCGCGCGAATCGGCCGGGACCGGCGTGGGGACCGCGGTCAGGCGGGTGCGGCGCGCGGCCCGGGCCAGTTCGGGGTCGGTCAGTTCCACGCCGAGTTCGTCGACCGGATCGGTGGTGCCGCCGTGGGCACCGGGCCGGAAGCGCCAATGCGCGAAGTTCTCGATGTGGCCGTCGTGGAACGACAGCTGGATCATCCAGTGTCCGTCTTCGGCCTTCCAGGAGTCCCATCGGGCGTCGGCGGGGACGTTGCCGCGCAGGACCATGCATTCGGCGACCAGCTCGCCCAAGGTGGCCAGGCTCGGCCCGTCCATGGTCAGCGGGTGAGAGGCCCGGGCCAGTTCGGCGGCGCGGGCCCGTTCGAGCAGCACCGGGTGGGCGTAGCGATCGATCTTGGCGGGGGAGACACCGGCCATCTCGGCGAGTTCCTCCACTGAGGCGCCCGCACGGATACGGGACTGGATCTCCCGGGGACGCAGGGCCGCGTCACCGGGCGACGGGACCGGAACTGGTTCGCCGCGGTCCGGCCGCACCGCGGTACGCAGCTCGTCGTCGACGCGAATCCGGAAGTGCTCCTCGGTCTCCGGATCGACACAGATCACCCACTGCCCATCCGACTCGACGCGTGACACCTCGAGTTCGCGCATCCGATCCTCCTTCGGCGGGGTCGATCCGTTCCCGAGAGCGGGTTGACCCAACCCTAACGGAACCGGCGGCGTCCGCAGGGTGGACACGCGGCAAAAGCACTGATCAGCCGCCCGCGGTGCTCGAGTGGCGGCTGTGGCGGCTGATCAGTCAGACGCGTCAGAGGCGTTCGACGATGTAGTCGATCGAGTCGGTCAGCTTGGTGATGTCGGCCGGATCGATGGCCGGGAACATGCCGATGCGGAGCTGATTACGGCCCAGCTTGCGGTACGGCTCGGTATCCACGATCTCGTTGGCGCGCAGGGTCTTGGCGACTGCGGCGGCATCGACGTCGTCGTTGAAATCGATGGTGCCGACCACCTGGCTGCGATGCTCGGGATCGGCGAACGGGGTGGCGAATTCGCTGGCCTCGGCCCAGCCGTAGAGGCGTGAACTCGAATCGGCGGTCCGCTGAACGCACCAGTCGAGACCGCCGTTGCCGTTCATCCAGTCGATCTGATTCTTCAGCAGGATCAGGGAGGCGACGGCCGGAGTGTTGTACGTCTGGTTCTTGCTGCTGTTGTCGACGGCGGTCGGCAGCGACAGGAACTCCGGGCACCAGCGGCCGCTGGCCTCGATCTGCGCGATCCGCTCGAGGGCGGCCGGGCTCATGATCGCGACCCACAGGCCGCCGTCGGAGGCGAAACTCTTCTGCGGAGCGAAGTAGTAGACATCGGTGGCGGCGATATCGACCGGCAGGCCGCCGGCGCCGGAGGTGGCGTCGATGGCGATCAGGGCGTCACCGGCGACACCGGGGCGCAGCACCGGCACCGAGACACCGGTGGAGGTCTCGTTCTGTGCCCAGCCGATCAGGTCGACGCCCTCGACATCGGCGGCGGTGATCGACGCCGGATCCGGCGCGGTACCCGGTTCGGTGGAGATCACCGTCGGGTCGGCCAGGAACGGAGCCTTCTTGGTGACGGCGGCGAACTTGGACGAGAATTCGCCGTAGGTCAGGTTCAGGGTGCGCTCGCGGACCAGACCGAATGCGGCGGCATCCCAGAAGGCGGTCGTGCCGCCGTTGGACAGGACCACCTGGTAGCCCTCGGGAAGGGCGAACAGCTCGCTCAGTCCGGCCCGGATGTCGCCGACCACGTTCTTGACCGCGGACTGGCGGTGGCTGGTGCCCATGATCGAGGTGCCGCCGTCGACGACGGCCTGAATCTGCTCGGCGCGGACCTTGGACGGACCGCAGCCGAAGCGGCCGTCGGTGGGCAGGAGTTCGGCGGGCAGGGTGATCTGCGTATCGGTCATAGTCGAACAGTTTACTTCTGTGACCTGCAGCGCACCCGGCCGGGAGTCGGCGAGACTGGACCCATGGGTGCAGCTGACGTGATCGAGGTATCGGGCCTGGTGAAGCACTTCGGGAAGTTCGTGGCGGTCGACGGGCTGGATCTGCGGGTGCCGGCCGGGGCGATCACCGGTTTCCTCGGGCCCAACGGCTCGGGTAAATCGACGGTGATCCGGGTGCTGCTGGGACTGCTGCGCTACGACGCGGGCACCGTCCGGGTATTCGGCGGCGAGCCCCGGCGCGATGCGGTGCAGATCCACCGCCGGCTGGCCTATGTGCCCGGCGATGTGGCGCTGTGGCCGCAGCTGACCGGCGGGGAATGCATCGACCTGCTCCTGTCGGTACGGGGCGTCGCCGACTCGGCGAGCACCCGCCGCGATGAGCTGATCGAGCGGTTCGCCCTGGACCCGACGAAGAAGACCGATGCCTACTCGAAGGGCAACCGGCAGAAGGTCGCGATCATCGCCGCGCTCGCCGCCCCCTGCGATCTGCTCCTGCTGGACGAACCCACCAGCGGCCTGGATCCGGTGATGACGCGCATGTTCATCGAGGAGGTCCGCGCGCGGGCCGAGGACGGTGCCGCGGTCCTGATGTCCTCGCATCTGCTCGCCGAGGTGGAGCAGCTCTGTACCACCGTCACCCTCATCGCCGAGGGCAGGACGGTGCAGGCGGGGACGCTCGACCAGCTGCGGCATCTGCGCCGCTCGCGGGTGGTGGCCACCGTGCCGGCCGCGGCACGCCAACGGCTGGCCGCCACCGACTGGGTACACGACTTGCAGACGGCGCCGGTGCGGCAGGCGCGGATCGAGGCGAGGTTCACCGTGGACGCCGATCACTTGGGCCGGGTGGCCGGGCTGCTCGCCGATCTGGCGCCCCGGACGCTGTCGATCGAGCCGCCGAGCCTGGAAGAGCTGTTCCTGCACACGTATTCGGCCGCCGCACGGTGAGGGCAGTCGCCGGCTGGACCCGGTTGCTGGGGCTGGGGCTGCGGCGGGATCGGTACATCGGTCCGATCACGCTGGTCTCGTTCGCCGTGATCGCGATCATCAATCAGGCCACGACGGTGTCCACCTACGCCACCGAGGAGGCCCGCGAAGCGGCGCCGGCCGGAACCGCCGCGAACACCGCCTACGTCTTCCTGCTCGGACCGCTCGAGCATCACGACTCGGTGGCGGCGATGGCGACCTGGCAGGCCGGGCCGTTCATGACGACGGCGCTGGGGATCTGTGTCGCGATGGCGGTGGTCCGGCTGACCCGCAGGGAGGAGGAGAGCGGGCGCACCGAACTGCTGCTGGCCGGGGACACCGGCCGCCTGGCTCCGCTGCTGGCGGCGACGGTGCAGATCACCGGTGCGGCGGTGCTCCTGTCGCTGGTCACCGTGCTGCCGCTGATCGGCGGGGGCGGTTCGGCGCTGGACCTGGTGACGGTCTTCGTGCAGTACCTCACCGTGGGTCTGGCGGCGATCGGCATCGCCCTGGTCGCGGCCGAGGCCGCCGCGGGTGCGCGCACCGCCAATCTGGTCTCGATCGCGGTCGTCACGGGGGCCTACCTGGTGCGCGGGGTGGCCGATGTCCTCACCGGGGCCGCCTGGCTGCGCTGGCTCTCGCCGATGGGCTGGGCGCAGGAGATGGATCCGTTCGGCGCCGACCGGTTGCTCTTCGCGCTGGGTGCGGTGGCGCTGCTGGGAGCGTGCCTGCTCGCCGCGGCGATGATCGCCCACCACCGCGATATCGGCTCGGGCTGGTTCGCCCGGCGGCGGGGTCCGGCGACCGGTCCTGGGCTGCGATCGCTGCCGCGCATCGTGGCGCGGCTGACGGCGGCGCCGATAGCGGCCTATACGGCGGTGACCGCTCTCTACGCCCTGGTGGTCGGCTCCCTCCTGCCGTCGGTCGAGCAGATCGCGGCGGGCAACGAGATCCTCGAAGAGGTACTCGTGGCCGCCGATACCGGCGGTGCGCTGGCCGCGGCTTTTCTCGCCGTCATGACCTCCATGCTGGCTGCGGTCGCCGCGGCCGGGGGAGTGATGCTGGTCGGTCGGCTGGGAGCCGAGGAGAAGCAGGGCCGGACCGAAGTGCTGCTGGCCGGCGCACTCTCGCGCACCCGCTATGTAGCGGTGCAGGCAGCGGGCGCACTCGCCGGTGCGTCGGTGGTGCTGTTCGGGTCGGCGGTTGCAGTGAGCTTGTCGGCCGGGCTGGCCGGAATGCCGTGGGCGGCGACCGCGGCCGATGCCTTCGCCGCGGCCGGTGCACAACTGCCCGCCGCGATGGTGATCGTCGCCGGGGCGCTGTTCTTCTACGGACTGTCCACGCGGCTGATCGCAGCCGCTTGGGCGCTGGTGGCGGTGTCATTTCTGGCCGGGCCGATCATCGGGGTGTTCCTGGGCCTGCCGGACTGGATGGTGAGACTTTCGCCGTTCAGCCATGCACCGATGCTTCCGTCCGAATCGATGCGCTGGCCGCCGGTCATCGTGCTGACGGCGATCGCCGCTGTCCTGCTGACCGCCGGGGCGGCGTCGTTCGCGCGCCGTGATGTCGGATGAACCGTCCGGTTCCGGGTCCGCGGGAGACACAACGGTGACGACGGGCGTCGTAGGATCACTCCGATGAACAACGAACTGGATCTGCCGGGGATGCGGGTGCCCTACGGAACGCCGGCGACCGCCGGCGCCGACGGTGTCGCCGAACACTTGGACCCGGCGTGGCTGACCGGTGATCCGCCGTGGCTCGACCTGTTCTCCCGCTGGCTCGCCGAGGCGGTCGCCGCGCAGATTCCCGAGCCTAATGCGATGGTGCTGGGCACCGTCGACGACGAGGGTGTTCCGGCCACGCGCACCGTGCTATGCAAAGGGGCCGATGCCGACGGCGTCGTCTTCTTCACCGGCTACAGCTCGGCCAAAGGGCGGGCATTGGCGGCCAATCCTCTTGCCTCGGTGACGTTCCCGTGGATCGCGATGGAGCGGCAGGTGCATTTCCGCGGCCGCGTCCACAAGGTCGATCGGGCCGAGACCGAGGCCTACTGGAACTCCCGTCCGCGCGGCTCGCAGCTGTCGGGGCGGGCGTCGGCGCAGTCCGAGCCGATCGCCTCCCGCAACGATCTGGAGTCCGCGGCGGCCGCGGTGGCCGCCGAATTCGGCGGGGCAGACGGTGTGGCGCCGGTGCCGGTACCGCCGGAGTGGGGCGGCTACCGGCTGGTGCCCGACCGGGTGGAGTTCTGGCAGGGTCGCGCGGACCGGTTGCACAACCGGGCGCTGGCCCAGTTCGTCGACGGCCGCTGGATCACCCGGCGCCTACAGCCCTAGATGGCCCGGCTCTTCGCCGACACCCGGCCGCTGGCCAACGTCTACTTCCGGCGGCTGTGGTGGGCCAATATCGTCACCGTCATCGGCGCCCAGCTGACCGTGGTCGCCGTGCCGGCGCAGGTGTACGTGATCACCGGCAGCTCCGCCTACGTGGGGCTCACCGGTCTGTTCGGGCTGGTGCCGCTGGTGGTCTTCGGGCTGTGGGGCGGCTCGCTGGCCGATGTCTTCGACCGCCGCAAGATCCTCATCGTCACCACCCTGGGTCTGATCGGGACGGCGGTGCTGTTCTGGTGGCAGGCATTCGCGGACTGGAACAACGTCTGGGTGCTGCTGAGCCTGTTCGCGGTGCAGCAGGCATTCTTCGCGGTGAATCAGCCCACCCGGACCGCGGTGCTGCCGCGCATCCTGGACGACGACCTGTTGCCGGCGGCGAACTCGCTGAACATGACCGTGATGCAGGCCGGAGCCATCGCCGGACCGCTGGTCGGCGCCTCCCTGATCCCGGTCCTCGGGTTCGCGCTGCTGTACCTGGTGGACTCCCTGTCGCTGCTGGCCACGCTGTGGGCGGTCCTGGCGCTGCCTGCGCTGGTTCCCGAGGGTTCCACCGGCCGATCGGTGCCCGGCCTGAAGTCGGTGATCGACGGCCTGGCCTATCTGCGTCATCACCCGGTGCTGCTGGCCTCCTTCGTCGTCGACCTGATCGCGATGATCTTCGGCATGCCGCGCGCACTGTTCCCGCAGATCGCCCACGAGAGCTTCGGGGGAGCCACCGAGGGGGGAATCGCCTTCGCGCTGCTGTTCATCGCGATCCCGCTCGGTGCGGTGCTCGGCGGCATCTTCTCCGGCTGGGTGTCGGGGGTGCGCCGGCAGGGCCGCGCGGTGGTGATCGCCATCGTGGTCTGGGGGCTGTCGATCACGGTGGCCGGATGCGCGCTCTTCTTCGCCGACGGCACCCCGTTCCCGGTGCTGCCGATCGTGGTGACCGCCCTGGTCGTCGGCGGCGCCGCGGATATGGCCTCGGCCGCGTTCCGGCAGACCATGCTGCAGGCCGCCGCCAGTGATGATGTCCGCGGGCGTCTGCAGGGGGTGTTCATCGTGGTGGTGGCCGGTGGACCCCGGATCGCCGATGTGGCGCACGGTGGTTCGGCGGCGATGGTCGGCACCGCGGTCACCTTCGCCGGCGGTGGAGTGCTGACGGTGATCCTCACCGTGGTGGCGGCGCTGGCCTTCCCGCTGTTCTGGCGTTATCGCGTCACCCGCACGGGGCAGCCGATCGATCCGGTGTGAGCGGCGCCGTCAGAACCGCAACCGCACCGTGTCCCCGGGCACCAATTGGGCCGCGCGATCGACAGCCTGTGAGGTCAGCACCGCGGCAACGGGATAGCCGCCGGTCACCGGATGATCGGCCAGAAAAAGCACCGGCTGACCGCTCGGCGGCACCTGCACCGCGCCCAGCGGTACCCCCTCGGAGGACTGTTCAGGCAGATCCGGCCGATGCCGCGGTGCGGTATCGCTGCCGCCGGCGTCCAGGCGCACCCCGATCCGGTTGCTGGCCGGGTTCACCGTCCACCGGACCCGGGTGAGTACGCGCGGATCGGCCAGGTCGTCGAAACGGGGTCCGCGCCGCACCTGCAGCTCGTACACGGCCGGGGCGGGCGGTGGGCCGGGAACAAAGGTCTGCACCGGCCAGCCGCCGGCCTCGCTGGCCACCGCCAGCAGGTCACCGGCCCGCAGCGGTGGCGGGCCCAGCCCGGAGAGGGTGTCGGTGGAGGCCGATCCCAAGGTGCGCGGGGCCGCGAAACCGCCGCGCACCGCGATGTAGTTGCGCAGACCCCGGGGCGGAGCGAGTACCTCGATCACCTGGCCGGGCCGCAGCCCCAGGACCGCGTGACTGCCGGCGCCGCGACCGTCGATCAGGACCGTCGTCGCCGGGCCCGTCACCGCCAGCACGGTGAAACCCTCGGCCCGCGCCGACCAGCCGCCCAGTGTCGTCTCGACCGCGACCGCCGATTCGGCGTTGCCCACCAGACGGTTCGCCTGCCGCAGGGCCCCGCGGTCGGCCGCCCCCGACAGGGGGACACCCAGGTGCGCATAGCCGGGGCGGCCCAGGTCCTGAAAGGTGGCCAGGGGGCCGGCGGACAAGACGGTCAGTCTGCGCACTGAAACCTCACCGTGGCCCCGGCCGCCAGCAGGGCCGGCGGCTGCGCCTCGACGTCCCAGAGGCCGATGTCGGTGCGCCCCAACAGAAACCAGCCTCCGGGGCTGGCGCTGGGGTAGACGGCGCTGTAGCCGGCGGCCGCGGCGACCGCACCGGGCGGTACCGCCGGGCGGGACTGCCGGCGACGGGTCAAGGCTCCGAAGGCGGCCCGTGCCGCGGGCGGTCCGCCGACCGGCACCAGGTAGCCGAAGCCGGGGGCGAAGCCCATGAACTGCACCCGCCACACGATGGTGGTGTGCGCGCTGACCAGCTCGGCCGCGGTCAGTCCGACGCAACCGGCCGCCTCGTCCAGGTCGGCGCCGTCGTAGACGACGGGAATCTGCACCTGCGGACCGGCCGTGATACCGCCGGCCGGCCGTTGCGCCCGGGCGAGGATGCGCCGCACCCCACCCAGGTCCAGACCGGCGCCCGGCGGGGCCTGCACCAGGACCGCATCGGCGGTCGGCACCACATCGCTGAGCATCAGTTCACCGGCGCTCGCAGCAGCCCGCAGGACGGCGGCCGCCAGTGCGGCCGCGGCCGGTGGATCGGTGTCGGCGGAGTAGTCGAAGATCACAGCGTCATCGCCTGCCGGAAGCTCACGCATGGCACCAAATCTAGCTGCTGTGGGTAAGCTGAGCGGACTGCATGAGTGAGCAGAAGTCTCACTGAGGGACCCTCGGTGGGCGGTATCAGCGACAGCCGACTAGCGTGTAACCAGACAGCTGGTCAGACCGCGAGTTAAGGGGTATGTGTGTCCGCGGATAAAGCAACGACCGACGATCAGGCGACAGGTACTTTCACGTACCCCGGAGGCTCGTTGGAGCTGCCGATCCTCAAGGCCACCGATGGCAGCGATTCGGTCGGTCTCGGTCCGTTTCTGGCCAAGACCGGCCTGACCACCTTCGACAGCGGTTTCGTCAACACGGCGGCGACCAAGTCGGACATCACCTACATCGACGGTGATGTGGGGATCCTGCGCTACCGCGGCTACCCGATCGAGCAGCTGGCGCAGAAGTCGACCTTCGTCGAGGTCAGCTACCTGCTGATCTACGGTGAGCTGCCGACCCCCGAGCAGCTCGAGGTGTTCACCAACAAGATCCGCCGGCACACGCTGCTGCACGAGGATCTGAAGCGGTTCTTCGACGGCTTCCCGCGGAACGCCCATCCGATGCCGGTGGTGTCCTCGGCCGCCAACGCGCTGTCGGCGTACTACCCCGACTCCCTGGATCCGAAGGATCCCGCGCAGGTGGAGCTGGCCACCATCCGGCTGCTGGCCAAACTGCCGACGATCGCGGCCTACGCCTACAAGAAGTCGGTCGGCCAGCCCTTCCTCTACCCGGACAACTCGCTGGGTCTGGTGGAGAACTTCCTGCGCCTGACCTTCGGCTTCCCGGCCGAGCCCTACGAGGTGAACCCCGAGGTCGCCAAGGCGCTGGACATGCTGTTCATCCTGCACGCCGACCACGAGCAGAACTGCTCGACGTCGACGGTGCGTCTGGTCGGCTCCTCGCAGGCCAACCTCTTCACCTCGGTGTCGGCGGGAATAAACGCCCTGTGGGGTCCGCTGCACGGCGGCGCGAATCAGGCCGTGCTGGAGATGCTCGAGGATATCGAGACCAGCGGCGGTGACACCGCCGAGTTCATGCGCCGGGTCAAGAACAAGGAAGACGGTGTCAAGCTCATGGGCTTCGGGCACCGCGTCTACAAGAACTACGATCCGCGTGCGGCGATCGTCAAGGAGACCGCCGACCAGATCCTCGAGTCGCTGGGCGTGAGCGATCCGCTCCTGGACATCGCCAAGGGTCTGGAAGAGGTCGCCCTCAACGACGATTACTTCATCGAGCGCCGCCTGTACCCGAACGTCGACTTCTACACCGGCGTCATCTACCGGGCGATGGGCTTCCCGACCCGGATGTTCACCGTGCTCTTCGCGTTGGGTCGGCTCCCGGGCTGGATCGCGCACTGGCGTGAGATGCACGAGGACACGTCCACCAAGATCGGTCGCCCGCGCCAGCTGTACACCGGCTACACCGAGCGGGACTACGTCCCGATGGAGGATCGCTGAACATGAGTGACAAGCCTGAGGTCGAGTTCCCCGAGGGCCCGGCGCCCACCGAACTGCAGATCACCGATCTGATCATCGGCGACGGTGCCGAGGCGGTGCCCGGAGGCATGGTCGACGTCCACTACGTCGGCGTCGAATACGACACCGGCGAGGAGTTCGATTCGTCGTGGGATCGCGGCCAGAGCGCCAACTTCCCGCTGGGTGCGCTGATCCAGGGCTGGCAAGAAGGCATTCCCGGGATGAAGGTCGGCGGTCGCCGCCGGCTCGTCGTCCCGCCGGAACTGGCCTACGGTCCGGCCGGAGGAGGTCATCGGCTGTCGGGCAAGACGCTGATCTTCGTGATCGACCTGCTCGGCGCCTGACCCACCCGGCCCGACGATCGGGTGCGATCGGTACGCTGCTGCCATGATCGTGAGCAGCAGCACCGGCCCCGTCACCACTATCGAACTGGCGCGCCCGCAGAAGCGCAACGCCCTGAACGAGGAGCTGGTGGAGCAGCTATCGGCGGCTTTCACCGCCGCCGTGGACTCCGGCAGCCGGGTGATCGTGCTGACCGGGCAGGGCGAGGTCTTCAGCGCCGGCGCTGATCTGTCGGGCCCCGTCTACGACAAGGACTTCCTGGACAAACTGGTCGGATTGCTTCAGCAGATCGAGGCTACGCCGATTCCGGTGATCGCCGCCCTCAACGGTGCGGCGCTGGGCGCGGGACTGCAGTTGGCGATGGTCGCGGATCTGCGGGTCATGGACCCCGGTGCGCTGGCCGGAATCCCCGCGGCGAAGATCGGGGTGGCCGTGGACGAGTGGACCATCCGGCGACTGGTCTCGCTGGTCGGCGCGGGGATGGCACGCGGCATGCTGATGGGCTGTGATCCCCTCACCGCCGACCGCGCCTACGACCTGGGTTTCGCCAACCGCATCGGCGACCTGACCGACGCGCAGCACTGGGCGACCACCATCGCCGAGTTCGCCCCGCTGACCCTGGCCCACTACAAGCTGGTGCTCACCGGCGACGGTGCCCGCGATGAGGTCCCGGAGGAGCGGCTGGCGGCGATGATGGCGGCCTGGAACAGCGAGGATCTGCAGGAAGGCCGGGCCGCGCGCGAACAGAAGCGGGCCCCGGAGTTCACCGGACGCTGAGACGACGAACGCCGAGACATCGGACGGCGGAAGAGGAGGCAGGCGATGAGGACGCAGGGACTCTGGTATCCGGTCGGCACCATCGTGCTCGGCGCGTTGCTGGTGGTCTGGACGGCCACCGACCTGAGCGACGGTGAAACCAACGCGATGACCTGGATCACCCTGGTCATCGGCGCCGTCGGTATCGCGCTGGGCATCGGGCGCCTGGTGCAGACGCTGCGCGATCGCACCGATTGAGTGCGCCGGACGCGGCTCAGCTGCCCAGAACCTGCCGCAGGTAGGGATTGCTGAAGGTGCGGTTGGGATCGTAACGGTCCCGCACCTGCAGGAAACGTCCGAAGTCCGGGTAGACCGTCTGCAGGTAGTCGGCGTCGCGGGTGTGCATCTTGCCCCAGTGCGGCCGGCCGCCGTGCGCCACCATGATGTCCTCGACATCGCGGAAGTAGTGGGTGGCCGCGGCCGGATCGTCTCGGTGGTAGCGGTGCACCGCGATGTAGCCGGTCTCGCGGCCGTTGGCCGTCGACAGCAGCAGATCGTCGTCGGCGGCGGCACGCACCTCGATCGGGAAGCTGACCTTGTGGCGCTTGCGGTTGATCATCGCCCGTATCTCACGCAGCGCCTCGGGGATAGCTTCCAGCGCCAGCGCGTACTCCATCTCGCGGAAACGGACCGTGCGCGAGGAGATGAAGACCTTGTCGGACCGGTCGATATAGGTGCGCTCGGACAGTACGCGGCCGGACACCTGGTTGATCCCCGGTACCACGCGCGGCGCCCGGGAACTGAGCGCACACAGCACTCGGTAGACACCGTTGGACAGGAACTCGTCGTCGATGTAGCGGCGCACCCGGCCCGGCCCGGAGGCCGGAGTGTGGGCAGGCAGCCGGGTATTGGTCTTGGTCAGCGCACAGTTGGTGTGCGGGAACCAGTAGAACTCGTAGTGATCGTGCGTGCGGCAGCGCTCATCGAAGGTGTCGATCGCCTCGTCGGCGGAGGCGGGTGCCTCGTGGGCGCGCAGGCTGAATGCCTCCACACACTGCAGGGTCAACTGGGTGAGCACCCCCAGGGCACCCAGGCCCAGGGCCACCGCGGGCAGGTCCGGGTGGTCCTCGCCGAACTCGTGCAGGGTGCCGTTACCGTCGACCAGGTGCGCACCGACGATCTGGGTGCTGATCCCCCCGTAGGCCAGTCCGGTCCCGTGGGTGCCGGTGGAGGTGGCACCGGAGATGGTCTGCCGGTCGACGTCACCCAGGTTGGCCATCGCCATCCGGTACGGCTCCAGCAGTGCGGGAATCCGATGCAGGTGGGTGCCGGCGCCCAGGGTCACGCGGCGACGCTCCTGGTCGACGTCGAGCAGCCCGCCCAGCCCGGACAGGGCCAGCTGGATGTCCGGGGCCACCGCGATCTCGGAGAAGCTGTGCCCGGAGCCGACCGCTTTGACGGTGTCACCGCGTTCGGCGGCGCCGTAGATGTCGGCGGCCAGTTCTTCCGGGCTCTGCGGCACCAGCAGCCGATTCGGCCGGCAGTGGGCCGTGCGACCCCAGTTGCTCCACGGCGCGGGTCCGGTCACAGGAAGCACCTCCCTTCGCCTCGGTAGGTGGGGACGACGTCGACCACCTCGGTGCTGCCGTCGTCGGCGCGAGCGATCAGCGCCACCGCGTCGGCGCGTTCGCAGACCTCCCCCGACTTGGTGTGCCGGAACCATACCCGACTGCCGATCTGCAGATCGGTGACTTCGCCGTGCAGGGGAGTCTGCACCTCGCCCGCGGCCTCGGTCGGCACGTAGCGCAGACCCGTCGGCCAGACCGGCTTGGGCAGCCGGTCCGGTCCGGGCGGCCCGGAGGCGATCCAGCCGCCGCCCAGGCAGGTGACGTAGCCGGGGCCGGGACGACGGACCACATCCAGACCGAAGGCCAGCGCCGGGGCCGGCCGGAAATGCCGGTAGGTGTCGAACAAGTGGCCGCCGAGCAGTCCGCTGCCGACGGCGATATCGGTGATCGCCGGATCCTTGGCGGTGGCTTCGAGGGAGCCGGTGCCGCCCGCGTTGACGAAGGCCAGGTCGGCGTATTCGCCGATGGCGGCGATGGCCCTGCTGCGGCGGTGGCGCAGCTCGGTCATCGAGACAGCCTGCATGGCGCGGACCGCGGTGTTCATCATCGTCTTACCGGGAACGCCGTTACCGACCCCGGCGACCTGCGCCTCGTACGACATCACCCCCACCAGTTCGAAACCGTCACGCTCGGTGATGGTGCGGGCCAGACTGCGGACCTGCGACAGATCGTGCACGGGGGAGCGGCGCACCCCCAGGTGCAGCCGGCCACCCAGTCCGCGCAGGGACGCGTCCAGATCCATCGCCACGCGCAGCCGGCGCCGACGGTCGGGGCCGGCGACCGCGTCGATCAGGTCCAGTTGCGCCGGATCGTCGATCAGCAGGGTGACCCGGGACAGGGCGTCGTCGTCGGCGAGCAGGGCGGTGATCGCCGGCCGATTCGCGGTCGGATAGCCCAGCAGGACGTCGTCGACTCCGGCGGAGGTGGCCAGCCAGCGTGCCTCGTCGAGCGAATAGGCCAGCACCCCGGCGTAACCGTCACGGCCGAGGACGTCCTCGATCACCGACCGGATGCGCAACGACTTGGAGGCCACACGGATCGGGACGCCGCCGGCACGACGACGCAGATCGGCGATGTTGTGCTCCAGTGCGCTCAGATCCAGAGCCAGCACGGGGGCGGCCAGACCGGCGCGGGCGACGGCGTCGTCGATACCGCCCCAATAAGCGGCGTCGTCAACGAACCGAGCCCGGCCGGGCTTACGGGATCCAGGTGCCATGACCGCTAGGCTAGTCATCTGTGACGTCCATCCGAAGCATCCTGGTCGACGGAGTCGCCGAGCCGGTGGGCTCGGTACTGGCCCGCGCGCGGCGGACCACTGGACAGTTGTCGGCGGCCGGTGCCCAGCGCGGCAGCCTCGCCCTCGGCGGCGCCGTCGAGCTGCTGGCCGATCGCGGCTTCGGTCCGGCGCGGGCGCTGGGGGCCGGGCGCGACGAGATCGCACCGTTCACCGCCGGCTCGGCCTTCGCTGTCGACGGTGTCTTCGCCAATCGGGAGGCTGCTGCCGCCACGGGCGGGCCGAGCTTGGCGATGGCCGTGGAGATGACACGCAACCCCGGACGACCCGGCGCGCCGATCCCGGTGCTGACCCCGCACCTGCCGGCCGACGCCGAGGCCGGTGCGCTGGCGGCCACCTGGCTTGGCCACGCCAGCGTGCTGGTGGAGATCGACGGCGTGCGGGTGCTGACCGATCCTGTGTTCAGCAGGCGTTGCTCGCCCTCGCAGACCGTCGGACCTCGCCGGATGCACGAGGTGCCGGTCCCGGTCGGTGCGCTGCCGCCGATCGACGTCGTTCTGATCTCGCACGACCACTACGACCACCTCGACGTCGAGACGATCGATGCGCTGGCCACCTTGCACCCGCAGGCGCAGTTCGTGGTGCCGACCGGGGTGCAGGCGCACCTGCTGTCCTGGGGAATCGGTCCGAGGCGCATCCACGCCGCCGACTGGTACGAACGAGTCACCCTGGACATCGCCGGTACACAGCTGCGGTTTCACGCGGTCGCTGCGAGGCATTTCTCCGGCCGCGGGATGATCCGGAACCTGACGCAGTGGGTCAGCTGGGCGGTGGTGGGACCGGAACACCGATTCTTCTTCTCCGGGGACACCGGCTTCACCGAACGGTATGCCGAGACCGGGGATCTGCTGGGCCCGTTCGATCTGTCGATCATCGCGATCGGCGCCTACGACGCGGCCTGGGCCGACATCCACGTGACCCCCGAGGAGGCGCTGTCGGTGCATCATCTGATCAACCCGGGCGCGGCCGGCGAGAGTCTGCTGCTGCCCATCCACTGGGGTACGTTCAACCTCGCACCGCATTCGTGGTCGGACCCGGTGCAGCGGCTGCTGTCGGCGGCCGGGACCGCCGGGGTGCGTGTGGTTGTTCCACGGCCCGGTGGCACCGCCGACGTGCTTAAGCGCAGCGGCACCGCTTTCGACGACCCGACCTGGTGGGAGCACTGCGCATGAGTACACCGACGACGACCCGGCCGACCGGCCTGACCGCCGCCGAAGTCGCCGAACGGGTAGCCGCCGGAAAGGTGAACACGCAGCCGGACAAGTCCGGGCGCAGCGTCGCCGACATCGTTCGCGCCAATGTGTTCACGCCGATCAACGGCATTCTGGGTGTGCTGTTCGCGATCGTCGCGTACACCGGATCGTTCATCAACGGCCTGTTCGGTCTGCTGATCATCGCGAACTCGGGAATCGGCATCATCCAGGAGGTGCGCGCCAAGCGGACCCTGGATCGGCTGTCGATCATCGGCCAGGCGCAACCGGTGGTGCGCCGCGACGGTCAGGCGGTGGCGATCCCGCCGAACGAGGTGGTGCTCGACGACCTCATCGAGATGGCGCCCGGCGACCAGATCGTGGTGGACGGCGAGACCGTCGAATCGCAGGCCCTCGATGTGGACGAGTCGCTGCTCACCGGGGAAGCCGATGCCGTGGACAAGGCGGTCGGCGACGAGATCATGTCGGGAAGTTTCGTGGTCTCCGGATCGGGCAGCTACCGCGCCACCAAGGTCGGCGCCGACGCCTACGCGGCCAAACTCGCCGCTGAA
Source organism: Gordonia hirsuta DSM 44140 = NBRC 16056 (assembly GCF_000333015.1). GTDB lineage: Bacteria > Actinomycetota > Actinomycetes > Mycobacteriales > Mycobacteriaceae > Gordonia > Gordonia hirsuta. The sequence continues at coordinate 8,602 of NZ_BANT01000021.1, read as the reverse complement.
GCCTCCAAGTTCACGCTGGTCAACTCCGAACTGCGTTCGGGCATCAACAAGATCCTCGGTGTCATCACCGTCATCCTGATTCCGGCCGGCGCGCTGACCATCTACAACCAGTTGGTCATCAGCCGGCAGGAGCTGAACGACGCGCTGCTGGGCATGGTCGCCGCACTGGTGCCGATGGTGCCCGAGGGTCTGGTGCTGATGACCTCGATCGCTTTCGCCGTCGGCGTGGTGCGGCTGGGACAACGTCAGTGCCTGGTCAACGAGTTGCCCGCGATCGAGGGCCTGGCCCGGGTGAACGTGGTGTGCACCGACAAGACCGGCACCCTGACCGAGATGGGTATGCGCCTGTCGGAGGTGCGGGTGGTCAACGACGATTTCAGCCAGGAGGAGGTGACCCGCGCCCTCGCGGCGATCGCGGCCGCCGATCCGCACCCGAACGCCAGCATCGAGGCGATCAAAGAGGCCTACCCGGAGGCGCCGGACTGGCACTCGTCGGCGATCCTGCCGTTCTCCTCGGCGAACAAGTTCAGTGGTGTCTCCCTGTCCGACGATGCCGGCGCCGACCACGGCAACTGGTTGATCGGCGCGCCCGATGTGCTGCTGGACCCGGAATCGGACACCGCGAAGCTGGCCTCCGATCTGGGAGCGACCGGGCTGCGAATCCTGATGATCGGTGCGACTGACGTGCCTGTCGACACCGCGCCGACCGGCAGCGCCAATGTGCCGGGCACGATGACCGAGGTGGGGCTGATCGTGCTGGAGCAGCGGGTGCGCCCCGACGCCAAGGACACTCTGGAGTATTTCGGCTCCCAGGATGTGCACGTCAAGGTGATCTCCGGCGACAATGCGCGGTCGGTCGGTGCGGTCGCCGAATCCCTGGGCCTGGGCACCGCCGATACAGCCGTGGACGCCCGCAAGCTCGCCACCGACCCGGAGGAGCTCGCCGACCAGGTCGAGGAGGGAGTCACCTTCGGCCGGGTCCGCCCGGACCAGAAGCGGGCGATGGTCGAGGCGCTGCAGTCGCGTGGGCACACCGTCGCGATGACCGGTGACGGCGTCAACGATGTGCTCGCCCTCAAGGATGCGGACATCGGTGTGGCGATGGGTTCGGGGTCCTCGGCCGCCCGCTCGGTCGCGCAGATCGTCCTGTTGGACAACAAGTTCGCCACCCTGCCCTTTGTGGTCGGGGAGGGGCGTCGCGTCATCGGCAACATCGAACGCGTCTCGAATCTGTTCTTGACCAAGACGGTGTATGCGGTGCTGCTGGCCATCGCCGTCGGCATCGCCGGGCTGGTGGCGCACTTCGCCGATATGGCGCCGATCAGCTATCCCTTCCAGCCGATCCACGTGACGATCTCGGCGTGGTTCACCATCGGTGTGCCGGCCTTCATCCTGTCGCTGGCGCCGAACAACGAGCGGGCCAAGACCGGCTTCGTGCGCCGGGTGCTCACTCAGGCCGTCCCCAACGGATTGATCGTGGGCAGCCTGACCTTCCTGTGCTACCTGTGGGTCAATCCGGGGACCAGGGCGCCGTCGATGATGGGTGCCGAGACCGAGTTCAACGCGCCCCAGATGCAGGCCGCCACGGCGACCCTGGCTGCGATGATCACGATGGCCTGGTGGGTGCTGGTGGTCGTCGCCCGCCCGATGACCTGGTGGAAGGCGATCCTGGTCGGCGTCTCGGTGGTCGCGTACGGGATCATCTTCACCTGGTCGTGGACGCAAGAACTGTTCAAACTGGACTCGGGCAACGGGCAGATGATGCTCAAGGCTGCGGTCTGCGCAGCCGTCGGCCTGGTGCTGATCGAGGTCTCCTCGCGGATTCTCAAGGCCCGACTCGAACGGCGTGCAGCCGCCGAACAGGCCGCCCTGCACGAGCACTCGCAGAAGCACGACCCGGAGCATGCGTCCGTCCGTGCCTGAGCGAGTATCGGCGCCGTGCGCCTTCTTCAGGGGCGAGGCGGGGCCTTGGCGTGGCGGCGGTACGGCGAGACCGTCGGGTCACCGCTGATCCAGTAGCGCCATGGCCGATCGGCAGCCAGGCGCACCCCGACCCGCGGACCGGTCGCGATCACGGCATCGTCGAGCAGATCTCCGTGCCGGACGACGATGCCCGGCGGTACGCGTACGTCGGTGCCGCGGTCGGCCATCGTGATGCCCAAGGCCTTGGCCAGGTTCCCGGGTCCGCGGCCCAACTGCGGGTCGGGCAGGTCGCCGCGGCGGCTGCGGGCGCCGTCGTGTCCGTCGATGATCTCCCCGGCCCGCAGCAGGACCGCAGAACCCTGGCCTTGCGGGCTGGTGACCACGTTCGCACAGTGATGGCCGTGGATCCGATAGACGTACAGCCGGTCGGGCGGACCGTACATGATCTCCGAGCGAGGCGTGCGGGTGAAGGCGTGCGAAGCCGGATCGTCGGGGCCGTTGTAGGCCTCCACCTCGGTGATGCGAGCGGCGACGCCGTCGTATCCGAGGATCACCGCACCGAGAAGTGCGCGTGCGGCTGCGCAGACGTTAGGCTCATCAACCATGGCGAAGACCAGTGACTCCGTATATGTCGACCTCAGTCCAGAGGACGCCTTCGCGGCGGCCTCGGACCTGTCCCGCTTCGACGACTGGCTCGTGCTGCACGACGGCTGGCGTGCCGAGGTGCCCGAGCCGGCTGATCTTGCGGTCGGCACCAAGGCTACGTCGGTCGTCAAGGTGAAGGGCACCCGCGTGCGTTTCGACTGGAAGATCGACACCTACGAGCCGCCGCGCCGTGTGCGTTTCTCCGGCAACGGCAAGGGCGGGGTCAAGGCCAAGATCGATCTGACTGTCAAGCCGTCGGGCACCGGCTCGGAGGTGACCTTCCAGATCGACCTGGGCGGCCTGCCGCTGATGGGACCGGTCGGCAAGGCCGCGGCCAAGGCCGTGCACGGTGACGTACAGAAGTCTTTGATCCGCTTCCGCGGACTGTTCACCTGACAGGCGGCTTGGGCCGGTTCACCTGTGGCGCGGGCCGGGTGCCGAAGCGCTTAGGGCAGTTTCCCGGCTTCAGTGTCGATCAGCGAATCGGGGTCGAAGGGTACGGCTGCGATATCGGCGATGGCGCCGATGACACCGAGGACGGCTGCCGACAGGAAAGCGTTGAGCGATTCGTCGGTGGTAGGCGGCCGATCCCGAGTCAGGTGAAAGTCGATCACCGTCGACTCCAGCAGGCCGACGATCCCGTGCGCGCCGCGCTGCACGGCGACGTACGCGGGCGAATCCGGAGGCGCTGACAGGTGCAGGGCTGCCGCTACCTTCGTTGACACCATGCAGACAAAGGCCGACCGGCCGGCTGCGACCGGTGCGGACACAGCCAGGCCGGAACGTGTTCCGGTGCCGGAGAGGTAGCGCTGGAGGCTCGGATGCCGGACTACCCAGTCGACGTACTCGTCGACGCTCCGCTCCACGAGGCTGCGCGCGGTGTCACCGTCGGCCACGCTGGTGGGCACAGCCTGGATCAAACGGGCAACGATCGCCTCGCGTATCAGATTCTCCAGAATGCGCTGGTCTGGGAAGATTCTATACAGCGCGGACCGGGCGATCGGGACCGCGGCGCACAGGCTCGCGGTATCCCAGCCAGTGCCTGAATCGATGAGATCGATAGCGGTGTTGAGAATGCGCGTGCGCCGTTCGGCTCGGTGCGCATCCCAGCGAGTGCTGCGGCCGTCGCGCGTGGTCATCGGGCTGAATGCTGCCGTCGGTGCCAGGAGTAACGGCCGGTGGGCAATGACCGGTCGCCGGCCCGGGGACCCTTGAGCATCATTCAGTCGTCAGTGGCGATCCGGTCGAGGTAAGCCCCACGACGGCTCTTGTCGACGCGGTTGATGGCGGCGTCGTCATGCAGCAGGCGGCGGACCGGGCGGGTGACAACTTCAGGAAGCAGGGTGCTGGTCCGGGCGGCGAGGGCCAGGTAGCCGGGAACCCCGATCTCGGCCGCTCGGGTGTGCACTGACTTCACGATGGCATCGGCGATATCCTCCGCATCCACCTGGGGAAACAGTCCGAAGTCGATCCCCGAGGCCAACTCGGTCTTGACCGGTGACGGCAGCACTGCCGAAATGCTGACGCCGCTGTCGGCCATCTCCATCCGGACCGACTGTGTGAGGCCCAGGGCTGCAAACTTGGAAGCGTTGTAGCCGGCCAGGCCCTGGAGCGGGAAGCGCGCGACCAGCGAACAGACATTGACGATGTGGCCGCGGCCGCGCTCGGCCATGCCGGGCAGGGCCAGTCGGAGACCGGTTGCCATACCAAAGTACGGAGTGGACAATGTCCATCTCGATTCCGGACTTATCGGAATCCGGTGTCTTCGGGACGGTCCGAGACCGCGCGTGCTGCGGCTTACACCGCTTGGTTATGCCGCGACAATCACCACCGACCACCACCGGTACCGGGCGGCCAAGACCCCTCGACACGCGTTCACGACCTCACGGGAAGTGCACCGAGCCCGGCGCAAAATCCCGGAAGGAGCCCAGGGACACCGCGTCTGGAGCCTCACGGCCTACGGGGCCGAGGCGCTGACCCCCGCCCGAAAACAGCTGACGTAGAATCACTGAACGCAGACCGCCAACCCCACCGAGCAGGTCTGCGACGGACTGAAACCGGATGAGCGGACGGAAGCGCTAACTTCCTCCACTACTTCCGCCAGTCCCCGCTCTCGTAGCTCAGGGGATAGAGCACCGCTCTCCTAAAGCGGGTGTCGCAGGTTCGAATCCTGCCGGGAGCACTGCTATACGTTCAGTTCAGAGGCGTTTTCCGAAGTCCTGTCAGGCTGCGTGCCCAGAGCGTGCCAAATCCCAACGGATCGCAGGTACTCCGTACCCGGGAAATCAAGACGCTCGGTGACAGGTCCGGTCCGCGCGCCGGGGGCATGAACGGATCAAGCGAATTGAGCATGTGTTCCGTTTCCGACCTGGGCGGTAGGAAACGGAACACAGATCTACGTACGCCGGCGCGGGCAGACGCGCACGCCTGGTCGACTCTGTGTCGTCCGACAGGTGGCACTTGGACAGTTAAGCGCGAACGCCCGGTTTAATTGGCGGTAGGGTCACATGCGCCGACGCCACGGGTGTTCGGCCCGAGGTGGAACCAATTCGGAGGACGGACAATGAAGACGGCACCAAACAAGCGGTTCCGGGGGCTCGCGCTCGGCGTGGCTGCCGCACTCGGCGCCACACTGTTCTTAGCTCCAGCGGCGGTTGCGGACACCCGCGACGACGCCGGTGAGGCCATCAGCAAGCTGCAGACGCAGATCGGCGGCGGGGATGGAGCCGACAAGGGTTTCAACAGTGCAGGACTGGGGGATGCGCAGGGCGAGGTGACCGCGATCGAGGGGACCGACGGCTTCAAGCGGTCGTTCACCGGGGGCACCATCTACTGGTCTGAAAGGGAAGGCGCCACCGTCCTCTACGGCGCCATCGACGAGAAGTACAACGCTCCCGAGGTCGGCGGACCGAAGGGCCCGATCGAGATCGGTTTCCCCAGCGCCAGCGAGTCGGACGGACCGTTCAACCCGGGCCGTCAGGCCGCGTTCGCGGGCGAAGGGAATCCGAAGATCTACTGGACTCCCGAAAACGGCGCGTGGGTGGTGCGGGGCCCGTTCGCTGCTGCCTTCGACAAGTTCGGCACCGACCTGGGTGCACCGACCGGGGAGATCGCGGTCGACGAGGCTACCGGGACCGTCTCTCAGAACTACGCCAACGGGACGCTGATCTTCGATCCCCAGACCAAGTCGTGGACGGTCTCCGACAGCCTCAGTGCGAGTCGACCGGACCTCTCGGACGGTTTGGCCGGCCTGAACCTGCCGGATTCACCGAACCTCGGTCTGCCCGGTATCGCGTTGCCGAGCAGCGATGTGCCCAACGCCAGCGCCGCAGTCCCCAGTGTGGGTCCGCTGGCCACCGGCGAGACGGCGTCGTCGGATTGGAACAAGAACTGGCTGTGGCTGCTGCTACTGGTTCCGCTGCTGCTGGCTCTCTGGTACTGGAACAGCCGCCGGGAGAAGAAGATCGTGCACGCGCCGCGTCCGGCGGCCGGCGCTAATCTCCCGAAGGTCGACGTCAAAGCTCCCGGCGTCGGGGTCAAGGGTGCTTCAGCCGGGGGTGCTGCGGCTTCAGCCGGTGCAGCGGTCGCTAAGGCCAAGGGACCGGCGGCCAAGTCCGGCGCTCGGGTGGATGAGACCACTAAGGGCACCGGCGACGGTATCGGTACGTATGTCAAGGCCGGCGATACGGTCCCGGTACCGGTCGGTGCGCACCTTCCGCTGGCCGATCCGCAGGAACAGCCGGAAGGTTATCCGATCAAGGGGAACGCTGACTCGGGTCGCTACCACACGCCGGCCTCACCGGCGTACGACGAAACCGTCGCCGAGATCTGGTTCGCCACCGAAGCCGCTGCCAAGTCGGCGGGCTTTGAGAAGCACGCCTGATCGCACCGCCGACGTCTGGTCACCACGACCGCGGCCCGGGCAACCGCCCGGGCCGCGGTCGTTTACCCTGGCGGATGTGAACAAGACCTCTGCTTCTGGAGCCCAGACCGTCCTGGTGACCGGTGCGACCAGCGGAATCGGTGCGGCCGTGGCGCGGCAGTTCGCCGACGCCGGGCATCGGGTGTTCGGCACCAGCCGCAACCCCGAAACGGTTGCCGATCCGATCCCCGGCGTCACCTATGTCCGTCTCGACAATGCCGACCTGGCGACGGCGCAGACCTGCGCGGACGCGGTCGGTCCGGTGGATATCTTGATCAACAACGCCGGGGAGAGTCATGCTGGTGCGTTCGAGGAGACCCCGCTCGACGAGATCGAGCGGATCTTCGCGGTCAACGTCTTCGGTCCACTCGCACTGACCCAAGCCGTGTTGCCGGGTATGCGTGAGCGCCGACGAGGCACCGTGGTGATGGTCGGATCGATGCTGTCGAGCTTCCCGATCGCTTTCCGCTCCACCTATGCGGCCACCAAATCGGCGCTCAAGGCCTACGCTTTTGCCCTGCGCCGCGAGGTGGCTCCGTACGGGGTGCGGATGATCTCGGTGGAACCGGGAACCATCGCGACCGGAATCGGCGAACGACGGACCGTGCACATCGCCGAGGATTCGCCCTATGCCGACGAGTACGAGATCGTCGCAACCACGACGGCACAGAACGAACGCAAGGGCATCAGCGCCGAGACGATGGCTGAGCAGATCGTCGCCGCGGCCCTGGCGGACAACCCGAAACCGTTCTACGCGCGCGGTAACCGTGCGGCGGTCGTCTTCGCCCTGCGCCGGCTGGCCCCGCGCCAGCTGGTTCTGGACCTGTCGGCAAAGGTCCACGGACTGCCGAAGGTACGCCCCTGATCACGCTGCGGGTGATCGGGATCGGCCCGGGCAACCCGCGTCAGATCACGCTGGAGGCGATCGACGCCATCGCCGCCTGCGATGTGTTCTTCCTGCTGGACAAAGGGGCGCGTGTCCAGCAGTTGAGTCGGGCCAGGACCGAGTTGCTCGCCGCGTACGCTCCCGCCGGTCATCGGGTGGTCGTGATCGACGATCCGCCTCGTGACCGCGATCCCGACGATTACCGCGCCGAGGTCCAGCGCTGGCATACCGCCCGGGTCGACGCCCTGGAGACGGCCATTATCGAGTCGGTCGATGCTGGGCAGTCGTGCGCGTTTCTGGTCTGGGGAGATCCGGCGCTCTACGATTCGACACTCCGGCTGGTCGATCAGCTGGTCGCGCGCGGCTCGGTGGATCTGGAGGTCGAGGTGATCCCAGGTGTCACTAGCGCCTCAGCGCTCACGGCGGCGCACGGCATCGTCGCGCACGGTATCGGCGAACCCGTGTTGCTGACGACGGGGCGGCGGCTGGTGGACGCAGCGGTGGAGGAGCCGGCGAACCGCATCGTCATGCTCGATTCGCACCTGACCTTCACCCAGACCGCCAGATCCGACGACGACGTTTACTGGGGCGCGAATCTTGGGACTCCGGAGCAGGTCCTCATCAGTGGGAAAGTGAGCGACGTCGCCGACGAGATCGAACAGGCGCGGGCTCGGCTGCGGCAGCAGACCGGCTGGGTGATGGACATCTATCTGCTCCGACGGCGATGACAAGGATCAGCTCGACGCTTCTTTCGAGTTTTCCTTGCCTGGCGTGTGTGGGCGGGCGTATTCTAGTCATAACGGTATCGAACTAGTGTTCGGCCGCAGCCGCACCGCCAACAAACACGCCCGCCGCCGCGCCGAACGCGCCGCCAACCGCCGCGAACGACTCACCAAAAACAACACCGACCCCACCCCACCCACCGACGACAACGACCCACCACTGTTCTGAACAGGCGTTTCGATGAGCTGATCAGCCAGTCGGCCGGTCACCACGGGGTGCGCAGTGCCCTCAGTAGGTCGTCGGCGATCTCCTGGCGGCAGATGACGAAGTCGGGCATGTACGGCTGAGGATTGTTGTACACGATCTGTTCGCCGTTGAGCCGGGCGCAGAACAGGCCCGCTGCCTGTGCGACACCGACCGGTGCGCAGTTGTCCCACTCGTATTGGCCGCCGGCATGGACATAGGCGTCGACATCGCCGCGCACCACCGCCATCGCTTTGGCC
>NZ_BANT01000022.1 GCF_000333015.1 Gordonia hirsuta DSM 44140 = NBRC 16056 | reverse complement strand
CCCGGAGACGGCGCGATCATGCCCGCCGGCGACAAATCCACCCGCGTCCACGCCGAACTGCGATCAACATTCACCACCGCCCCCACCCCCTTTCGGTGCTGTGTTCTATATCACTAACATCAGTCTACGCTCATATTCCGATAGCGCAAGTGTTCGAACAAAGATTTTTTTCAGAATCGTTCGGCAATGTCAGGTGAGTGGAAATGTCTTGTGGCGCAATGGAAAAGAACAGGTCGCGACACCTTGGGGGAAGATGTCGCGACCTGAGCGATGGTGCGCGAGAAGGGACTTGAACCCTCACGTCCGAAGACACTGGAACCTAAATCCAGCGCGTCTGCCAGTTCCGCCACTCGCGCATGCGGCCGGAGTCGACCGGGACCAGACTACCGCGCCGTCCGCACTATGACGGCGGTGGCCGGTTGGCCGCCGCCGGCCGTGCAGAGGTGTCCGCCGGGAGCGTCGTCGACCGCCGCCGTGTAGACCTGGCCGGGGGACAGCCGTGTCTGGTCGTCGAGCAGTATCTGGCCCGCGGTCACGAGTAGGTACTCGGTTGTCGAGGTGTCCGTCACCGACCAGGTATGACGATCGCCGGGCTTCAGCTCGAGCACCCGTGTGTTCACGGCGTCATCGTTCCGGCTGAGCAGTCTGGTCAGGATACGGGCGGGGCCGAGCCGTTGTACGGTGCAGACCAGTCGCGACAGCACCGTCGAGGAAGGCTCGACGGTCGGTGTCGTCGTGCCGGTGGTCAAGGCGCTTAAAGACAGGTTGCGTGCCGAGCGGGCTTCACGCAGCCGGTCATCGAGCAGGCCGCCCAGTTCACTGCTTTCCACCCGGATGAGACTACCGCTGTGCCGAGCGCGGCTGCGTGCTCGGGGACGTGGCCGCCGACGGCTTCCGCGTCGTGGGCTTGCGCTTAGGGGTGGACTTCGCCTTGCTCTTAGCTTTCGCGGTAGCGGCCTTCTGGGCGGCGGCTGCGGCCTCGGGGTCGGACTTGTTGAGTTCAGCGCCCAGGCCGGTACCGGACGTGTCATCCTCCCGCAGGCACATCGAACGGACGACGTGGTGGTAGGTGATCAGACCGTAGGTGAGTGGCAGCCGTGCGGTCTCGATGATCAGGCGCGACGGGGAGATCGGGAGGTTCTCGGGGCCAGGGATGGGAATCAGGGGGTCGAGGCCGAGGAGGCTGATCGGTTCGGTCAGCAGGCTGGCGAAGTACAGCGACAGGTGCCAGGAGTAGTAGGCGGCGGTCAGGGACTTGGTGACGGTCAGATCGGCGATGCTGACGGTCTCGGCGAAGTCGGCACCGGTACCGCGGTTGTGGTTCAGTCCCAGCAGGATGTCGATCGGGGCGCCGCCGATGATGGGCACCGCCGTGCCGATTCCCGAGATCAGGCTCTCCGGCGTGGTGAAGTCGGCCGGATCGGCGGGGATCAAGTGGTGGTGGATCCGCACCGACCGCATGCTCCGCAGGATGTCTTTCTCCTGTGCGGTGATGGTGCGCTTGTCAGCGGCCGAGGATGCATTGTCGCGCGCGAACTGCGCGGTACGGCTGACGATCCGGCCTAGGCTCAGGTCACCGATCGGGGTGCAGGTCTGCGCATCGGCCAGTGCGAGCTGATCGGCGGTGGCACGCACGATCGCCGGCACGTCGATACGGAAGCGCACCTTCTCGCTGGGCTTGCCGGCCAATTCCTTCTGCTCGGCGGTGACCTCGGCGACACACGAGTCGAGCAGCGCATCGGTGGTGGCCTTAGCCAGCACGTGAGTGATCTGGGTGCTGGCTGCACCGAAGATCCGCAGCAGCGTATCGATGGGCACGTCGGTATCTGGGAACTCACCGACGCTCTTCACGCCGAAGCCCAGCGGTGCCAGGATCCCGACGAAGATGAACAGGTACGAGATCTCCACGGCCTGGATCAGGCTCAGGTTCGCGACGGGGACGGCCTCACCCTCGCGGCCGTCACGCACCTTGAGCAGATTCGAGACCACCAGCTCCGACAGCGGGGTGCGGTACTTATAGGCCGGATCGTTGCGGTCGGCGCCCAGCGTCAGTGGATGCTCGGGGATCAGCAGGGTGGAGACCATGATGGCCTGCATATCGCGCTGAGTCTGGTTGCGGATCGCCCGAGCTTGCGGGAGCACCGCGGCGGGAAGCGTGGGGGCAAGCGACTCGAAGATCGAGTCGTAGACGACGGCCAGGGAGGCGAACTCCGCGCTGACACACTGAGTCTGGCCGGTGTGATCTTTCGGAGTCGCCAGCAGCGGCTTCTGCTTGGCGATCGAGTCCTGCCGCTCCTGGTAGCTGGGCGCGGGCTTCTCGGCGGCCGGCGTGGGCTTTGCGGCCTTGTCCTTGGCGACCGGCGTCGGGGCGCTCACCGCGGCGGTGAACAGCTCGGCGGCCCGGCTGTCGGGGATCGCGGCGTTGGCCATGAAAGCCGCCGTCACGACGATGGTGACTGCCTCGAGAAGGCGGCGCTGAAGGCGCGCGCCGGCGATAGATTTCTTCACGTGGCTCCCGATCCCGACTTTCAGAACAAAGGTGACCATAACCTATGTAGAGCCTGAGAATCCTGTCGGTAGGCTTTCCGCTGTGACGATCGTGCTGAACGACGAAGCCGTGGTGGACTCGCTGGGACAGGTGCTGCGTAACCGGAGTTACACCTCCGACGGCATCGCCGCTCTGCTGGGGGAATCCGCCGGGGACACGCTGATTGCCGGAACCTGGTGGCCGGCCCTGCGCGCCACCGCCCGGGCCGACGAGCAGCAGCGGCCGCTCGCGACCCTGATCCGCCTCTTCCTGCTCGGCTCCGTCGAGCCTGAATCGCTTGTGGAGCAGGCGTTTTCGCCGCTGTCGCCGGAGGTTCTGGTTCGCCAGGGAGTACTGGCTCCAGACGGTGCGGGATACCGGGCGGTGCTGGACATCCGTCCCCACGGCAGCGACGACGCCGACTTTCTGGTGGTGAGCGATCAGGACGCGCTGCTGCGCTCGGGTCCACTGGCGCACGATCACGTCCTGGGGATCGGCGGCGCCTCGATGTCCCTGGCGCAGGCGGTGATCCGGACGCCGGTGCGACGGGTGCTGGACCTGGGTACCGGCTGCGGTATTCAGGCGCTGCACCTGGACTCTCATGCAGAACAGATCGTTGCGACCGACACCAACCCGCGGGCGCTGACGCTGGCCGGTGTGACGGCGCGGCTCAACGGGATGTCGTGGGAGCTGCGGCAGGGCAGTCTCTTCGAGCCGGTGGCGGGGGAACGCTTCGATCTGATCGTGGCCAATCCGCCGTTCGTCGTCGGGACGGGAAGCCAGGACTACATCTACCGCGATTCGGGTATCGAGGGCGACGGCATCAGCCGCGAGCTCATCGAGCAGGTCGGCGACCATCTTGAACCGGGCGGGGTGGCGCAACTGCTCGCCAACTGGATCGTGCACGACGAGGACGATTGGGACCGGCGGATCGGCGCCTGGGTGCGGGCCAGCGGGCTGGATGCCTGGGTGGTCCAGCGTGAGCTGGCCGACCCGATCAGCTACATCTCGCTGTGGGTCGCCGATGCCGGAGAATCCCCTGAAGGCGCGGCCGAGCGCGGTGCCCGCTGGCTGGACTGGTTCGAACGTGAACAGATCGCCGGCATCGGGATGGGGCTGGTGATGCTCCGCAAGCCGGAGACCGACCGGGCGCCGGATGTGGTGATCGAGGAGATCACCGCCGCAGGCCAGGAGGTCACCGGTTTCGAAGCCCAGGCCTGGTGGGCGCGACGGGACTTTCTGCGTGCCACCACGGACGCGCAACTGCGCGAGACCCCGCTGAGCACCTCGCCGGTCTTCTTGGAGACGCAAAGCCTGCCGGGCTCGGAAGGCTGGCAGCAGGTCTCGGCCGCTGTGACCCGGCCGGGCGGGCCCGGAGCGGTCTTGCCGGTGGACGAGGTGATGACGGCGTTGCTGGCCGGCTGTCGCGGTGAGGTGCCGCTCGGGGTGCTGTTGGACCTGCTGGCCGACTTCAACGGTGTCGATCCGCAGGCGCTGACGCAGGCCGCCATGCCGGCGGTCCGCGAGGCGATCGGCCGGGGCATCCTGTACGCCGCCAGGGTTTAGCGCGGTCCGGCCGCGGCATCCAAGGCAGCGGAGAGATCGGCGAGCAGGTCTTCGGTATCTTCCAGCCCGACCGAGAAGCGCAGATGCCCGTAGCGCTGGAAGGGCTCGGGATAGGCCGCTACTCGCGGTCCACCGGTTCCCACGTGCACGATGAGCGACTCGTCGTGCCCGACCGAGACCGCCGAGGTGATCACCTTGAGTTCGTCGACGAATCTGTTCTGCAGGGCCGGGTCGCCAGCGAGCGCGAAAGCCATGATCGCCCCGTAGCCGCGCTCGCCGAACTGCCGGGCGGCGGCCGCGTGCTGCGGATGATCCGGCAGGCCCGGGTAGGCGACGTAGGCGATCCGGGGGTCGTCGTGCAGGAACTGCGCCAAGCGCGCGGCCGAGGCCTGATGCTGGGCCAGGCGCAGCGGTAGGGTGACCGAGCCGCGCACGATCAGCCAGGCGTTGAACGGGGAGATCACCCCGCCGACGTCGACCATGGCCTGCGCCCGGATCGGTGCGACCAACTCGGCGCTGCCGATCACCGCGCCGCCCATCGCGTCGCCGTGTCCGTTGATGTACTTGGTCAGCGAATGCACCACCAGATCGGCGCCGTGCTCCAGCGGGCGGAACAGCGGCGGCGGGGTGAACGTCGAATCGACCATCAACAGGACGTCGTGGCGGTGCGCCAGGTCGGCCAGTGCGGCGATATCGGCCACCTTGGTGGTGGGATTGGCGATCACCTCGGTGGAGATCAGTCGGGTGTTGGGCCGGATCGCGGCAGCCACGGCGTCCAGGTCGGTGATGTCGACGAAGGTCGCCTCGATGCCGTACTTGCGCGGCAGCAGCGTCGTCCAGAGCTTGTAGGTCGCCTCGTAGGTGGTGTCGGAGACGATGACGTGGTCGCCGGAGGAGACATGGGTGAAGAACACCGCGTGCAGGGCGGCCACGCCGGACGCCAGGGCAAGGGCATCTTCGCCGTGCTCGAGGGCGGCCAGCTTCTGCTGCAGCGCCACCTGATTGACACCCGTATTGCGCGTGTAGATCAGATGGTCGGGACTCGACCAGTCGAGCGTCGACGGGTCGTAGGGCAGGTGATACGAGTTCGCCATGGTGATCGGCACTCGGATCGGCTCCCCGTCAGTGTGCGGCAGATTCCCGCCGTGCACGCTCAGCGTCAGTTCGCCGAGGCCATCGGGTCGCCCCAGATCCGGTCGTGATTCTTGCGGTGTGGTCACGTCGTTCTCCTTCGCTGCTCGCCGATTCCGGCTCGTCGGCCGGACGCCGGCCGGCCCGGGCCGACAGGATCGCCGGCAAGCGATGGAGCTTGTCGACCTGCAGGTGCCGGCGGAATTCGGCCCAGCCCCAGCAGGCGGCGAAGACGGCCACTGTGACCGCAGTCGAGACACCCGGACCCCACGGCCGGAAGACGACCAGCATCGGGATGGCGACCAGGGCGAGCGCCTGAATCACGTACGAATCCAGGCTGCGCGCCCCGACCATGACGAGCGGCCGGGACCAGACGTGGTACTTCCACTGTAGGAGCCGACGGAAAAGGACATACACCGCGGTGACCACCAGCCAGGCGGCCAGTGCCCGGATCGGGCCCAGATTCACCTTGCTGACCAGCGCCGTGGCGTGGGTGAAGGCGCCGCTGCGCCAGCCGTAGAACAGGGCCACCCACAGCGCCGCGGTGATGCCCAGCAGCGCCGGGGCCGCGGCGTCCAGGCGCTGCGGCAGTTGCCAATCGGTCCAGTGCCAGCCGACCACCATCGCCGGAATGAACAGGATCTGCCAGGCCAGCCAGTTCTGTACCGGACCGGTGACGGGGGAGGAGTAGATCACCATCCAGTCCGCTGAGGTGAGCTGGCTGACCGTATACCCGGCGACGGAGATCGCCAGGACGAGCTGCCAGCGGCCGCGGGCCAGCAGCGGCAAAACGCCGAAGGCCAGCGTCATCAACACCATGTAGACCACCAGAATGCTGCCGCCACTGGGGAGGAATCGCATGGTCACGGCCCACCACAGCTGCTGAGCCAGGGGCAGGTCCGGCGGCAGTACGGTGAGCATCCGGAATTGACCGGCGGTCAGGAACATCCCGGCTGCCACCGCGAACAGCGCGATCGACAGCTGGGCCAGATAGAGCACCCCCACGCGTTTGGCCAGATTGCGGTAGGCGAAGTCCAGGTCGTGGCGCGCGATCCAGCGCCGGTGGACCAGACCCAGCACCAGGCCCGACAGCAGCACGAAGGCGCTCATGCCGTCGACGAAGGGATAGGCATGAGTCGGCAGGGCGATGAGCATGCCGTTGGCGAAGTGCAGGCTGACCATGCTCCAGATCGCCACGCCGCGGGTGCCGTCGATGGCCAGATCCCGCCCGGAGGCAGTCCTTTTCCCGGTCATACCTGCAGACAGTACGGCGCGCCGCCCCTGCGAGAGGAGCGGCGCGCCGTGACTGGTGTGACTTAAGTGGCTGATGTGACTACGAGTAGAGGTCCGCGATGGCCTGCTTGTAGGTGTCGTGGATGACGTTGCGCTTGAGCTTCATCGTCGGGGTCAGCTCACCGGTGTCGATGGTGAAGTCGGTGGCCAGCACATCGAACTTCTTGATCTGCTCGGCCGCGGAGACCTTGGCGTTGGCCGAGGCGACGGCCTCCTCGAACTCGGCGCGCAGCACCGGGTTCTTGGCCAGCTCCTCCATCGAGGTGTCGGCCGGCAGGCCCTGGCGCTCCAGCCAGCCCGGTGCCGATTCTGGGTCGATGGTCAGCAGCGCGCCGATGAACGGCATCTTGTCGCCGACCACCAGGCACTGACTGACCATCGGATGTGCCCGGATGGTGTCCTCGAGCTGTGCCGGCGAGACGTTCTTGCCGCCGGCGGTGACGATCAGTTCCTTCTTGCGGCCGGTGATGAAGAGGAAGCCGTCCTCCAGGTAGCCGATGTCGCCGGTGTGGAACCAGCCGTCGCGGATGGAGTCGGCGGTGGCGTCGGCGTTCTGCCAGTACCCGGTGAAGATCATCGGGCCGCGCAGCAGGACCTCGCCGTCTTCGGCGATGGCGATCGAGACGCCCGGGACCGGGCGGCCGACCGACCCGATGCGGCTGTGCTCCTCGTTGTTGGCGGTCACCGCGGCGGTGGTCTCGGTGAGGCCGTAACCCTCGAAGACCGGAATGCCGACGCCGCGGAAGAAGTGGCCCAGCCGGGCACCCATCGGCGCGCCGCCGGACACGGCTGCCTCGCACTGACCGCCGAGTGCGTCGCGCAGCTTGCCGTAGACGAGCTTGTCGAAGACGGCGTGCTTGATCTTCAGGCCCAGGCCGGGGCCGCGCCCGTCGAGCGCCTTGCTGTAGGCGATCGCGGCGTCGGCGGCCTTGTCGAAGATGCCGCCCTTGCCGCCGTCGATCGCCTTCTGGCGGGCCGAGTTGTAGACCTTCTCGAAGACGCGCGGGACCGACAGGACGTAGTTCGGCTTGAAGACGCCGAGGTTCTCCACCAGGTTGGGCAGGTCGCTGGTGTGACCCAGCACCACACCGTTCTCCATGCAGCCGACCGCGATGGCGCGGGCAAAGACATGCGCGAGTGGCAGGAACAGCAGCGTGGTCTTTCCGGCAGTCAGGCCCGGGCCGACCGAGTCGCGCACCGCAGCCGCTTCGGAGATGAAGTTGGCATGGGTCAGCATGACGCCCTTGGGCCGGCCGGTGGTGCCCGAGGTGTAGATCAGCGTGGCCGCGTCGGAGGAGCGGGAGTTGGCTTCGCGCTCGTCGAGTGCCGAATCGGGGACGTTCTCACCGCGCTTGCGCAACTCGACGATCGCACCTTGGTCGATCACCAGGGTCTCCTGCAGCGCCGATGCCGCGGTGATGACCTCGTGGTGCTTGGTCCGGTGCTCGTCGTTCTCGAGGATCAGCAGCTTGGTGCCCGAGTCGTTGAGGATCCAGTCGACCTGATCGGGTGCCGAGGTCTCGTAGATCGCGACCGTGGTGGCACCGGCTCGCCAGATGGCGTAGTCGAGCAGGCTCCACTCGTACCGGGTGGAACAGAGCAGGGAGACGCGGTCGCCGGGCTCGATGCCGCTGGCGATCAGGCCCTTGGCCACGGCGTCGACTTCACCGGCGAACTGCTCGGCGGTGACGTTCAGCCAGTGGCCGGAGTCGCCGAGGCGCTTGAAGACCGGGGTCGAGGGGTTGTTGCGGCGGAGGTCCTGGATCCGGGTGATGGTCGTGACGTCATCACCCACGGTCAGATTGGACGGCGTGCTGAACTCCTGCATGGCGGCTCTCCTCGAGTCTCAAGCTTCTGAAATGTGCGCATTGGGCGGTTCGGACGAACCCCGTAGCGAAAAACCCTACCAGCGAGTCAAGTGGTGCATGTCACAGGGGTTTCCTCAGGTAGGATCACGTTCTGATGAACACCTGTGAGCGCGCATGAGCGACGCCGAAGACACCAGTACACCCGCCGGAACGTTCGAGGGCTTCGGTATCGACGAACGCGTGCTCGCCGCGCTCGACGAGGTCGGCTACGAGACGCCGTCGCCGATTCAGGCCGCCACCATTCCGCCGTTGATGGCCGGACGCGATGTGGTCGGCCTGGCGCAGACCGGAACCGGTAAGACCGCGGCCTTCGCCGTCCCGATCCTGTCGCGCCTGGACGCCTCGGCCCGCAAGCCGCAGGCCCTCGTCCTGGCGCCCACCCGCGAACTCGCGCTGCAGGTGGCCGAGGCCTTCGGCCGCTACTCCTCGCGGATGCCCGAAGTGAAGGTCCTGCCGATCTACGGCGGACAGAGCTACGGCATTCAGCTGTCGGGGCTGCGCCGCGGTGCGCAGGTGATCGTGGGCACGCCCGGCCGGATCATCGACCACCTGGACAAGGGCACCCTCGATCTGTCCGAGCTGGCCTTCTTGGTGCTCGACGAGGCCGACGAGATGCTGTCGATGGGCTTTGCCGAAGATATCGAGCGCATCCTCGCCGACACCCCCGACAGCAAGCAGGTCGCGCTGTTCTCGGCGACCATGCCGCCGACCATCGGCCGGCTGGCGCGCAAGTACCTCGACGATCCGCAAGAGGTGAAGGTCAAGGCGCAGACCTCGACCGCGTCGAACATCACCCAGCGCTATCTGACCGTCTCGCACCAGCGCAAGCTCGACGCGCTTACTCGAGTCCTCGAGGTGGAGCCGTTCGACGGGATGATCATCTTCGTCCGGACCAAGTCCGGTACCGAGGAGCTCGCCGAGAAGCTGCGGGCCCGCGGCCTGTCGGCGATGGCGATCAACGGCGATATGGTGCAGGCCCAGCGTGAGCGGACCATCAACCAGCTCAAAGAGGGCGGCATCGACATCCTGGTAGCGACCGATGTGGCCGCCCGCGGTCTGGACGTGGACCGGATCTCGCACGTGGTCAACTACGACATCCCGCACGACACCGAGTCCTACGTGCACCGCATCGGCCGCACCGGCCGGGCGGGCCGTTCGGGCACGGCGCTGCTGTTCGTCTCCCCGCGTGAACGGCATCTGCTGCGGGCCATCGAGCGGGCCACGCGCCAGGAGCTCACCGAGATCGATCTGCCGTCGGTCGACGACGTCAACGCCCAGCGCGTGGTGAAGTTCGGCGAGGCGATCACCAATAACCTCGAATCCGAGCACCTGGACATGTTCCGCGGTCTGATCGAGACCTATGCGCGGGAGAACGACGTCGCCCTGGCCGATATCGCGGCCGCACTGGCGCTGGAGACCCGCGACGGCGGCTTCCTGCTGGCTCCGGATCCGTCGCCCGGGGAGCGGCGCGACCGCGATCGGGACCGCGGGGAACGACGCGAACGGCGCGGCGGCGGCAAGTTCGCCACCTACCGCATCGCGGTCGGGCGCAAACACAAGGTGTCCCCGGGTGCCATCGTCGGCGCGATCGCCAACGAGGGCGGCCTGACCCGCAACGATTTCGGCAATATCAGCATCCGCGACGATTTCTCGCTGGTGGAGCTGCCGGACGATCTCGACAATGAGACGCTTGCCCTGCTCAAGCACACCCGCATCGGCAAGAATCCGATCGACCTGCGCCGCGATATGGGCCCGCCCGGACAGCGCGGCGGCCGCAAGGGGTCCTACAGCAAGCACTCCGGTGGCAAGAAAGACCACTGGGGCAAGCGTTCCCCGCGGGTGGCCGGTCGCGGTCGCGGCTAGTTAACTCAATTCCTCCCGCAATGCGGCGGCGATCGACTTTCGGTCGCCGCCGCGTCGCGTCAGCAGCCCCTTGGCGAACTGCAGCTTGTCGCCGCTGTGTCGGGGCACGACGTGCAGATGGGTGTGAAAGACCGTCTGGAACGCGGACTTGCCGTCGTTGAGGGCCAGATTGATGCCGTCGGCGTCCAGGGCGGCCTTGGCTGCGGCGGCTACGCGCTGTCCGGCGGCGAAGAGCCGCGCGCCGGTTTCGGCGGGGAGATCGGCCAGGCCGGTGTGGTGGGTGCGCGGTACCAGCAAGGTGTGCCCGACGGTGATCGGGCGGATGTCCAGAAAGCCGACGATGTGCTCATCGGTGTAGACGATGTCGGCCGGGCCGGTGCCGGCGACGATGGCGCAGAAGATGCAGTCGCTGCTCATGGCGACCAGTGTGCCAAGGACTGAGCGCAACAGAGACAGGCCGGGCCTTTCCGACTTAGTCGGAAAGGCCCGGCCTGTGCGTTGAGCCGCGTCGTCAGTCGACGGCTCCGACAAGCTGTTCGGTCTGTTCGTCGGACAGGGCCTGACGCGCCTTCTCGTAGCGTTTGCGCTGGAAACCGGCCGCCCAGAAGGTGATGGCCAGGCCGATCAGACCGATCACGATCAGGATGACCAGTGACCCCCAGAATCCGCCGACACCGTTGAATCCGGCGATGTAGCCGTCGCGGACGTAGGTCAGCGGCGAGATCGGGTTCAGCCACTTGAACGGTGCAGGCATGGTCTGGATCATCCAGATGCCGCCGTAGGAGAACAGCTGCAACATGAACCAGGACAGGGATGCGAGGGTGCCGACGATATAGCCGAAGAGGGTGAACAACACCGACACCAGGGCCACGTTCATCAGCGTGGCGGCGATCGTGATCAGTACCACCTGCCACATGCGGGCCGGTTCGGGCATCGGATCGCGGGTGATCCAGGCCAATACGCCGACGACGGCCATGACGGCGAGGCTGACCCCGCTGACCGCGACGGCCCGGCGGCCCACATCGGCCAGGGTCCGCGGGGTTTCCTCATCGCTCACGAACCGCTGACCGCGGAAGGTCAGGAAGACGACGATCGGGACCAGCATGGAGGCGATCAGCAGGATGGCCGGTGCGCCACCGGGGCCGCTGAACTGAGCCTGTGCCAGGTTCTGGTGCTCCTTGGTCATCGGAGTGGACAGCAGTGCCGCCAGCGACATGCGCTCTTCTTCGCCACCGAAATCGGGGGCCGCTTCGGCGCCCGCGGTCAGTCCGGTCGCCAGCTGGCCGGCGCCCTCCTGCAGCTGCACGGCGCCGGCGGACAGGCGGTCCACGCCGGCATCGAGGGTGACCATGCCGGCGGCGAGCTCGGCGGTACCGTCCTTGAGCTGGGCGGCGCCGTCGGTGAGTCGGTCGACGCCGCTGCGGTACTGGGCATTCGGGTCGGTCAGCTGGGTGGCGATCTCGCGGCTACCGGCCTGCAGCCGCTCCAGACCGGAGATCAGCTCCTGGACGGTCGACAGCGCCGAGGCGTTCGGGAGCACGCTCTGTGCCTGGTTGAGCAGCTGGTTGACCTCAGCCAGCGGAATCGCACCGGTGAGGCGCTCGATGCCGTCGGCGAGTTCGGTGGCACCGGATCCGAGGGTGTCGGTGCCCGACTGCAGGGTCAGCATTCCGTCGGAGAGGGTGTTCGCACCGGCGGCCAGCTTGGTGCTGCCTTCGCGGGCGCGATCGACGCCGGGGGCGAGATCCTCGGTGACGCCGGAGGCCAGCGTCGAGGTGCCGTCGGCGAGTTGCTGCGAACCGTCGGCTGCGGTGCGCAGCCCGTCGGCCAGCTTCTGCGTGCCGTCGACCAGTGCGCCGGTCGTCGTGGACGAGACGCCCTTGAGCACGCTGGCGTAGATCTTCTCGATCGCCGAGGCGCCGATCGAAGAGGCCTTGATCGTGTTGTTGTCATTGAAGGTGACGGTGATCAGGGCCGGTGCTGCCTCGGGCTGGGTGATCGTCTTGAGGGACTGCGAGAAGTCTTTGGGGATGTCGATGACGAAGTAGAAATCGTCTTCGTTCAGACCCTGGTAGGCGGCTTTCCTGTCGACCACCTGGAAACCGAGGGCCGCCGACTCGACGAGGTTGTTCGCCACGTTCGCGCCGGCATTGGTCTCACCGGAGGCGTCGGTGTAGCCGACGTCCTGATTGACGATGGCCACCGGCATATCCTTGACCGTCTTGGTCGGATCCCACAGGACCCACATGTAGATAGCGGAGACCACCAGCGGGATCAGTACCAGTACGGCCACAATCAGCCGCAGCAGCCGCGAACGTTGCAGGCCCGTCTTCGGGGTCGAAGTCGTTGTCATCTCTTGTCTTTCAGTGGGGGACGCCGGTTGCAGGGGGAAGCCGCAGCCGCAGCGGCTGAAGTGATGAGATAGCGCTCACTTTTCGGCATATTCGGACATTAGGTTACCTGTCGGTAGCGGGATATCGGTAATCCTCCGGGGCTCGGTGTCGTCAATTCGGTGCGGCGCGCAGTTGCGGCGCTGT
Organism: Gordonia hirsuta DSM 44140 = NBRC 16056; assembly: GCF_000333015.1. Taxonomy (GTDB): domain Bacteria; phylum Actinomycetota; class Actinomycetes; order Mycobacteriales; family Mycobacteriaceae; genus Gordonia; species Gordonia hirsuta. Next base: position 119,873 of record NZ_BANT01000022.1, on the reverse strand, counting down.
CGTCGCTGCTCGTGGCGACCAGTGCGCCAGAGCGAGAAGCACACCCGGCGAGTATAACGAAACGATAACGATTCCGCGGACCCTGAAGTTCCTGGTGAAAGCGCTTACTCGTCGTTCTACCAGTGGGTATACCTCCGGGTCGGAGGTAAACATGAGGGAAGCCTCATATTTGAGTGCCATGATGGACCGGTCGACGCGCGCCGTCGTTCGCCCTTTTCCGTGCACCCCCAGGAGAGCTTGTGACCCTCGATCAGTTCCGTTCCAGTTCGCGTAACGACCACACCGCAGCACCGGAACCGAGTCTGCTCGACCGTCTCGTCCAGGGCGAAGCCTTCGCCGTCTGCTTCGGCGGTCAGGGTGGAGCCTGGCTGCCGACGCTGACCGAGGTGGCCATCGACGCCGATCTGGAGTCGGAGCTGAACGACGTGGTCGCCGCGGCGGCCGCATTGCTCGCGCCGGTGGCCCACGAACTGGCCCGGGCCGGCGCCCGGCCGTTCGACCCGATCACCTGGCTGCGGGGCCTGGACGAGGATCGTGCGGTCCCCGGTGAACGGGAACTGGCCGAAGTCACCGTGTCGCTGCCGGGTGTGCTGCTGACCCAGCTGGCCACCATCGCCTCGATTGCCAAACAGGGCCTCGACACCGCACAGGTGCCGCCCATCGCGCTGCTGGGCCACTCCCAGGGAGCCCTGGCCACCGAAGCGCTCGCCGTGGACGGCACCCCCCGCGACGCCGACGATGCCCAGCTGCTGGCCCTGGCACAGTTGATCGGTGCCGCCGCCGCACTGACGGCCCGGCGCCACGGACTGGCCGGGACCGCCGAGGTCTCGCCGATGCTGTCGATCTCGCAGGTCCGCCCGCGCGAGGTGGAGGTCCTGCTGGCCCGGTACGTCGCCCAGCTGCCCGCCGCCCAGCGGATCGGGGCCCCGACCATCGCGGTGCACAATTCGCGGCGCGCCGTCGTGCTGTCGGGTGCCCCGCGGCAGCTGGCCGCGTTCCAGGCGCTGTGCGAGCAGGAGGCGGCGATCTCGGCCGATGAGCACAAGCGCAAGCTCACCGGCGGCTCGCCGTTCGCTCCGGTCTTCGAGAACGTGATGACCACGGTGCCCTTCCACCATCCGGACATGCTGCCGGGCGTGGCCCTGGTGACCGAGTGGGCACAGCGGATCGGACTCGATCCGGCGCTGGCTCACCGATACGCCGACGCGATCCTGGTCAAGCACGTCGACTGGGTGGCCGAGGTGGCCGAGGTGGTCGCCAGCGGCGCCCGGTGGCTGCTGGACTTCGGACCCGGTGATGTCGCCACCCGCCTGTCCGCGTCGCTGGTCCGCGGGCAGGGGATCGGTGCGGTCCCGGTCGCCACGCGCGGGGGGCAGCGCAATCTCTTTGTTCCCGGGAACGTCCCGGAGGTCTCGGCGCCGTGGGCGCTGTACGCGCCGCGGCTGGCCGAACTGCCCGACGGCCGCACGGTGGTGGACACTCCGTTCACCCGGCTGACCGGCCGCTCGCCGATGATGCTCGCCGGGATGACCCCGACCACCGTGGATCCGGCCATCGTCGCCGCGGCGGCCAATGCCGGACACTGGGCCGAATGGGCCGGCGGCGGCCAGGTGACCGAGCAGATCTTCGCCGACAATCTGGCTCGGCTCACCGAATTGCTCGAACCGGGCCGGGAGGTCCAGTTCAACTCGCTGTTCCTGGACCCCTACCTGTGGAAGCTGCAGGTGGGCGGTAAGCGCCTGGTCCAGAAGGCCCGCGGCACCGGTGCTCCGCTGGACGGGGTGATCATCACTGCCGGCATCCCCGAACTGGACGAGGCGGTCGCGCTGGTCGCCGAGCTGAACGAGGCGCGGCTGCACTATGTCGCCTTCAAACCGGGCACCATCGAGCAGATCCGCGCGGTGATCCGGATCGCCAACGAGGTCCCCGAATTCCCGATCATCGTGCAGGTCGAGGGCGGCCGCGCCGGCGGGCACCACTCGTGGGAAGACCTGGACGATCTGCTGCTGGCCACCTACGGGCAGCTGCGCGACCGTCCCAACGTGGTGCTCTGCGTCGGCGGCGGCATCGGTACCCCCGAGCGGGCCGCCGACTACCTGACCGGCCACTGGTCGGCCCGGCACGGATACCCGCTGATGCCGCTGGACGGCATCCTGATCGGGACCGCGGCGATGGCCACCCTCGAAGCCACCACCGCGCCGGAGGTCAAGCAGCTGCTCGCCGATACCCGCGGCTGCGAGGAGTGGATCGGCGCCGGCCACAGCGAGGCCGGCATGGCCTCGGGGCGCAGCCAGCTGGGAGCCGATATCCACGAGATCGACAACACCGCCTCGCGCTGCGGCCGGCTGCTCGACGAGGTGGCCGGGGACGGTGCGGCGGTGCAGGAGCGGCGCGCCGAGATCATCGAGGCGATGGCCGGTACGGCCAAGCCCTACTTCGGCGACGTCGACACCATGACCTACCGCCAGTGGCTGACCCGCTATGCCGACCTGGCCGTCGGTGAGGCCGACGGCGACCCCCTGCCCTGGGCCGATATCACCTGGGAGCAGCGCTTCACCGAGATGCTGCGCCGCACCGAGGCGCGCATGCACCCGCAGGACACCGGTACCTTTGTCTCCCTGTTCGACGACGAGGTGGCCAACCCGCATGCGGCGATCCTGGCGCTGGGAGCGGCCTACCCGCAGATCGACCAGGACGTGCTGCACCCGGCCGATGTCGCCTTCTTCCTGGAGCTGTGCCGCACCCCCGGCAAGCCGGTCAACTTTGTGCCGGTGATCGACAAGGATGTGCGCCGCTGGTGGCGCAGCGACTCGCTGTGGCAGGCCCACGATCCGCGCTACGGCGCCGATGAGGTGTGCATCATCCCCGGACCGGTCTCGGTCGCCGGGATCACCCGCGTCGACGAGCCGGTCGGCGAGCTGCTCGACCGCTTCGAGAACCACGTCATCGAGACCCTGCGGACCGACGGGGAACACGCCTGGCCCGCCGACGGACGGCGGCGCACCGGCCAGGTTCCCTCGGCGGGTCCGCTGACCCTCCTCATCGAATCGGCGGATGTCTCCTGGGCCGGGCGCATCGTCGCCAATCCGGTCGCCATGCTGGGCAGCCCCGACGGCTGGGAGGTGTACGACGGTCAGTTCGCCGAGCACCGCCCGACCGGTGCCGAACTGACCCTGACCTCCCAGGCCGGCAGCTACCCGGCCTCCTTCGAATTGTCGGTCCCGGTCGCCGGCACCGCGGTGCGCATCCCGATCTCGGTCGGCGCCGCCTGCCTGGACGGCGCGGTGCCCAGCGTCGGTGTCACCGAGGCCGCCACCGCGATGCGTCAACTGCTGACCGTCGCCGCCGGCGGAAGCCTGAACCCGGTCGACGACGGTGTCGTCACCGCCACGGTGGGATGGTCGGCCGACTCGGTCGCCGATCACAGCGGCGTCACCGCCAACAGCCTGCCGATGCACCTGGCACCCGTCACCCCGGCGCAGCCGCTGGGCTTCGCGGTGCCCGACACCCTGGTGACCGCCTGCTGGCCGGCCGTGTTCTCGGTGCTGGGGGCGGCGACCACCGAGGCCGGGATTCCGGTGGTGGAGGGACTGCTGGATCTGGTGCACCTGGACCACGCCGTCGCGCTGACCGGGCAGATCCCGGCCGAGGACACCGAACTGACGGTGCAGGCCCGCCTGGGCGAGGTCTACGACAGCTCAGCCGGGCGCGTGGTCGAGGTCGGCATCGAGGTGACCGGCCCGGCCGGGGAGTCGATCGCCACCTTGACCGAGCGCTTTGCGATCCGCGGACGCAGCGGCGATGCCGACCTGACCGATCCGGTCCGGGCCGGCGGTGCCGCGGACGGCGAACGGTCCGGCACCCGCAAGCACGTGCGCACCACCACCATCGAGGCGCCGGCGGAGATGACCGGCTTCGCCGTGGTCTCCGGCGACCGCAACCCGATCCACACCGATGTGCTGGCGGCCCGGCTGGCCGGGCTCGGTGAGCCGATCGTGCACGGGATGTGGCTCTCGGCCGCCGCCCAGCAGGTCCTCACCGCCGCCGACCGGGAGACTCCGCTGCCGTCGCCGCGGGCGATCCTGGGTTGGACCGCACGCTTCTTGGGCATGGTCCGGCTCGGTGATGAGATCACCGTCCGGATCGACCGTGTCGGCATGGATGCCGGCCGCGAGGTGGTCGAGGTGACCGCCAAGGTCGGTGACGAGCTGGTGATGGCCGCGACGGCACTGCTGGCCGCACCCCGCACCGTCTACGCCTTCCCCGGACAGGGCATCCAGAGCAAGGGGATGGGCCTGGCCGCGCGCTCGCGCAGCAAGGCCGCCCGCAAGGTCTGGGACCGGGCCGATGCGCACACCCGCAAGGCACTGGGCTTCTCGATCCTGGCCGTGGTCCGGGACAACCCGACCACCCTGGTCGCCGACGGCGTCACCTACCACCATCCCGACGGGGTGCTGTTCTTGACGCAGTTCACGCAGGTCGCCATGGCCACCCTGGGTGTGGCGCAGGTCGCCGAACTGCGCGAGGCCGGCGGCTTCGTCGACGGCGCGATCACCTGTGGCCACTCGGTCGGCGAATACAATGCGCTGGCCGCGTGCGCCGGTGTGCTGCCGCTGGAAGCGGTCCTGGAAGTGGTCTTCCAGCGGGGCAGCGCCATGCACCACCTGGTGCCCCGAGACGCGCAGGGTCGCAGCGACTACCGCATGGCCGCGATCCGGCCGAGCCAGTTCGGACTGGCCGACGACGAGGTGATCGCCTTCGTCACCGGTATCGGTGAGCAGGCCGGGGAGTTCCTGGAGGTGGTCAACCTCAACCTGCTGGGTTCGCAGTATGCGATCGCCGGCACCGTCGCCGGTCTGGCGGCGCTGCAGACCGAGATCGAACGCCGCGTCGCCGAATTCGGTGGCAAGCGCGCGTTCATTCTGGTGCCCGGCATCGACGTGCCCTTCCACTCGACGGTGCTGCGCGCCGGAGTGCCGGAGTTCCGCGGCAAACTCGAGGCGCTGCTGCCGGCCCAGATCGACCCGGAGATCCTGGTCGGTCACTACATCCCGAACCTGGTGCCGCGCCTGTTCAATCTCGAACGCGACTTCGTGCAGGAGATCGCCGATCTGGTGCCGTCCGAACCGCTCGAGCAGGTGCTGGCCGACTGGCAGTCCTGGTCGCAGCGGCCGGCCGAGCTAACGCGGGTGCTGCTGATCGAACTGCTGGCCTGGCAGTTCGCCAGTCCGGTCCGCTGGATCGAGACGCAGGACCTGCTGTTCAGCGCCCCCGAGCAGGGTGGCCTGGGCACCCAGCGCTTCGTCGAGGTGGGCGTCAAGAACGCGCCGACGCTGGTCGGGCTGGCCCGCAACACTCTGCGGCTGCCCGATTACGCCACCGTGAGCGCCGAAGTGCTCAACGCCGAGAGCGATGCCGATCTGCTGGTGGCCCAGGATGCCGGTGTCGAGCCGGTCGAGGACGTCGTCGAACAGGCTCCGGCCGCTGACCAGACTCCTGCCGCACCGGCGGCCGCCCCCGTCGCGGCGGCACCGACCGCTGCGGCGACCGGTCCGCGTCCCGACGACATCGTCTTCACCCCGACCGATGCGGTCCGCTCGGTGATCGCGCTGTGGACCAAGATGCGCACCGACCAGATCGGCGCGGTCGACACCATCGAGGCACTGTGCGACGGCGTCTCCTCGCGCCGCAACCAGTTGCTGCTCGACATCGGCGCCGAACTGGGGCTCGGTGCGATCGACGGTGCCGCCGAAGCGGATATGGCCGCGCTGTCCGCGCAGGTCGATTCGCTCGCCCGCGGCTACCGGCCGCTCGGCGAGGTCCTCACCGATGCGGTCGCCGATCAGTTCCGCAAGGTGGCCGGCCCGCTGGGCAAGCGGCAGTCGTATGTCATCGACCGGGTGACCGGCGACTGGCAGCTGGGTGCCGGGTGGGCGCAGCACGCGCTGGTCGCACTGGCGCTGGGCACCCGGGACGGGGCCAGCGTCCGCGGCGGTGATCTGGGCGATCTGCTCGACGGTCCGGTGACCAACACCGACGGCCTGGACGGGGTCATCGACCGCGCTGTGCGCCGTGTCGGTACCGCCCGCGGCATCGCCGTCGAACTTCCGGTGGCCGCCACCGGCGGGGGCGCTGCGGTCGATGCCGCCGCCCTCGGCGAGTTCGCCGATCAGGTGACCGGCCCCGACGGGGTGCTGGCGACGGCGGCGCAGACCGTGCTGGCCAAACTGGGGCTCACCGACACCGAGTCGACTCCCGAAGCCGACCCGGATGCCGCGGTGCTGGCCGACCGGGTCAGCGCCGAACTGGGTTCGGACTGGCAGCGCACCGTCGCCCCCGCCTTCGACGCCGACCGCGCCGTGCTGATCGACGATCGGTGGGCCAGCGCCCGCGAGGATCTGGCGATCATCTGGCTGCGCCCCGAGGACGAACTCGACCAGATCGCCACGGCCGGGTTCACCGGCGCCGGGCAGACCGTCGCCGAGCACGCTTCCTGGTGGCGCCGACGCGCCGAGCAGACCGGTGCCGATGCGCACGCCCGGCTGTATGCGGCGATCGCGCAGGCCGCGATGGTCGCCGAACCCGGCGAGTTCGCCGACGACATCGCCGTGGTCACCGGGGCCTCGGCAGGCTCGATCGCCGCGGCCGTGACCAGCAGGCTGCTGGCCGGTGGGGCGACCGTGGTCGCCACCACCTCCCGGCTCAACGGCGAGCGGCTGGCCTTCTACAAGCAGCTCTACCGCGAGCACGCCCGCGCCGGTGCCGCACTGTGGGTGGTGCCGGCCAATATGGCGGCCTATACCGACGTCGACGCACTGGTCGAATGGCTGGGCAGCGAGCAGACCGAGAACCTGGGGGCGAGCACCGTGGTGGTCAAGCCGGTCATGGCGCCGACGCTGCTGTTCCCGTTCGCCGCACCGCGGGTGGCCGGTGACCTCACCGACGCCGGTGCGCGCGCCGAACTGGAGATGAAGGTGCTGCTCTGGTCGGTGGAACGGCTGATCGGCGGCCTGTCGGCCATCGGCGCCGACCACGACCTGGACGCCCGGCTGCACGTGGTGCTGCCCGGATCGCCCAACCGCGGCATGTTCGGCGGCGACGGCGCCTATGCCGAGAGCAAGGCCGCCCTGGACGCGGTGATCAACCGCTGGTCGGCCGAGGACTCCTGGAACGGGCACACCAGCCTGGCGCATGCGCTGATCGGCTGGGTGCGCGGCACCGGGCTGATGGGCGGCAACGACCCGATGGTCGACGCCGTCGAGGCCGCCGGGGTGCGGACCTGGAGCACCGACGAGATGGCCGCGAACCTGCTGGGTCTGTGCAGCGTCGAACAGCGTTCGGCGGCCCGGACCGCGCCGCTGCTGGCCGACTTCACCGCGGGCCTGGATCCTGCCTCGATCGATTTGAAGGCGATCGCCGACCAGGCTCAGGCCGGCGGCGACGACCCGACGACCGCCGATGCGGACTCCGCCGAGGACGAGGACGGGGTGCTGGTGTCGGCGCTGTCGGCCCCGGCCCGTGCCGAACTGCCCGCGCCGATCGACTGGGCGCCGATCGATGCCCGCCCGGAGGATCTGGTGGTCATCGTCGGTGCCGGCGAGGTCGGGCCGTACGGATCGGCACGCACCCGGTTCGAGATGGAGGTCGACGAGAAGCTGTCGGCCGCCGGCGTGCTGGAACTGGCCTGGAACACCGGGCTGGTGCAGTGGGACACCGCTCCCAAACCGGGCTGGTACGACGTGGCCACCGGTGACCGGATCGCCGAGGAGGACATCGCCGAGCGCTATCACGACGAGGTGCTCGAACGCTGCGGCATCCGCCGCTACGCCGACGACGGTGCGATGACCGACAACGCCGCGCCGCTGCTGGAGTCGGTCTTCCTGGACGAGGACCTGAGCTTCGCGGTGCCCTCGGAGGCGGCGGCGCGTGCCTTCGCCGCGGCCGACCCCGAGCGCACCCGGGTCAGGGCCAACGCCGACACCGGTGACTGGACGGTCACCCGGCTGGCCGGCACCGAGATCCGGGTGCCGCGGCAGATGAAGCTCTCGCGCACCGTCGGCGGCCAGATCCCGACCGGTTTCGATCCGGTGCGCTGGGGTGTGTCCGCGGATATGGCCGAGTCGGTGGACCGGGTCGCATTGTGGAACCTGGTGGCCACCGTGGATGCCTTCCTGACCGCCGGCTTCAGCCCGGCCGAGCTGATGCGCTGGGTGCACCCCGGACTGGTCGCCAATACGCAGGGCACCGGCATGGGCGGGATGACCTCCATGCGGTCGCTGTACGTGGACACCCTGCTCGGTGAGGCCAAGGCCAACGACATCCTGCAGGAGGCGCTGCCGAATGTGGTGGCCGCGCACGTGGTCCAGTCGTATGTGGGTTCCTACGGGGCGATGATCCACCCGGTCGCCGCCTGCGCCACCGCAGCCGTCTCGGTCGAGGAGGGTGTGGACAAGATCCGCCTAGGCAAGGCGCTGTTCGCGGTGGCCGGCGGTTTCGACGACCTCGGTATCGAGGGGATCGTGGGCTTCGGCGACATGTCGGCCACGGCCGATTCGGCGGCGATGACCGCACGCGGTATCGAGGACCGGCGTTTCTCCCGGGCCAACGACCGGCGCCGCGGCGGCTTCGTCGAATCGGCGGGCGGTGGCACGGTACTGCTGGCCCGCGGCGATGTGGCCGCCCAGATGGGACTGCCGGTGCTGGGCGTCGTCGCCTGGGCGCAGAGCTTCGGCGACGGTGTGCACACCTCCATTCCGGCGCCCGGCCTGGGTGCCCTGGGGGCGGCCCGCGGCGGGCAGGATTCGCCGCTGGCGGCGTCGCTGGAGGCCCTCGGCGTCACCGCCGACGAGGTGGCCGTCGTCTCCAAACACGACACCTCGACGCGGGCGAACGATCCGAACGAGTCCGAGCTGCACGAGCGGCTGGCCTCGGCGATCGGCCGCAGCGACGGCGCACCGCTGTTCGTCGTCTCGCAGAAGTCGCTGACCGGCCACGCCAAGGGCGGTGCCGCCGCCTTCCAGCTGATCGGTCTGTGCCAGGTGCTGCGCGACGGGATCATCCCGCCCAACCGCAGCCTCGACTGCGTCGACGAGAAGATGGCGCAGTATCCGCATCTGGTGTGGGCACGCGAGCCGCTGGCGCTGGGCGAGCGGTCCGGGCTGAAGGCGGGTCTGCTGACCTCGCTGGGCTTCGGGCACGTGTCCGGGCTGATCGCCGTGGTGCATCCGGAGGCCTTCATCGCCTCGCTGGACGATGCTCAGCGGGCCGAATACCGGGAGCGGTCCGCACTGCGGCTGCGCACCGGCCGCCAGCGCCTGCTGGAGGCGATGTGCGGAGTGGAGTCGGCCTACCAGCGCCCGCCGAACCGCCGATTGGATGCGGACCTTGACGAGCACGACGCCGAGGCCGCCCTGCTGCTGGATCCGCAGGTCCGGCTCGACGCCGAGGGCGCCTATGCGGCCACCGGCTCGGCGACCGCCGTTGCGGGCACCGCGGGGGCTGTTCGATGAGCGTGGTCGGTATCGGACTCGACATCGTCGACGTTCCCGAGTTCGCTGAACTGCTGGAGCAACCGGGGTCGACCATCGCGATGAGTTTCCGGGTCGGGGAGCGGCGGGATGCCGATTCCCGGACCGGGGACCCCGCGCGGCACCTGGCGGCGCGCTGGGCGGCGCGTGAGGCGGTCATCAAAGCGTGGTCGTCGAGCCGATTCGCACAGGTGCCGGTGCTGCCGGAGACCGCGGTGAACGATGTGGAGATCATCTCCGACAACTGGCGCCGGCCCAAGGTGCGTCTGCACGGCGATCTGGCGAAGTATCTGAGTCACGTCGACATCCACGTCTCACTGACCCACGACGGAAACACCGCCGCGGCGGTGGCGATCCTGGAGACGCGGGAGTAGGCGGAGCAGATCCAGCGGAGAACACCGGCCGGTGTCAGACCCGGTCGGTGTTCTCCTCCAGGAGCAGATAGCCCCCGAGCATGCGCTTGAGTTCGTGCACGGTCTGCTCGTGGTCGTGACCGTCCTGCACCGAGAAGCTCAGCAGGGAGTAGGCGGTGTGGACCAGCACCTGCGACATCATCTCCCGCCGCTGGGACTGGCGGGGGGTGAGCGGGGCTAGCAGCCGGGCCACCTGCTCGGCCAGGATCTGCTCGTTGAGCGATGCGGTCAGGCGGGTGGCCGGCGTCGACTGCACCGCGAGCCAGACCGCGCGGCGCGAGGGATCGGTGCGCCACAGCGACGCCAGGTGGTCGAGGAACTTCTCCAGCAGCGCAGGCCACTCCAGCGAGGGGATCTCGGTGGCGAATGCGGCCAGCTCATCGCGCACGCTCGCGGTGTCGACGCGATCGAGTTCGCAGACGATCACATACTTGTTCGCGAAGTACTGATAGAGGGTGCCGATCGGAACATCGGCGCGAGCGGCCACCTGCTCGCAGGTCAGCGAGTCGAAGCCGTCGTCGATCAGAACCTGCCGGGCTGCGGCGAGGATGTCGTTGAAGGTGCGGCGACTGCGTTCCTGGGACGGCCGCTTGCGGGGGAGCAGGGGCGCCGGGGAGCCGGGCGCACCGGAGGTGCCGGAAGTCATGGGGGAGCGGGGCGGGGCGGTCAGAGAGACAGGTCGCGCCGGATCTTGGCCACGTGTCCGGTGGCCCGCACGTTGTACATGGCCGCCGCGATGCGGCCGTCCGCGTCGATCAGGAAGGTCGATCGGATCACCCCGGTGACCACCTTGCCGTACAGCTTCTTCTCGCCGTAGGCGCCGTAGGCGGTCAGGACCTTCTTCTCCGGATCCGACAGGAGCGGGAAGTTGAGCTGATCGCGTTCGACGAACTTGGCCAGCTTCTCCGGCTTGTCCGGGGAGATCCCGATCACCGCGACGCCGGCCTCGTTCAGCTCCGCCAGATTGTCCCGGAAGTCACAGGCTTCCTTGGTGCATCCCGGGGTCATCGCCGCCGGATAGAAGTAGACCAGGACGCGCTGTCCGGCGTACTCGCTCAGCGCGACGGGTTTGCCCGTGGAATCGGGCAGTGTGAACAGGGGAGCGATGTCGCCGACTTCGAGTCGCACTGGCGCAGTCATGGGCTCAACCCTAGCCGGGCGGGCTGTCGGCCGGGCCGGTGACTCGGTACGCTCCTAGAGCAGGTGCGCCGCCGTGCGCACAATCGCCCGAACCACAGACGACGGAGGACCGCGTGGCAGACGATACCCAACGGATCGAGCAGGAGATCGCCCAGGCGCGCGAGGAACTCGCGACCACCCTGGATCAGCTCGCCGAGCGGGCGAACCCGCAGCGCATCGCCGAGGATGCGAAAGGCAAGGCGATCGCCTTCGTGCAGAAGCCGCAGGTCAAGTACACGCTCATCGGTGTCGCCGGACTGACGGTGGTCCTGGTGGTCCGCGCCGTCGTCAAGCGCTGACACGACCCCTTGCGAGACCCGAAAGTCGGTGCTGACCAGCCGATTTCGCAACCGGCACAGTCGCCTGTTAATGTTTGTTCTCGCAAGGCCAAGCGCCATTAGCTCAAGTGGTAGAGCAGCTGACTCTTAATCAGCGGGTTCGGGGTTCGAGTCCCTGATGGCGCACCGGATGATCGCCCTTCACCGCACCACAGTGGAGGGCGATTCGCGTCTCTGGCATTCCGCGTTGACCTGCGGATATGCGAATGACAGAGATGTCATTCACCACAGTCTCGTATCTGGCGGAACCGTGGTCCGCTTGGTATTCTTGACGCCAGATTGGTCGTTGAGCTCGGGTTCGGCAAGAGTGCCGGCCAGGTGAGCACGCGGGGTGTTACGGCCGGCGTTTGATTCAGTTTGGAGCATCATGGGTTTCCCACGTCTGCGCGGCCGTCGCACGATCAGCAAGTCGACGGCGGCCGGTGTCCTGGCCGTCGCGGCCGTCACTCTCACCGCCTGCAGCGGTGGGTACAGCGATCAGGTGCACGCCTCGGGCGAGTTCGCCGACATGATCAAGCCGGCGATCACCATCACCGATAACAACGGAAAAGCGCTGACCAAGGACGCGGTCGGCGTGCAGCCGGGTCTGCCGATCGTGGTCAACGCCACCGAAGGCGCCCTGACCGGTGTGCGGATCGACAAGATCGACGGAACCCCGGTCAAGGGCCGGTTCAGCGCCGACGGTGGCACGTGGACCAGCTCCGAGCCGTTCGGCTACAACCGCCGGTACACGGTACAGGCCGAGGCGATCGGCGTCGGCGGACAGACGGCGGCGACGCAGTCGTTCACCACCCAGGCGCCGGACAACCTCACCAGTGCCTACATCATCCCGGGCAAGGGCGAGACGGTCGGCATCGCGCAGACGGTGGGTGTGCGGTTCGACGAGGCCATCCCCGATCGCCAGGCCGCCCAGGATGCGATCAAGATCACCAGCACCCCGGCGGTGCAGGGCAAGTTCTACTGGATCAGCAACTCCGAGGTCCGGTGGCGTCCGGAGCACTACTGGAAGCCCGGCACCAAGGTCGACATCCAGGTGAACACCTACGGCATCGACCTGGGCAACGGCCTGTTCGGTGAGAAGAACGTGTCCTCGAACTTCACCGTGGGCCGAGCGATGGAACTGTCCGTCGACGACAACACCAAGACCGTCGTGATCAAGCGGGACGGTCAGGTGATCCGGACCATGCCGACATCCATGGGCAAGCCGGGGCACACCACGCCCAACGGCATCTACATGATCGGCGACCGCGTCGACCACATCATCATGGATTCGTCGACCTACGGTGTGGCGGTCGGCTCGGCCGAGGGATACCGCACACCGGTCGACTGGGCGGTGCAGATGTCCTACAGCGGTATCTACCTGCACGGGGCACCCTGGTCGATGTGGGCGCAGGGCAACAGCAACACCAGCCACGGCTGCCTGAACCTGAGTCCCGAGGACGCGCAGTGGCTGGTGCGCAACACCCTGCGCGGGGACCCGGTCAGCGTCAAGAACACCGGCGGGGAGACCCTGTCGGGCACCGATGGACTCGGTGACTGGAACATCCCGTGGTCGGTCTGGTCGAAGGGCAACGCCGGCACCCAGGGCTGAGCGTCCACACACCCCCGGGGTGGTCGAACGTTGCCAACGGTCAATGGTTAGGATCGTGCGGACCGAACCACATCCATCCGAAATAAGGTGAACGATCCATGGCCAAGCCCTCGTGGGAGACCGAAGAACTGACTGCCCTGCGCGATATGACGCGGGCTTTCTGTGAGAAGGAGATCGAGCCGAACATCGAGCGCTTCGCCGAGCAGCACCACGTCGATCGAGACCTGTGGAACAAGGCCGGCGAAGTCGGTCTGCTCTGCATGTCGATCCCGGAGGAGTACGGCGGCGGCGGCGGGACGTTCGCGCACGAGGCCGTGCTGATCGAAGAGCAGGCCCGGCTGGCCGACGCCTCGTGGGGTGTGAGCCTGCACAACGGCATCGTCGCCCACTACCTCCTGGCCTACGGCTCGGAGGAGCAGAAGAAGCACTGGCTGCCGAAGATGGCGACCGGCGAGGTGGTCGGCGCCATCGCGATGACCGAACCGGGCACCGGCAGTGACCTGCAGAACGTCAAGACCAAAGCCGTCAAGGACGGCGACGACTACGTGATCGACGGCAACAAGACCTTCATCACCAACGGTGGCCAGGCAGACCTGGTGATCGTGGTCGCCAAAACCGACACCGGTGAGGGTGCCAAGGGCATCTCGCTGATCCTGGTGGAGACCGATCGCGAGGGCTTCTCCCGCGGCCGGATCCTGGACAAGGTCGGCATGAAGGGCCAGGACACCGCAGAACTGAACTTCAGCGGTGTGCGGGTCCCGCAGTCGAACCTGCTCGGCGACTCCGAGGGCCTGGGCTTTGTGCAGCTGATGCAGCAGCTGCCGCAGGAGCGCCTGATCATCGCCGTCGGCGCGGTGGCTGGTATGGAGGTCGCCCTGGAGAAGACGCTGGAGTACACCAAGGATCGCACCGCCTTCGGCCGGCCGATCTTCGGCTTCCAGAACACCAAGTTCAAGCTGGCCGAGGTGGCCACCGATGCGCACATCGGCCGGGTCTTCCTGGACGACTGCATCGACAAGCACCTGCGCGGCGAGCTGGACATCCCGACCGTGGCGATGGCGAAGGCCTGGACCACCGACACCGCGCAGAAGGTGGCCGACGAGTGCCTGCAGCTGTTCGGCGGTTACGGATACATGAACGAGTACCCGATCGCACGCATGTGGGCCGACAGCCGGGTCCAGCGCATCTACGGCGGTACCAACGAGATCATGAAGGAGATCATCAGCCGCTCGCTGTGATCTGTCGTGCGCAGTGACCGCACTGGTGCGTAGACGCCGGAGCGGTTGGGGCGCAAGCCGATTGCGGTCCGACGACGGGCCGACCCTCGAAAGGGGACCGGCCCGTTGTGCATCCCGGCGGTCGATCTGTGCCGCACCGTGGGGCCGGTTGCGGCATGATCGATCCCACCGGCCACGCGCTGTCATGTTGTGAGTCACAATGGAGCCGTCGGGGGAGACATGGACCAAGGAATCGGAGGCTGCACTGTGAGCACGATCGTTCTGGCGGATGTGCGGACCGACACCGAACGGCAGGCGATCGACTCGTGGGCGGCCACGCATCATCCCGGTGCGACCGTGGAGCCGCTGGCGGAGGTCGACGTCGAGCGTCTGCCGGAGGACACGGTGCTGGTGCCGGCCAGGGTTGTGTGGCTGCCTCCGGTGCGTGATGGCCGACGACGTTCGGCGTTGGTCGATGCGGTCCTGCTGTCCAATCCACGGAAGCCGCCGGCGTTCCGGCAGGCGTCGATCCGTAAGCGCCATCCCGACCGGGTACACGTGGTCGAGGGCGCTCCGGCCACGATCGGCGAGCTGCGTGGACCGTACGAGCAGCAGCAGGCCGAGGGTGAATCGTTCGCCGCCTTCGTGGGGATGCGCGCCGAACTCTCCGCCGAGCGCGCCGAACTGGAACTGGTGGGGGACCGCTACAAGGTGCCACGCCTGGTCGCCGAGCAGATCAGTTCGTCGGCGCGCTTCCAGCAGGCCTGCGCCGAACTCGCCGCCGAACTGGGCAGGCCGACCGCCGCGGTGGCCCGGGAGGCGACCGACAAGATGAGCAGCTTCGTGGCCACCCAGAGCCGGCTGGTGCGCGATGTCTTCGATTCGACGTTCAGCCGCCTGTACGAGCGTGCCTGGACCGTGTCGGTCGATCTGGACACCCTGGGCCGGCTGCGGGCCCAGAATGAGAAGACCTCGCTGGTCTTCCTACCCTCGCATCGCTCCTATGTGGATTCACTGGTGCTGTCGGGGGTGCTGCATCAGCACGACTTCCCGCCCAATCTGGTGCTGGGCGGCAACAACCTGGCGTTCTGGCCGATGGGTCCGATCGCGCAGCGTGCCGGCACCATCTTCATCCGGCGGCAGTTCGGCTCCGATCCGGTCTACAAGCTGGCGATGCGCTCGTATCTGGCGTTCATCGTGGCCAAAAGGTTCAACCTGGAGTGGTACATCGAAGGCGGCCGCAGTCGTACCGGCAAGCTGCGCCCACCCATGCTGGGTCTGCTGGCCTATGTCGCCGAAGCAGTGGAGTCGCTCGACGGCGCCGACGCCACCATCGTCCCGACGTCGATCGTCTACGACCAGCTGCCGGAGATCGCCGCGATGGCCCAGGAGTCGGCCGGCGGCGCCAAGCGGCCCGAAGATCTCAAATGGCTGCTCAAGTACGCCCGCGGCCAGCGCGTACATCGCGGGGAGGCGCGGGTCCGGTTCGGTGAGCCGTTCTCGCTGCGTCAGGCGCTGGCCGAGGCCGGTGAGGGCCGGGCCCGGCTGGAGAAGGTCTCGTTCCGGGTGATGGACGAGATCAACGCGGCGACCCCGATCTCGGCGACCTCCCTGGCCGGCTTCGCTCTGCTGGGCGCCGCCGATCGGGCCTACACCGCTGCCGAGGTGGAGGCGATCCTGGCTCCGCTGCTGATCTACATCGACGACCGTGGCCTGCCCGGTCCGGACCCGGCGCTGTGCCGCGGACTGGGTCTGCTGACGACGCTGGGTGAGCTGACCGAAGCCGGCGTGCTGACCACCTTTGACGGGGGGCCCGAGCAGGTCTGGTCCATCGCACCGGACAACCATCCGGTCGCCGCCTACTACCGAAACGGGGCTCTGCACCACTTCGTGGATCGGGCGATCGTCGAGTTGGCGATGCTTGCGGTGGCCGACGGTACGGTCGGTCCGGAAGGGCCGTATGTCCCCGGAGCCGCGGTCGACCCCGATGCGATGCTGGCGGCGGCCCAGGCCGAGGCGATGCGGATCCGCGATCTGCTCAAGTTCGAGTTCTTCTTCCCGCCGAAGGACGAGTATCTACACCGGCTGGGCGCGGAACTGGATCTGCTCGCCCCGGCCTGGCGCACGGTCAATCCGACGCAGGACTGGGTGTACGAGGCACTGTTCGCCAATGCCGGCAAACTCTTCGCCCGGCGCACCCTGCAGACCTTCTTCGATGCCCAATTGGTGGTCGCCACCTATCTGGTGTCGCTGCGTGGGGAGCGGATGGAGAAGCAGACCGTGCTCACCGACTGCCTGGGGCTGGGCCGGCAGTTGGCCCTGCAGGGGATGATCACCAGTAAGGACTCGGTGTCCAAAGACCTGTACGACGCCGCCTATCGTCTCGCGGAGAACCGCGGGGCGGTCGGTGACGACGAGGCTCCGGAACAGCAGCAGGCCCGCGCCGGGTGGCTCGCCGAGGTCGAGGAGATCCGCGAGCGCCTGGCCCGCATCGCCGATATCGAAGCCGAACAGGCCAGCCACGACGAGAAGCAGGAGGTCCGGTGAGCGCTCTGGCGAACCGTCTCAAACAGATCCGTTCGGCGCCGACGGGGGACCGGATCTGCGCCTTCTTCGACTACGACGGGACCTTGATCGAAGGCTTCTCGGCCGTCGACATCCTCAAGGCCCGGGTCCGCAGCCTGGATTTCACCGCCGCGGAGGTCCGCGATGCGCTGCTGATCGGATTGCGCGGCTGTACCTCCGAACAGGATTACGCGGAGGTCTTGGAGGCGACGAAACCGGCTTTCGCCGGGAAGACCTACGACGAGTTGCTGCAGATGGGCAGCGAACTGTTCAAGAACGAGACCGCCGCCAAACTGCGGCCGCAGATGTGGCAGGTCATCCGGGCTCATCGCGAGCGCGGTCACCGCATCGTCATCGCCTCGTCGGCGACCCGCTTCCAGATCGAGCCGATCGCCCGGGAGATCGGTGCCGACCGCGCGCTGGCCACCGATGTGGAGGTGGTCGACGGCATCGTCACCGGCAACATCCTGGGCAGACCGCTGTGGGGGCCGGGCAAGGCCGCCGCGGTGCGTCGACTGGCCCGTGAATGGGATCTGGACCTGGCCGAATCGTTCGCCTACTGCGACGGCAACGAGGACGTTCCGTTCCTTGAGGCGGTCGGGCACCCGGCGGCGGTGTCGCCGCAGCGCGGACTGCGCGGGGTCGCCGAGCAGCGCGGCTGGCCGATCCTGGACCTGCGCAACCCGCACTACAACAAGGTGGGCATGCTGCTGCGAACCAGCGCCTTCTACGGCAGTTTTCTGGGCGGGGCCGCCGTGGGAGTCGCGCGCGGACTGCTCGGCGGAGACCGGGTGGAGGCGATGCAGGAGTCGGTCAGCGGTGGCCTGGATCTGGGTTTCGCGCTGGCCGGGGTCGATGTGGACGTGCTGTCGGGGCAGGAGTATCTGACCTCGGCGCGCCCGTGCGTTTTCGTCTTCAACCACCAATCGAAGCTGGATCTGCCGGTAATGATCCACCTGGTGCGAACAGACGCGACCGGGGTGGTGAAGAAGGAGGTCCAGAATCTGCCGGTCTTCGGCCAGATCCTCGACGCGGGGGGAGTGGTCTTCATCGATCGCGCCAACTCGGGCAAGGCCATCGAGCAGCTGGCTCCGGTGATCGAGAGGATCCGTGACGACAGGGTTTCGCTGGTGGTGTCCCCCGAGGGGACGCGTTCGGCGACGCCGCGGATCGGGCCGTTCAAGAAGGGGCCGTTCCACATCGCCATGCAGGCCGGCGTGCCGGTGGTCCCGGTGGTGCTGCGCAACGCCGGCGAGGTGATGTGGCGGGGTGCGCAGTTGATCAAACCGGGGACCGTGGAGGTGCGCGTGCTGCCGCCGGTGGACACCTCGTCGTGGACACCGGAGACCGTCGCCGACCACGCTGAAGAGGTGCGGCAGATGTTTCTGACCGCGCTCACCGACTGGCCGGTGACGGCGTTCGACGACGGTCGGATGACCAGAACCCGGACCGTTTTCGAGTGGCAGGAGAGTGCCGATGACCAGTGAGCGCCGCGAGGATAAACCGCTGGACTGGGCCGCCGATCCGTACATGAGTCCGGTCGATGCGGTGATGTGGCGCGGCGACGCCGACCGTCGCCTGCGTTCGACCATCGGGATGCTCGAACTCTATGACTGTCCCCCGGACTGGGATCGGCTGGTGGCCGCCCACGACTGGGGAACCCGGATGGCGCCCCGTTTCCGGCAGCGGGTGATCGAATCACCGCTGCAGACCGGGACCCCGTCGTGGGCGGTGGACCCCGACTTCGACCTGCACTATCACCTGCGACGGATCCGGCTCGGCGGCGACAACTCGTTCACCGAGTTGCTGCGGACCTGCGAACAGTTGGCGATGACCCCGCTGGATCCGGCGCGCCCGCCCTGGGAGGGCTACCTGATCGAGGGGCTGCCGGACGGCAAGGCGGCCTATTTCGTCAAGGCGCACCACGCCCTGACCGACGGGCTCGGGGCGATCATCGGGCTGGCCCAGCTGCATTCGACCAGCCGCGATCCCATCCCGGGCAAACCGCAGCCGCCCGTCCCGGAAGCGATCGAGCCCAGTTCCCTGGACGTGCTCAGACGCCAGCTCGGTGAGGAGGTGCGCCGAGTGCCGGCTCTGGCCGGGATGGCCCTCGACGGTGCGCTGGCCCTGACCTCACCGAAGAAGGCACTGGCCAAGGTCCTGCGTTACGGCCGTTCCGTCCCGCGCGTGGCCGGCCTGATCAGCCCGCCGGGGTCGCCGCTGCTGGCCGGTCGCAGTGTGTCCTGGCGCTTCGCCGCCTTCGAGGTGCCCTTCGAATCGCTCAAGGCGGCCGCCACCGCCACCCGCGCATCGATCAACGACGTGTATCTGGGCGGCTTGATCGGTGGCCTGCGGCGCTACCACCAGCGTTTGGATGTGATGGTCGAGGCGATTCCGGTCGCGATCCCGATCTCGGTGCGCAGCGATGACGACCGCGCCAGCGGCAACCGGATCGCGGTGGGCCGGCTGGCCGGTCCGATCGGTATCGACGACCCCTTCGAGCGGGTGCTCACCATCCGGGAACAGGTCCGGGCTGCGCGCGCCGAACCGGCCGTCGACGTGTTCAACACCGCAGGCCCGGTGCTGGCCTGGCTGCCCGGGCAGGTGCTCGCGCAGTTCAGTGGGGCTACGGCGATGAACGATCTGCAGGCCTCCAATGTGCCGGGGATCCCCTGGGAGACCTACGTGGCCGGAGCCAAGGTGGAGCGGATGTTCCCCTTCGGACCGCTGCCGGGTTGCGCGATCATGGCCACGATGATCACCCACAACTCGGTGGCCTGTCTGGGCGTGAACTTCGACGCCGCCGCCGTCACGCATCCGGAGCTGTTCGCCGAGTGCCTGATCGAAGGCTTCGACGAAGTGATCGACCTGGCCGAGGACGATTCACTGCCGCGGATGATCCAGCTGACCTGACCTGACCTGAATCGGACGATCGACGGTCAGCTCTCCAGCAGCTGTTCACCCGGGTGGGCGCGCTGCCAGGCGGAGATCGCGGCATCCCATTCGTGCCCGCCGAGGGCCGACAGCGAGGCGGGGAACAGCGAATCCTCTTCCTTGGCGATGTGCTCCTGTAGACCGTCGACTTCGGCGCGCAGCCGATCCCGGTGATCGGAACGGGTCAGGTCCACCACGGTCAGGAACTGATCGAGGGAGCGGTGCTCGGCGATCAACGGTTCGATATGTGCGGCGAAGATGTCGTCGTTGTTCAGCAACGCCGCGAAAATCCCGTCTTCTTCACCGCGCCAGTGGCTGCGCAGCTGCGTGGCCAGCCGGCCGGTGAAGCGCTGGGCGGCGGTGGTGTCACCCGCATCGAGGGCCCGGATCGCGTCGGCGCCGAGATTGATCACCCGCTCGTGCTCGGCCGTGTAATCACGCAATAGCGGCATGTCTCGGCATCCGCAGTACTGGCACATGAGGTCTCCGTCCTTGGGGTCCCCGCCGTTCGGAAGAGCCGAAGACTCTCCTGTTCGGGGTACCTTCCACGCTATCCGGGGCGATCACGGATTTCCGTAGGCCGCCAGGAACTCGGTCAGCATCTTCGCGGTGACCGGGCGGGGCAAAGACTCGATCGCGGCGATCACCGCCGGCAGGTCGAGGGCCTCGGCGGCACCGGAGGGATCGGTGTGCGGATCGATGCCGGCGCCGATCAGGGCGGCCTCGACCGCCTCGGACGGCAGTGCCAGTGCGTCGTCGACGGTGAGGGTGCCGTCGGCGAAGGCGTCGGTGAGGCCGGCCAGCGCCTGGGGTGGTTGTGCCGCTCCGGCGCCGCGGGCATCGGCGGCACCGGCGCGCAGGGCGGCCGACAGCTCCTCGAGCACCCCGGCGGTGACGGGGGTGACGGTCAGATGTGTGCTGGCAGGCAACAGCGTGCCGTCGGACTGCACGTAGCGTGGCTGGGCCTGCAGTGTGAAACCGTGGTCGGCCACCGCCGAAGACCACCGATGTGGGTCGATCGGGCTGGTGCTGGCGGGATCGGCGGTGACCGCGAAGACCGGTCCGGCCGGGTGTCCGGTCACGCGCAGACCGTCGATATCGTCGACCACCGCGCGCAGCCGGGCGGTGGCCGCAGCGATGTCGGCGACCAGGGCGGAGAAGCCGGCCGGGCCCAGGTATTCGGCGATCGCCCAGGCCGAGGCGAGTCCGGCGGCCGACCGCGATCCGAGCAGGGTGGGATTGACCACCGGATATCCGGGCCAGTCGGTGGTGGCGAAGAAACCCGCCCGGTGCCGGTCCCGGTCGGTGTGCAGCAGGAGCGAGGCTCCCTTGGGTGCGTAGCCGTACTTATGCAGATCGGCCGAGATACTGGTGACCCCGGGGACCCGGAAATCCCAGGCGGGCAGCGGCTCGGGCCACCAGGCCAGCGCGAACCCGCCCAGGCACGCATCCACGTGCAGGGGCACGCCGCGTGCGGAGGCGAGCGCGCCGAGGTCCTCGATCGGATCCATCGTGCCGGTGGGATAGTTCGGCGCCGAGGCCACCAGCAGGAAGGTCTGCTCGTCGATCGCAGCGGCCATCGCCTCGACCGTGACGGCGGTGGTGACTGGATCGACCGGTACGCGCACCGCCCGGACGCCGAGGAGTGCGGCGGCCTTGTCGAAGGCGGCGTGGGCGGTGGACGGCAGCACGATCGATCCCCGCCCGGCCGCTACCCCGGCCAGGTCGCGGGCCGCCTTCACCGCGAGAATGCAGCTCTCGGTGCCGCCGGAGGTGACCGAGCCGATCGCCTCGGGGCCGTGGAACGCGGTGCGGGCGAACGAGATCAGGTCGCGCTCAAGGGAGGCGACCGAACCGAAGACGGTGGGGTCGAGGGCATTGACCGGCTGCACCAGCGCCGCGGCGCCGGCGGCCAGCTCGTCCAGTTCGGCCAGCCCGGAATCGTAGACATAGCTCAGGACCCGCCCGCCGTGTGTCGGGGCGTCGGCGGTGCGGCGCCGGGCCAGTTCGGCCAGGATCTGTTCGGGGCTGCGGGAGCGGCTCATGCGGAAGTGTCCTTGTCGTAGCGGGCCAGTATCAGCAGGCTGAGGGCGATCAGGGCGGCTGGCAGCAGGGCAAAGCCGGCGGTGATCCCCACCAGGGCACTGTGCGGCTGGGCGGCGGGGCTGTCCCCGGTGGAGGAGACGAAGCCGGCGGCGGCCAGCACCAGCAGGAACAGTCCCGGCCCGACGGCCATCCCGAAGGTCTCGGCGGCGGTCCACAACCCCGACAGCGCACCGCCTTGATCACGGCCGGCACGCCGGGTCTGCTCGTCGATCACATCGGGCAGCATCGCCAGCGGGAAGGTCTGCATCCCGGCGTAGCCGATGCCGCACAGCGCCACCGGCGCGAACACCCAGGTCCCGGGAGCGACGATCGCGACGCCCAGTACCGCCGAGGCGAGCAGGAACACAGTGGAGGCCAGCGCGAGGGACCGTCGTTTGCCCAGCCGCCGCCCGATCCGCACCCACACCGGCATCACCAGCAGCGCCGGCGCGACGAGCGCGGCGAACAGGGGCGTCAGGGCGGTCTTGTCGTCGAGCACATAGGTGGCCAGGTATTGCGCCCCGGCCAGCATGACCGCGGTGGCCAGAGCCTGGATGACGAACACCGCCAACAGGATGCGGTAGTGCCGGTTGTTGCGCAGGGCCCTCAGCCCGTCTCGGGCGCTGTGCCCGCCGCCGGCCGGGGTCCGGTCGGGGCGGCGTGCGGCGGCCCGGCCCGCCCAGAACGTGGCGGCGGCCATGCCCGTGCCCATCAAGGCCGCGACGGCGACGGCCATCGCGACGTAGCCGGGTGGGCCGCCGAGGGCATCCCGGATCGCTGGGGCGCCGGCCCCGACCACCAGGATCGTCAGCGCCAGCACGACGATCCGCTCGGAGATCAATCGGGTGCGTGCGTGATAGTCCGGTGTCAGCTCGGCCGGCAGCGCGATGTAGGGGACCTGAAAACAGGCGTAGGCGACCGCCGCCAGCGAGAAGAAGATCAGCACCCACAGGGCACCCAGGCCCGGCCCGACGGATGTGGGGGCGGAGAAGGTGAGCACGAACAGCGGCAGGATCGCGAGGGTGCCCAGCCACATCAGCCGCGTCCGGCCGCCGGTGGCGCCGACGTCGGCGTCACTGCGGGCGCCGATGAGCGGATTGATCACCACGTCGATCGCCTTGGGAATCACCACGATGACCGCGGCGAGCAACGCCCCGACACCGAGGGAGTCGGTGAGGTAGTACGCCAGCACCAGCCCCGGAAGCACCCCGAACGCGCCGGTGCCGACACTGCCGACGGCGTATCCCAGGGACACCGACCGGGGCGGTGCGGCGATGGTCATCGGGTGTGCGCTTCAGTGCGCTCCCACATCGCGAGTTTGGCCGAAGCGCCGTGATACATGTCGTCGACCAGGGCGTTGCCGTCGGCGCCGGCGGCCAGTCGCAGGCTTTCGATCCAGTCCGGAATCAGGCCGTAGTGCGCGGTGCCGTCGACGTTGACATCGAAGGATTTGGTGCCCGAGACCTGCCGGGACATCAGGGCGCCGTTTTCAGCGCGGAACGGGTAGCGCACCGGGTTCTTCTTGGCGCCGGGCCGGGGCGGAGCCTGTTTGCCCAGCCCGTTCATATCCGGGCCGAAGGTGATTCCCACGGGCGCACCGCCGTTGGCCTGGCGAAGCTTCCGCCACTCGTCGACGAAGGACTCGCTGTGCTTGTCGCCGGGTGTGCGTTCGGCGCCGCTGGCATACAGGCCCACGGCACCGCCGGCGGACAGAATGCGCCGGTAGTTGGCCGGATCGGTCCAGGTGTGCGAGGAGGTCAGGCCCGGATAGTCGCGGCCGGCGGCGATCGACAGGACCCGGTCGGCCGATTTGACCGACAGATGGTCGATGTCGATCACCAGGTTCCGGTCGATGGCCGCGTTCACCGCGTAGGCGCCCAGGTCGGTGAGGCCGCGCGCGTTGCACCGGCCGGGGGCGTCGAACGGTGCCTGATGGTCGCGCCGGGGGGTACGGCACGGTTCGGTCTGCCAGGGCCGGCCGGTGGCGATCACCTGGCCGGTCTGGACCGCCAGACCGGTGAAGTCGGAGTCGATGTGCGCACCGCCGAAGGCGTTGTCGAACTTGTGCGTCAAGATCATCTGCCGCACGCCCATGGCCTTGAGCTCATCCATCCCGCGGTCGATGTCGCCGCGCGTGCACTGGGGGACGTCGTGGATCATCGTGCAACCGAACGGTTCGGAGATCTCGATCCCCAGGGTGACGGCGAGTTTGCCGGCGGCGATCACCGAGCGCATCTGGGCGGCATCGGTGACGATCCGGAAGAAGCCCTTCCCGGGGCCGCCGGCCTGGGCGTCGATGTAGTTCTGCAGACGAGCCAGCCGCCGGTGCTGAATCCGCACCGACTCCATCTCGTCGCACGGTTCGTCGCCGAGCGGATACAGCTCGCACAGCACCCGGTTCTGCACGTAGTAGTTGTTGATCACCCGCAAACCGCCGCGCCAGGCGCGTTCGATCCACCGGTAGTAGGTCTGTTCGTGGGTCAGCGAATACCACTTGGGCCAGCCGGTGAAGCTCGGCCAGCCGTAGGCGCTGTGCGGTCCCGGCTCGGACAGGATGTGTTCGCTGAGCGCGGGCCAGCCGTCGGGGGCGTGGTCGGCGCAGTCTTTCAGGGCGACGGTGATGCCCAGCGGGCTGAACGGTTTACCGCAGTGCAGGCCGCCGCCGAGGAACTGCTCGGCCATCAGGTGGGCGTGGCCGTCGGCGAAGCCGAGGAGTCTGCCCTGCGCGTCGACGGGGGCGCCGAAGCCGCCGTCGACGTTGAGCTGCGCTTCGGGGAAGTTCCGGCAGCCCTGCGCCGCGGTCAGCGAGACCGTCCGCTGGATCTTGCCGGCGGTCACCGAGGTCAGTCGGTAGCGGTCGCCGTCGTGGCGCACCGACCAGATCGAGGCGTTCGACGGTGCGGTGCGCAAGACCGCCGAGCCGCCGTCGGCGGTCAGCAGCCGGCCTGACTTGTCGGAGAACAGGAACTGTCCCAGGGCCGCGGCTTTGGCGTAGTAGTGCCCACCGGGTACGGACTTGCCGCTGAGCCGAAAGCATTTGCCGGCCAGTTCATAGGCGGGGGCGGCCGGCGCCGCAGCCGCCGGTGGCAGCAGAGCCGCCGACGCCGCGGTCAGCAGGCCGGCGAGCAGAACGATAAGAAGAGAAAACGGGCGAACCGCACCGAGAGACTTACGCACGCCTGGAAGGCTATTAGAACTAGTTGCAGTTTCGTCCGGATTGCGCCGCTTTGGCGCAGATGTCAGGTCGCTACGACACTGCGGCGGCGTCCGGCCAGACCCCCCAGGTGCCGGCCGGACGCCCGGGCTCACCGCAGATTGACGGTGGCCCCGCCGGAGAAGGCCGAGTCGTGCAGCTCCAGGCTTGCCGGCTGCGCGTCGGCGGGCATGTCGAAGACAAGCTTGACCGTGACGGTGTTACCGGGGTTGATGTTGTCCCACACAGCGATATCGGTGTCATCGAGGGCGATCTGTGCCGAGGAGTCGGTCTCGAAGGTCCGGCCTGCCGCATCCTTGAGCTTCTGATTGCTCGGGCTGAACGACTGCGGCTTGTCGCTGGTGTTCTGCACGGTCATGGTCACCACGACGAACTGGCCCTGGGCCTTCTGCGCCAGGAACTCGTTGGTTCCGACGGTGGAGAGTCCCGATTCGACGCCGGTCACCACGAACTCGAATTTGCCGTCGCGGACCGGTGCGTTCAGGCCGGCGTCACCGCCGGTATCACTGCCGCCGGTGCCATCGCTGCCGCTGTTGGTGTCGGCGCTACCGGACCCGGTCGAGCTGCTGGATCCGGTCGAGGCTTCTTCGCCGCCACTGACCGCGCCGATGATGATGCCCAGCACCACCAGGGCGCCGACGATCCACGGCCACTTCTTCTTATTCTTCTTCGGGGCCGCGGTCGGCTGGATCGGCGGATAGGGCTGCCCGGGGGTGGGGCCGAACTGCGGAGGCTGGTTCGGGAAGGGGCCGGACTGCGGCGGCTGGGCGCTGGGCGGGGTCGGGGGCGTGGTCATGGTGAACTCCTCTGTTCAAGGGTGGATGTGCTTCGGTCGGTGCTCACCATGCCCTCAGGTACCGACAATTCGCCTTTACCGTGCGAATCGGCAGGGGGAATATAAGCGGACCACGGTACGGTTAGTGTTGTTATGAAGAAGATCGGATTCCTCTCGTTCGGGCACTGGTCGCAGGGCATGGGCTCACAGACCCGCAGTGCCGCTGACGTGCTGCACCAGTCCATCGACCTGGCCGTGGCGGCCGAAGAGATCGGCGTGGACGGCGCGTACTTCCGGGTGCACCACTTCGCCCGGCAGTTGGCCTCGCCGTTCCCGCTGCTGTCGGCGATCGGTGCCAAGACCTCGAGCATCGAGATCGGGACCGGGGTGATCGACATGCGGTACGAGAATCCGCTGTACATGGTGGAGGACTCCGGTGCCGCCGACCTGATCGCCGACGGGCGCCTGCAGCTGGGGATCTCGCGCGGATCACCCGAGCAGGTGATCGAGGGGTACAAGTACTTCGGCTACCAGCCCGGTGAGGGGCAGACCGACGCCGATATGGCGCGCCGCAACACCGAGGTCTATCTCCAACTGCTCGAGGGTGACGGCTTCGCCGAGCCCAACCCGCGGCCGATGTTCCCCAACCCGCCGGGGCTGCTGCGGCTGGAGCCGCACTCACCCGGGCTGCGCGAGCGCATCTGGTGGGGATCGGGTACCCGGGCCACCGCCGAGTGGACCGCGACCAAGGGCATGAACCTGATGAGTTCGACGCTGCTGACCGAGGACACCGGGGTGCCGTTCCATCAGTTGCAGGCCGAGCAGATCCAGGTGTTCCGGGGCGAGTGGGCCCGTCACGACTGGGGCTTCGAGCCGCGGGTGTCGGTGAGCCGCTCCATCTTCGCGCTGGTCAACGACCAGGACCGCGCATACTTCGGGTTGCGGGGAGGCGACCAGGATCAGGTCGGCCACCTCGAGGGCGGGCTGGCCAGGTTCGGCAAGTCCTATGCCGCCGAACCGGACAAGCTGATCGAGCAGCTGCGGGCCGACGAGGCGATCGCCGCCGCCGACACCCTGCTGCTGACGGTGCCCAACCAACTCGGTGTCGAGTACAACGTGCACGTACTCGAGTCGATCCTGACCCATGTGGCACCGGCTCTGGGCTGGCGCTGACCGAGCACGTCGCCTGGCCGGTCCGCAGCGGTGGGAACGAGCCGGGGAGAGCTACGCTCACCGGATGGGACACAGTGACACGGCGGTGATCGCCTATCTTGACCGATACGCCTGAGCGGTCACCGACTTCGATGCCGAGGCCGGTGCGGGCCTGTGGGCCGAACCCGGTGTGATCGTCGACGATCGGTTCTCCGGTGTCGCGGCGACGCGGGAGGAGATGGCGGCGGGCCTCACGGCCTCGTTCCCGATGTACCGAAAGCTGGGGCTGGGATCTGTCGGCTATGAGGTCGAGGAGATCCGCTGGCTGACCGACAGACTGGTGCAGGTGGCGGTGCACTGGCTGTTCTACGACGACACCGGGGCCCCGCTGCCCGACAGTACCGGCCACTACGTTCTGCGGGACTCGCCCGAGGGGTTGCAGGCGTGTGTGTGCATCCAGGTCGACGATGCGCAGAAGCTGACGGCACTGGCGCGCGAGCGTGGAGTCGATCCGAAGCTGCTGGATTGAGGTGGGCGGTTCCTCAGCGAAACGCTGAAATCCACGCATGCAGAACCTGGGCTTCCCGCTCGGGGCGGTCGCGCAGGACTGCGCCGATGGCCAGGCCGCGCAGCAGGCTGAGGAGCCCGTCGACGAAGACGGCGAGCTGGTCCTCCGGCAGATCGCCGACCAGGGGAGTGAGCGCTTCCCGGATCTGACCGAGCAGCCGATGGGCGCCCGGCTGCAGCGCCGAGCGCAACTCGGGCTGGGCACGCGCGGCGAGCCACAGCTGTAGTCCCGCCAGAAAGGTGGGCCGGCGGGTGATCTGATGAATCATCTGGACCGTGGCATCGACCGATGCGTCGGCGATCACCGCTTCCCGGATCTCGGCGGCCTGCTGGTCGGCGATGTAGTCGACGGCGGCGACGGCGATCTCCGACATCGAGCCGAAATGATGGGTCAGGGCGCCGCGGCTGACTCCGGCGGCGGCCTGTACCCGCTGCATGGTCATCCCGGCGTATCCGTACTCGACCAGCACGTCGACGGCGCCGGCCAGAATTTTTTCGCGGGTCCGGACGGCGCGCTCTTGACGGGGCGGGGAAGTCACGTCACAATCATGTCAGACATCAAAACAGACCAAAAGATCTGTTTTGCTCGGATGAGCGACAGGAGTCAGACATGGCGATGGCAGCCACCCATATCCTTCGCGGAGCGACGGCGCACGCCGACTCGCCCGCGATCTACGTCGGCGACGACACCCTGACCTTCCAACAGGTCAACGACCGCGCCAATCTCATCGCCCACCATCTGCTGGCGGCCGGGGTGCAGAAGGGGGCCCACGTCGCGCTGCTGGTGAACAACGGCCTGAACTCGGTGCCGATGGATTTCGCGGCGATCAAGACCGGGGTGGTGCGGGTGCCGCTCAACGCCCGCCTGTCCCTGGACGAGCACGCGGCAATGGTCGAGGGTTCGCGCGCCAGCGTCGTCGTGGCGGACGCGTCGCTGATCGAGCGGGCGACCGAACTCGCCGGCCGGATCGACGGACTGCAGATTCTGGGCCTGGGTGCGCAGGCGGAGGGCATCGCCGATCTGCTGGAGCCGGCCGACGGCCCGATCGGTGAACCGGACGTCGAGCTCTCGCCGGACGACCCGACGCTGCTGCTCTACACCTCCGGCACCACCGGAAAACTCAAGGCGGTCATCCACACCCAGGGCTCGTACGGGGCGATCTGCACCAACATCCTGGCCAATCTACTGGACCCGCGCCACGATTCGGTGATGCTGCATGCGGCGTCGTTGATCCATGCCAGCGGCACCTTTGTTCTTCCGTACTGGGTGCGCGGCGGAGCCTCAGCGATTCTGCCCGGCTTCGAACCGGCCTCGTTCGCGGCCGCGATCGCCCGCTACCGGGTCACCGAGATCAACCTGGTGCCCACGATGTTCGCCATGCTGCTGAGCACCGGCGTCCTCGCCGACGCCGACCTGAGTTCGCTGCGCAAGGTGATTTACGGGGCCAGCCCCATGCCCGCGCCTGTCCTGGAACGCTCCATCGAGGCGTTCGGGCCGATCCTGGCCCAGTACTACGGCCAGACCGAGGCCCCGCTGGTGATCGCCGCGCTGGACGAGCAGGCACATGCCGACCGCTCACTGTGGGGTGCCTGCGGGATGCCGTCGACCGATGTGGAGTTGACACTGCTCGACGACGACGGCCGGGAGGTGCCGCGCGGGGAGATCGGCGAGATCACGCTGCGTGCGCCCTTCCAGATGGCCGGCTACTTCGATGCCGACGAGCTCAACGCCGCCACGTTCACCCCCGACGGGTGGATCAAGACCCGGGATCTGGCGCGCTTCGACGAGCGCGGCTACCTGCACCTGGTCGACCGCACCAGCGACATGATCATCACCGGGGGCTACAACGTCTATCCGCGCGAAGTCGAGGATGCGCTCGCCTCGCATCCGGGCGTGGCCGAATGCGCGGTGGTCGGCGCCCCGGACGAGAAGTGGGTGGAGGCGGTCACCGCCTTCGTCGTGGTGGCGCCGGGGGCGCAGGTCTCCGAGTCCGAGCTGATCGAGCACGTCCGCGGCCTGATCGCCGCGCACAAGGCGCCCAAGACCGTGCATCTGGTCGAGGCCATTCCGAAATCGGCGGTCGGCAAGATCTTGCGCCGCGCGCTGCGGGAGCCGCTGTGGGAGGCGTCCAAATGAGTGATGTCCGTGTGGAACGCGACGGCGACGTCCTGATCGTCGTCATGGCCCGCCCCGATCGGCACAACGCCGTCGACGGGCCCATGTCCCGGGAGCTGGCGGCGGCCTTCCGCGAGTTCGAGGCCTCCGATGCGAAGGTCGCGGTGCTGGCCGGCGACGGACCGTCGTTCTGCGCCGGCGCCGACCTCAAGGGGGTCGGGACCGAACGCAGCAATCCGCTGACCCCCGAGGGCGACGGGCCGATGGGTCCGACGCGCCTGGATCTGGACAAACCGGTGATCGCCGCGATCAACGGCCATGCTGTGGCCGGTGGTCTGGAACTGGCCCTGTGGTGCGATCTGCGGGTGGCCGACGACGATGCGACGCTCGGCGTCTTCTGCCGGCGGTGGGGAGTGCCCTTGATCGACGGCGGCACCATCCGGCTGCCCCGGCTGATCGGGCACAGCCGCGCGATGGACCTGATCCTGACCGGCCGTCCCGTAGAAGCGGCCGAAGCACTGGACATCGGGCTGGTCAACCGGGTGGTGCCGTCCGGTACCGCACGGGAGGCGGCGGTCGAGCTGGCCAAAGACATCGCCCGCATGCCGCAGACCTGCATGCGCGGTGACCGGCGGTCGGCGCGCAGCCAATGGTCGCAGGACGAGCCGACGGCGCTGCTGGGCGAATACGCGATCGGCATGACCTCGCTGAGTCGCGACGGTCTCACCGGTGCCGCGCGCTTTGCCGGCGGCAAGGGTCGCGGCGGCTCCTTCGACGACATCTGACCGGGACCGGCCGCGCCGGCCGAGCGCCGTGCGGTGACGGGGTCAGTCCAGCAGGTCGGCGTGATGGCGCGCGGCCACATCGGGGTGCGCCCGCAGCCGGGCCTTGAGCATGTTCTCGCCGAAGGTGCCCGAGATCGGGTTGTCCGGATCGTCGGTGACACCGGGGGCGTGGGCGGCCAGCTCCGGCGGCAGTGCGATCTTGGGCATCGTCGAACTGAGCGCCGGATTGAAGAAGAACGGCACCGACAGCCGTTCGGTGCCCGCCGGCGGCGACTGGACCCGGTGCATGGTGGCCTTCAGGTAGCCGTCGGTGGCGTATTCCATCAACTCGCCGATGTTCACCACGAATGCGTCCTCGACCGGCGGGGCATCGATCCAGGTGCCGTCGTACTCCACCTGCAACCCGCCCTTGCCCGGCTCCACCAGCAACAGGGTCAGCACCCCCGGATCCTTGTGCGCCCCGACGCCCTGCCGGTCGGCGGCCTCCTCGCGGCCGGGGTAGCGCACCAGCTTCAGCAGCGTCGACGGCCGGTCGGCGAAGGCGGCGTCGAACACGTCTTCGGGTGAGCCCAGGCTCAGCGCCCACTGGCGCATGAGAGTCATCCCCAGCGCGCTGCAGCGCTGCTGCCAGTCGGTGATCACCTCGCGGAACTCGGGCAGCTGCAGGGGCCACAGATTCGGGCCGTCCAGGCGCAGGAACGCCGGGGCGTCCTCACCGGCATCCAGCGGAGGGTATTCGGCGCCCAGATCGATCTGCTCGCGCCAGTCGACCGCGCCCTGGGTGTATTCACCGCCGAACCGCGTGTATCCACGGAACTGCGGGCTGGCCAGCATCTCGACACTGAACTTCTCGGTGTCGGCCATGGCGAAGAAGTCACGCGCGGTGTCCAGCAGCCGGTCCCGGACGGCACGGTCGATACCGTGACCGACGAGGTAGAAGAAGCCGACCTCGTGGGTGGCAGAGCGCAGCGCGTGGCGGAAGGCCACCGGGTCGGTATCGACCAGGGACAGGTCGACGATGGGCAGCTCGGTCAACGTCATGGCTCCACCCTAGGGGGTGGGCCAGTGCGAGGTGTGCCAGTGCGCTTTCATCCCGGCGGCGGCGTCGTCAGCCCAGGAACGACGATGCCGCCTCGGCCAGCGCCAGCAGCGGCTGCGGGAAGAAACCGAGGATCCCGGTCACCGCGGCACACACCCCGATCGGCACCGTGGTCAGCGGACTGGGGGCGCCCACCACCGGGGCCGGCTCGGCGGTGGTGGCGAAGAACATCGACACGATCACCCGGACGTAGAACCAGGCCGCCACGGCACTGGCGAGCACACCGGCGATCACCAGGACCCACGCACCGTCGGCGCCTGCCGCGGCGAAGGCGACCAGTTTCCCGATGAAACCACTGGTCAACGGGATCCCGGCGAACGACAGCAGAAACAGCGACATCAGCAGACCGACCATCGGGCTGCGCCGGCCCAGACCCGACCAGGACGACAACGCGGCCTCCTCCCGCCCGGCGGAATCGCGGACCACTGCCAGCAATGCGAAGGCGCCGAAGGCGGCGAAGGCGTAGGCACCCAGATAGAACAGCGTCGCCGCCACCCCGGCGGAGCCCAGAGTGATCGCCGAGGTGAGGGCGAACCCGACGTGCGAGACCGAGGAGTAGGCGAGCATGCGTTTGAGATCGGTTTGGGTCACCGCCATGAACGTGGCCAGCACCATCGTGGCCAGGGTGATGATCCCCAGCGCCACCCGCCAGTCCGGTTCCAGAGCCGGGAACGCCACGTGCAGCACCCGCAGCAGTGCGCCGAAGGCGGCCACCTTGGTGGCCGAGGCCATCAGCGCCGAGACCGGGGTGGGGGCGCCCTGGTAGACGTCGGGCACCCAGGAACCGAACGGGACGGCGCCGACCTTGAACAACAGGCCGACCACCACCAGCACCGTGGCGATCAGCGCCAGTGTGCGGTCGGCGTGGCCGAAGGCGATCGCCTCACCGATCTCGGCCAGGTTCAGCGATCCGGTGGCGCCGTAGGCGAAGGCCGCGCCGAACAGGAAGATCGCCGAGGCGAACGCGCCGAGCAGGAAGTACTTGAGCGAGGCCTCCTGCGACAGCAGCCGCCGGCGCCGGGCCAGACCGCACAGCAGATACAGCGGCAGCGACAGCACCTCCAGGGCGATGAACATGGTCAGCAGATCCCCGCACGCACCGAACAGCAGCATCCCGCCGACGGCGAACAAGGCCAGTGGAAACACCTCGGTGGTGATGGTCTGGGCGCGGGCGGCCGCCAGTTCTTCCGGAGAGCCGGGCACGGTGGCCGCGGCCGGGGTGAAGGCATCGGCCGGACCCTCCTGGTGCACGGCCGGTGTCCCGGTCTCACCGAGGATGACCGGCGCTCCGCCGGCGGTCTTGACCTCCAGCGGAGCCCACACCCGGTCCAGGCGCCGCTCGCCCATGAAGGCCACCGCCCCCAGCGCCACCAGCAGCACCACACCCTGGCCGAACAGGGCCGGACCGTCGATCACCACCGCCCCCGACATCAGTGACTGCCCGGTCCCGTCGCCGGCCACGGCCACGGCCACGGCGATCAGCATGCCCAGTGCCGCGGCCAGCCCGCTCAGCGCCAGCACCAGCTGCACGGTGTGCCGGTGCTGGGCGCGGCCGATCATGACGGCCTCGACCACCACGGCGGCCACCGCCACACCGAAGACGATCAGCATCGGCGACAGCGCGAAGTAGGCGATGCTCGGCGCACTCGCGCCGGCGGCGATCATCGGAGGCTCCCGGAGAAGTAGCTCACGGCCGGGTCCACGAAGTCCAGAATCAGACCGGGGAACAGGCCCAGCACCAGCAGTGCGGCGATCAGGACTCCGGCGACGGTGCGCTGACGCAGATCCAGGTCGCGGATCGGTCCGGGCTGGTGCGCCGGTCCGCCGAACATGCGCTGATAGGTCCACAGGATGTACAGCGCCGAGAGCACCAGCGCGACCGAAGCCACCACGGCGGCCACCGGATAGCGCACGTAGGTGCCGATGAGCACCAGGAACTCGCTGATGAACGGGGCCAGCCCGGGCAGGGACAGGGTCGCCAGTCCGGCCACCAGGAAGGTGCCGGCCAGGACCGGGGCCACCTTCGCGGTGCCGCCGTAGTCGGCGATGCGCCTGCTGCCGCGCTGGGTCACCAGGAATCCGGCGATCAGGAACAGCGCCGCCGTGGAGATGCCGTGGTTGACCATGTACAGCGTCGACCCGGCCTGACCCTGCGCGGTCAGCGCGAAGATGCCGAGCACGATGAACCCGAAATGCGAGATCGAGGTGTAGGCGATCAGCCGCATCAGGTCGGTCTGGCCGATGGCCACGATCGCCCCGTAGATCACCGAGATCACCGCCAGCACACAGATCACCGGCGCGAAGGTCGCCGACGCCTCCGGGAACAGTTCCAGACAGAAGCGCAGCATCGCGAAGGTGCCGACCTTGTCCATCACCGCCATCATCAGCACCGCACTGGCCGGTGTGGCGGCCACCGCCGCGTCGGGCAGCCAGCTGTGCAACGGCCACAGCGGCGCCTTAACCGCGAACGCGAACAGGAAACCCAGGAAAAGCAGATTCAGGGTCGACGACGACGCCGCCAGCCCGTCGCCCCGGACCAGCTCGCCGATGGCGCTCAGCGAGAAGGTGCCCGGTCCGCTGCGGGTGGTCACCACGTACAGCCCGATCACCGCGGCCAGCATCACCAGCCCGCCCAGCAGGTTGTACAGCAAGAACTTGACCGCCGCCCTCGAGGCGTTCGGGCCGGTGCCGTACCCGCCGATCAGGAAGTACATCGGGATCAGCATCGCCTCGAAGACGATGTAGAACAGCAGCACATCGGTGGCCACGAAGCTGATCAGCACCATCGCCTCGGTCGCCAGCAGCAGGGCGAAGAAGGTGTGGGTGCCGCGCGCGGTGGTCCGGCCGCTGATGTCGGCCTCGTGCCAGCCGGCCCCGATCAGCACCGGCGCCAGCAGCGCGGTCAGCAGCAGCAGGGCCAGCCCGATCCCGTCCAGGGCCAGCGAATAGCTGGCGCCGATCGCCGGGATCCAGCTGACGTCCTCGATCAGCTGGAACCGCGGTCCGGCCGCGGAGAACCGCACCGCCACCAGCACCGCCCACACCGCGGTGACCACCGAGGCGCCCAGGGCCAGTGCCTTGGCGGTATCGGCCCGATGCGCCGGCACCGCGAGCACGGCGAGGGAGGCGGCGGCGGGAATGAGCCACAGCACGGTCAGCCAGGGCACGGCGGTCACAGCGCGCTCACCACCCACACGATCACACCGATCGCCAGGGTGCCGACCAGGATCGACGCCGCATACGAGCGCACGAAACCGTTCTGCAGACCACGGCTGAGCCGGGAGATCCGGTCGACCCCGGCGCCGACCTCGGCCGGGATCCGGGCCATGCCGTCGTCTTCGACGGTCACCAGCGCACGGGTGAGCAGCTGCCCGGGGGCGGCGAACAGTCCTTCGTTGACCGCATCGCCGTACAGGTCGCGGCGCGCCGCGCGGGTCAGCGCCGACACCTGTGCGGGAGCCTCCGGAGCGACCGGGGTCAGCTGGTAGCGGCGCCAGGCCAGTCCGGCGCCGATCAGCACCGAGACCAGCACCAGGACGGTGACCGCCGCAGCCGGCAGCGGAGCCTGCCGGTGTTCGGCCTGCCCGACCACCGGGGCCAGCCAGTGCTGCAGGCCGCCGCCGATGATCAGCGCCCCGCCGGCGCCCACCGAGCCGACGGCCAGCACGATCATCGGCCAGGTCATCGTCGGCGGCGCCTCGCGCGGTTGCGGTGCGGGCCGCCCCGGGACCTCCCAGCGACGCTGCCCGAAGAAGGTCATCACCATCACCCGGGTCATGTAGAACGCGGTCAGCCCGGCGCCGGTGACGGCCACGACGAACAGCAGGGGACCGCGCACCCCGCCGGCGGCCAGCGCCGCCTCGATGATCGAGTCCTTGGTGAAGAAGCCCGACAGCGGCGGAATGCCGATCAGCGCCAGATACCCCAGACCGAAGGTGACGAAGGTGATCGGCATGACCCGTGCCAGACCGCCGTAGCGGCGCATATCGGTCTCGTCGTCCATCGCGTGCATCACCGATCCGGCACCCAGGAACAGGCCGGCCTTGAAGAAGCCGTGGGCGATCAGGTGGGCGATGGCGAAGGCGTAGCCGGCCGGTCCCAGCCCGGCGGCCAGCACCATGTAGCCGATCTGGCTCATCGTGGAGGCGGCCAGCGCCTTCTTGATGTCGTCCTTGGCGCAGCCGATGACCGCACCGAACAGCAGGGTCACCGCGCCCACCACGATCACGGCGGTCTGAGCGCCGGGGGCCAGATCGTAGAGCGGGGCCGACCGGGTGATCAGGTACACCCCGGCGGTCACCATGGTCGCTGCGTGGATCAGCGCCGACACCGGCGTCGGGCCCTCCATCGCATCGAGCAGCCAGGCCTGCAGCGGGACCTGCGCGGATTTGGCGCAGGCCGCCAGCAACAGCAGCAGGCAGATCGCGTTGAGCGTGCCCTCTCCGGCGGCCGCGGCACCGTCGAACACCGGGCCGAAGCCGACCGAACCGAAGGTGGCGAACATGACCATCAGGGCGATCACGAAGCCGACGTCGCCCACCCGGTTGATGATGAAGGCCTTCTTCGCCGCCGTGGCCGCCGACGGCTTGTGCTGCCAGAAGCCGATCAGCAGATACGAGGCCAGACCGACACCCTCCCAGCCCAGGTAGATGCCCAGATAGCCGTCGGCCAGCACCAGCACCAGCATGGCGGCCAGGAACAGGTTGAGGTAGGCGAAGAAGCGGCGCCGGTCCGGGTCGGCGGCCATGTAGCCGATCGAATAGAGGTGGATCAGGGTGCCGACGACGGTGATCAGCAGCACGAAGCACACCGACAACTGGTCCAGCCGCAGCCCCGCCTCGACGTGGAAGTCGCCGGCGGTGATCCAGCGCCAGCCGTGGGCCAGGACCGTCCGGTCGGCGGTGTCGCGGCCGATCATCGCCACCGCCGCCACGATCGCGACCACCGCCGAGGCGCCGGCCAGCGCGGTGGCCAGCAGGTGCCCCCAGCGGTCGGTGCGACGTCCGCCGACCAGCAGCAGCAGGGCGCCCAAGGCCGGTAGTCCGGGCAGCCACCAGAGCATCGCGGTCACCGCCTCAGCAGATCGGCGTCGTCGACCGACGCGGACTTGCGGACACGGAAGATCATCATGATGATCGCAAGCCCGACCACCACCTCGGCGGCGGCGACCACCATCGTGAAGAAGGCGATCGCCTGCCCGTCCAGGCTGGCGTGCATGCGGGCGAAGGTGACGAACGCCAGATTGGCGGCGTTGAGCATCAACTCCACGCACATGAACACCACCAGCGCGTTACGGCGCAGCAGCACCCCGGCCGCGCCGATCGCGAACAGGATCGCCGACAGGAACAGATAGTTCGCCGGATTCATCGACCCTCCTGAATCCGGGCCTGGCCGCTGTCGGGGATCTCGCGAGGAGTCAGCAGTGCATTGACCGACTGCGCCGACGGGGAGCCGTCGGGTTCGCGGGCTGGTAGATCGACGGCGTTGTGCCGGGCGTACACCCCCGGGGGCGGCAGCGGAGTCATGCGCGCACCGCTGCGGACCCGGGCGAGCGCCAGGTCCCGCTGGGTGGGTTTGGGCTCGACGCGCTGACGGTGGGCCAGCACCACCGCACCCAGGGTCGCGGTGATCAGCAGGGCACCGGTGAGTTCGAAGGCCCACAGGTAGTCGATGAAGATCAGCTCGGCCAGGGCCCGTACGTGCGCATTGCCGGTGCCGGTGGGCGGTGCTCCGCGGAACGGGGTCAGACTCGCCGTCCCCAGGGCGGCCACCCCCATGATCGCGAACCCCACACCCAGACCCACCCCCAGAACGCGCTGGCCCCGGATCGTCTCGACCAGCGAATCGGCCGAGTCCACCCCGATCAGCATCAGGACGAACAGGAACAGCATCATCACCGCGCCGGTGTAGACCACCACCTGCACCACACCGAGGAACAGTGCGCCCTGGGCCACGTAGAACACGGCCAGCACGATCATCGTCATCGCCAGGAACACCGCCGAGTAGACGGCTTTGCGGCTCAGGACCACCCCGAGTGCGCCGACCACGACGATCACCGCGAGCACCCAGAACGTGACGGCTTCGCCGGTCGAGGTGCGCACCAGTTCCTCGGCGGCGATCACGTGACGTCCCCGCGGTAGTAGTCCTCGGGCCGGGTGCCCGGGGCCATCGGATGCGGCGGGGCGGTCATCCCGTCCTCGAGGGGCGCCAGCAGCTGATCCTTCTCATAGATCATTCCGGCCCGGGTCGGTCCGGTCATCTCGTAGTCGTCGGTCATCGTCAGCGCCCGGGTGGGGCAGGCCTCCACGCACAGCCCGCAGCCGATGCAGCGCAGATAGTTGATCTGGTAGACGCTGCCGTAGCGTTCACCCGGGGAATAGCGCTGCTCCTCGGTGTTTTCGGAGCCCTCGACGAAGATGGCATCGGCTGGGCAGGCCCAGGCGCACAGCTCGCAGCCGATGCATTTCTCCAGCCCGTCGGCGTACCGGTTCAGCTGGTGGCGCCCGTGGTAGCGCGCGGCCGGCGGGGCCTTCTCCTCCGGGTACTGCTCGGTGACCGGCGCGGCGAACATCGCCGAGAAGGTCTGGCCGAAGCCGGCGATCGGCTTGGGTAGCTCAGGCACGCGAGGCCTCCCTGTCGGTGGTGGGGCCCGGGCCGTCGGGAACGACGGGCCCGGCCGGGATGGTCTGTCCGGGCAGCGGCGGCACCGGGAAGCCGCCGGCGAAGGCGTCGAACACCTCCGGTGC
This sequence comes from Gordonia hirsuta DSM 44140 = NBRC 16056, assembly GCF_000333015.1. Classification (GTDB taxonomy): domain Bacteria; phylum Actinomycetota; class Actinomycetes; order Mycobacteriales; family Mycobacteriaceae; genus Gordonia; species Gordonia hirsuta. The sequence continues at coordinate 81,570 of NZ_BANT01000022.1, read as the reverse complement.
CGGGGGCGTGCCCGGCGGTTGCGAGGGACCGGCGACCACGCGGCCGATCGCCCGCAGCAGCACCGCGGTCACCACCAGCCCGGCGGCACCGAGGATCAGCCCGGCCGATGTCGCGGTCATCGTGCGGGTGGCCTGGGCCAGGATCGCCACCACCAGCACCCAGCCCAGCGCGAAGGGGATCAGCACCTTCCAGCCCAGGGCCATGAACTGGTCGTAGCGCAACCGCGGCAGCGTGGTGCGCAGCCAGATGAAGACGAACAAGAACACCCACACCTTGCCGACGAACCACAGCAGCGGCCACCAGCCCGAGTTCGCCCCCGACCACAGGCTCAACGGCCACGGTGCCTGCCAGCCGCCGAGGAACAGCGTGGTCGCCAGCGCCGAGACCGTCACCATGTTGATGTATTCGGCCATCATGAACATCGCGAACTTGAGTGAGGAGTATTCGGTGTGGAAGCCGCCGACCAGTTCGCCTTCGGCTTCGGGCAGGTCGAACGGGGCCCGGTTGGTCTCGCCGACCATCGAGATGGCGTAGATGACGAAGGACGGCAGCAGCACCAGCACGTACCAGCGGCCCTGCTGCGCGGCGACGATCCCGGAGGTGGACATGGTGTGCGAGAGCAGGAAGACCGCGGCGAAGGTCAGTCCCATCGCGATCTCGTAGGAGATCACCTGCGCGGTCGAGCGCAGCGCACCCAGCAGCGGATAGGTCGATCCCGACGACCAGCCGGCCAGCACGATCCCGTAGACGCCGATCGAGGTGACCGCCAGGATGTAGAGCACCGCCACCGACAGGTCCGTCAGCTGCAGCGGGGTGTGGTGGCCGAAGACCGAGACCGACGGGCCCATCGGGATCACCGCGAACGCCATGATCGCCGGCACCAGCGCGATGATCGGAGCCAGCAGGTACAGCACCTTGTCCACCCCGGCCGGGGTGATGCCTTCCTTGAGGGCGAGTTTGACCCCGTCGGCCAGACTCTGCAGGATCCCGTGCCAGCCGACCCGGTTGGGTCCGAGCCGCCGCTGCATGCGGGCCATGATCTTGCGTTCGGCCAGGATCGCCACCAGGACGGTGAGCACCAGGAACCCGAAGATCGCCAGGGACTTGGCCAGCATCAGCCACCAGGGATCGCGGCCGAAGTCGGCCAGGTCCGGGAACGGTGCGGCCCGCATCACGACCGCCTCCGTACACGCACCCGATCGCCGGGACTCGCGGCCAGCGCCGTGTGCAGATGGGAACCGGGTGAACGCATCGGAACCCAGACGACGCCGTCGACCATCGGGGTGATCGCCAGCGGCAGGGTCAGCTCGCCGCGGTCGGTCCAGACGGTCACCAGGTCGTCGTCGGCGGCACCGATCGCCGCCGCATCGGCGGGGGAGAGCCGCACGACGGGCCGGCGGGCGGTGGCCGCCAGATCGGGCGCACCCTCCTGCAGGGAGCCGTCGTCGAGCAGCATCCGCCAGGAGGCCAGCACCCACTGCGCAGGGGCATCGTCAGGTGCCGAGGCATCGGGTTCGGCGGTTGCGGGTTCGGCGGGGACCGGTGCGGGGTCGGCTGCCGGTGCGGCGGCCCGCTCACCGGTCCACGGCCCGATGCGCCCGAACTCGCGGTGGATGGCCTCGCCGTCGGGGCAGCCCAGATCGGCGCCGAGTTCGGCGGCCAGCAGATGCAGCACCCGGTGATCGGCCAGCGGCAGGGTCCGTCGCTCCGGGGCGGGCAGGGCGGTGCCGAAGCTGCGCGGGCGGCCCTCCCAGTTGACGAAGGTCCCGCGTTTCTCGGTGACGGCGGCGACGGGGAAGACCACATCGGCCAGGGCGGTCACCGAGGACGGCCGCAATTCCAGGCTCACCACGAATGCGCCGTGCAGTGCGTCGGCGGCGGCCTGCGGGTCGGGCAGATCGGCCAGGTCGACGCCGCCGGTGACGGCCGCGGCCAGGGTGCCCTCACCCAGTCCGGCGAGTATTCCGGCGGTGTCCCGGCCGGTATCGGCCGGCGGGGTCACCCCCCAGACCTGAGCCAGATCGGCCCGGGCGGCCGCCGAGGCCAGCGGGCGCCCGGCAGGCAGCAGGTTCGGCGCCGCGCCCACATCGAGGGCGCCGCGTTCCCCGGTCCGTCGCGGCACCCAGGCCAGGGCGGCGCCGGTGGCGGCGGTGACGGCGGCGGCGGCGCTGAGCGCACCGGGTGCGGTGGCCAGGCGTTCACCGGTCAGCAGCACCGCACCGGGGCGGGCCAGCAGTTCGGCCACCTCGGTCGAAGCCAGCCACGGTCCCTCCTGACCGGGTGTGCACGCCAGGACGCGGGCCGACAGTTTGACACTTCCCGGGCTGGCCAGCGGAGCCAGGGTCACCACCTGCGTGCGGCCGGCCTGCACCGCCTTCCGCAGCCGCAGGAACAGGATCGGGCATTCCTCTTCCGGTTCCAGTCCGGCCAGGACCACCACCGGCGCGGTCTCCAGGACCGGATAGGTCAGCCCGATCCCAGTGCCGGCGACCCGGGCGGCCAGGAAGTCCGACTCCTCGGCCGAATGAGCCCGGATCCGGGTATCGACGTGATTGCTGCCCAGCACCGCCCGCGCGAATTTGGCGTAGGCGTAGGCGTCCTCGACGGTGGCCCGCCCGCCGATCAGCACTCCGGTGGCGGCGCCGGCGGCCGCCAGCCCGCGGGCGGCGATGGCCAGCGCGTGCGGCCAGGCCGCCGGTGCCAGGGTGCCGTCCTCACCGCGCACCAGCGGTACGGTCAACCGATCGCGCAGCTGGGCGTACTCGAACGCCCACCGGCCCTTATCGCAGTTCCACTCCTCGTTGACCTCCGGATCGTCCCCGGCCAGCCGCCGCATCACCCGCCCGCGCCGATGATCGGTGCGCTGGGCGCAGCCGGCCGAACAGTGCTCGCAGATACTGGGCGTGGACACCAGATCGAAGGGGCGGGCACGGAACCGGTAGGTCACCCCGGTCAGCGCCCCCACCGGGCAGATCTGCACGGTGTTGCCGGAGAAATACGATTCGAAGGGCTCGTCCTGATAGGCGACGACCTGCTGCAGGGCGCCGCGTTCGGCCATCTCGATCAGCGGATCCCCGGCGATCTCGGTGGAGAACCGGGTGCAGCGGGCGCACAGGACGCACCGCTCCCGGTCCAGCAGCACCTCGGCCGACAGCGGCACCGGTTTGGTGAAGGTCCGCTTGACCGCGTCGAACCGGGAGACCGGCCGGCCCGCCGACATCGCCTGATTCTGCAGCGGGCACTCGCCGCCCTTATCGCAGGTCGGGCAGTCCAGCGGATGGTTGATCAGCAGCAGCTCCATCACCCCGCGCTGGGCGCGTTCGGCCTCGGCGGAGGTGTGCTGGGTGCGCACCACCATGCCGTCGGCGACCGGCACCGTGCACGAGGGCATCGGTTTGCGCTGACCCTCGATCTCCACCAGGCACTGCCGGCAGGCGCCGACCGGCGGCAGCAGCGGATGATCGCAGAACCGGGGGATGTCCACTCCGAGCTGTTCGGCGGCGCGGATCACCAGGGTGCCGGCCGGGACGGTGACCTGCACATCGTCGATGGTGACGGTGACCAGGCCGGGCCGCTCGCTGCGCGTGTCGTCGCTCATGACCAGGCCGTCGCTTTCGCCGGATCCAGCGGGCATCCGCCGGGGCGGCCGTCGCCGGGGAAGTGGGCCAGGTATTCGTCGCGGAAGTACTCCAGCGAGCTGAAGATCGGGCTGCCGGCCGCATCGCCGAGGGCACAGAACGATTTGCCGACGACGCTGTCGGTGATCTCGAACAGGGTGGTCAGATCGTCGTCGTCGGCGTCCCCGTTCTCCAGCCGCTCCATCAGCTGCCGCAGCCAGTAGGTGCCCTCGCGGCACGGCGTGCATTTGCCGCACGATTCGTGGGCGTAGAACTCGGTCCAGCGGGCGACGGCGCGCACCACGCACACCGTCTCGTCGAAGATCTGCAGCGCTTTGGTGCCCAGCATGGACCCGGCCTCGGCCACATGCTCGTAGTCCAGGGGCACATCGAGGTGCTCGGCGGTCAGGATCGGGGTGGAGGAGCCGCCCGGTGTCCAGAACTTCAGGGTGTGCCCGGCCCGCACGCCGCCGGCCCGCTCGAGCAGCTCGCGCAGCGTGATGCCCAGCGGCGCCTCGTACTGGCCGGGCCGGGTGACGTGCCCGGACAGCGAGTACAGCGTGAACCCGGGGGAGGCCGGGGTGCCCATGGACCGGAACCAGTCGGAGCCGTTCAGCAGGATCGACGGCACACTGGCGATCGATTCGACGTTGTTGACCACGGTGGGACTGGCGTACAGACCGGCCACTGCGGGGAACGGCGGGCGCAGCCGCGGCTGACCGCGCCGGCCCTCCAACGACTCCAGCAGCGCGGTCTCCTCGCCGCAGATGTAGGCGCCGGCACCGGCGTGCACCACCAGCTCCAGATCCAGAGCCGAACCCAGGATCGACCGGCCCAGCAGCCCGGCGTCATAGGCCTCGGCGACGGCGGCGCGCAGCCGCCGGACCACCGAGGCGACCTCGCCGCGGATGTAGATGAAGGCGTGGCGGGCCCGGATCGCATAGGCCGCGATCACGATGCCCTCGATCAGGGTGTGCGGACTGGCCAGCATCAGCGGCATGTCCTTGCAGGTGCCGGGCTCGGACTCGTCGGCGTTGACCACCAGGTAGTGGGCCTCACTGGTGTCGTCGGCCCCCTGCGGGATGAACGACCATTTGGTGCCGACGGGGAATCCGGCGCCCCCGCGGCCGCGCAGCCCGGAGGCCTTCACCAGCTCGATCACCTGGTCGGGGGACATGTCCAGCGCGGCCCGCAGACCCCGGTAGCCGTCGTGGCGCCGGTAGGACTCCAGCGTCCAGGACTGCTCCTGCGACCAGTGGCGGGACAGGACCGGGATCATGGCCGCTCCTCCTCGACGCCGGCCAGCAGCCGGGAGACCTGCCGGAAGGTGCACAGGGAGTCGGCGCCGCGGCTGGGCTGCACCGGCCGGCCGGCCCGCAGATCGTCGACGAGCGCCACGGCCGACTCGGGCGTCTGGTCGTCGAAGAACTCCCAGTTGACCATCACCACCGGCGCGAAATCGCAGGCCGCATTGCATTCGACCGACTGGACCGTCACCGCGCCGTCCTCGGTGGTCTGCCCCGGCTCCAGACCCAGGTGGGTGCAGAGCCGGTCCAAGATCGCGTCGCCGCCCATCACCGCGCACAGGGTCGTGGTGCAGACCCCGATCAGATGCTCACCGGTCGGTTCCCGGCGGTACATCGAATAGAAGGTGGCCACCGAGGCGACCTGGGCCAGCGTCAGGTCCAGCAGCTGCGCGCAGAGGCCGATGCCGGCGCGGGTGAGGTAGCCGTCGTGGGACTGCACCAGGTGCAGCAGCGGCAGCAGCGCCGATCGCGACTGCGGATAGCGCGCGATGATCGGTCGGGCATCGGCGGTCAGTGCGGCGGTGACTTCGGCGTCGTAGGCGTCCGGGCCGGAGAACTCGATGCTCGGATGCGGTGTCACGGTGAGGAAGACGGGCTTGTTCATCGATCCACCCCGCCCATCACCGGATCGATACTGGCCACCGCGGTGATCACATCGGCCACCAGACCGCCTTCGCACATCACCGACACCGCCTGCAGGTTGGTGAAGGACGGATCGCGGAAGTGCACCCGGTAGGGGCGGGTGCCGCCGTCGGAGACCATGTGCACGCCCAGCTCCCCGCGCGGGGACTCCACGGTGACATAGCACTGCCCCGGCGGCACCCGGAAACCCTCGGTGACCAGTTTGAAGTGATGGATGAGCGATTCCATGGAGCCGCCCATGATCTCGGCGATGTGCTCGCGCGAGTTGCCCAGACCGTCGGGACCGACGTCCAGGTCGGCCGGCCAGGCGATGGCGGCGTCCTCGATCATCACCGGTCCGGGCGTCAGCTTGTCCAGGGCCTGGCGGGCGATCGCGATGGACTGGTAGATCTCCTGCACCCGGATCAGGTAGCGCCCGTAGGAGTCGCAGGCGGTGTCGGTGGCGACCTGGAATTCGTAGTCCTCGTACCCGCAGTAGGGTGCGGCTTTGCGCAGGTCGTGCGGCAGCCCCGTGGAGCGCAGGACCGGGCCGGTGATGCCCAGGGCCATACAGCCGCTCAGATCCAGGAATCCGACGCCGCGGGTGCGGGCCTGCCAGATCGGATTGTGGGTGAGCAGGGCCTCGACTTCGGCGATCTGTGCCGGCAGGGCATCCAGGACGGCGGCGATCTTCTGCTGCGCGCCGTCGGGCAGGTCGGCGGCGACCCCGCCGGGACGGATGTAGGCGTGGTTCATCCGCAGGCCGGTGATCTCCTCGAACAGGTCGAGAATGGTTTCGCGGGCGCCGAAACCGAGGAACATCGGGGTCACCGCTCCCAGTTCCATGCCGCCGGTCGCCAGGGCCACCAGATGCGAGGTGATGCGGTTCAGTTCCATCAGCAGAACCCGGATCACGCTGGCGCGTTCGGGGATCGCCTCGGTGATCCCCAGCAGCTTCTCCACCGCCAGGCAGTAGGCGGTCTCGTTGAAGAACGGCGCCAGATAGTCCATCCGGGTCACGAACGAGACCCCCTGCGTCCACGTGCGGAACTCCAGGTTCTTTTCGATACCGGTGTGCAGATAGCCGATACCGCACCGGGCCTGCGTGACCGTCTCGCCCTCGATCTCCAGGATCAGCCGCAGGACCCCGTGGGTGGAGGGGTGCTGCGGGCCCATGTTCACCACGATCCGCTCGTCGGCGGAGCTGCGGTCGGCCAGATCGGCCACCAGCTGATCCCAGTCGCGGCCGCTCACGGTGTAGGTCTGCCCGCTCATCGGTAGCTCCTGCGCTCATCCGGGGGCGGCACCGTGGCGCCCTTGTACTGGACGGGGATCCCGCCGAGCGGATAGTCCTTGCGTTGCGGGTGTCCCTCCCAGTCGTCGGGCATCTCGATGCGGGTCAGCGACGGGTGGCCGGTGAACACGATCCCGAAGAAGTCGTAGGTCTCGCGTTCGTGCCAGTCGTTGGTCGGATAGATCGCGGTGAGGCTGGGGATTCGCGGATCCTCGTCGGGGGCGGTGACCTCCACCCGCATCAGCCGGTCGTGGGTGATCGAGCGCAGCGGCAGCACCGCGTGCAGTTCGCGGCCGGTCTGCTGCGGATAGTGCACGCCGCTGACCCCCAGACACAGTTCGAACCGCAACGCCGGCTCGTCCCGCAGGGTCACCGCGACGGCGGGCAGGTGTTCGCGGGCGATGGTCAGACTCAGCTCACCGCGATCGACCACCACGGCCAGCAGCGCCGCATCCGGATCGACCTCGCGGGCGCGCAGCCCGGTGATCAGCTCGTCGACCACCTCGTCGAACCAACCGCCGTACGGGCGCTGCGCCGCCCCGGGAAGCGCAATCGAGGACACCAGACCGCCGTACCCGGAGGTGTCGCCGGTCCCGGGCGGACCGAACAGCCCGCGCGTGACGAACAGCTCGTCGCTCATCGCAGCCGGCCTTTGAGCTCGAGGGTGGTCGGGGCGCTCAGCGCCGCCCGTTCGGCGACCTGCACCGCCTCGGCACGGTGGACACCCAGCGGCTCGTCGCCGATCTGCGCGTGCAGCGCCAGGATCGCGTTCAGCAGCATCTCCGGTCGCGGCGGGCAGCCGGGCAGATAGATGTCGACCGGAACCACGTGGTCGACGCCCTGGACGATGGCGTAGTTGTTGAACATCCCGCCGGAGGAGGCGCACACCCCCATGGCCAGGACCCACTTGGGTTCGGCCATCTGGTCGTAGATCTGCCGCAGGACCGGCGCCATCTTCTGGCTGACCCGTCCGGCGACGATCATCAGATCAGCCTGGCGCGGGGAGGCGCGGAAGGCCTCCATACCGAAGCGGGCCAGATCGTAGCGGCCGGAGGTGGTGGCCATCATCTCGATGGCGCAGCAGGCCAGCCCGAAGGTGGCCGGCCACAGCGAGCCCTTGCGGAAGTACCCGGCGAGCTGCTCGACGGTGCTGAGCAGGAAGCCGCCGGGCAGCTGTTCTTCTAATCCCATTGCAGTCCTCCGCGCCGCCACTCGTAGGCGTAGGCGACCGAGACGTTCACGATGAACAGGCCCACCGCGGCGATCCCGAACCAGCCGAGGGTGTCCGAGGCCACCGCCCACGGATACAGAAAGACGATCTCGATATCGAAGATGATGAACAGCATCGCCGTCAGGTAGTACTTCACCGGGAAACGCTGGACCAGACCGGCGCTGGCCGGCAGCGGTTCGATGCCGCATTCGTAGGCTTCGAGCTTGGCCCGGTTCGGTCTGCGCGGCCCGATCACCGCGGCGATCACGACCGAGACGACGGCGAAGGCCAGCGCGATCCCGCCGAGCATCAGGATCGGTGCGTAGGCGTTCATTGCGCTCAGCCCTCCTGTGCCGCAACAACATTCGGATGGTGACCACAGTCACAGATGTGACCTGACTCTCACCCTAGTGCCGTGTGGCGCCGTGTGCGCAATCTTGCCGCTATTGCGGTGTGGCGAGCCCGCGCAGCAGGTCCGTCACCACCCGGCCGAGTTCGATCGGATCGACGGGCAGGCGCACCGCGGCCTGTGCGCGCGACCAGTCCGCCAGCCAGCGGTCGGCCTCGCGGGCGATCAGCACCACCAGCGGCGGGCACGGGTTCACTTCGTCGCGCAGCTGCTTGGCCAGGCCCATGCCGCCGACGGGTGCGGCCTCGCCGTCGAGCACGGCCAGGTCGATCCGGCCGGTTTCGATTTCGGCGATCGCCGCGGCGGCCGTGGCGGCCTGGACGAACTCGAGTTCCGGCAGATCCGGGCGCAGCCGCGTGCCCAGTGCCACCAGCACCTGACCGCGGGTATCGGCGTTGTCGGAGTAGACCAGGACCCGCACGACGACGCTCATGATTCCCGACCCTAGTGCCGGAGGGCGGAGACCGGGCCCCGATACGCTGGATACATGTCTGCGACGCTGCGCACCCTCGAACGCGCCGATCTGCCCTTTCTGCACGCGCTGTTCAACGATCCCGAGGTGACGCGCTACTGGTTCGTCGAGCCGACGTATTCGCTGGCGGCGATGGAGGACCGGTACAACCAGCGGATCCACGACGAGAGCGAGCGGCGCTTCGTGATCGACGACGCCGGGAGGCGCTGCGGGCTGGTGGAGCTGGTGGATATCGACCTGCGGCACCGCAACTGCGAGTTCCAGATCATCGTCGCACCCGAGGCGCAGGGCAACGGCTACGCCGGGGCCGCGACGAGGTCGGCGCTGGACTACGCGTTCCGCACACTCAACCTGCACAAGGTGTACCTGCTGGTGGACAACCTCAACGCGGCGGCGATCCACGTCTACCAGAAGGCCGGCTTCGTCTCCGAAGGGGTGCTGCGCCAGGAGTACTTCGCCGACGGTGCCTACCAGGACGTCACCCGGATGGCGATCTATCAGCGCGACTATCTGGCGGACTGACGGCGTGCGGCGCGGCGGTCAGTCGGGCTGCTGCAGGGCGGCCAGGGCCGCCTTGGCCGCATCGAGTTCGCGACTGAGTTCGGCGACGCGCGCCTGAGCCTGGGCCCGCGCGGCCTGCAGCAGGCTGGTGACCGCCTCGACCGTCTGCACGTCGCCGAGTTCGGCGACGGCGGCATCGACCGACTCGGGGGAGACCGGGCGGGAACGCTGTGGTTTCCGCGCGCCGCGGGTCACCGCCACCGACCACTGATTGTCTGGGGAGCCGTACAGGGTGACGGTGACTGATTTGCCGGCACCGCGCGGTGCCGGCTTCGCCGCAGTCCTCGCCGTGGCTTTGGGGGCCGTTTTCTGCGGTGGTACCGAAGAAGTGGTCGCCGAAGACGTGGTCGCCGTGGCTGCGGGAGTCGTGGCTGCGGCAGTGGCCGCCGTCTTCTTCGCCGCCGTCTTCTTCACCGCGGTCTTTTTGGCCGGCATCTTTTTCGCCGGCGTCTTCCGGACGGCCGCCTCCGGTGCGGGCGGAGGGTTCTTGGTCCGTCGCAACTCGTCGGCCTCGTAGGGCAGTTCGTCGTCGATCCCGCGCGGCCGGACCACCACGGTGTCCCCGTCCACGGCGATGACCCGCGCGGAGCTTCCCGGTGGCAGCCCCAGACTGGGGGTGCCCTCGCGCAGATAGACGGTGGCGCGTCGGCCTTCGGCGACCGCGGCGGCCAGCACCGTCAGATCGTCGCCGGTCAGGGACTCGGCCGGGGAGGTGCGTCGGCGCGGTGGCATGAGGCGAGGGCTCCTTGATCAGTCGATCGGTTCGACGGCGAAGCGGCCGTCATCGGTGAAGACGAAGTAGACGTCGGCGCCTTCGTCGATCCCCAGGGCGGAGAAGAAGCGGCGCGTACTGCCCAGGGTCGGCTGCAGTGCCGTCCAAGACAATGCCTGGTCCCCGTGGTCGGAGTCCAGGCGGCGGGAGTCGCCGTATTCCAGTTCCAGGGCCGCCGCCAGCCCGACCGGCAACGGAGCGCCGCTGCCGCGCAGATGTTCCCGGTTGACGGTGACCCGCAGCTTCCACGCATCGCCGACACGGAACAGGTTACGCGTCTGCTCGGGCGTCTTGCGGGCAGCGGCGCCGCCCTCGGCCCGGGACACCACACCGGCCTGCGTGCGGTAGGGGGGTGCGGCGGCGTAGGCGGTGACACTGGCCGGTTTGACGTCCAGGGCCGAGAGCCGGTCGATCAGCGCGTCCAGCTCGACGGTGCCGCCGAGCTCGTCCAGCACATCGCCGATCGCCGCGCGGATGGATTCGTAGGTCCGGCCGCCCCAGGCGCGCAGTCCCCAGTGGCTACGGCTGACCCGCTGGAAACGGTCGTCGCCGGCCATCTGATTGACCAGCGACCGTTCCGAGCGGTCGACGTGGAAGCGACCGACCAGATCCTCCGGAGTCATGGGTTCGCCGTGGATCGACAGAATCGCCGCGGCATAGTCCTCCATGCTCGCCGTCGCCGACAGGATGTGATCGTGGTAGACGATGTACCCCAGGTCGGCGGCCCATCGGGCCGGCCATCGGGGGCCTTCGCCGTCGAGGGCGAGCTGGTTCACCGCTGCCAGGTCGGTCACCGCGAGCACCCCGAACTCGTCGGCGCGCCGGGTGACCAGTGTCCGGCTCGCCTCGCGGGCGGAGTCGAGCGTGGGTGCTGCGGCCCAGCCGTCGGCGACCTCGAAAGGCACCCCGAGCCCGACCAGGACCTGCCACAACGGGCGCTCGGCGGATCCGACCTCCTCGGCCAGGGGCGGCAGCGCGGCGGTGAGGACCTCGATCGGGCGGACGACGTCGATCATCCGCACCGCCGAGGTCAGCAGGAACTGTGCGGGCCGGCTGTTCTCGAGCCACTCGGCCAGATCGGTCAGGGCACGGGCTTCGTACTGGCGGACGCGTTCGCGGGAGACGCCGTAATGCTCGCCGAGTGCTTCCAGCCGCGCGTACGGTTCCTGCAGTCGCCGGGCCAGGAAGACCTCGCGGTCGCGTTCGCCCAGTTCGTTCAGGCGTGCAGTCAGATCGGCTGCCACGCTCTGGTCGTCCTGCTCGCTGACCGGCAGGGTGTCGGCGGTCAGCGTGTCGAGCCGGTGGCGCGCCTCGTGCACGGCCGCCGGTGCATAGGCGGGAACCGGGGCCAGCAGGGAGACGTCGTCGCCGCCGGTGGCCCGGCGCCAGCGGGCGATGATCTCCAGATCGTCGAGCAGCTCGTCGACCACATCCGGGCCCAGGTCGGTGTCGCGGGCCAGCTGATCGGTGGACAGCTCCACCAGCCGGCTCAGCAGACCGATCACCGAGCCGGTACCCATCCCGCGGCTCTTGAGGATCTCTGCGGTGGTGACCGGCCGGATGCGGTCGGTGGTGAACATCGAGGACTGCAGCAGCCAGTTGGCCGCCCGGGTGGGCAGTGCCGGATCCGGGATCAGGTCGACGTCGCCGGGAAGCAGCGGCAGCAACTCGCCGATACTGACCTCGGGGACCGCCTCGAGCATCAGGACGGCGATCAGGTCGCAGTGCGCACGCAGCACCTCGGGTGAGGCGTCGGCCGGGTCGTCGTCGATCCAGAAGAATTCCGGATCGGTGCCGTGGCCGGTCAGCCAGGGGGCGACGTCACACCAGGTCACCGGTTCGTCCTCGAAGGAGGCGTCCGCGGCTTCGGGGGAATCCGTGCGCATGCTCACAGTGTTCCCTATCGGTCGTGCACGGCCACGGATACCGCAGTGACCGTGTCGCGATGGGCGCCGCGACACGGGTATCGAGGCCGCAGCGCGCGGCGGGGTGGGCTTTCCTAGGATGAGGCGATGGCGGACATCGTCGACGGGGAGTGCTGATGGCGCTGCAACTGGGTTTGGCGCCGCTGCGTAGCACGGTGTTCCGCAATCTGTTCATCGCGCAGACGGTCTCGAACATCGGACTGTGGATGCAGACGGTGGGCGCCCAGTGGTTCCTGGTCGACGCCGACGCCGGTACCGCGATGATCTCGCTGGTGCAGACCGCCAGTCTGCTGCCTACGCTGCTGTTCTCCCTGCTGGCCGGGGTGCTCGCCGACGTCCTCAACCCCAAACGGCTGCTGATCGTGATGACCGCCTATGCGGTGCTCATCGCCGGGCTGATGGCCGCCCTGGCCTGGACCGGGCTGCTGACGCCAGCGGTCCTGCTGATCCTGACCTTCCTGCTCGGCTCGGGTGCGGCGCTCAGTTCACCGGCCTTCCAGGCGATTCAGCCCGAGCTGGTGCCGCGCGAGCAGATTCCCGATGCGGCTTCGCTGGGCAGCGTGGCGATGAACACCGCGCGGGCGGTCGGACCGGCGCTGGCCGGTGTGCTGTTCGTGTTCGGCGGCGCCGGAACCGTCTTCGCAATCAATGCGCTGTCGTACGTGGCGGTGCTGGCGGCACTGCTCAGCTGGCGTCGCAAGCCCACCGCGGTCGATGTGGAACGCGAACACATCGCCATGTCGATGGGGGTGGGGCTGCGGTATCTGGCGGCCGCACCGATCGTGCAGCGGCTGCTGACCCGGGCGGCGTTGTTCGCGGTGCCGGCGTCGGCGCTGTGGGCGCTGCTGCCGGTGGTGGCCGCGCAGCATTTCCATTTCGACTCCACCGGATACGGTCTGGTCCTGGGCGTCCTCGGGGTCGGTGCGGTGATCGGCATGCTGGTGTTGCCGTCGTTCCGGGCTTCGGTCTCCTCCGATGCGCTGCTGGCCCTGTCGGCGCTGCTGTTCGCCGGCGGCGCGCTGGCGGCGGCGTTCCTGCCGTTCGCCTGGGCGGTGGTGCCGCTGCTGCTGGCCGGGTTCGGGTGGACCGCCAAACTCTCCACCCTCAATGCGGCTCTGCAGTTGACGCTGCCGCAGTGGGTGCGGGCCCGGGGGATGTCGATGTATCTGCTGGTGTTCAGCGGGCTGCAGGGCATCGGGGCGTTCGTGTGGGGTCTGATCGGGCAGGCCGTCGGCGCCCGCATGGCACTGGTGATCGCGGCCGGTCTGCTGGTGGTGTCGATGTTCGCCCCACTGTTCCTGCCGTTGCATCCGATGACGGCGAACCTGGATCGGGAGCTGTTCGTCACCTGGCCGGTGCCGTCGCTGGTCTTCGATCCGGACCCGGCCGACGGCCCGGTGCAGATCGAGGTGACCTATCACGTCGAACCGGCCGACCGTGAGGAGTTCCTGGCCGCGATGCTGCTGCTGGCCCGCTCCCGCCGCCGCACCGGTGGCCGCGGCTGGCGGCTGTACCGCGCGGGCGAGGAGTCCGACACCTACATCGAACAGTTCGTGATGCCGTCCTGGTCGGAGTATCAGCGTCAGCGCACTCAGCGCTGGACCGGCTTCGATCACGAGAACATCCTGCGGGTCGCACGCGTGGCGCAGCGCCGCGATCAGCGTCATCTGTTCACCGAGGCGGTGGACTGAGGCCTCCGTCCGGCCGGGTGATCTCGGTGGTCGGCGCCTCCGAAGCCTCCGTGTCGATGACGGCATCGCCTTTGTCGAAGACGACGTCGATCACCTGGAAACCCTTGTTGCGCTGTGCCTTCGCCAGTCGCGTGTACGTGCGGATATCGCCGTCGGTGAGGACCACGTCGTCGGTGAACGGGGTGAGCAGCGAGCGCGGGTAGAGCTTGTCGACGCGCACGGCGTTGATCTCCAGGCAGACCACCAGCAGCACCGCGGCCAGGTAGAGGAACGCGATCAGACCGAGCACCGAGGCGAAGACACTGTTGACCGCGCTGGCCCGGGTGATGACGCGCTCGACGTAGAACCCGCCGAATCGTTGCAGCAGCAGCCAGCCGATCGCGGCGATCAGCGCTCCGGGCAGCACATTGCCGATGCTCAGCTTGCGCACGGTGCCGAACCGGAAAGCGAAGGTGAACACCACCACCGCCAGCACCAGCTGGCCGATCTCGGTGTAGGCCTTGCTCGCACCCTGGAAGTCGATGGCCGCGGCGGTGATGCTGATCGCGACCAGCGCGACCATGGACAGGCCGACGGTGAAGAGCAGGACCATCCCGCGCAGCCGCACCAGGATCGGGTTGGGGCGGGAGTTGCGCGGCACCGCCCAGACCGCGTTCATGGCGTTCTGGGTGGCGACCGAGACGCCGAGGCCGCCGTAGAGCGCGCCGACCAGACCGATGATGACGGCGGTGACCCCACCGCTCAGCGAGGCCGGGTCGTTCAGCTGGTCGCCGACCACGGGAATCTGCTGCAGGGCCGAGTCGACGATGCGGTCGCGCAAGCCGGGCTGCTTCTCCAGGACGAAACCGAGCACCGTGGTGAACAGCAGCAGCGACGGAAACAGGGAGACGAAGGCGTAGTAGGTGATCAGCGCGGCCAGGTAGCCGCCCTGATCGTCGGCGTACTTGTAGATCACGGCCAGGGGATAACCGACCCGCGGATAGCGGTTCTGAAAACCGTCGATGCGGGAGGCGAACGACACCGTGGTCCCTTCTACTCGGCCGCGGCTGCCCGCGGGACGACCGCCACCTGGATCGTATCCGGAGGCGATGCCGGCCGGACCGCACCGTGGCTAACCTGGAACCATGAGCGGACACAGCCATCGACCCCTGACCGGACGCGAGGCCGCCGAGCAGGCACCGGCCGGGTGGTGGGTCGACGACGGCACCCTCACCGCCGGCTACCGCACCGGATCGATGGTGCGCAGCGTGCAGTTCGTCGACGCGGTGACTGCGGCGGCAGAAGCGGCCGAACACCATCCGGATGTGGAGATCCACTACGGGACGGTGCGGTTCGTGCTGACCACCCACGATGCGGGTGGTCTGACCGATGCCGATGTGGGGCTGGCGCTGATGATCGCCGCGATCGCCCTGGAATGGCGGATCGACCCGGTCCCGCCGCCCGCGGACCGCACACTGCGGCTGGTCTGGCCGCAGTGGCAGGGGGCCGGTCAGGAGACGGTGGCCGAGCTGCTGCCCGAGGTCGCGCTGGAGCGGGCACGACGCGGCTATGCCGTCGGTGCGCAGGTCCTGGATGCGGTCCTGCCGTCCCGGGGCAGGTCGACGGCGCACGTCGTCGTCGACGACGAGGACGAGCCGGTGACCGAGGGAATCGAGTCGCGCGGGGTGCTGGCCGAATCACTCGAAGGCGCCCTCGACGCGCTGGCCCGCAACGACTTCGACCGGGTCGTGACCATCGGCGGCGACTGCTCGGTCAGTATCGCCCCGTTCGCCGCGCTCGCCGAGCGCTACGGCGACGACCTGGCCGTGGTGTGGCTGGATGCGCACCCGGATGTGGGCACCCCGGACAGCGCGTACCCGGGATTTCATGCGATGGCCGCCGCGGTGCTCACCGGGCACGGCGACGCCGAGATGGTCGAGCTGCTGCCGGCCACCGTGCCGGCCGAGCGGATGGCCCTGGCCGGACTGCACGAGTGGACCGACGACGACTTCCCGAACATCGCCGACTGGCAGCTGGCCTCGTTCGGTCCGGAGGCGCTGGCAACCAGTACGGCCCCGCTGCTGGACTGGCTGCGCTCGACCGGGGCCGGGAAGGTCGCGATCCACCTGGACGTGGATGTGGTCGACGCCGACGAGGCGGTCCTGGGGCTGGGGCAGGTGCGCGGCGGGCTGAGCACCGCGCAGGTGCGCCGGGTGATCGACGACGTCGCCGGCGCCGCCGAGGTGGTCGGGGTGACGATCGCCGAGTTCATTCCGCGCAACGTACTGGCGGCCCAGCGACTGCTCGACGGGCTGCCGCTGTTGTGACGCGGGGCTGAAGGCGGCGTTTCTCCTACCGGCGCGGGTCTACAGTGAGCACCATGCCCGGAGCCGTCGGTGAGACCCAGACCGGTGAGACTCAGACCGGTGAGGCCCTGCGCGATCGGTCCATCCCTGATGAGGCCACGCTCGGCGTTCGGCTGAGCCGGGCCGCCGAGGGGCTGACCCCCGGCTACTTCGCCCTGGTGATGGCGACCGGCATCATCTCCATCGGGCTGAAGACGACGGCCTGGCATCGGCTGTCGGCCGTGCTGCTGGTGATCGCCACGCTGGCCTATCTCGTTCTGATCGTGCTGACTGTGGTGCGCGCCGTGCGTTTCCGGGCCGCGTTGCGGGCCGATTTCGGTGATCCGTCGCGTTCGTTCGGGTTCTTCACCTTTGTGGCCGCCACCTGTGTCCTGGGCAGCCGACTGACCCTGGAGGGGATGCTGGTGATCCCGGCGCTGCTGCTGGGCATCGGCGCGACCGCCTGGATCGTGCTGGGCTACACGGTGCCGTGGATGGCCGTCAAAGGCCGGGCCGGCACGCCCGCGCTGGGGATCGCCAACGGGACCTGGTTCATCTGGTCGGTGGCCAGCCAGTCGGTGGCGGTGCTGGCGGCGATGCTCGAACCGGCGGTCGACACCGGCAGATCGGCGCTTGCCCTGCTCGCGGTCTTCTCCTGGTCGGTGGGCGTGTTCCTGTACTGCGCGGTGGGGGCGCTCCTGGCGGTCCGGCTGCTGGCGCACCCGTTCACCCCCGAAGACATGACACCGCCGTACTGGGTGGCGATGGGCGCCACCGCCATCACCGTGGTCGCCGGTGCCCGCATCGTGATGATGGCCGATGCGCCGATGGTCGACGCCACCCGCGGTCTGATCGCCGGTGCCGCCGTCTTCTTCTGGGCGTTCGGGACCTGGCTGATCCCACCGCTGATCGCTGCGGGCTGCTGGAAACACCTGTACAACCGGGTTCCGCTGCGCTACGAGGCGACGCTGTGGAGCATCATCTTCCCGCTGGGCATGTACGGGGTCGGCTCGCGCTTCCTCGGGGAAGTGGACCGGCTGCCCATCGTGCACGCGATCGGCACGGGGGAGAGCTGGCTGGCGCTGGCGGCCTGGACGGTCACCTTCGCGGCGATGCTGGTGCACATCTGGCGCACCGTGGTGCGCCGCGCCGATCGCGTGTGACCCCGCCCGGTATGTGCCCGGCCCGGGCACGCGGCCGGAGCAGGAAGCAGAAACGGTCCCCGATCCGCTTGTCTGCAGATCGGGGACCGTTCCCTTCGGGGTGAGTGACGGGGCTCGAACCCGCGACCCCCAGGATCACAACCTGGTGCTCTACCAACTGAACTACACTCACCATCGACGTCGTCGGCCCGGTTTCCACCGTCCCGGCGAGTCACGTCCATACTCTAGCCGGTCTCGGTAGAGAAACTCCAATCAGTTCACAGCGCCGGTATTTATGCAGGTCCGAGGTCTTTGACGATCGCTGCCAGTTGGATCTCGTTCGGTCCGGGTTCGGGAACGAAGGCCGCTTTCCGGTAGTACCGCAGTTCCCGGATCGACTCGCGGATGTCGGCCAGCGCGCGGTGCGCCAGGCCTTTCTCGGGCTGGCCGTAGTAGATCGCCGGGAACCACCGCCGGCACAGCTCCTTTATCGAGCTGACATCGACCATCCGGTAGTGCAGGAACTTGTCCAGTTCGGGCATGTCGCGGGCGATGAAGGCGCGGTCGGTGGCGATCGAGTTGCCGGCCAGGGGAACCCCGCCGCCGGGCACCTGCTCCCGCAGATACGCCAGCACCATCTGCTCGGCCTGCGCAACGGTGACGGTGGAGGCGCGTACCTCCTCGGTCAGCCCGGAGGCGGCGTGCATGTCCACCACCACCGGCGGCATGGTCGCCAGGGCGTCGTCGTCGGCATGGATCACCACATCGACGCCGTCGCCCAGGATGTTGAGGTCGCTGTCGGTGACCAGGGCCGCGATCTCGATGAGTTTGTCCGAGCCGGTGTCCAGCCCGGTCATCTCGCAATCGATCCAGACGAGTCGATCCGCCACGGCTCAGCCCTCGCCTTCGCCGAGTTTGGCGTAGAAGGTGCCCACGATCGGCGCGACGATGGCGCGCGGGGTGTAGTTGCCCGCCACCGACATCGCCTTGGACAGCGTGCCCGGCACGATCCGCATCTTGTTGCGTCCCAGCGCATCCAGGCTCATCTCGGCGACCCGTTGACTGGAATGCCACAGGAAGTCCGGGACCATCTTGTCGACGATCGAGGCCTCCTCGGCGGTCGGGGTCTGGGTGCGCACCGGGCCCGGGGCCAGCAGGGTCACGTGCACGCCGGTGCCGGCGAGCTCCCCGCGCAGCGATTCGGAGAAGGTGTTCACGAAGGCCTTGGTCGCGGCATAGGTGGCGTTGTTGGGGATCGGCATGTTGCCGGCGGCCGAACCGACCATCAGGATCCCGCCGGAGCGGCGCGCCACCATCTGCGGCAGCACCGCCAGCGTCAGATCGTGCACGGCATTGACGTTGAGCAGGACCTGGGCCTGCTCGTAGCCGGGGTCCAGTTCGGCGACCGGGCCGAAGGTGGCGATACCGGCGTTGTTGCACAGGATCGAGATCTCCCGATCCTTGAGCTCGTCGCACAGCCGGGCGGTGGCCTCGGCGTTGGACAGGTCGACCGCACGGACCTCGACGGTCACGCCGCAGCGTCGTTCCAGCTCCTTGGCCAGTTCGTCGAGGATCTCGCCGCGGCGGGCGACCAGGATCAGCGAATGTCCGCGGTCGGCGAGTACGCACGCCAGGGCCATACCGATGCCGGAGGAGGCGCCGGTGACGACCGCGCGCGCAGTGGGGGTGGGGTGGGGTAGTGCCATGGCTTCATCGTAGTGAGCGGCCCACGACGGCGGTGATCGGGCCGGATCGCCGCGAACTGCGCGAGCTCGGGAGATACTCCAGGGGTGGGTGTGCCGGGAACCGGCCTTGCGGGCCGGCAAGCACTGGCCCGCGCGGGACTGGACCGAGAAGACCTGCCGCGCGGCGGTGTCGTCGTGGGTGCAGCCGGTTCCGGTAAGACCACGGTGCTGCGTGCGATCGCCGAACACATCGATGACCCGACGATCACCCTGAGCGGTGTGGGCGGCTGTGCGGCGCTGGTATTCGGGCCGCTCGTGGCCGACGGGGATCTCTCGCCGGGCCGGCTGCGCTGGTCGCTGGCCACGGCAGTGAGCCGCCGGCCGGGTGAGGCGATGATGGTCGACGACGCCGATCGCCTCGACGACGAGGCGGCCGCCCTGGTGCACTCGCTGGTGGTCCACGAGGCCGCACCCATCCTGCTCAGCTGCACCGTCGACCCGTTGCGCCCGGATCCGGCGCAGATCCCGGAGGCGATCCGGGCGTTGTGGAAGGACGGCCATCTGCCGCGCTTCGATCTGCGGCCGATCGACACCGGCGAACTGACCGACTATCTGCAGGGCGAGCTCGGCGCACCGCCGACCGGCCGTGATGTTCAGCGGCTGACCCGCTGGTGTGGCGGAGATCTGGCCGCGCTCACTGCCCTGATCGACAGTTCGATCCGGGCCCGAGACTGGCGAACGGTTCAGGGGGTCGCCGTGCTGGCCGGGCGCCCGACGCTGCCGCTGCAGATCCGGGAGCAGGTGGCCGCGATCGTCGCCGCGCTGCCCACCGAGGTTCGCGAGGTCCTGGACCTGTTGGCCGCGGCCGTCCCGATCCTGGACGAGCGCACCGACGGCTGGCTGCCGCTGGCCCCGCTGAGCCGCCTGTACGACTTCTCGGTGTTGGTGGAGGCCGAACGGTGCGGGGTGATCGAGTCCGAGCCCGCATCGGCGGCCGCCGCCCGGGTCCGGCTCAGCGCGCCGCTACTGGGCGAGGTGATCACCGCACAGCTTCCGGGTCTGCGCCGGCTGCAGCTGATCGGCCGGTTACGTGACGCCGTGGTCGCCGAGTCGCCGCGGCCGCTCGGTGATGAGACGACGACACTGCGCGGACTGCTGGATCTGTCTGTTCCACCGGCGGCCGGACGCACCTGCACGCTGGATGCCGGGCGCAGTGCGCTGCGGCTGGGGGATCCGGCGGCGGTGAGCGTACTGGCCGGCGGGGACTGCGCGAACGATCCGGAGGGTGCGGCACTGGCGGCGTGGGCGAAACTGCATCTGGGCGATGTCGACGGTTTCGAGCAGCTCGTCGCCGCCTGGAGCGGCGATCGGTCACCGCTGTGGCGGGGTCTGGGCGATTTCACCGCGCAGGCCCGGCAGTGGCAGGTCGGCGGACCGCAGGCCTTTCTGCGGTACTGGGACGGTGAACCGGGTGGGCTGATCGGCGCCGTGCGGCGATCCCTCGCGACCGATCGCCGCTCCGGTGCGTGGTTCGGGTTGCTGGCCGCCGGCACCGCCTTTCTTGCCGGCCGCTTCACCGCGACGAACACGATCCTGGAGGCGACGAGACCGGCGGCTCGCGACGACGGCCTCCTCGTCTTCTACCTGCTGCTGGTCGAACTCCACCTGGATCTGATGGTCGATGGCGGCGAGCGTGCCTGCGAGCGGACCGAACGGGCCCGCGACGGCATCCAATGGCGAAGTGATGAGTTGCACGCGGCGGCCGATTTCGCGTGCGCGCTGGCCCACCTCGCGGTCGGAAGCTTCGGCGAGGCCATCACCGAGTTACGCAGCTGCATCCCGTTCCTGGCAGCGGTGCCCTGGCGTCAGGTGGCGACACATCTGCTCGGCCGCGCACTGGCGATGGCCTCGGGGACCGGCAGCGCAGGTTCCCACGCCTGGGACGGCGAGGATACGGCGCTGCCACTGACCGTCGCCGCGGCCGGTCTGGATCGGGCCTGGGCCGGAGCCGGCGACGATGCCGCCGACGCGATCGACACGCTGCTGGCCACGGCCGCGGCACTGCTGGGTCCGGCCCCGGTGCTGGCCCTGGAACAACTCGAGACCGCCCTGCGGTTCCTGCCACCCGGCGACGGCGCGCGAGTCCGTACTGCGGTCGACGCACTCGCCCGTGCGGCGGGCACAGCCGAACACACCGAGCGGGTCGGATTGATCGCGGACTACGGTGCCGCGGTGAATGCGGGTGACGGTGCGGCCCTGGCCGCCGTGGCAGCCCGGTACCAGAGGCTCGGATTGCTCCCGGTGGCCGCCGACGCCTATGCGCAGGCCGCCGCTGCCCACCGGCGCACCGAGGATGAGCGGGCGGCGGCGATCAACGCGATCGGGGCCCGAGATCTGGTGGCGCAGATGGGCGGACTGCACTCTCCGGCGCAGCGTCGGGTCGTGGTACCGGAATTGACGCGGCGGGAGCAGGACGTCGTGGCATCGGTCGCCTTGGGACTGAGCAACCGGGAGATCGCCGACCGGCTGCACCTGTCGGTGCGGACCGTCGAAGGGCACCTGCTGCGCGCCGGAATGAAGACCGGTCTGCGCTGCCGGGAAGACCTGGCACGGTACTGGCGAGAACGAGCGTCATGACCGAAAGACGTGCACTGTGACCTGGGGCTATCGGGCTGATGAGACCGCTTTGTCCGCGGTCGCCGAAGCCTGGGCGAAACATCGGCCGGTGCTGATCACGGGACCGGCGGGAATAGGAAAGACCCGGCTGGCGCGGCACTTCGCCGAATCGGTGGGACGTCGCCCGTTCTGGATCATCGGCGCCCCGGCCATGCGGGGAACGCAGTTGGGCGCGGTGGCCGCGGCGATACCGGTCGGCTTCGGCGACGACGTGGACTCGGTGTGGACCACCCTGCGCGAGCGGCTGCCTGCGCGGGCTTTCGTGATCGTCGAGGCGGCCGAGCATCTGGATACCGCTTCGGCGGCGATCGTGGCACGGCTGTTCGCTTCGTTCTCCGGGGTCGGAATCGTGACCGCCGGCGGGCCGCTGCCCCCGGCGCTGCGGCAGGCGCTGGATGCGGCCGGTGTTCGCGAGGTGGTGGTGCCGCCACTGGATCTGGAGACGGTCACCGAGCTGGTGGAAGACAGGATCGGCGGTGAATTGTCCGTTGCGGCGGCCGTGAGGCTGCAGCAGGTGACCGGAGGCAACCCGTTCTTCCTCACCGAATACGTCGAAGGCGCTCTGCGTTCGGAGAGCCTGGCACCGGGATCGGCCGGGATCTGGGAACTGGAGGTCGACACCGAGATCTCCGACGACCTGCGACAGGTCGCCGCCGAGCGCCTGGCCGGCGCCAGTGAATCCGAGGAACGGATACTCGACCTGCTGAGCCTGTGTGCGCCGTTGCCCCGCGCCGTCGTCGACCATCTCGGACTGGCCGATGGTGTCGGCGATGCCCCGGGGGATCTGGTGCTGCCGCTGGCCGATGCGGTGGTGTGCGGTCAAGCCATGTTCACCCAGATCCGGCGCGGCGAGCTGGGCCCGCTGCAACGCCGCAGACTGGTCGGCGACCTGGTCGAGGCTCTGGCCGCAACCGGTGAGCGGCCCGTGGAGACACTGCACCGGGCACGGCTCTGTCTAGAGTACGGGCTGGCCGCTCCGGCCCAGGTCTTCACCGAGGGAGCGGCGACGGCCTTTCTCCTCGGCGATCTGATCTTGACCGAGCAGCTGGCCCGACGAGCGATCGATACCGGCGCCGGATTGGGCGCGCATCTGCAGTTGTCGCGATCGCTGGCCGGCCGCGGGCAGGCAGGCCGGGCATTGCAGGTCCTCGCCGAGATCGAGCCCGATTCGCTGGACGAGGACGATCTGGCCGGCTACGCGATCACCGTGGCGATCACGCACACCGTCGGGCAGGGCGATCACGCGGCGGCACACGGGGTGCTGGACAAGTTCGAACCCCGGATCACCAGTGCGGCCGCCCGCGCGGGTTTCGCCGCGATTCGGGCGCTGGCTTCGGTGAATGCAGGCCGGCCGTACCCGGCACTGCAGTGGGCGCGTGCGGCACAGGCACTGGGTCGACAGGTGCCGCTGTGGTCGGCGCTGGGCGAGTTCGTCGAAGCCGAATCGCTGCGGCGCAGCGGGGAGGTGGCGCGCCCGCTGCAGATCGTGCGTCAGGCGCTGGGTGCCGATGAGTCCGGCGGCGCGTTGGTGGGCACGGGTGCCCGCCGCACCCTGGTCCAGGCGCTGCTGTCCGCCGCGGATCTGCCCGCAGCCCAGCGCGAGGGCGAGCGGCTGCTGGAAGTCTCGGTCCTGCAACACATTCCGCAGGCGATCGCCTGCGCCACCCTGGCTCAGGTGCACAGCGCCCGGGGTGATTTCTCGGCTGCCCGCCGCTTGTGTGAGACGGCGCTGGCTGCGCTCGGCGACGGTGACCGCACCGGCCTGGGCCGCGGCACCGCGATGCACTTGACGATTGCGCACGCGATGACCGGGGACCGGGCGGGAGCCCGAGCCGCCCGCCGTCGCACCGAACGTGCCACGGCGTCGGTGGCCAGCTGGGCGGGCGCCAACCTGCAGGTCGCAAGAGCGTTCGAACAGATTTCCGTCGGCGAGATCACTCGGCCGGTCGCCGTCCTGCGCGCCGTCGCCGACGAGTCCCTGGCCGCCGACCAGCGTGCCGAGGCGGCCGCGGTTCTGCATGCGGCGGTGCGGCTCGGAGACCGGATCGCGGCCCAGCGACTGCTCGCCGTGGCCCTGGCGACGGAAGGCACACTGCCGCACCTCCAGCGAACCCACGCGGCAGCTCTACTCGCCGACGATGCTGCAGGGCTATCCACGGTCGCCGACGACTTCGGCCGGCTCGGCTTTCTGCCCGCTGCCGCCGATACGTGGGCGCAGGCCGTCGCCCTTGATCGCACCTATGCCGCTCGATTAGCAGCTGTGCTCAAACGGTGTACCGACTACGTTTCACCGG
This sequence comes from Gordonia hirsuta DSM 44140 = NBRC 16056, assembly GCF_000333015.1. GTDB lineage: Bacteria > Actinomycetota > Actinomycetes > Mycobacteriales > Mycobacteriaceae > Gordonia > Gordonia hirsuta. Next base: position 57,569 of record NZ_BANT01000022.1, on the reverse strand, counting down.
TGACACGGATCGCGAAGGGCCATAGCGCGCTGAGCCCGTGGGAGACGCTGAGCCCCCGGGAAGCCGAGACGTTCGCGCTCTGGGATGCGGGCTGCACCGGCGGTGAGATCGCCGAAATCCTCGGTCTGACCACGTCGACCGTGACCGGTCTGCTGGCCCGGCTGCGGACAAAGATGAGTAGTCCTCAGCACGGATCCAGGTAGTGCGGCGCTAGTGGGGGAATGCCGGGCGGCGCGACACTGCGAGGTGTCGGGTAGTCCAATCAACCGGTTCCGGGCGATGCCGGAATCGTCGAGCAGGGGAGCAGTCTGATGAAAGCATTCCGGCGCAGCGTGGTCGCCATCGCAGCCTGTGGAGCGATGATCGGCGGGGCATTACTGGGTGTGGGGCAAGCCGAAGCGGCACCGAAACCCCAGCCCTTCCCGTTCATCTACAGCAACGTCAAAATGCCGCCGATGACACACAACGGGAAGCCCAGCCCGCTGAACAACGTGGTCTGGCGCCATATGACGGTGTTCACCCACGGGCAATCGGTGACCATCATGAACAATGACGGCGCCGTACAACTGGTCGGCAACTCGCGCATCGCCCCGTACGGGGCGATGGCGAATTCGGCCAAGAACGCGCTGAAATTCAGTGAGACCAGGCAGATCGTTGCACGGGGAGGCTGTCTGGTGACCTACTGGCAGGACAACGACATCAAGGTGCCCGGGTACGGCTGGATCGGTGCCTTCACCTACCCGACCAGCCCGCAGTTCTGCCACAGGTGATCCACGACCGGCACGCCAGCGTTTCGGTCAGTAGCGAGGACGGCACGAAGGAACCGGTCGATTAAGCTCCCCGCCGCAGGTTTGACGGCACCGTGGGCGCCTGATCGGTTTCGGTGCAGACGACGGGAGCTTGCCGGCGCCGTCGGCACGATGGGGCACAGCTTCGGCTGCGTTCTGGCCGGCGCCGGCTCCTCGCGCGGGACGTGGACCGGTGCGGCGGCCGCGGTTCGAAGACCCTGCCGGAGGGCCACACGGGGGGTAGGGTCTGAGCCGTCCGGCTCGCCGACTCCGGCGCTCGGATCGCTGGCCGGGCGGTAAGGAGTCAAGCTGTGAAGAAATCGACAGTTCTCGCCGCCGGGATCCTCTCGCTGGCTCTGCTCACCGGAGGGTGCAGCAGCTCCGGTAGCCCGACGCCCGCGCCGTCGTCGGCCGTCCCGTCGGTTTCGACCTCCGCCGAGGTGACCGCACCGGAACAGGGCGAGGGGCGCCCGGAGCAGAACCGGCCGGCCGAGGTGACGCCGCCCAGCCAGGAGCCGGAGGCACCCCGACAGTTCGGCCCACCGGACAGCCCGAACGACAACACCGGCGGCCAGGGCCCGGAGGCACCGCGACAGTTCGGCCCACCGGACAGCCCGAACGACAACACCGGCGGCCAAGGAGCGGTCGGGAGCAGCTGCGTCGAGAACGGGGTCGAAGGGGTGGTCGTCGACAACGGCGCCGGCGGCTTCGCCTGCAAGACCGACTGACGGCCCCGGCTGGTCAGGGCAGTCCGGCAGCCACCTCGGTGCCCTGACGGATGGCTCGCTTGGCATCGAGTTCGGAGGCCAGGTCGGCGCCGCCGATCACGTGAGTGGTGACTCCGGCCGCGGTGAGCGGGTCGATCAGATCGCGGACCGACTCCTGGCCGGCGCACACGACCACGTTGTCGACTTCGAGGATCTGTTTGCCGATCTCGTTGCCCTCCTTGTCGTGCACGGTGATGTGCAGACCGTCGTCGTCGATCCGGTCGTAGGTCGCACCGGAGATCTGCTCGACCCCCTTCATCTTGACCGTGGCACGGTGGACCCAGCCGGTGGTCTTACCCAGCGTCTTGCCCTGGCTGCCGGTCTTGCGCTGCACCATGTACACCTGACGGGTCGCCGGAATGGGCCGCGGCTTGGTCAGGAAGCCGGGGGTGTCCAGATCTTCGGTGACGCCCCATTCCTGTTCCCATTCCTTGAGGTTGAGGGTGGGGGACTCATCGGTGGTCAGGAATTCGGTGACGTCGAAGCCGATGCCGCCGGCACCCATCACGGCCACCCGCTTGCCGATCTCGCGCCGGCCGAGAACCGCATCGGCGTAGCTCATCACCATCGGATGGTCGATGCCCTCGATCTCCGGGACGCGCGGGACCACACCGGTGGCGACGATCACCTGGTCGAAGCCGCCGTCGATGATCTCCTGGGCGCTCACCCGCGTGCCCAGATGCACGGTGACGTGGTTGATCTCCAGCTGACGGTCGTAGTAGCGGATGGTCTCGTTGAACTCTTCCTTACCCGGGATCCGTGCGGCGATGGAGAACTGGCCGCCGATCGAGTCGCCGGCTTCGTAGAGGTCGACGCGGTGACCGCGCTGGGCGGCCGAGACCGCTGCCGACAGACCTGCCGGACCGGCGCCGATCACTGCCACGCGCTTGGCCGTCCGGGTCTGGCCCAGGGTCAGCACGGTCTCCCGGCCGGCCCGTGGGTTCAGCAGACAGGAGACCTTCTTGCCGACGAAGGCGTGGTCGAGGCAGGCCTGGTTGCAGGCGATACAGGTGTTGATCTCATCGGCGCGACCCTCGGCCGCCTTGTTGGCGAAGTCCGGATCGGCCAGCAGCGGGCGGGCCATGGACACCGCATCGACACGGCCGCGTTCGAGGATCTCCTCAGCGAATTCGGGGGTGTTGATGCGGTTCGAGGCGATCAGCGGGATGTCGACCACATCGCGCAGCCGCTCGGTGAACTTGACGAAGGCGCCGCGCGGCACCGACGTCACGATGGTGGGCACCGGCGCCTCGTGCCAGCCGATGTCGGTGTTGATCGCGTCCACACCGAGCTCTTCGGCCTTCTGGGCCAGCAGCGCGATCTCGTCGAAGGTCTGCCCGTTCTTGACGAAGTCGGCCACGCTCTGGCGCAGGATCACCGGGAAGTCACGCGGGACCTGCTTGCGGACCTCCTTGATGATCTCGACCAGGAAACGCTGCCGGTTCTCGGTGGAACCACCCCACTTGTCGGTGCGGTCGTTGGTGTGCGGGCAGAGGAACTGGTTGATCAGGTAGCCCTCGCCGCCCATCAGTTCGATGGCGTCGTAGCCGGCGCGCCGGGCGAGTTTGGCCGCCTGACCGAAGCTGCGGATCACGTGCCGGATCATCCGGTCGGTCATCCTCATGTGCTTGAACGGGTGGATGGGCGAGGGTTCACTGCCCGGCGCCACCTTCAGCGGGGTGTAACCGTAGCGGCCGGCATGGATCAGCTGCAGTGCGATCTTGCCGCCCTCGGCGTGCACCGCCTTGGTGAACTCGCGGTGACGCACCACATCGGCCTGGTTGGTCATCTTGCCGGCGAAGGGCAGCAGCAGTCCGGTGCGCGAGGTGCCGAAGCCGCCGGTGATGATCAGGCCGACGCCGCCGCGGGCCCGCTCGGCGTAGTAGGCCGCGAGCTTGGGGGTGTCCCAGACCCGGTCTTCCAGACCGGTGTGCATGGAGCCCATCACGATCCGGTTGTTCAGGGTCATGCCGCCGATCTGCAGCGGCTCGAAGAGCTTGGGGTAATGGGCGTTGGGTGCGCTCGCCGGGGCTGACATGGCGACCTACTTTCTCATCGGTTGGGGCTGGGATGGATCTGTGGGCTGGGATGGATCTGTGGAAATGGGCTGGTTCGGTGAGTCTGGACTCGGCGGTGTGGGGGCCGGCCGGTCAGGTCCGGGCCCGTTCGGTCCGGGCGAGTTCGCGCTGCAGACCGGCGATGGTCTCGTCACACCAGTCGACGGTGGCCTGCGAGGCGCGGATACCGCCGCGGAGAACCAGGTACTGATTCAGTTTTCGGCCGGTCAGCGCCTCGGGATCGGGGTAGTAGTCCCGTTCGAAGCCGCGATACAGGTCTGCCATCGCCGCGGCCTCGTCCCGGTGGGCGACCAGTTCGGTCAGGACCGCGGCCAGGTCGCCGAACTCGGCGGCGCGCAGTTTGACGCCGAGATCGCTGCGCAGCGGTGCGACCGGTGTCGGACTGGCGACCCATTCGGCCAGCAGCTGCCGACCGGCCTCGGAGATGGTGTAGACCTTTTTGTCCGGACGGCCGTTCTGGACGACGTCGGTGTAGGTGACCAGGCCGTCGGCGTCGAGCTTCTTGAGGGTCCGGTAGATCTGCTGATGGGTGGCCGACCAGAAATACCCGATCGAACGCTGGAACTGCTGTCCGATCTCGTATCCCGTCCCGGGTCGCTCCGCGAGGGAGACCAGGATCGCGTGTTCGAGGGCCATTGGCCGAATGTAGCAACCGAAACCGTGCGTATGCAACAGAGTGATTATGTGTAGAGGTTCATATGGTTCATTCGGGTGAAGGGGACCAATGGCTCAGGCAAAGAACGGCTGGGCAGGGTAATAATGTGGCGTGGCTGAATTTAGACGCATCGCACTTCCCGGCAATGGACCAGAGGACGTGGTGTGTCTACCTGACGGCCGCGTCATCACCGGACTCGACGACGGCCGGCTGATCGCTGTCGACCCGAATACCGACGGGGTCGAGGTGCTCGCCGACACTGCCGGTCATCTCCTCGGCCTGGAGGTACTGCCCGACGGCTCGGTGGTGATGTGCGACCACGACCGCGGCGTCCTGCACCTGGAAGGCGGTCGCGGACGTCCGACGGTGATGGTCGACGTGGTCGACGACCGGCCGCTCCGCTTCGCCAGCAACGTCGTGGCCGCCGCGGACGGGACGCTGTACATCTCGGCCTCCTCGCAGCGGTACACCATCGACAACTGGCGGAGCGATCTCATCGAGCACGCTGGCAGCGGACGGCTCATCCGCCGACAGTCCGACGGCAAGGTCGAGACCTTGCTCCACGATCTGCAGTTCGCCAACGGGCTGGTGCTGGCTCCGGACGAGTCCTTCGTGCTGATCGCCGAGACCGGTGCCTCCCGCATCACGCGCTACTGGCTGACCGGCGAACGGCGCGGCGAGACGGAGGTCGTGATCGACGGTCTGCCCGGCTACCCCGACAACCTGACGATCGGCAGCGACGGGCTGATCTGGTGTGCGCTGGCTGCGCCGCGCAACCCGGTGCTCGAGGGCATCCACAAACTGCCGATCCGAGCGCGGAAGGTGCTCGCGCGGGTACCCGAACGACTCGGGCCCAGCCCCGAGGACGTGGTCTGGGTGATCGCCTTCGACTTCGACGGCAACCTGGTCCACGACATCAAACCCAAGGGTGTCGACTACACCTTCGTCACCAGCGTCGCCGAACGGGACGGGGTGCTCTACTTCGGCACCATCGTCGATAATGCGCTGGGCGTGTACACGCCGGACTGATCCGCGCGGGTCAGGAACAGGCGTTGACCCAGACGCTGTCGCCGTCGGCGTAGGTCTCGAATTTCCAGATCGGGACCTGCGTCTTGATCTCGTCGATCAACTGCGCGCAGACCTCGAAGGCGGCGCCCCGGTGCGGTGCGGCCACGGCCACCACCACGGCCAGATCGCCGATGGCCAGATCGCCGACTCGATGCTGGGCGGCGACCTGGACCTCGTGGCTGCGGTGGCGGGCCAGCACCTCCTGCAGGAACCGATCGGCCTGCGGGTGCGCCTGATAGCGCAGTGCCGTCACCGACCGGCCGCCGTGATGGTCGCGCACGATGCCGGTGAAGGTCACCATCGCGCCGTCGGCTGCGGTGTGCACCCGCTGTTCGCATTCGCGCGGATCCAGGGCGGTCTCGACGATGTCACTCATGGTGTCCCTCCCCGGCGGCCAGCTCCAGCAGGTGATCGAGCAGCGGCCCCAGGACCGCGAGTCCGTCGGCGACCCCGCCGCGCGACCCCGGAAGGTTGACCACCAGGGTTCCCCCGGCCAGCCCGGCGTGCCCGCGGCTGAGCGCGGCCAGGGCAGTGGTCTGCCGGCCGCGATCGCGGATGGCCTCGGCGATCCCGGGCAGCGGAGTCGTCATGATCGCGGCGGTGGCTTCGGGAACCAGGTCGTCGGCGGTGGGACCGGTGCCGCCGGTCGTGATGATCACCGCGGGGGCGTTCTGCAGCAGCGCGTTCAGTGTTCCGGCGAACTCGGCGTCGGCGGTGATCGTGACCGGTCCGACGGTGAAGCCGCGGTCGCGCAGCCACTGGACGATCACCGGTCCGGTGGCGTCGGTCCGCGTCCCGGCCGCGATCCGGGTGGACGAGACCACGACCTCGGCCCGCCGGTTCGGATGCAGGGCGACCTGTCCGGGTCCGGCCGCCGCTGGTGCGCGATGCTGTTCGCGGTGCTGCGCCCGCACCCAGTGCCCGCGGCGCCCACCGGTCTTCTCCGCCAGCTGGACATCGGTCAGGCGTGCGGCCGGATCGAGGGCTTTGACCATGTCGTGCAGGGTCAGCCCGGCGACGGTGACCGCGGTCAGTGCTTCCATCTCGACACCGGTCCGTCCGGTGGTGACCGCTGTCGCGGTGATCGAGACGGCGTCGTCGTGCAGGGTGAAGTCCACGGCGACCTTCGACAGCGGCAACGGATGGCACAGCGGGATCAGGTCGGCGGTGCGCTTGGCCCCCATGATCCCGGCGATCCGTGCGGTCGCCAGCACATCGCCTTTGACCACACCGCCGCGGCGGATCGCCTCGATCACCTGCGCGGTGGTGCAGAAGCGTCCCTCGGCGACCGCCACGCGCCGGGTGACGTCCTTGTCGGAGACGTCGACCATGGCGGCGGTGCCGTCGGCCCGCAAATGGGTCAGTCCACCCGGGCCGGCGCTTTGCGACGGCTCGCCGGCACCCGGATGCGGTGGGGTCAGGTCAGCGGCCACGTGGTCACCTCGGTTCCGGCCGGCAGTTCGGTGGTGTCGGCGTCGATCTCGATCAGCAGCTCGGCCGCGGCGGCGGTCACCGCCAGGTGACTGCCGGGCCCGCCCAGGGGACGGACCGAGCCGTCGGGTTCGCTCACCCCGCGCAGAAACTGGGTCTTCCCGGGTACCGAGGTGATGTCGTGGGCCAGGACGGCCCGGTTCGACGCGACCGGCGGCAGACCGGCGATCCCGCGCAGGACATCGCGCAGCAGTACCTCGAAGGACACGACGATGCTGACGGGGTTTCCGGGCAGACAGCACACGGGCGTCTGTTTCCAGGTGGCCAACCCCTGCGGGCCGCCGGGCTGCATGGCGACCGGCCCGAACCAGCCGTGCTCGGCCAGGGTCTGGCGGACCGGTTCACGTTCACCCATGGAGATTCCGCCGGAGGTCAGCACCAGGTCGGCGTCCTGGCAGGCCGCGGTCAGGATCGTCGCGAAATCGCCGTCGTCGCCGGCCGATCCGATGAACGTCACGCGTGCGCCGTGCTTGGTCGACAGCGACTGCAGTACCAGGGAGTTGGATTCGAAGACCTGCCCGGCCTGCGGGGTGGCACCGGCACGGATCAACTCGCTGCCGGTGGAGATGATGGCGACGGCCGGCCGGCGGTGAACCTCGATGGTCTCCACGCCGGCGGCGGCCAGGGCGCCCAGATGCCGCGGGGCCAGCCGGGTGCCGGCCGCGATCACCACTTCCCCGGCGGCCACATCGTCACCGGCCGACCGGATGAAGGCGCCCGGCTCCGGGGCCGCGTCGAACCTGACCGTGCTCTGCTGCCCGGATCCGGCGGTCTCGTGGCTGGCCTCGACCGGAATCACCGCGTCGGCGCCGGCCGGCAGGGGGGCGCCGGTCATGATGGCCATCGCGGTTCCGGCCCGTAGGACCGGGCGCGTGGTGTCGCCGGCGAAGATCCGGCCGCCGACCTCCAGATCGGCACCGGGGGACACCTCGGCGGCGCGTACGGCGAAACCGTCCATCGCGGAGTTGTCGAACAGCGGCAGGGAGTAGGGCGCACGAACCGGCGCCGAGGTGGTCCGGTCCAGGGCCACGCGCACCGGAACGGTCTCGGTGCCGGCGAGGCCGGCCAGATGAGCGGCTACCGCCGCCTGATGGTCGGCGAGGGGTCTGCGAGTCACAGCCTCACCCTACGCAACGCCGCTGGTGCCCGGTCAGCGGCTTTGTGCCCTGTCAGACAGTTTGGAGGAGTCAAAACACTGCTAACGTCGAAGGCGTGACAGTCGCCGACGTACCGACCGGTTCCCTCCTGGTGGATGGACTGGGCCGGCGTGCGCGTGATCTGCGGATCTCTCTGACGCAGGCCTGCAATCTGCGCTGCCGCTACTGCATGCCCGCCGAGGGGCTGCCGATCATGCCCCGCGACGAGCTGCTCTCGACCGCCGAGGTAGCGCGGCTGGTGGATGTGGCCGTGCACGACCTGGGTATCGAGGAGGTCCGGCTGACCGGTGGCGAGCCGCTGATCCGCCGGGACCTGGAAGAGATCGTCGCGGCGATCCGCGCCCGCCATCCCGAGCTGCCGGTGGCGCTGACCACCAACGGGCTGGGTCTGACCCGCCGGGCCGCGGCGCTGGCTGCGGCGGGGCTGAGCCGGATCAACATCTCCCTGGACACCGTGGATCGCGAGCTGTTCGCCCAGATCACCCGCCGGGACCGGCTGCCCGAGGTGCTCGACGGTATCGATGCGGCGGTCGCCGCGGGCCTGTCTCCGGTGAAGATCAATGCGGTGGCCCTGCACGAGACCCTGCCCCACGCTCCGCAGTTGCTGCGCTGGTGCCTGGATCGCGGGCTGTCGTTGCGGTTCATCGAATCGATGCCGCTGGATGCCGACGGCACCTGGAGCCGGGACGGTTTTGTGACCGCCGCCCAGATGCTGGAGGTCCTCGGCGGCCACTTCGCGCTGGAGGCGGTCGGCCGGGAGGATCCGGGGGCACCGGCCGAACTGTGGCGGGTCGACGGGGGACCGGGCACCGTCGGGGTGATCGCCTCGATGTCCCGGTCGTTCTGCGGTGCCTGCGACCGCACCCGGATCACCGCCGAAGGCCGCGTGCGCCCCTGCCTGTTCTCCGACGACGAGATCGACCTGCGGGCGATCCTGCGCGGCGGCGGAGACGACGCCGCTCTGGCGGCAGCCTGGCGGGAAGTCACCTGGCGTAAATCGCCGGGACATCTACCCGCGGATGTGCTGACGCATCCGCGCCGTTCGATGGGAGCAATCGGTGGCTGAGGACACCTCGACCGTCGCCGTCAACTACTTCGCCGCCCTGGTCGACGCCGTCGGCTGCGAACGCGAGCAGTTCACCCTGGCCGATCCCACGGTCGGCGGTCTGCGCCGGGCCATCGGCTGGCGCCACGGAGACCGGGCCGGGGAACTGGCGGCGCACTGTTCGGTGCTCGACGGCGATCGTCTGCTGCGCGCCGACACCGAGGTGATCGGATCGCAGGTCGATGTGCTGCCGCCCTTCGCGGGCGGCTGAGCCGGCTGTGCGGCATGCTTGCTGACATGAAACCGCACCGATACGTCGCCGCGGCGATCGCCGCACTGGCCGCGACCGCTGTGCTGACCGCGTGCGGCAGCGGGGGCGACACCATCCGGGTGATGGCGGCGGCCTCTCTGGTCGACGTGATGAAACCCCTCTCGCACGCCTACGGCGAGAGCCACGGCGGCGCGAACGTACAGGTGGACGCGGCTGCGTCCTCGGCGCTGGTGCAGCGCCTCAAATCCGGCGCCACAGCCGATGTGCTGATCACCGCCGACACCGAGACCATGGACAAGGCCGTCGCCGACGGTGTGGCCAAGGATCCGGTCGTGGTCGCGACCAACACGCTGGTCATCGTCGTACCGAAGGGCAATCCCGGATCGGTGACCGGGCTGGACTACTTCGCTGCCGCAGGCAACCGGTCGGTGATCTGCGATACCGCGGTGCCGTGCGGGCGGGCTGCCGACAAGGCACTGGGCGCCATCGGCGCCACTGCGCGGCCGATCACCCGCGCGGTGGACGTGCGGGCCGCGCTCGGGGCGGTGACCAGCGGGGAGGCCGATGCGGCTCTGGTCTACGCCACCGATGCGCGGTCGGCCGGGGACAAGGTGGAGACGATCGCGATCCCGAACGCGCCGGTGGTCCGGTACCCGGCCGCTGCGCTCACCGCCGACGGCGACGATTTTGTGGACCTGCTGATCTCGCAGAACGGTCGGCGGATTCTGGCCGATGCGGGTTTCGGGGCCCCGTGAGCGACGGTGTCCGGTGAGTGACGGCGCCCGGTGAACGGAGGTCCCTACCGCCCCAGCACCCGGCTCCCCACTCCGATCGCCGTGGTCGGGGTGCTGGGCCTGGCGGCGCTGATCGCCCCGCTGCTCGCGCTGGCCTGGGCGGCCCCGTGGAGCCGTATCTGGTCGCTGCTGACCGCGACACCGGCGCTGCAGGCCCTGGGCCTGTCGCTGGGCGGTGCGCTTCTGGCCACGGCCTGCGCCCTGATCCTGGGTATTCCGCTGGCCGCCGTCCTGGCTTCGGGAGCGATCCGCCCCACCCGGCTGGTGCGGCTGCTGGTGCTGGTGCCGATGGTGATGCCGCCGGTGGTGATCGGTACCGCCCTGCTGACGCTGCTGGGCCGGCGCGGCCTGCTCGGGCAGTACCTGCACGCCTGGTTCGATTGGACGCCCACGTACACCTTCGCCGCGGTGGTGATCGCCCAGCTGGTGGTGGCGATGCCGTTTCTGGTGGTCAGTGTCGAAGCCGCCCTGCGCAGCCGCAGCATCGATGCCGAAGAAGCGGCGTACACCCTGGGCGCCAGCCGGCTGACCACCTTCTGGCGGATCACCGTTCCCCAGATCCGCGGCGGGATCGCCGCCGGCGCGGTGATGTGCTTCGCCCGGGCCCTGGGCGAGTTCGGTGCGACGATCACCTTCGCCGGCAACATCGAAGGGGTCACCCAGACCATGCCGCTGGCGATCTACCTGTCACTGCAGCGCGACGACGAGTCGGCCATCGCCATGGCGATCGGGTTGGTGGTGCTCAGCGTGCTGGTCCTGATCGGTATGCGGGGACGCTGGCTACCGGCCCTGTCTCAGTCCGGTGAGTCCTGATCCGGCGAGTTCTAGTCCGGCGGTTCCCGGTCCGGCGGGGTCGTAGCGGCGGGGTCATAGCGGAGTCAGCGCAGGCGTTCCACGGGCGCCTGGGCGCCGGTGGGCGGCACCAGCGCCAGTCCGCGGTGGCCGAGCATGGACGCCAGATGGCCGGTGCCGTGGCCCGGTGTGATGCTCCACCGGCCGGTCCCGTCAGGTTCCACCGGCAGCACCCGCCAGTGGACCGAGCGTGCCGAGGCCGCCTCGGTCTGCAAGGTCAGCACATCGGCGTTGCGGGGCGTGCGCGCCAGCAGGGCGTCGAGCAGTGCAGGCAGGACGACGACGGTGCCGGCGACCGCCGCCAGTGGATTGCCGCCCAGCCCCAGCACCGTGACCCCGTGGGGCAGCTGGGCCAGCAGCAGCGAGCCTCCCGGACGCAACGCCACCCGGTCCAGCACCAGGCGGGCACCGGCATCGGCGAGGGCACCGCGCAGGTGGTCGGCCACCCCGCGGCCGGTGGCACCGATGATGACCACCAGATCGGCGTCGGCGGCGGCCAGTGCGCGGGCGAAGACCTCCCGGCGGTCGGCCAGATGACCGGCGGTCACCACCGTCAGCCCGGATTCGGTCAGCAGCTCGGCCACCGGCGCCGAGGCGGTGTCGGGGAGGGCTCCGGGGCGCAGGTCACCGCCGTCGGGCACGATCTCGTCGCCGGAGGTGTGCAGGCGGGCCCGGACCGGACCGCGAACACGCACCCGGTGCACACCGGCGGCGCGGGCCACCGAGATCAGCGGCGCATCCACCGGCAGGCCGGCGTCGGCCAGGGTGGCACCGGCCGGCCAGGCACTGCCGGTCCGGCGGGTGTCGTCGCGGCCGGTGGAGGTCTCGGTCAGCAGCTCCCCGGACAGCTGTGTCTCCTCGTAGCGCAGGGCCCGCTCGGCGCCGGCGGGCAACGCGGCACCGGTGGCGATGGTGACCGCCTGGCCGGGGCGCAGCGCGATCGAGGTTCCGGCGCCGGCCGCCAATACGGTGTCGAGCAGCCGCCACGGGGATGGCCCGGCCACCGCGTAGCCGTCCATCGCCGACGCATCGAACGGTGGGAACGGCTCGGCGGCGACCAGCGGCTCGGCCAGGACGGTGCCGGCCGCGTCGGCGAGGGTGGCGGTGACCGGCGACAGAGGGGTCAGGGCCGAGCGCAGCAGCGCGCGGGCCGCCGGTGGCGCGAGGGCCTGTGCGGGCAGGGATCGGCTGGTCGCGCGGGCCAGCTCCTCGGGGGTGTCGACGTCACCGACGCCGTCGAGCCGCAGGAGTCCGGTGCCCGCCGGGATCAGCGCCCGCAGGGAGCTGTCGGGGCCGCCCCGGGCCAGCGCCGTGAGGGCATCGCGTCGCCAGGCACCCAGCAGATACTGCCGCCGGCCGTCGTCGTCGACGGCCAGGACCGCCGGGGCGCCGGTCCGGTGAAGCTCTGCCAGCAGTGCCCGGACCTGCGCGCCGGTCACCTCCGGCAGATCGCTGGCTAGTACGACGACGGGCCGCTCGCCGGGCTTGGCGGGGACGGTCGCCGACAGGGCGGCCGTTCCGGCGGCGATCGCCGCGACCGGACCGGCGTAGGGCGGATCCTCCCGGGTCGCGGTGACCTGTGCGGGCAGGGTTCGCTCGGGCCCCACCACGACCACCTGGTCCGCATCCGCCACGGCCGCCAGGGCGATGTCCAGCAGGCGGCGTCCGCCGACCAGCGCTGCCGGTTTGTCGGCACCGGCCAGGCGCCGGGCCCGGCCGCCGGCCAGCACGATCGCGTCGTAGACGGGGGCGTTATCACTCACCCGTCGACCCTAACCCGGGAGCCGGACCGGGCCGAGGGGGACAGGCCCGCCGTAACTCACCGCGGCAGCCGAGTGCGCTGGCAGAATCGGCGCCATGAGAGATGCAGTCATCGTCGATGCGGTCCGGACCCCCATAGGCAAGCGCAACGGTTCCCTGGCCGGGGTGCATCCGGGCGATATGACCGCGCATGTGCTGACCGCGCTGGCCGGGCGCAACGAGCTGGAGCCCGAGCGGGTCGACGATGTGGTGTGGGGCTGTGTCAGCCAGGTCGGCGACCAGGCCGGCAGCCTGGCCCGGGTCGGGATCCTGGCCGCGGGCTGGCCGGAATCGGTGCCCGGCACCGTGGTCGACCGGCGCTGCGGCTCGGCTCAGCAGGCCGTCCATTTCGCCGCGGCCGGGGTGATCGCCGGACAGTACGACGTGGCCGTCGCCGGCGGTACCGAATCGATGTCGCGGGTGCCGATGGGTTCGGCCCGCGGCGACGGGCGGCCCTGGCCGGATTCGGTGCTCGACCGGTACGGCATCGACGGCTTCAACCAGGGGACGGGGGCGGAGATGATGGCCCGCCGGTGGGGGCTGACCCGCTCCCAGGTCGACGAGTACTCGGCCCGCTCCCACGCGCGCACCGCCGCCGCCGTCGACGCCGGAGCCTTCGACGCCCAGCTGGCGCCGCTGGCCGGGCTGACGGCCGATGAGGGGCTGCGGCGCGGTACCACCGTGGAGAAGCTGGCCGGGCTGACCCCGGCGTTCGAGGCCGACGGGCTGATCACCGCGGGCAATTCCTCGCAGATCTCCGACGGGGCCGCCGCACTGCTGATGACCACCAGCGACTACGCCGCCGCACAGGGGTGGCGGCCGCTGGCGCGCGTGCATACCGCGGTGCTGGCCGGCGACGACCCGGTGATGATGCTCAGCGCGCCGATCGCCGCCACCGCCAAAGCCCTGGCGCGGGCGGGCCTGAGGATCGACGACATCGGCGTCTTCGAAGTGAACGAGGCCTTCGCGCCGGTGCCGCTGGCCTGGCAGGCCGAGACCGGGGCTCCCGAGGCCGCCCTCAACCCGCTCGGCGGTGCCATCGCCGTGGGCCATCCGCTGGGCGCCTCCGGGGCGGTCCTGATGACCCGGATGCTCCATCACATGCGCGAGCGCGGCATCCGGTACGGACTGCAGACGATGTGCGAGGCTGGGGGCATGGCCAATGCGACGATTCTGGAGCTGCTGGGATGAGCCCGCTGCTGATCACCCGTGACGACGATGTGGTGACCTGGACGCTGAATCAGCCACAGACCCGTAACGCGATCTCCGATGAGGCGATGATCGACGCGCTCGTGGCGGCAGTCGAGGCGGTGAACAGGGATCCGAGCGTCCGGGTGGTGATCCTCACCGGCGCCGGCAGCGCCTTCTCCGCCGGCGGCAACGTCAAGGACATGGCCGCCCGCACCGGCCTGTTCGCCGGCGCCGCACACGAGCAGCGCACCGGGTACCGGCTGGCGATCCAGCGGATTCCGCGGGCGATGGACACCCTGGAGGTGCCGGTGATCGCCGCCGTCAACGGCCCGGCTGTCGGCGCCGGCTGCGATCTGGCCCTGATGTGTGATCTGCGCATCGCATCGCCGTCGGCGTTCTTCGCCGAGAGTTTTGTCAAACTCGGCCTGATCCCCGGCGACGGCGGTGCGTGGTTTCTGCCGCGGGTGGTCGGGGCTGCGCGCGCCGCGGAGATGGCGCTGACCGGCGATCGCGTGGACGCGGCCACCGCGCTGGAGTGGGGGATCGTCTCGCAGGTGGTGCCCGAGGACGGTCTGGCCGATGCGGCGCGGCGGCTGGCCGACCGGATCGCGGTCAACCCGCCCGTCGCGGTGCGCATGACCAAGAAGCTGCTGCGGGAATCGTCCCGGCAGAGCCTGGACCAGTTGCTGGAGCTGTCGGCGGCGATGCAGGGCATCGCTCACCAGACCGAAGACCATCACGAGGCCGTCGCCGCGTTCCTGGATAAACGGCCCGGCCGGTACCGGGGACGGTGACCCGCCGATGAGGATCGCCGTGGCCGGGGCCGGGATCGCCGGCCTGACCGTGGGGGTGGCGCTGCAGCGGGCCGGACACGAGGTCGTCGTCTATGAGAAACGGCCGGACATCTCCCCGAGTGCGGGCATCACCCTGTGGCCCAATGCGTTGGCCGCACTGGACGATGTGGGGCTGGGGGCGCCGGTCCGGGCGCTGAGCGGACGTGTCGCCGGCGGGGCGGTGCGCACTCGCCGCGGGGTCTGGCTGCGGCGCCCCGACCCGCAGCGGATGATCCGTTCCCTCGGTGAGCCGGTGGCGGTGATCGAGCGGTCCCAGCTGCGCGATGTGTTCACCGCGATCCTGGAGCCGGGCACCGTCCGGTTCGATACTCCCGTGACCGGGCTGGACGATGTGGATGCGGACCTGATCGTCGGCGCCGACGGCACCGGATCGGCGGTCGGGCGAGCGCTCAACGGGCGCCTGCCCCAGCGGTACGCCGGCTACACCGCCTGGCGCGGGGTGGCACCGGTCGACTTCGACGAGCAGTTCGCCGGGCAGACCCTGGGCCCGGGGATCGAGGCCGGACATCTGCCCCTGGGCCACGGCCAGAGCTACTGGTTCGTGAGCATGGCGCACCGGGAACGCTCCAGCGTCGCCGGCGTCGACGACCGGGAGAAGGCGTACCTGGTCCGGCTGGTGAAGGACTGGGTCGAGCCGTTACCGGACTTGATCGACGCGACCCCTATCGGCCGGATCTTCCGCAACGGACTCTACGATCGCGGTCCGGCCCGCACCTGGGCCCGCGGCAACGCGGTCCTCCTCGGCGACGCCGCCCACCCGATGCGCCCGCACCTGGGGCAGGGCGGCTGTCAGGCGATCGAAGACGCGGCCACGCTGGCGGGATTGATCGGCGACGGTTCCTCCCCGCTCGGACCGGTCCTGGAGCGCTACACGCAGCTGCGGCGGCCGCGGGTGGCGGCGGTCGAACGCGAGTCCCGGGCGATCGGGCGGGTGATGAATCTGCGGCCACGGGCCCTGGTCTCGCTGGGGCTGCAAGGCACCCGGCTGGTTCCCGAAGCGGTGATGATGCGGCATCTGCGCTCGATCGCCGGACGCAGCGCCTGGGAGCAGGTGCGGCCGTGACCGAACGTTTCTCCGTCGGCGATCATGTGAGCTGGAACTCCGAGGCCGGGCGCGTCAGCGGGCGGATCATCAAAGTGCACACCGCCGACTTCGACTACAAGGGTCACACCCACCGGGCCTCCCCGGACGACCCGCAGTACGAGATCCGCAGCGACAAGACCGAGCACAACGCCGCGCATCGGGGCAAGGTCCTGCGGCGGCTGGACTCGTGACCGGGCCGGTGTTCACCATCGGGCACTCCACCCGGACGGTCGAGGAGGTGGTGGCCATGCTGCGCGCCAACGCGGTGACCGACCTGGTGGACGTGCGCTCGTTCCCGGGCTCGCGGAAACATCCGCAGTGGGGGCAGGAGGCGCTGATCGCCGCGCTCCCGGACGATCTGACCTACCGCTGGCTGCCGGCACTGGGCGGTCGGCGGTACACGCCGGTGGGCGTCCCCACACCCAACGACGGCTGGCGGGTCAAGGCGTTCCGGGACTATGCCGACTACATGGCCTCCGACGAGTTCGCGGCCGGGCTGGCCGAACTCGAGGAGCTCGCCGCGCGGTGCCGCCCGGCGATCATGTGCAGCGAAGCGGTGCCCTGGCGCTGCCATCGGCGCCTGATCACCGACGCACTGTTACGCGACGGGATACCGGTGAACCACATCATGTCGGCGACCGCGACCAAGGCCGCCACGATGACGCCGTTCGCCAAGACCGACCAGGCCGGCCGGCTGATCTACCCGGCCGACTGATCTACCCGGCCGACTGCGCCGAAGAAGGACCGGCTGTTCCGGGCCGGCCGTACGCTACGGATATGCCCCTGACCATCACGACGCGACCGTCGGATTCGCCGTGGGTGTCGTCGGTGTGGACTGCCCAGAGTTCGGACGTCGCCGAGATGACCTCCGTGGCGTGTGAGACCTGGGGTCTGGTGTTCTGGCGTCGTGGCCGTCGAGCGTTCGCGGCGGTGACGGGGCCGGAGACGCGTACGGGCTCGGCACCGGTGCCCGAAGACGGGACCGTCTGCCGATCCCCACCGCAGACGACGCCGAGGAACTCGCCGAGCATCTGGTGCGTGCCGAGGCGATCACGCGTGATCCCCTGGTGGTTCAGGTCATCGAGGGCCGAGCGACGCCGGCGGCGAGCCGCACCGTCGAGCGGCGGTTTCGGTCGGCGACGGGACTCAGCCGCGGCGCCATCGACCAGATAGTGCGTGCACGTACGGCCGCCGGTCTGCTGACCGCCGGTGACAGCGCAGCCGCCGTGGTGGCGGCGCTCGGCTACTACGACGAACCGCATCTGGCCCGCGCGCTGCGCCGCTATGTGGGACGCACCGCCGGGCGGCTGCGCCGTCCGGCCGGCGGCGCGATTGCGCTACCGAGCAGCTCGCGCGACCTCGTACACGACCTTGACGACGCCGTTGTCGTAGGCATCGGACGCGCGTAGCACGAGTCGACGCTCGCCCTGCCCGGCGACGGGGAACACTCTCTTGCCGCCGCCGAGCAGCACCGGAAAGATCAGCAGGTTGTAGCGATCGATGAGGTCGGACTCGGCAAGGCGTCGACCCAATTCGGCACTGCCGTGGATGAAGACGGCTCCGCCGTCGGTCTGCTTCAGCGCCGCGACGTCGTCGGTGGAACGCAGGACGGTCTGCTCTCCCCAGTCGTCGATGAGTGCCGCGGGGTCCAGGGAGCTCGACACGATGTACTTGGGCAGGTCTCGGTAGTCGACGTGATCGTCCGAGGTGCGCCAGAACGGTGCGAACACCTCGTAGCTGCGGCGACCGAACATCAGGGCGCTGGTCTCTTCCAGCTCCTCACCCTTCAGCGAGTACGCCTCCGCCGAGAAGGGTGTGCGGAACACCCAGCCGCCGTGGGGATGTCCCTCATCGCTGCTGCCCGGGGAGTCGACAACACCGTCCAGTGACATGAATCCGGTCCAGATGAGTTCTCGAGTCATGGTCTGTCTCCGTCTTGTTCGTGCGGATGCGACCTCAGAATAGGTGCCGACAGGGCACCCGGTCTTGGACGAAAACGACAGCGTCCGCGCCGTCGCGGAGGTCTCTGCAACCACCGCGTCGCGCAGTTGTCAAGATCACGCTATGCGGTGCCCCCAGCAGGATTCGAACCTGCGACCTAGAGATTAGAAGGCTCTTGCTCTATCCAACTGAGCTATGGAGGCCTGCCGAAGGCATGGCCGACGGCGGGGCCGAGTATATCCCGACCTAGAGTGGAACGTATGAGTACGACGACCCCGGCCGCTCCGGCGGATGATCAGCGCGACAGTCTGCGGGATCCGTCGCAGGCGCGGCGGTTGTTTGTCACCGGGCTGATGGCCGTGGGCATGGTGGCCGCGGTGATCGTCACCGCCGCCAGTGCGGCCACGGCGCTGCAACTGGCCGGGCTGCCGGATCCGGGATGGGTCGTCACCTACGGACTTCCGGTGGTGACGGTGATCGGGCAGTTGTTCGCCGCGATCGGCTTCGGTGCGGCGATCTTCGCCGCGTTCTTCGTGCCGCCGCAGGCCGACGGTGAACTCGACGTCGGGGGATACCGCGCTCTGCGCTGGTCGTCGGTGGCGTTCGCGGGCTGGGCCATGTCGGCGATCGCGCTGATCCCCCTGTCGGTGGCCACCGTCAGCGGGCACGGCCTCGGCGAGACCATCTCTCGGTGCGTCTCGACCGTCGGTCAGGCCGGCACGATGGGCGTGTGCGGGGAGGTCGCCGAGAGCCGTTACTGGCTGTGGACGGCGATCTTCGCGATCTTCGCAGCCGCCATCGCGCGCGCGTCCCTGCGCTGGGGCTGGACGATCCTGGTGATCGTGCTGGGCTTCTTGTCGCTCATGCCTCCGGCCCTGTCCGGGCACTCCTCCTCCGGTGGTGACCATGATCTGGGCGCCAACAGCCTGATCCTGCACATCGTCGCCGCGTCGATCTGGACCGGTGGGCTGATCGCCGTCCTGGTCTACGCCTTCGGCAAGGGCCGCTGGCGCACCCTGGCGGTCCGGCGGTATTCGCGGGTGGCGTTCTGGTGTCTGCTGGTGGTGGCCGCCAGCGGTGTGCTCAACGCGCTGGTGCGGATGACCTTCGCCGAACTGTTCACCACCACCTACGGCCAGGTGGTGCTGGCCAAGTTCATCACCCTGCTGGCGGCCGGTCTGCTGGGCCTGCTCCACCGGCGCCGCACCATCGCGGATCTGGAGGCGGGGGGCACCGACCCTAAGAACTCGCTGTTCGTCCGGTTCGCCGCGGTCGAGGCGGTGGTCTTCGCGATCGCCTTCGGTCTGGGCGCCGGCCTGTCCCGGACGCCGCCGCCGATCCTGGCGACCGCCGATGTGACCCCGGTGGAGTTGAAGATCGGCTACCGCCTCGACGAGGCGCCGAGCCTGAGCAACATCCTGTTCGACTGGCGGTTCGACCTGATCTTCGGCACGGCCGCGATCCTTGCGGCGCTGGTCTACCTGCGGGGTGTCTGGCGGCTGCATCGGCGCGGCGACAGCTGGCCGATCGGACGCACCATCGCCTGGATCCTGGGCTGCCTGGCCCTGCTGTTCGCCACCTCCTCCGGGATGGGCAGGTACTCCCCGGCGGTGTTCAGCGTCCACATGATGGGTCACATGATGCTGTCGATGCTGGTCCCGATCCTGCTGGTCCTCGGGGCGCCGATGACGCTGGCCCTGCGCGCGATCCCGCCGGCCGGCCGCGGTCAGCCGCCCGGCCCGCGCGAGTGGATCCTCACCGGCATCCACAGCGGTTACTCTCGCTTCATCACCCACCCGCTGATCGCGGTGACCCTCTTCGTGGGCAGCTTCTACGTCCTCTACCTGGGGGACCTCTTCGAGTCGATCGTCGACAACCACTCCGGGCATCTGGCCATGAACATGCATTTCCTGTTCGCCGGGTTCCTCTTCTACTGGGTCGTCATCGGAATCGATCCGTCGCCGCGGGAAGTCAGTCCGGTGGCCAAACTCGGCATCGTGTGGGGCTCGCTGCCGTTCCACGCCTTCTTCGGTGTCACGCTGATGCTCACCTCCGCGGTGATCGCCGAAGGCTGGTATCGCTCGCTGCTGTTGCCCTGGCACACCGATCTGTACAGCGACCAGCAGACCGGCGGCGGAATCGCCTGGGCCACCGGTGAATTCCCGTTGATGATCGTGATGATCGCCCTGCTGGTGCAGTGGCAGCGGCAGGACTCCAAACAGGCCAAGCGGTTCGACCGGCATGCCGCACGCGACCACGATGCGGAGCTGGAGAGCTACAACGCGATGCTCGCCGAGATGCACAAGTCCGATACGGCCAAACACGCCGACTAGCTGATCTTCTCCCCACGGTCCAGGCCGCGGCGGGCCGGCTGTGGACGAGGGCCCGGGCGGCCTTGTTGTCCCCAGCGCCGCCGTAGAGGGTATTCCCTTCGGCCGGTGGCACCGGACATGCTCGTGACGACCAGTACTCAACAACGAGTGAAGGAGTCGGGCAGATGTACGAGACCTATACGACGATCACCGGGCGTGTGATGAACGATCCGCGCCGCAGAACCGCTGGCGGCGGTCAGGTGCTGTCCTTCCGGGTGGCCTGCAATTCACGCAAGCGGGACCGGGAGACAGGGGAGTGGAACGACGGTCACACGCTGTACTTGACGGTCGCCTGCTGGGACAAGCTCGCCGCCGCGGCAGAGGGTGTCATCCAGCGTGGCTCGCGGGTGATCGCGCGCGGTCAGCTGTGGACCAACGAGTACGTGGCCGCCGACGGCACCAACCGATCGGACCTGGAGATGAAGGCGCTGGCGATCGGGCTGGATCTGGCGCATGCGCGGGCAGTCACCACGCCGGGGCGGGAGGGGCACAGCGAGGCCGAGCCGCCGCAGCAGCAGGGTTGGTCCCGAATGCCCGAGCCGGGGCTGCAGGAGGAGTCGGCGCCGCAGCCCGAAGGTGATCGGCAGCCAGGGACGGTTCCGCAGGCTGGGATCGCTCCGGAGGGAGTGAGGGTTCCGGCGGCGGAGCAGGAAGCCGTGCCGAGCTTCCCGTAAGGGATCAGGCGTGGACGGCGACCGCGACCGGAGTGAACCGGGCGAAGGCGATGTGTGCGTGCGCCAGGATGTGGTCGTCGGCGTACGCGCGCACGGCCGCACGGGTGCGGGCGGAGATCCGGTTGCCGATCTCGCCGGCCTGATGCAGGCGCGCGCGCAGGAACGAGGTCGCCCGGTGGGCCCAGGTGAATTCGGTCGACAGCACGGCCAGGCCCAGGAACAGCGTCACCCAGCCGGGGCCGGGGATCGGCAGCGGGATCATCACCAGTCCGGCGAGCATCAGAACGGTGCCGGCGATGCCGACGGCGAGGCGGTAGAGCTGGTTGGCCACCGGGTGCTGTCGGATTGCGTATCGCTGCCGACGGTGCCAGATCTTCAGTCGCAGTCGCATAGGGTCCGAAGCTACCGCGCAAACCTGAGGATCGGACTCAGACTCGCCCGATTCTCAGGCGACTCTCACCCAGCTGCTGACGGGCGGGTTCCTCAGCGATCCGGATCGTGGCGCGCGGCCGGGATGAGTTGATAGGTGCGCGGTGTCATCGCCGCCCGCATCTTGGTCTTGGCGGCGAATGCCGCCAGTGCGGCGCGGTCGGTGACGCTCACGTCGATCTCCAGGAGTTCGGCGGCGCGCGGGTGGAGCATCGCCCGGACCGCGGCAGGGGAGACCTTCCGCGGGTACCAGGTCTTCGGGTGCAGCGTCTCCTTGCGTAGATGGGCCACGTCCGGGCTCACCGACAGTTCTCGCCGGCAGAAGTCCTCGAAGTATTCGGTGAACTCTCCGTACGTTTTCGGCTGCGCCCGATCGGAGATGTCGTACTTGGCGTACCAGAGGCAGGCCTCGCGGTAGAGCTGCTCTTTCTCGTCGTTCGACAGGGGGCGGTGGAACAGGTCGATCGAGGTGAACAGCGTCTCCAGATACGTCGCGTGCTGGAAGAAGAACAGCTCGGGATTGAGGGAGTGGTAGCGCCGTCCGTTGCTGTCCACGCCTTTGACGTGCGAGTGGGCGGTACGCATCACCGACCGCAGATCGCGGTTGCTGTAGGCGATGTAGATCATCTCGCTGACCGCACTGCTCTTGTGGGCGTACAAGCCGCCGTGCACGTGCTGGACCAGGCTGGCGGCGTTTCCCGGGTGCAGGATCTGCAGCGACAGTGCCCGCAGGAGCGTGTAAGCGAAACGCTTATCGCCCAGGTAGCGGTAAACCAGGGGCATCGGTACGCGGCGGTGTCCGTCGGTGCTGGCGGCGGAGAGAGTGTCCGGAGTGGCCATGGCCACATCCTAGCAGTCTGATAACTGTTGTTATCAGATCTGATGCTGGGAAAGTGAATTGATCGGCTCCATCGATAGGCAGGTGTCGGTGACGAGTCGGCGATCTTGTTCTGTGTCAACCTGGAATCCGGGAGGTGGACGTGACCGACAGCGGCGAGCGTGCCGGACCGCGGTGCCTACAAGTGCGTGGGGCACGGGTCCACAATCTGCGCGACGTCGACGTCGACATCCCACTGGGCCGGCTGGTCGCAGTCGTGGGGGTCTCCGGATCGGGGAAGTCGTCGCTGGCGATGGGGGTGGTGTACGCCGACGGTTCGCGCCGCTACCTCGAGGCGCTGTCCACCTAAACTCGGCGGCGGATCGGGCAGGCGCCGCGCGCCGATGTCGACCGCGTCTCCCATGTCCCCGCCATCGTCAGATTGCCAATGACACTGACCAGTACAATTTAGAACTCTTGCTCAGCCAATCCTCAAACGGACGGAAAGTACTTTACTGCATACATTTTCAGTCTTCGTTACGAAGACTCTGATAACTGGGCCATCTGTAAGAGCCATGAACTTCTCGGTGTGAGGTCAAGCCCGGGAGCTCAGAAGTGTGCCAGAGAGGCGGAGCCGGGCGACATTGTCTACGTTTGGCGCGGTGGTGGTAAGAGGCCCGGGTCTGGACTGATTGCCCAGCTGCGGATCACCGAACCGGCCCGCGAAGCTGTGAATCCCCCTTGGCCGGATGGCGAGGCGTACAGCTACGTAATCCCTATTGAGCTAATTGCCGAGCTACCTGAGTCGATTCCAGACTCGTTTCCTGGTCATCGACTTAGTCAGAGATTTAAGATTCAGAACACTGACGTTCAGAAAGGGTTTCGACAGCTCAGTGCAGAGTCGGAGGAGCAACTCGGTTTGTGCTTCCCCTGATGGTGCTTCCAGACTGTCTGCCAAGGATCTAGGCTCGTGTGCTCAATCTGTTTCGAGGAACCGGGTTGCCGTGTCGACCTCCCTTGACTCGGTGGAGAGCACGGGCTCGCTGCGCTGTAACCCCTCGACTCCGGTCTCGTACCTCAGCTGGGTTCGGGGATCAGGTTGACTACACTGGAAGGCTGTTGTGCCCAGAGGGCGGTTGAGAAGAGGTTGTGGCGTTGGCCGAGTTCATTTACACCATGAAGAAGGTGCGCAAGGCGCACGGCGACAAGGTCATCCTCGATGACGTCACCATGTCTTTCTACCCCGGCGCGAAGATCGGCGTCGTCGGACCGAACGGCGCCGGCAAGTCGTCGATCCTCAAGATCATGGCCGGCCTGGACCAGCCCAGCAACGGCGAGGCCTTCCTCGATCCGGAGGCGACCGTCGGCATCCTGCTGCAGGAGCCGCCGCTCAACGAGGAGAAGACGGTCAAGGAGAACGTCCTCGAGGGCATGGGGGAGGTCGCCGAGAAGCTGGCGCGGTACAATGAGATCGCCGAGCTGATGGCCACCGACTACTCCGATGAACTCATGGAGGAGATGGGCAAACTCCAGGAAGACCTGGACAACTCCGACGCCTGGGATCTGGACAGCCAGATCGAGCAGGCCATGGACGCCCTGCGCTGCCCGCCCGGCGACTCGCCGGTGACCCACCTGTCCGGCGGTGAGCGCCGCCGGGTCGCCCTGTGCAAACTGCTGCTGAGCAAGCCCGATCTACTGCTGCTCGATGAGCCCACCAACCACCTGGATGCCGAGTCGGTGCTGTGGCTCGAGCAGTTCCTGGCCAACTACCCCGGCGCGGTTCTGGCCGTCACGCACGACCGCTACTTCCTCGACCACGTCGCCCAGTGGATCTGTGAGGTCGACCGCGGCCAGCTGCACCCGTACGAGGGCAACTACTCGACCTACCTGGAGAAGAAGGCCGAACGCCTGGAGGTGGCCGGCAAGAAGGACCAGAAGCTGCAGAAGCGCCTCAAGGAGGAGCTCGCCTGGGTCCGCTCGGGGGCCAAGGCCCGCCAGACCAAGAACAAGGCACGTCTGGCTCGCTACGACGAGATGGTGGCCGAGGCCGAGAAGCACCGCAAACTCGACTTCGAAGAGATCCAGATCCCGACCCCGCCGCGCCTGGGCGATGTGGTGGTCGAGGTCAGCAACCTGGACAAGGGCTTCGACGGCCGCGTCCTGATCAAGGACCTCTCGTTCACCCTGCCGCGCAACGGCATCGTCGGCGTCATCGGCCCCAACGGTGTCGGTAAGACGACCCTGTTCAAGACCATCGTCGGGCTGGAGGAGCCGGATACGGGCACCGTGAAGGTCGGCGAGACGGTCAAGCTCAGCTACGTCGACCAGACCCGCGCCAACATCGATCCGAAGAAGACGGTATGGGAAGTGGTCTCCGACGGTCTGGACTACATCGAGGTGGGCCAGAACGAGATGCCCTCGCGCGCCTACCTGAGCGCCTTCGGATTCAAGGGCGGCGACCAGCAGAAGCCCTCGGAGGTCCTCTCCGGAGGTGAGCGCAACCGGCTGAACCTGGCGCTGACCCTGAAAGAGGGCGGCAACCTGATCCTGCTCGACGAGCCGACCAACGACCTCGACGTGGAGACGCTGGGCTCCCTGGAGAACGCCCTGGAGCAGTTCCCCGGCTGTGCCGTGGTGATCTCGCACGACCGCTGGTTCCTGGACCGCACCTGTACCCACATCCTGGCCTGGGAAGGCAACATCGAAGAGGGCAAGTGGTTCTGGTTCGAGGGAAACTTCGAGGCCTACGAGCAGAACAAGGTCGAACGACTCGGCGCTGACGCCGCGCGTCCGCACCGCGTAACCCATCGCAAGCTGACGCGCGATTGACGCTGATGGACGAGACCGAGATCGAGGCTTGGCATCGTCGTATCCGGGTCGACGAGCCGCTCGGTGAGAACTCCACCCGCTACATGCTGCGGATCGGGGAGCAGGGGCTGGAGAATCACATCGCCACCTTCAAGGTGGAGGCTGATCCGGCCAACGGCTTCGAGGAGTACCTGTACTGGCGTCCGCTGACCGAGTTGATGACGTTCTCGCTGCTGCGGACCCCGTGCGCCACCGAGCGGACGGCGCAGCTGGTGGCCGAGTATCCGTCCCGGTTCGTTCTGGTGGCGACCCAGCACCTGCCCGGCGGCGGTGCCGTGGTGCAAGACGGCCGCGTCCTGGAATACGCGCACCCGCGACACCTGGTGATGGTGCACAATCAGGAACCGTTCACCCAGATCTCCGAGACCGTCGCCGACCTGGCCGGGATCTGGGTGCCGACCGAGCTGCTGGGCATCCCCGCGGGTGAGCCGTGGTCGATGGCCCCGATGGTGGATTCGTCGCCGCTGGCGCGGGCCACCGCCGCCTATGTCGCCAGCTTCGCCAACGATATCGCCGCCCGGCGCGCCGATGTCGATACCGACACCGAGGTGGCCGTGGCCGGTCTGATCCGGGCGGTGCTCTCGACGCACCGCGCAGACACCTTTCAGCCCGCCGACAGTGAGCTCTATGTGCGGGAGGTATCCCGCTCGCTGATCGAACAGAACTACCGTGACCCGGCGTTCAACGCCGATACCTTGGCGCAGATGCTCTATGTCAGCCGGCGCCACATGTACCGGTACTTCGCCGATACCGGAACCACGCCGGCCAAGCTGATCGCACAGCGCCGGCTCGACCAGGCGCGGCGGCTGCTGGCGGGAAACTCCGGGATGGGCCTGGCCGAAGTCGCCGCCGCCTCCGGCTTCGCCTCGGCGGGCACCATGTCCAAACGGTTCCGTGCCGAGTACGGGATGTCGCCCAGCGACTACCGCAGATCCGCCCAGAGCGAGACGGCCCAGAACCGACAGCAGGACTCCGGAGGTGACTAGAGGGCAGGCGGGACCGCAACCGCACCTATTGTTCGACCGGGTCGCCGCCGCCGATGGCGCGGCAGGTGGCGCCACCGTGCGCAGCGGCCGCATCGGCGCGGTCCGGGTCCAGGCATCGCAGCTGGCTGCGGGCACCGCGGACACCGACGGGAGCGATCGGCTGACAGCGCCGACCGAGTCGGCCGTGCGGTTCGTCTCGTTCGATGCGCCGACCCGTCTGCACTGTCTGCAGAGCGGACGGCAGTACGACTGTGCCCCCGGTCAGCTGGTGCTCATCCCGCCGCACCGGGCCTGCCGCTGGGAGTTCGGCGAGCCGACGCGATGCACGGTGCTGTCGGTACCGTCAGCGCGGTTCGGCGGACTCGGCGACAGCCTCCGTAGCGCCGGCGCCGAGCCGCTAGCGGATTCGATGCTGAATCGCGCGGCAGCCGAGTTCATCGAACAGCTCACCCACGACGTCGTCTCCGGACGCGGGACCGCCGACCAAGCCACCGATCATGTGGTCCTCGAGATGCTGCGGTCGACCCTGGAGCGGAGGTCATACGCACTGGCACGAACCTCCGATCAGCAGGTGCACACGCGGGTGCTGGCGTTGATCGACCAGCACTTCGCCGATCCGGACCTGTCGGCCGCGCAGATCGCCGGCTGGCTGGCGATGAGCCGGCGACAGCTGTACCGGCACTACGAGGGGCAAGATCAGACCGTGGCCGGACTGATCGCCGAGCGCCGGCTGGAGCACGCCCGCGGGCTGCTCGCGCAGGTGCCGCGGCTGAGTCTGGACATGATCGCCGCCGCCTCCGGATTCGCCTCCGCCGGAACCCTGCGCCGCCGCTTCTCCGCCCGGTACGGGACGACTCCGCGTGACTACCAGAACGATACGCAGGTATCGGAGCACAGCGCCGAGCAGGCGCCCCCGCTGGCCCGACTGCGTCCGGTCCGTCCGGTCACCGACGCTTTCGAGACGATCTGAGGTCGCCCGGCGATTCCGGGTCATTACCGGCCGGTCGGCGATAGCCTCGCGGTAAAGGAGGTTGGCCATGCCAGACGACGGTGGCCCCGCCCGGGCCCCTGCCGGGACCGGCGCCGATCGGCTGCTGTCGGCGGCGTTGCTGCGCTACGGCGGGGACCGTGCCCGTGCCGGCCGGCATCTCGGGGTGGCGGCGGTCCGCGCGCCGGGTGCCTTCGGGGTGTCGGCCGCCGAGATCAGCGACGGTGAGATCGAAGTGCTGGTGGTGGTCGAGAACGCGCCGCTGCTGGTCGAATCGGTGCTGACCGTCGTCGACTCACTCGGGCTGACCGTGGCCGGAATCGACCATCCGGTGATGCCGGTGCGCCGCGACGCCGACGGCGCTCTGATCGCGATCGGCGACGATGATACGGCGGGCGGGACACCGGTCGACGAGTCGTGGATCGCGGTGCGGGCCTTCGCCGCGGAAGACACCCAGCCCGAGCTGGTGCGCGCCGGGGTGGTCCGAGCGCTGAGCCTGCTGACGGCGGTGAACCGCGACGGCGACGAGATGCGGCGCCGGCTGGCTGCGCTGGCCGATGTGGCGGTGGCACCCGAGGGTGAACGCAACGAGTACCGGCAGTTGATCGGCTGGATCGGCGGCGGATCCAACTTCCATCTGGTCGGCTATGCCCGCGGTGACGGCAGCCCGGGCCTGGGCGTCTGGTCGGATGTGCAGACGATCCGGCTCACCCCGCTGTCGCAGACCACCGTCCGGCCGGTGATCGACCGGGTGTACCTGGAGACCGGCGTGCTGCGCACCCACTATCCGGTGGTTCTGCGTTTCCGCGATGAGAAGGTGGAACACCAGTTCGTCGGCACGTTCACCTCCATCGGCGTGTACCAGTCGGTGCGGGAGATCCCGGTGGTGCGGCAGAAGGTGTCGGGCATCCTCAGGGCGCTGGGCCTGGAGGAGGGCTCCTACAGCGGACTGGCGGCGATCGAACTGCTGCAGACGTACCCGCTGTTCGGGATCTTCGCCGCCCCGGTCCCCGAGATGGCACAGCGCGTCCGCGGCCTGCTCGCGGCGAGCATCGATCGACAGGTCTGCCTGTACGCGCGGCGATGCCACGACGGGCACACCGTCAGCGCCATCGCCTTTGTCCCGCGCGACCGCTATTCCAGCGAACTGCGGCAGCGGATCATCGACTTCACCGCGCGAGAACTCAACGGCTCGCTGGCGGAGTTCGGCACGCGGCTCAGCGACGGCCCGCTGGCACAACTGCAGATGATGCTGCGGGGCCGCGGGTCCGGCGTCGTCGAGGACCTGTCGATCGGCTCACCCATGCACGACCGGCTCGAGGAGCTGCTGGCCGAGTCGGTGCGCTCCTGGGAGGACGATGTCCGGGAACTGACCGGCTCGGATGCGGCCGTCACCGGCATGCTCTCGACGGTGTCCTCGCGCTACCGGGAGAAGCGCCGACCGAGCGGGGCGGCCCAGGATCTGCCGATCGTCGCGGAGCTGCATCCGGGCGGGGTGCAGGTGGATCTGCGGTGCAACGACGATCTGCCGTGGGTGTTCACCCTGTATCTGGCGGGCCGGGATGCCGCGCTGACCGATGTGCTGCCGATGCTGGCGAGTCTGGGCCTGAAGGTGCTCGACGAGGAGCCGTACCGCGTGGACCGTGCCGACGGTGTCATCGTGCGCATCTACGAGTTCACCGTTGAGCCGGCCGACCATGTGCAAGTCACCGGCACCGCCGACACCGAGACCCGCGTAGCGCAGGCCTTCGGCCGCATGTGGGCCGGGCGCACCGAGGTGGATCAACTCGGTCAGCTGGTGCTGGTGGCCGGTCTGACCAGCGCACAGGTCTCGGTGCTGCGCACCTACGTCCGGTATCTGCGCCAGTGCGGGGTGGGCAGCAGTGTCCGGCATTTCGCCGAGGTGCTCAGTGCGCACGGTGCGGTGACCCGGGCGCTGGTGAACCTGTTCGAGACCAGTTTCGATCCGGCGATCGACGCCGCACAACGGCCGGAGCTGCTGGAGAAGGCGCAGGCCGATCTCGACGCCGGTCTGGCTGAGATCCTGAGTCTGGATGCCGACCGGATCCTGTCGGGACTCGCCGCCGCGATCGAGGCGACGCTGCGGACCAACTATTTCCGGCGCCGGGACCCGGCCGGGGAGGTCCTGGATGCCCAGTACCGGCCGACGCTGGCGATCAAGATCGCCACCGAACGGTTGGCACTGGCACCGGCACCCCGGCCCGAGTACGAGATCTTTGTGCATTCCCCCCAGGTCGAAGGGGTGCACCTGCGCTTCGGGGCGGTCGCCCGCGGGGGCTGCCGCTGGTCGGACCGGCGCGAGGACTTCCGCACCGAGATCCTGGGCCTGGTCAAGGCACAGGCGGTGAAGAACGCGGTCATCGTGCCCGCCGGCGCCAAGGGCGGTTTCGTGGTGCGCCGGCCGCCGGCGTCGACCGGTGACCCGGCCGCCGACCAGGCCGCGCTGCGCGCCGAGGGCATCGCCTGCTACAGCGACTATGTGGCCTCGCTGATCCAGCTGACCGACAATCTGGCGCCCGACGGAACCGTGCGAACACCGGCCGGGGTGATCCGGCGCGACGGCGACGACCCCTATCTGGTGATGGCCGCCGACAAGGGCACCGCCAGCTTCTCCGACCTGGCCAACGACATCGCCGGACACTACGGCTTCTGGCTCGGTGATGCCTTCGCCTCCGGCGGCAGCGTCGGCTACGACCACAAGGCCATGGGTATCACCGCCCGCGGCGCCTGGGAGGCGGTCAAGCGGCACTTCGCCGAAATGGGCATCGACACCCAGACCCAGGAGTTCACCGCCGTCGGCATCGGGGACATGAGCGGTGACGTCTTCGGTAACGGGATGCTGCTGTCGGAGTGCACGCGGCTGGTGGCGGCCTTCGACCACCGCCACATCTTTGTCGATCCCGACCCGGATGCGGGCACCGGCTTCACCGAACGCGCGCGCTTGTTCGCGCTGCCGCGGTCGTCGTGGGCGGACTACCGCAGCGCACTGATCAGCCCCGGCGGCGGGGTGTGGTCGCGCGAGGTGAAGTCGATACCGGTCAGCGAACAGATGCGCTCGGCCCTGGGACTGCCCGGCGACATCGACGCGCTGTCGCCGCCGGAGCTGATCCGCGCCATCCTGCGGGCTCCGGTGGACCTGCTGTTCAACGGGGGGATCGGCACCTACATCCGGGCCAGTGACGAATCCGATGCCGCGGTCGGGGACAAGGCCAACGATCCGGTGCGGATCAGCGCCGACACCCTGCGGGTGCGCGTCGTCGGTGAGGGCGGCAACCTGGGCGTCACCGAACGCGGCCGCGTCCAGGCCGATCTGTGCGGGGTGCGGATCAACACCGATGCCCTGGACAATTCGGCGGGGGTCGACAGCTCCGACCACGAAGTCAACATCAAGATCCTGCTCGACGCGCAGGTCGGCGCCGGTCTGCTGGATCCCGGTGACCGGACCGCGCTGCTGGAGGCGATGACCGATGAGGTGGCCGAGCTGGTTCTGGCCGACAACATCGCCCAGAACGCCGAGCTCGGGTGCGCCCGTTCGGCCGCCGATGCCGAAGCAGATCTGTATGCCCGGCAGCTGACCGGACTGGCGGCGGCCGGCGTCGATCTGGAACTGGAGACGCTGCCGACCGCCGAGGAACTGCTCGACCGGCGGGCCGGACCGTTGCAGCGCGGACTGACCAGCCCGGAGCTGGCCACGATGATGGCGCACATCAAACTGAACGCCAAAGCCGAGCTGATCGCCTCGCCGCTGCTGGACGGCGATGTCTTCGACTCGCGGGTCCTGGACTACTTCCCGGCCCGGCTGGCCGAACGCTTCGCCGACGGGATCCGCGGGCACCGGCTGCGCCGGGAGATCGCCGCGACCTGCCTGGTCAATCAGATCGTCGACGACGGCGGCATGCTCTTCCTCTTCCGGGCCACCGAGGCGACCACGGCCACCACCGAAGAAGCCGCCCGGGCGTTCGCGGCGACGGCGCAGATCTTCGGGCTTCAGCGACACGATCGCGCGGTTGCGCGGCGCCGGTCTGCCCGCCGGTCTGCTCGACGACCTGACGATCGCCGAACGCACGCTGCTGACGAGGGCGTCGCGGTGGTTCCTCGAACACCGTCCGCAGCCGCTGCCGATCGCCGCCGAGGTCCGCCGCTACCACGTGGTGGAGCAGCTGACCCCGCTGATCGCGCAGTGGGCACGTCCGACGATCGCCGGGGAGATCGACCGGACCGCGGCCGCCTTCATCGCGCGCGGAACCGGTCCGGTGCTGGCCCGCGAGGTGGCCACGGCCCCGTACCGGCTGCACCTGCTCGACATCGCCGATCTGGCCGAGATCGCCGACCGTGATCCCGGTGAGGTGGGTGATCTGGCTTTCGCTGTCCTCGAGCACTTCGGCATCGACCAGCTGCTCGGTGCGGTCAGCACGCTGCCGCGGATCGACCGGTGGCACCTGCTGGCCCGCTTGGCACTGCGCGATGATCTGCACTTCCTGGTGCGCAGCCTGACCCTGGCGATCCTGCGGTTGTCGGAGCCGGGGGAGGACGCCCAGATGCAGATCACCGACTGGGAGTCGGCACGCAGCACCACCCTGTCGCGGGTGCGTGCCACCGTCGAGGGGGCGATGGCTGCAGCCGAGCCGGGGCTGGCCGGGCTCACCGTCGCGGTGCGCGCATTGCGTAGTGTTGTCTGATGTGACTGAGAATCGACGACTGTTCGAAGATGCAGGCCACCGGACTCCCGCCGGCTATGTGGTGCAGGTGCCGGTGCGCTGGTCGGATATGGACGTCTTCGCGCACATCAACCACGCCCGGATGGTGACGTTGCTGGAAGAGGCCCGCATCCCGTGGCTGTTCTACAAGGACAAACCGACGCACGCGATGCGGAAAGGCTGTCTGGTCGCCGATCTGCATGTGAAATACCAGGGCCAGATCCGGCACGATGAGTCGCCGATCGCAGTCACCATGTTCACCGAACGGGTGCGTGCGGTCGACTTCACCGTCGGCTACGAGGTCCGCCCCTACGGCGCCGATCCAGACAGCCGGCCGGCGGTGGTGGCCAGCACCCAGCTGGTCTCCTTCGACATCGACACGCAGCGGCCCCGCCGGATGCCGGCGGCGGAGAAGGAATACCTGCAGTCGTTCCTGCGCGAAAGCACAGGCCGATGAACACCCTGCATCCGGCCGCCGATTCCGACCGCGGCGATGCCGCCGCCTTCGTCGCCCGCGCCGCCCGGGTCGACGACTCGGGAGTTCTGCGGCTCAAACAGCGCGACGACGGCCGGGTGGGTCTGTGGGTGCGCACCGGCTTCGATGTGCTGGCCACCCGATCGGTGTTCGGGACGGTCGAGCCCACCGATGTGATCGCCGATGCCGCGGCGATGGCCGCCTCCCTGGAAGCCGGTGCCGAGCCGGTGTCCCTCGGCTTCGCACTGCCGGCGGCCTGGCGCGGCGCGCTGCCGGGCCCCGATGGTTACCTGCACCTGGACGATGTCCCCGCGCGCGAACTGATCGCGTTGGCCCGCAAGGGAAGTCGCGTCGCCCGCGAGGAATCCGGCGCCCTGGGGCCGGCGTCGTCGTTGCTGGATCAGGAGGTGCTGACCGTCAGCGGCGGCGACAAGAACGCCGGTATCACCATGCGCGCGGTGTTCGCGCTGACCTCGATGGGCTTCGTCCGCGATGCCTCCGGGCACGAGATCAGCCAGGACTCTCCGCTGGAGGCCATCGCCGCCGCCGAACCGATCCGGGTGCGGGTGTCCCCGGCGTGGATCCGGGTCGATGCCCGTTTCGGTTCGGTCTATCAGCGCAGCGCCGCCCTGGGGGTCGCGGTCCTGTAGCCCGCGGCCCGGGCAGCGGGCCGGGACGCGCTTGCGCCTGCCGGTGGGCGAGGACCGGTCAGATCAGCCAGGCCGCCGAGTTGGGGGCGAGCATACCGTCGACCAACGGCAGACTGACCAGCAGAATCTGGCCGTGCGGGAACGGTACCGGTGCGGCGGTGGTGTTCAGCGCGCAGATCAGGCCGCCGGGACGACGGAAGGCCAGGCAGCCGTCGGGTGCGCCGTACCAGTCGACGCGGTCGCCGCTGAACTCCGGTCGCGCATACCGCAATTCGATGGCCTGGCGGTACAGCGACACGGTGGAGTAGATGTCCTCCAGCTGGGCTTCGACGGTGAACCGGTCCCAGTCGTCGGGCATCGGCAACCAGGTGTCGGAGTTGCTGCTGAACCCGTACGGGGGCTCCTCGCCCTCCCACGGCAGCGGGACGCGGCAGCCGTCGCGGCCGCGGACGGTGCGCCCGGAGCGTTCCCACACCGGGTCGGTGAGTGCCTCGTCGGGCAGATCGACGTTGGGCAGCCCCAGTTCGGCACCCTGATAGAGGAAGACGGTGCCCGGCAGCGCCAGTTCGACCAGCGCCATCGCCCGGGCCCGGGCGATCCCGATACCGAGGGCGCGATCGGCGGCCTGGCCGGGATCGTCGAGGCCCTCGGGCAGCGGGGGAGCGTAGCGGCTCACCTCGCGGTCGACGTCATGGTTAGACAGCGTCCAGGTGGGCGTGGCCCCGACCGCGTGCACCGCGGCCAGCGACTCGTCGATCGCCTCGCGGATCTGGCCGACCTCGAAGTCGACGGTGGCCAGCCGGAAGTTGAAACCCAGGTGCAGCTCGTCGGGCCGCACGTACTTGCCGAACTCCTCGCTCGCATCGACCCACACCTCGCCGACGTTGGCGGTACCCGGATACTGATCCATCACCGCGCGGATGCGGCGGTGGATCTCGTGGACGGCGTCGTTGTTGAAGCGTGGATCGTCGTCGGTGTGTTTGAGGACCACCGCCTCTTCGGTCATATCGGGCAGCCCGTCGGCTTTGGCCATACCGTGCGCCACATCGATGCGGAAGCCGTCGACCCCGCGGTCGAGCCAGAACCGCATGGTGGTCTCCAGGTCCGCCATCACCTCGGGATTGTTCCAGTTCAGATCCGGTTGCGAGGGGGCGAACAGGTGCAGGTACCACTCGCCCAATGCGCCGTCGGCCTCGCGCACGCGGCTCCACGCGGGACCGCCGAAGACCGACGGCCAGTTGTTGGGCGGCAGTTCGCCGTTCTCGCCGCGGCCGGGCCGGAAGATGTAGCGCTCGCGTTCGGGGGAACCGGGGCCGGCGCCCAGCGCCGCGGCGAACCAGGCGTGCTGGTCGCTGGTGTGGTTGGGGACCAGGTCCATGGTGACCCGGATGTCGCGGGCGTGGGCCTCGTCGATCAGCAGATCGAAGGTCGCCAGATCACCGAAGACCGGATCGATGTCGCGGGGGTCGGAGACGTCGTAGCCGTGGTCGGCCATCGGCGACCGCATCACCGGCGAGAGCCAGATGGCGTCGACGCCGAGTAGTTCCAGGTAGCCCAGCTTGTCGATCACACCGGCCAGATCGCCGATGCCGTCACCGTTCAGGTCGGAGAACGACCGCGGATAGATCTGGTAGACGACCGCGTTGCGCCACCATTCGGGGGCGCCGGTCACGACCGGGTACGAATCAGCACTCACGCCGGTATTGTTTCATAACAGCAGTCACACCGGGCTGTTGACGAGCGAGTACGCGGCTCTGCGCAGGTAGTCGAGCAGCTGGGCGCGGTGGTCGTCGTCGAGGACCTCGGCGGGAATCGATTCGACCGCCACGTCCATGCACCGGAGCCAGGCATCGCGTTCGGCCGGCCCGATCGTGTACGGGATGTGCCGCATCCGCAGCCGCGGATGTCCGCGTTCGTCCGAATACGTGCTCGGTCCGCCCCAGTACTGCTCCAGGAACATGCGCAGGCGGCGGGTGGCGCCGGTCAGATCGGCTTCGGGATACATCGGCAGCAGGAGCTCGTCCTGGGCGACCTCGGCGTAGAAACGCTCGGTGATCGCGCGGAAGGTCTGCTCGCCGCCTACCTCTTCGTAGAAAGTGCTCACGACTCCATTGTGGCCCATCGCCCGCGACCGGCGTCCGTTTGCCGTGGTCGGCAGTCGTCTACGACGCGCTGTAGGCCCTCTGCGTACACGGGCGGCCGCGGTGGGTTAAATTAGACAGCGAACGCGCCGCGGACTTCGAGGCGCTCGTCGAAAGGCTGACTGTGGAAAGCTACATCGTACCGATCGGTATGACGGTGATCGTCCTCGCCTTGATCGCCCTCGCCGCTAGCGTCGTATCGATGCTGTTCTCTTCGGGCATGAAGCGCCCGAAGGTGCCGGCATACACCTTGGATCAGGAGTGGACCCGCGCGCCCGCCCTGTACAGTGCGACCGAGATCGAGCCGATGGCACTGCCTCGCCCGTTCCAGCCGTCTGACCTCGAGGGAGGATACGCAAGTGGCAAGTGGTGACATCGCCCCGCAGAATTCCGGGGTCATCGATCTGATCGGTGCCTACAACGACGAAGGCCTGCCCCTGGGCGCGGCCGTCACGTCCAGCGGCCGGATCTCGGCTGCGCTCTTCCCGGGCGCGACCTTCGACACGCCGCCGTTCTCCCGCGACGAACTGGTGATGCTCGACGACGCGCTGCGCGACGCCAGCAACCTGGCCGAGGTGCGCTTCTCGACCTTCATCGGTGACCTGGGCGAGGACGTGACCGCCGACGCACGGGCCATCCTGGCGCGCTGCCCGGAGCCGGCCTACGCCGCGCTGATCGCCGTCTCGCCGAACACCCGCGACATCGTCGTGGTCTCCGGCTCCGAGGTGGCCGGCCGGGTGAACGACCGCGTCGCCGAACTCGGCGTCAAAGCGGCCGTTCCGGCCTTCCGCAGCAACCAGCTGATCGACGGGCTGGTGGCCGCACTGCGCGTGATGGCCACCGCGGTCGCACGTCCGTAACGACCCCGACAGCCAGCGCACAGCAGAACCACGAAGGGCCCCGCCGATCGGCGGGGCCCTTCGCTGTCGGCGTCCCTCAGCTCGCGTCGAACGCGCGGGCGGCCAGGGCGCGCTGCACCCCGGCCCGGCCCTCGACGATCAGCCGGGCCAGCGGCGCCGGCACATCGCCGGAGGCCAGGAAGGCATCGGCGGCGGCGAGCCCGGCCTCGCTGATCTCCCAGGACGGATACAGCCCGACCACGACGGTCTGGGCCACTTCGCTGGAGCGGCGATCCCACAGTGCACGCACCGCGGCGAAGTAGCGGTCGGTCAGGGGAGCCAGCAGGTGAGCCTGGCCCGGGCGGTGAATACCCTCCACCATCGACCGCACCGTCACGTTGGGTACCGAGTCGTCGTCGAAGGCGGTGGTCCAGGCGGAGGTCTTGGCTGCCGCCAGCGGGCGCGCAGCCCGGGCGGCTGCGGCGTGGCGGACACCGGCGGCGGTGTTGTCCCGCGCGGCTTCGGCGTCGATCACCGGGGTGGCCGCGGCATCGGGATCGATCGCGCCGACGGTGGCCAGTGCCTTGATCAGCTTCCACCGGAGTTCGGCGTCCACGGTCAGCCCCGGCAGTCCGAGTTCGGCGGGATCGGTGCCGTCGAGCAGCGCCCGGCACATTGGGACCTGATCGTCGTTGAGCACCCCGTTCAGCAGTGCGGTGACGAAAGCCAGCTGATGATCCGAGCCGGGCGCGGCCGACCGGGCCAGTTCGGCAAGACGATCGGCGAACTCGCGGCGCCCGGTGACCGCCCAGGCGGGATCGGCGTAGGACTCGATCGCGGTGGCCGCCTGCAGCAGCACCCGCTGGACCACACCGACCTCGGTCTCGGCGCCGATCCCCGCGGCGACCAGCGCCACGAAGTCGCGGGCCCGCATCTCGGCCTGCCGCGTCATCTCCCAGGCGGCCGACCACACCAGGGTGCGCGGCATGGGGTCGGCGATATCGGCCAGCCGGTTGGTCGCGGTGGCCAGCGACTGCTCGTCCAGCCGCACCGAGGCGTAGGTGAGGTCGTCGTCGTTGAGCAGGATCAGCCGCCCGCGCTCCACGCCGATCAGTTCGGGGACCTCGGTGCGCGGGCCGTCGACGTCCAGTTCGGTCACGTGGCGGCGGACCAGCGCACCGGCCGGATCGTCGTCGTAGATCCCGATGCGCAGCCGGTGCACCCGGGTTTCGCCGGCACCGGGCCGGGCACCGTCCTGCAGAACGGCGAAGGAGGTGAACCGGCCGTCGTCGTCGACGGTGAACTCGGGCGTCAGAGTGTTGATTCCGGTGGTCTTGAGCCACTGATCACCCCACTCTGACAGATCGCGGCCGGACGCACGCTCCAGGGCGCCGACCAGATCGGCGAAGGTCGCGTTGGCGAACCGGTGCCGGTCGAAGTATTCGCGCAGGCCGGTCAGGAACGGCTCCAGCCCCACGTAGGCCACCAGCTGTTTGAGCACCGAGGCGCCCTTGGCGTAGGTGATGCCGTCGAAGTTGACCTCCACGGCGGCCACATCGGGGATGTCGGCGGCGATCGGATGGGTCGAGGGCAGCTGATCCTGCCGGTAGGCCCAGGATTTCTCGACATTGGCGAAGGTGGTCCAGGCGTTGGTGTATTCGGTGGCCTCCACCTGCGCCAGCACCGAGGCGAAGGTCGCGAACGATTCGTTGAGCCACAGATCGTCCCACCAGGTCATGGTGACCAGGTCCCCGAACCACATGTGGGCCATCTCGTGCAGCAGGGTCTCGGCGCGGCGCTCGTACAGGTAGCGGGTCACCCGGGACCGGAAGACGTAGTCCTCCAGGAAGGTGACCGCCCCGGCGTTCTCCATCGCCCCGGCGTTGAATTCGGGCACGAACAGCTGGTCGTACTTGCCGAAGGCGTAGGGGATACCGAACGTGCGGTGATAGAAGCCGAAGCCCTGTTTGGTCTCGGTGAACAGGCGCTGGGCGTCCATGTGTTCGGCGAGGGAGGCCCGGCAGTACAGGCCCAGGGGAATGGAGCCGTATTCGTCGGTGTATTCGTCGGTCCACTTGGCGTAGGGACCGGCGATCAGTGCTACCAGGTAGGTGCTCATCACCTCGGTGGTCCCGAAGGTGCGCCGCAGGCCCCCGTCGACCTCGGCGACGGCGACGACGGCGGCGTTGGAGATCACTTCCCAGTCGGCGGGCGCGGTGACCGTCAGCGTGTAGGTGGCCTTCAGATCCGGCTGGTCGAAGCAGGCGAACATGCGTTTGGCATCGGCGGTCTCGAACTGCGAATACAGATACACCTGCCCGTCGGCGGGATCGACGAAGCGGTGCAGCCCCTCCCCGGTGTTGGAGTAGGCGCAGTCGGCGACCACCGACAACACGTTCTGCTCGGCCAGGTCGGGCAGAACCAGGCCGGTCGCCGGGTCGTAGCCGGAGACGTCCAGGTCGGTGCCGTTGAGATTGGCCGAATGCAGCCGGGGCGCGATCAGGTCGATAACGGTCGACGAACCGGGGCGGGCGGTGAAGGTCACCACCGTGTGGGAGGAGAAGGTCTGCGGGCCCGCGGTCAGGTCCAGGCCGATCCGATAGTTCTGGACGGAGATGGTGTCGGCGCGCTCGGCGGCGGCCGCACGAGTCAGGTTCGGTGCAGTCAGGTTCGGTGCAGTCACAGGTTCGACTGTAATCGCGCCGGAGCGGTCGCCGCGGCGCACCGGGCGACGGGCTGCGGCGGTCCGGCCGCGAGAGTGCTTGAATGGATGCCATGGCTGATCGTGATCGTGTGGACTTTTGGTTCGACCCGCTGTGCCCGTGGTGCTGGATCACCTCGCGGTGGATTCTGGAGGCGCAGAACGTCCGGCCCATCGACGTGACCTTTCACATCATGAGCCTGCACGTCCTCAACGAGGGGCGGGACATCCCCGAGGACTACCGGGAGATGCTGACCGGGGCGATCAAACCGGTCCGGGTGCTGGCGGCCGCCGCCGCGCGGCACGGTGACCAGGTCCTGGCGCCGCTGTACACCGCGATGGGGACCGAACGGCACGTCAACGGCAACGAAGACCACGATTCGATGATCGCCAACGCGCTGGCCGCGGCGGGCCTGGAAGCCGACCTGGCTCAGGCCGCCGACTCCACCGAGTTCGACGAGGAGATCCGCCGGAGCCATCACGCCGGCCTGGACAAGGTCGGCGACGACGTCGGCGCCCCGACCATCCACGTCAACGAGGTGGCCTTCTTCGGTCCGGTGCTGTCGAAGATCCCGCGCGGCGAGGAGGCCGGGCGGGTCTGGGACGGTGCGGTGGCGCTGGCCGGGTTCCCGCACTTCTTCGAACTCAAGCGCAGCCGCACCGAGGAGCCGGACTTCTCTTAGCACCGGCGGATCTAGCACCGGCGGATCGACGCAGGCCCCGTTCTGGGCCCTCAGGGCTGTCCGAGTGCAGGGCGGCTAGAACTTCGGTGAGGGCTGCAGACCGTTGGGCAGGCTGCCGGCCGGCAGTTCCGCCGGGGGCGGGGGCGTCGGGATCGGTACCGCATTGCCGCTGCCGACTCCGCGCTTGGCCGCCCGCGGCCGGCGGAACAGCGAACCCGAGCGGGTCCGGTCACGCAGTGCGGCGGCCCGCCAGGTCAGCACCGGGTGCGTGGCCAGCAGGTTCACCAGCGTCACGAACAGCCCCTTCTCCTGGGTGGCGCGGTCGGCGAACTGATCGAAGTCGATACCGGTGAGCATGTACTTGCCGGCCGCCAGCACCCCGATCGCCGGGGGAGCACCGGCCGGACGCGTGTAGTACCCGTAGTTGTCGGCGGTGTACTCCTGAGCGCGAGACAGGGTGGTGCCCAGGATCGGCACCGCCATCAGGGTTCCGGTCAGTAGCTGCCGCCAGTACGAGGTGTGCCCGGCCGCGATATGCCCGACCTCGTGGCCGATGATGAACTCCAGTGCCTCCGGGCTGCGGGCGGTGCCGCCGACCTCGAACAGGTCGGAGTAGACGACGATGTAGCGACGGAATCCGTGTCCGGAGGCGAAAGCGTTGATCGCGCCGTTCCCGTTGACCACGTAGGCGTCGGGCACGTAGTGCAGTCCGTACCGGGCGGCCGCCTCGACCATCATCCGGTAACCGTCGGGAAACTGCGTCGGGGTCATCTGCACACCGCTGACGCGCAACTGAGCGTAGAGCAGGCCGCGAGCGAAGAAGATGATCAACGGCAGCGCCAGTACCAGCAGGTAGTAGTCGCTGATCTCGCCGATCGCGACCAGCGCCAGAACCGCGGCATAGCCGCCCAGACTCAGCAGCACGATCAGCACCAGCATGGGGATCTCCCACGGATGCCGGCGGGGACTACTCGAATAGGCGGCCGGGGGCTGCCAGACCGCGTTCGGGCCGGGGTCATAGGGCGGGGGCGGCACGACCTTGCTGTCGGGCACACCGGGAACTGAGGGGATGGGCGCGTGGGTATCCACACCACCAATCTATAGTGAGGCCCATGCGGATTTACCTGGGTGCCGACCATGCCGGATTCGAGCGCAAGAACGAGATCGCCGACCATCTGCGGGCCGCCGGCCACGAGGTCGTCGATTGCGGAGCGCACACCTACGACGCGCTCGACGACTACCCGCCCTTCTGCATCGAGGCTGCCGAGCGGGTCGTGGCCGATCCGGGCAGTCTGGGCATCGTGCTCGGCGGCAGCGGCAACGGTGAGCAGATCGCCGCGAACAAGGTCAAGGGTGCCCGCTGCGCGCTGGCGTGGAGCGTCGAGACGGCCATGTTGGCACGGGAGCACAACAACGCCCAGCTGATCGGTCTCGGCGGCAGGATGCACTCGAAGGAGGAGGCGCTGGCCATCGTCGACGCCTTCGTCGCCCAGCCGTGGTCGAACGAGGAGCGCCACCAGCGCCGCATCGATCTGCTCGCCGATTACGAGCGCACCGGCGAGAACCACCTGCCGCAGGCCTGACCGGCGCTGACGGCGCCTCGCGGTCGTGCCCGAAGGTCA
The DNA here is from genome assembly GCF_000333015.1 of Gordonia hirsuta DSM 44140 = NBRC 16056. Taxonomy (GTDB): domain Bacteria; phylum Actinomycetota; class Actinomycetes; order Mycobacteriales; family Mycobacteriaceae; genus Gordonia; species Gordonia hirsuta. Next base: position 16,770 of record NZ_BANT01000022.1, on the reverse strand, counting down.
TGCGCTGCACCGGCTCGCCCGGCGGCAGCAGCACCAGTTCGGCGGTCAGCGCCTGGCCGTGAGCAGCCCGCAGGGCCGCTTCGGTCCGGAGGCGGCGATCCTGGACGGGTTGGTCTTCGCCGACGCCGAGGCCTGGGGTAAGCACCTGATCTATCGGTTCGACGACGGACCGGAGGATCGGCGCGCGCCCCGGCTGGTTCACATCCATCTGGGCATCTACGGGGCGTTCACCGAGGAAGCGTTGCCGATGCCCGCCCCGGTGGGGCAGATCCGGCTGCGCATGGTGGGGGAGGAACTGGGGATCGACCTGCGCGGCCCCAATGCCTGCGAGCTGTACACACCCGAAGACCTGGCGGCGCTGGTCGGCCGGCTCGGTCCAGACCCCCTGCGCGCCGACGCCGACCCGGAACCGGCCTGGTCGGCGATCACCCGGTCGCGGCGCGCCATCGGGTCGCTGGTGATGGACCAGCGGGTGATCGCCGGTATCGGCAACATCTACCGTGCCGAGGTTCTCTTTCGCGCCGGGATCGACCCGCTGCGGCCGGGTACGTCCCTGAGCCGGGACGAGTTCGACGCCGTGTGGGCCGATCTGGTGTTGCTGATGCCGATCGGTATGCAGACCGGGCGGATCCACGTCATCCGCCCCGAGGACGATCACGGACCGCCGTCGTATGCGCCGAACCGGCCGCGCACCTACGTCTACCGTCGTGCCGGAGAGCCGTGCCGACTGTGCGGCACCCCGATCCTGTGGCGCGAACTGGAAGGCCGCAACCTCTTCTGGTGCCCGGCCTGCCAGCACTGATCGTCGACCAGCACTGATCGTCGGCCAGTGCTGAGGCAGCGCCGGTCGGCATTCTCAGCCGGAACTCAGCGCACTGCCGGACCGATCCCAGACCGTGGCGGCAGAGTCGGGGCATGATCACTGTGCTGGCGGTCGGCGGGACCGGCGAATCCTATTCGGGAGACGAGCGTACCGCTGTGTCGGGCATGCTCGCCGGGGTGACCTCCGAACTCGACGCGCGCTTCCGGGCGCGCTGGGTTCCGTATCCGGCCAGCTACGGGCCCAGTCCGCGGCTGGACGGGCCGAGCTACGAGTCGAGTCTGGCGGCGGGGGTGTCGGCGCTGCGGGACGCCGTCGAGCATGCGGTCCCGGATGATTCGGCGGATCCGGTGATGCTGATCGGCTATTCGCAGGGCGCGGTGGTGATCCGCCGACTGCTGAGCGACCCGGCGTCGGCGCCGCTGCTCCCGCGGATCGCGGCGGCCGGTCTGGTCGCCGACCCCCACCAGCCGCCCGGGGCGGTACGCGGCTGCACCGGCTGGGGTGTCGCCGGTCCGGGACCGGAGCTGCCGGCGGCCGTGCCGGTGTTCTGGATCGGTGCGCCCGAGGACCTCATCTGCAATGCGAGCCCGGATTCCCTGATCCGCGATATCGCCGACCTGTCGGGGAATCTCTCCTCCGGCCACGTGCGTCGTTGGGTGTCGGATATCTGGGACCGGGTTCGCAACGGGCGGCTGCAGAACGCCGCACGCACCCGGGTCGCCCCGGCTCAGTGGCGCCGCGATATCCGGCGGCTGGTGGTGGCCGTGCGGGAGGTGCGCGGCTATCTGCCCTCGGGTGGACGTCACGTGTCCTACGGTGCCGAGCCCTACCGGCGGGCGCCGTTGACCGCTCCGGAGGTCACCGGCTGCCAGGTCCTGGCCCACCGGCTGCAGGTCCAAGCGACGCTGGGGGAGCAGCGCAGGGCGGCAGCCTGACCCCCGATACGACTGAGGCCCCTCCCGCACGGGAGGGGCCTCATGGTCGTTGGTCGATCAGGAACCGACGCGGTTGGTGTTCTGGTTACCGCCGCCGACGGTGCCGCGCACCACGATCGGGGTGCCGCCACCGATGTTCTCGTAGATCCACTTGCCGTTCTCGGTGCTGACGTTGATGCAGCCGTGGCTCACGTTGGTCTTGCCCTGCTGCGCCACCGACCACGGTGCCGCGTGGATGAAGATGCCCGAGTTGGACATGCGCACCGCGTACTCGACCTCGGTGCGGTAGCCGTCCGGGGAATCGATCGGGACACCGTAGGTGGAGCTGTCCATGATCATGTTGCGGTACTTCTCCATGGTCCGGTACACGCCGTTAGGAGTCGGGTGCCGGTCCGAGCCCATCGAGATCGGCATCTTCTTGACGAAGCGGCCGTCCTTCCACCAGTAGATGGTGTGATCGCCGTCCACGGCCAGGGCGACCCAGCCGGTCGGCGTGGACACGTTCGGCATAGCCGGCACGCCCGGCGTCTCCGGCGTGGTCGGCTTCTGCTTCTTCGGTGTCGTCGGTGCGCCGGGAAGCGGCGGTAACTGGATCTCCGGCACCTCGACGACCGGGCCGTTCGGCCAGACGGTCACCGGTGCGGCCTGAGCAGCGGCCGGAGCGACCAGCGACAGAGATGCCGCAGCGGCAGCGACAGCGGTGAAGCGGGCAGACAGGCGCTTGCGGCGGCCCGGAGTCTTGGCGGAAAACACTGTGGTCAAACTTTCGTTAGGTGTCATGGAATGACGTCCCCCGTGACGTACCCACGCATCGTTACACAACTGTTGCCGTTCGGCCAAGGACCTCCGCCTGAAAAGTCTCTGAGGAAACAACGAAACCGCTGCTCGAAGGCCTGATAGCGGGCCGGTGAGCTGTCTCACCTTGAGGCGCAAGCCACCCACGCCGCCCGGTGCGGTCGGGGCGGACGGAGCAATCGGACCGAGCACCGGGACACGGCACGCGCCGGCGTGATCGCCCGTTCGGCGCGCCCGGGTGATCCGGATGAATCTCGTCTTCGGCCTGGCGGTTTGGCAGTTGAGGGTGCGCGATGCCGACACCGGCCGGGGTCGTGTTCCGGCAGCTTCTCGGGAGGCGCTTTGAGGTCTGGTCGGCATCTGCCGTAGAGTCTTCAGCGCACCGGGAAGGCTGTGCTTCACGGGGCAACGCGGGTGTAGCTCAATGGTAGAGCCCTAGTCTTCCAAACTAGCTACGCGGGTTCGATTCCCGTCACCCGCTCCAGAGGGCCCGGGCCGCAGCGGATGCGCTGCGGCTCGGGCCTTCTACGGGATGTGGCGCAGCTTGGTAGCGCATCCGCTTTGGGAGCGGAGGGTCGCAGGTTCAAATCCTGTCATCCCGACCAGCAGACATCGTGAGACAGCAATCAACAAGGAGCACCAACGTCGTGAAGAGCACCGTCGAGCAGCTGAGCCCGACCCGAGTCAAGCTGAATGTCGAGGTTCCCTTCGAGGAGCTGTCCGGCGACTTCGATCGCGCATACCAGGCGCTGGCTCAGCAGATCCGGGTTCCGGGCTTTCGTCCGGGCAAGGTTCCGGCCAAGATCATCGAAGCTCGTATCGGCCGTGACGCGGTGCTCGAGCAGGTCGTCAACGACGCGCTGCCGGCCAAGTACAGCCAGGCGCTGGCCGAGACCGAGACCAATGCCATCAGCCAGCCCGACATCGATCTGGGGGAGCTGGTCTACGGCGAGCCGCTGACCTTCACCGCCGAGGTGGATGTGCGTCCGGAGATCACCCTGCCGGTCTTCGCCGATCTCTCGGTGCAGGTCGACCCGATCGAGATCAGCGACGCCGATGTCGAGGAGCAGATCGAGAGCCTGCGTCAGCGCTTCGGCACCCTGGTGCAGGTCGACCGCGGCGCCGCCGAGGGCGACTTCGTGACGCTGGATCTGTCGGCGACCGTCGACGGTGCCGACGTCCCCGACGCGGCCACCGAGGGCCTGTCGCACGAGGTCGGCAACGGCGACCTGATCGACGGTCTGGACGAGGCGATCACCGGGCACAAGGCCGGCGAGTCGGCCACCTTCACCACCACCCTGATCGCCGGTGAGCACGCCGGCAGCCAGGCCGAGGTGACCGCCACCGTGCAGACGGTCAAGGAGCGCGAGCTTCCCGAGTTCGACGACGAGTTCGCTCAGATGGCCAGCGAGTTCGACACCGCCGACGAGCTGCGCGAGAACATCCGCAGCCAGGTGACCGACTCCAAGAAGTACGAGCAGGCCGGTGCGATCCGCGATGCGGTCCTGGAGCAGTTGCTCGACGATGCCGACTTCCCGCTGCCGGCCAAGGTGGTCGAGGACGAGGTCGAGGCCACTCAGCACCAGCTGATCCACGCCCTGGGTCACGACGACGCGCAGCTGGCCAAGTTCCTGGAGGCCCAGGACAAGACCCGCGAGCAGTGGGACGCCGAGTCGACCGAGGCCGCCGAGAAGTCGGTCCGCACCCAGCTGCTGCTGGACGCGATCGCCGACGCCGAGGGCACCGAGGTGGACCAGAACGAGCTGACCCAGCAGATCATCATGCAGGCCCAGCGCTACGGTATGCCGCCGCAGGAGTTCATCGAGCAGTTGCAGAACGCGAACCAGGTCGGCGCCCTGTACGCCGATGTGCGTCGCAACAAGGCCCTGGCTTCGGTGATCGGAGCGGTGACCGTCACCGACACCAACGGCGAGGTGATCGACACCGCGGCGTTCTTCGGCTCGGACGACGACGCCGAGACCGCGGCAGACGAGCAGGCCTGAGCCGACCGCCTGCACCGCGCAGTACCTCCCGCAGCCGGGACCGGATCTTTCTCCGGTCCCGGCTGCGGGCATCTGCGGACCGCTGCCTGCGCAGCGGTGAGGTCTACGGCGGGCTGGTTCGTCGTCGTCGAACATCGACCGATCTGTTCTGCTGTCAGCGAATCGCCGGGGTGTGGGGAACAACTGGGGCCCCGAAAGTGATTAATGTCGGTGACGCGCCTGGTGCCATTCACGCGATGGCACCCTTCGACAGATGGGAACTGCAACCGTGAGCAACCTCTACACGCCGCCCACCATGAGCTCCGGCGTCGCCGGACTGAATCTGACCGATTCGGTCTTCGAGCGGCTGCTGCGTGAGCGCATCATCTTCCTGGGCACCCAGGTCGACGACGACATCGCCAACCGCCTCTGCGCGCAGATCTTGCTGCTGGCCGCCGAGGACCCGAGTCGCGACATCAACCTGTACATCAACTCGCCCGGCGGCAGCGTGACCGCCGGTATGGCGATCTTCGACACCATGCAGCTGGCACCGTGCGATGTGGCCACCTACGCGATGGGCATGGCCGCTTCGATGGGCCAGTTCCTGCTGGCCGCCGGCACCAAGGGCAAGCGCCACGCGCTGCCGCACGCGCGGATCATGATGCACCAGCCGTCGGCGGGCATCGGCGGTACCGCAGCCGACATCGCCATCCAGGCCGAGCAGTTCGCGGCCACCAAGAAGGAGATGAACCGGCTCAACGCCGAGTTCACCGGTCAGCCGCTGGAGAAGATCGAAGCCGACGCCGATCGCGACAAGTGGTTCACCGCGACCGAGGCCCAGGAATACGGAATCGTCGACCATGTGGTGACCAGCGTCGCCAACCCGGGCGCATGAGCCGCCCGGTCGCACCCGCCAGCCACCACCACCTCACCGGAGAATCCATGTACAGCAATCTTCCGGCCGACGTTCGCGCCGGCATCCCCGATTCGGCTCTGGCGCTCAAGGAGATCCAGGCCCGCTACATCCTGCCCTCGTTCATCGAGAACACCCCGAACGGGCAGCGGCAGTACGACCCCTACGCCAAGCTGTTCGAGGAGCGCATCGTCTTTGTCGGCACGCCGATCGACCAGACCGTCGCCAACGACGTGATGGCGCAGCTGCTGGTCCTGGAGAGCCAGGATCCCGATCGCGACATCACGATGTACATCAACTCACCCGGCGGCAGCGTCCACGACATGCTGGCCATCTACGACACCATGCAGTACGTGCACTGCGACATCGTGACCGTCTGCCTGGGCGAGGCCGCCTCGGCTGCGGCGATCCTGCTGGCCGCCGGTACCCCCGGCAAGCGGGCGGCACTGCCTAACGCCACCGTGCTGATCCACCAGCCCCGCACCGGCGGTGCCTTCCAGGGGCAGGTGTCGGATCTGGAGATCCAGGCCGCCGAGATCGAGCGCATCCGCAACCGGCTCGACGACATCCTGGCCCGGCACACCGGTCAGGACCCCGAGACCATCCGCCGCGACACCGACCGCGACAACATCCTGTCGGCCGAACAGGCCAAGGAGTACGGGATCGTCGACGAGGTCTTCGACTACCGCAAGAAGTCCGCACGCTGACCCGCGGCCGGGTGCACGACACGCCGGTGTCGTGCGCCCGGTCGGCGGCTGACCGAGTCCGTAGGCTCGAAGGTCAGCTTCGGAGGACGGCCACCCCCAGGCGAGGCTCCGGAAAACAGATTGACCAGTAGGCGCGCAGGTACCCTTGAGTACGCGCAGATCAGGAAGTTGGTGCAGGCAAGATGGCACGTATCGGAGATGGTGGCGACCTGCTGAAGTGCTCGTTCTGCGGTAAGTCCCAGAAGCAGGTCAAAAAGCTGATCGCCGGGCCGGGGGTGTACATCTGTGACGAGTGCATCGATCTGTGCAACGAGATCATCGAAGAGGAGCTGGCCGAGACCAGTGATGTGAAGCTCGACGAGCTGCCCAAGCCCGCCGAGATCCGCGAGTTCCTCGACACCTACGTGGTGGGGCAGGACACCGCCAAGCGCACCCTGGCCGTGGCCGTCTACAACCACTACAAGCGCATCCAGGCCGGCGACAAGAAGGAGCCGCGCGGCGGCGAGAGCGTCGAACTGGCCAAGAGCAACATCCTGATGCTCGGCCCGACCGGCTGCGGGAAGACCTACCTGGCGCAGACGCTGGCCAAGATGCTCAACGTCCCCTTCGCCATCGCCGATGCCACCGCGCTCACCGAAGCCGGCTATGTCGGCGAGGACGTGGAGAACATCCTGCTCAAGCTGATCCAGGCCGCCGACTACGACGTCAAGCGCGCCGAGACCGGCATCATCTACATCGACGAGGTCGACAAGGTCGCCCGCAAGAGCGAGAACCCGTCGATCACCCGGGACGTCTCCGGTGAAGGCGTGCAGCAGGCGCTGCTGAAGATCCTGGAGGGCACCCAGGCCTCGGTGCCCCCGCAGGGCGGCCGCAAGCATCCGCACCAGGAGTTCATCCAGATCGACACCACCAATGTGCTGTTCATCGTGGCCGGTGCGTTCGCGGGTCTGGAGAAGATCGTCGCCGAACGTGTCGGCAAGCGCGGGATCGGCTTCGGCAACGAGGTCGCCCGGAAGAACGAGATCGACACCACCGATCACTTCGCCGATGTGATGCCCGAGGACCTGATCAAGTTCGGCCTGATCCCCGAGTTCATCGGCCGGCTGCCGATGATCGCCTCGGTGACCAACCTCGACCGCGACGCGCTGGTCTCGATCCTGTCGGATCCGAAGAACGCGCTGGTCAAGCAGTACCGCAAGCTCTTCGACATGGACGATGTGGAACTCGAGTTCACCCCGGACGCCCTGGAGGCCGTCGCCGATCAGGCGATCCTGCGCGGCACCGGTGCCCGCGGTCTGCGCGCCATCATGGAGGAGGTGCTGCTGCCGGTGATGTACGACATCCCCAGCCGCACCGATGTGGAGAAGGTCGTGGTGACCGCCGAGACCGTCAACGACAACGTGCTGCCGACGGTGGTGCCGCGCAAGAAGCGGGAGCCGCGGGAGAAGTCCGCCTGACGCCGGTGCACCGCCATCGGTGAGGCTGCCCTGCCTTGCGTGCAGCGCACCGCCGGTTACCGTGGAAGACATGACCGTCATACGCCGCAGAATCCTGTCCGGAACCATCGTGGCCGCAGCCGCGGCAGTCGTACTGTCGGGGTGCGCCTCCGACGATGATCGCGACACCCTGTCGGTTCCGCTGCACGACGCGAGCGGCGCACAGATCGCCACCGCCGAGCTGGAGTTCGATGACGGCTATGTGACGGTGGAGGTCAAGACCACCGAGCCGGGGAAACTGAGCCCGGGCTTTCACGGACTGCACATCCATTCGGTCGGTGAGTGCGCACCGAACTCGCAGCCGCCCGGCGGGGGCGAAGCCGCCGACTTCGCCTCGGCCGGTGGGCACTTCCAGGCCCCGGGCCACACCGGACATCCCTCCAGCGGTGACCTGAGTTCGCTGCAGGTGCGCGGTGACGGCTCGGCGCTGCTGGAGACCACCTCGAGCTCGTTCACCAAAGCCGACCTGGAGGCCGGCAAGGGGACCTCGCTGATCATCCACGCCGGGTCGGACAACTTTGCCAACATCCCGTCGGACAAGTACCGGCAGAACGACGGCACCCCCGGCCCGGACGAGGAGACGCTGGCCACCGGTGACGCCGGCGCTCGGGTGGCGTGTGGCGTGATCTCCGCGGGGTCGCAGGACTGATCGGGGTTCACCGGTGAGGCGGCCGGGTGACGGTATGATCGTGCGCCATGGGGACAACCGATCTGCGGCCTGATCTCGCGGCCGCTTACGGCAGATTGAAGTCGACCTCTGGCGGCAAGAAGTCGCTTCAGGCGCTCAACCGGATCCTGCAGCCGACGGAGACGGTCGAGGTGATCTGCCTGGCGACCCCTGGCGAAGAAGTGACCAAGTTCGAGGACTTCAGACTGGCGCAGATCACCTACGGTGTGCTGGTGGTGACCAGTTCGCGGTTCCTCTTCGTCCAGGAGTCGAAAGTGGCTCAGGAGCAGTTCGACGCCCCGTTGGCGGCTGTCGACTCGGTGAGCATGGCCGGACGCCTGATTCACGGCACGATCAAGATCGCTGCGAGCGGACAGTCGCTGCGATATCAGGTGGGCAAGAAGGACGGTTCGGTCTTCGTCGCGTGTCTGCGGAATGCGGTGGCAGCCGGGTTGCCCGCCGCGAGCGCCGCCGGACCGGTACCGCAACCAGCCCGGGTGGCCTACCCGGCGACGCAGCCCGAACACCGCTCGGCGCCGCCGGATCCCGATCAGAACCGCCAGTCTCCGCACACGCCGCCGTCGACACCGGTGCAGCCAGCGATGGCGCCCCCGAACCCGCCGCAACCGCCCCCGGTGCAACCGGCCATGGGCCCACCGCCGGGCTGGTACCAGCACCCCGGAAATCCGAACCAGCGCCGCTGGTGGGACGGCTACCGCTGGACCGAGCACATTCAGTGAGCCGCTTCGGCCGATCGCCCCGTTGGCGGCCCTTCGCTGCGAGACACTGGTGAGCATGACCGAGCACAGACAACTCAATCTCGCCGGTGTCGTCCTGGCGGGCGGCCGCTCGCGGCGCATGGGACAGGACAAGGCCTCCATGGAATGGGAGGGGCGACCACTGCTGACGGTGGTGACCGATGTGCTCGCTCAGCGATGCTCCCCGGTCCTGGTGGCCGCATCGAACACCTCCCAGGCCTACGCCGAGCTGCGCGATGTCGAAGACGTCGACTGGATCACGTCCGAGCCGATCGGCAGCGGTCCACTGGGCGGTCTGGTGGCCGCGTTGGAGGCCGCCGAAGCCGCCGACTCGCCGGCTGCCTTCGTGTGCGCGACCGATATGCCGATGATCGCCCCGGAACTGATCGATGAGTTGCTGCACGGGCTGACCACCTCTGCCGATGCGGTCGTGGTCCACGACGGTGGTCGTGACCATCCGATGGCAGCGATCTACCGCACCCGCGTGGTGCCGGTCCTGGTGGACCTGCTCGATAGCGGCGAACAACGGATGGTCGCCGCCCTCGATGCCATCCAGACCCACCGGGTCGGCGTCAGTGATCCGGCATGGCTGACCAATGTCGACTCACCCGAAGATCTGCACCGGCTCCGCGCCTGATCGGTCCGGTAACGACGGTCGTCAACTGAGCGATTCACCAGTACGGCAATCGCATCGGCGGGAGGTCGTCATGACCGTCATCACTTCCATCTGGTCGAGGATGGCCGCTGCGACGGCAGTGGGGGCCGCCGGAGCCCTGCTGGCAGCGCCCTCGGCGGTGGCCGCACCGGTTCCTGCGCCGCAACTGCCGGCGCAGGGACTCCTGAGTCAGGGCCTGGGTGCCTGGAGCGGTTAGAGCGCCGCGGGGCTGCGGGCACGCTGGTGCGTTTCGACTACACGAATACTGCAACGCTGCGGTCGGGCTCGGGCACCGTCCGCCCGTGTCCGGGGCCGTTCAGCGGACCTCTGCGTCTGCGGCTGCACACCGGTCCGGGACAGATCGTCGGAGTCACCACGATCATCTCGTCCGGTGGGCCCTGGCAACTGCCCGGCATCGCGACCTTCGGTGTGCCGGGCTGAGCCGCGACGGGCATATCCGTCACCGATCTTCGGCCGGAGTGTGCATAGCCGTCACGGTTGGCACCGATCGGTGACGGTTGTGGACAGCGGTGACGGCTGTGTGTGACGGCTGTGTCCGGCGGTGCGCAGCATCCGAGGAGAGCCCGGAGTCGCCGATCCCCTAGAATGTCGCTGTGACCACCCCTGACGCGAACGGTTCGCTTCCCGCTGCCTGGAATCCCGCCGAGCACGAAGAAGAGCTCTACAACGGTTGGGTAGAGGCCGGCTACTTCACCGCCGACCCGGCCAGCGACAAGCCGGGGTATTCGATCGTATTGCCCCCGCCGAACGTCACCGGTTCGCTGCACATGGGTCACGCCCTGGACCACACCATCATGGATACGCTGACCCGCCGTAAGCGGATGCAGGGCTATGAGGTGCTGTGGCTGCCGGGGATGGATCACGCCGGTATCGCCACCCAGAACATCGTCGCCAACCGGCTCGCCGACGAGGGCATCCGCAAGGAGGACCTGGGCCGGGAGGCCTTCCTGGAGAAGGTCTGGGAGTGGAAGGCGCAGTCCGGCGGCACCATCGCCGGGCAGATGCGCCGCATCGGCGACGGCGTCGACTGGAGCCGCGACCGGTTCACCATGGACGAGGGCCTCTCGCGTGCGGTCCAGACCATCTTCAAGAAGCTCTACGACGACGGCCTGATCTACCGGGCCGAACGCCTGGTCAACTGGTCGCCGGTGCTGCAGACCGCTATCAGCGACATCGAGGTGAAGTTCGAGGAGGTCGACGGCGAACTGGTGTCGTTCCGGTACGGCTCCATGAACGACGACGAGCCGCACATCGTGGTGGCCACCACCCGGATGGAAACCATGCTCGGTGACACCGCGATCGCCGTGCACCCCGACGACGAGCGCTACCGGCACCTGGTCGGCACGACGCTGGCGCACCCGTTCCTGGAACGGACGATCCCGGTGATCGCCGACGACTACGTCGACCCCGAATTCGGTTCCGGCGCCGTCAAGATCACCCCCGCCCACGACCCCAACGACTTCGCGATGGGGCTGCGCCACAACCTGCCGATGCCGACCATCATGGACGCCACCGGCGCCATCGCCGACACCGGAACCCGGTTCGACGGGCTCGACCGCTTCGCGGCCCGCGTCGCGGTGCGCGAGGCGCTGGCCGAGCAGGGCCGCATCGTCAAGGAGGTCCGGCCGTACATGCACAGCGTCGGGCACTCCGAACGCTCCGGCGAGACGATCGAACCGCGGCTGTCCATGCAGTGGTGGGTCAAGGTCGAGGCGCTGGCCGCCGCGGCCGGTGATGCGGTGCGCAACGGCGACACCGTCATCCACCCCCAGAGCCAGGAGCCGCGCTGGTTCGACTGGGTCGACGATATGCACGACTGGTGCATCTCCCGGCAGCTGTGGTGGGGCCACCGGATCCCGATCTGGTACGGCCCCGACGGGCAGGTCGGCTGCTTCGGACCCGACGAGACCCCGCCGGCGGGCTGGGAGCAGGACCCCGATGTGCTCGACACCTGGTTCAGCTCCGGGCTGTGGCCGTTCTCCACGATGGGCTGGCCCGATCAGACCCCGGAACTGGACAAGTTCTATCCGACTTCGGTCCTGGTCACCGGCTACGACATCCTGTTCTTCTGGGTCGCCCGGATGATGATGTTCGGCACCTACGTCGGCAAGCTCGACGACGCCGGACTGGCCGGTCGCGATGCGACGGTGCCCTTCGAGAACGTCTTCCTGCACGGGCTGGTCCGGGACGAGCACGGCAGCAAGATGAGCAAGTCCAAGGGCAACGGCATCGATCCGCTGGACTGGGTGGACCGCTACGGCGCCGACGCCCTGCGCTTCACGCTGGCGCGCGGAGCCAACCCGGGCAGCGACATCTCGGTCGGCGAATCCAATGCGCAGAGCGCTCGCAACTTCGCCACCAAACTGTTCAACGCCACCCGCTTCGCCCTGATGAACGGCGCCCGCGTGGGCGAGCTGCCGCCGCGCAGCGACCTGACCGTCGCCGACCGGTGGATCCTCAGCCGCCTGGATCAGGTCCTGACCCAGGTCGACGAGGGCTTCGACGCCTACGAGTTCGCCAAGGCCTGCGAGGCGCTCTACCACTTCGCCTGGGACGAGGTCTGCGACTGGTACCTGGAACTGGCCAAGGTGCAGAACCACGAGGGCCCGGAGCGAGCGGCATCCACCGCGCTGGTGCTGGGCACCGTCCTGGACAAGCTGCTGCGGGCCCTGTCGCCGGTGATGCCGTTCGTCACCGAGGTCCTGTGGAAGGCGCTGACCGGCGGCGAATCGGTCGTCGTGGCGCCCTGGCCGCAGGCCTCCGGTGAACCCGGCGACGCCGCGGCCTCCACCGCGATCGACGATCTGCAGAAACTGGTCACCGAGGTGCGCCGGTTCCGCAGCGACCAGGGCCTCAACCCCGGCCAGCGGGTCGCCGCCCGGGTCGACGGTCTGGCCGCCGAGCTGGACGTAACCCGTCCGTACCTGGAGTCCCTGGCCAAGCTGACCGCGCCGGGGGACGACTTCTCGGCCACCGCCACCGTCGAGGTGCGGCTGTCCGACTGCACCCCGACCGTGGCCATCGACACCTCCGGGCAGGTCGATGTGGAGGCCGAACGCAAACGCGCCGCCAAGGATCTGGCCGCCGCAGAAAAGGAACTGGCCGGCACCACCGCCAAACTGGGCAACGAGCAGTTCTTGTCCAAGGCGCCCGAGGCCGTGGTCGCCAAGATCACCGCGCGCCGGGAGCTGGCGGTGGCCGAGGTGGAGCGCCTCACCGCCAAACTCGACGAACTGGCGGCCCGGTGAGCACCGATCGCGAGGCACAACTCGCCGAGCTGGCAGCGGTCGAAGCCGAACTGGACACCCGCTGGCCGGAGACCAGGATCGAGCCCTCGCTGACCCGCATCAGCGCCCTGATGGAGCTGCTGGGTAACCCCCAGAACGCCTATCCCTCGATCCACATCGCCGGCACCAACGGCAAGACCTCGGTGACCCGGATGATCGACGCCCTGCTGCGCGCCTTCAGCCGCCGGACCGGGCGGATCACCAGCCCGCACCTGCAGCTGGTGACCGAGCGCATCGCGATCGACGGGCAGCCGATCAGCCCGCAGACCTATGTCGAGACCTACCGGGACCTCGAGCCCTACATCCAGATGGTCGACGACTCCTCGACCGCCGACGACGGCCCGCGGATGAGCAAGTTCGAGGTGCTCACCGCGATGGCCTACGCCGCCTTCGCCGAGGCCCCCATCGAGGTGGCCGTCGTCGAGACCGGGATGGGCGGGCGCTGGGATGCGACCAACGTGATCGACGCCGCGGTCGCGGTGATCACGCCGATCGGACTGGACCACACAGACTATCTGGGGGACACCCTGGTGCAGATCGCGGGGGAGAAGGCCGGGATCATCGCCACAGCGAGCCAGGACGCGCTCGTCCCCGACGACTGCGTCGCCGTCATCGCACCGCAGCAGCCCGAGGTGATGGACGTGCTGCTGCGCGAGGCGGTGGCCGCCGAGGCCGTCGTGGCCCGGCAGGACTCGGAGTTCGCCGTGCTGGAGTCGACCACCGCCGTCGGCGGGCAGCTGCTGCGGATCCAGGGTCTGGGCGGGGTGTACGACGACATCTTCCTGCCGCTGCACGGCGAACACCAGGGTCAGAACGCCGCGCTGGCACTGGCTGCGGTCGAGGCCTTCTTCGGCGCAGGACCCGATCGGCAGCTCGACGTCGAGCAGGTCCGCGCCGGCTTCGCCGAGGTCGCCAGTCCCGGCCGGATGGAGCGTTTGCGCGCAGCCCCCAGCGTCTTCGCCGATGCGGCACACAACCCGCACGGCGGTGCTGCCCTGGCCCGCACCCTGACCGAGGAATTCGACTTCCGACGGCTGATCGGGGTGATCGCGATGCTCGGCGACAAGGATGCCCGCGGCTTCCTCGACCAGCTCGAACCGGTCCTGGATTCGGTCGTCATCACCTACAACGGGTCGACGCGCGGGGTGGACCCGGAGGTGCTCGGTGAGCTGGCCGTGGAGGTCTTCGGCGAGGACCGGGTCCGTATCGAGCCCTTCCTGCCGGACGCGGTCACCGCTGCCATCGGGCTGGCCGAAGAGGGCGACGACGAGACCCTGTCCGGGGCGGGCGTGGTGATCACCGGGTCGGTGGTCACCGCCGGCGCGGCCCGCACACTGTTCGGCAAGGAGCCCGCATGAGCGCCACCCCCGAGTTCTCCGCTCCGGCGACCGACCCCTGGAAGGGCTTTCGCGGCATCAACGCCGCGGTGCTGATCCTGGAGGCGATCGTCATCGGCCTGACCTTCCCGGTGGTGGCGACCCTCGGCGACGGGGTGACGTGGGCTTCGGGACTGTATCTGGGGATCCTCTGCGTGGTGATGATCCTGCTCAGCGGCATGCAGGGACGGTCGTGGTCGCTACCGGCGAACCTGGGGATGCAGGTGCCGGTGATCATCGGCGGCGTCCTGTTCCACTGGTCCATCGCAGTGGTGGGCGTGGTCTTCCTGTGCGTATGGGTCTACATCGTCTACATCAAGCGCGATGTGCAGCGGCGCATCGCGCGCGGGATGTTGCCCGGCCAGCATCCCCTCTGATCTCGGTTACACTGGCTGCCGAGATCGGGTCGGGGCGAGAGATTGGATGAGATGACGCGACGTCGCCGCTGGGTGGTCGCCGGGGCAGCCGTGCTGCCGCTGACCGCCATGCTGTTGGTGAGCACCCCCGCCCAGGCGTTCCCGCAGGGGCTCGTCCCCGGGGCGGTCTTCGCCGGAGGCATCCCCAACACCACCGTCGTCGACACCGATGACCTGGCCGAGCAGCAGAAGCGCACCCCACCGGGCCCGCAGATGCAGAAGGATGTGCCCGGGCCGTTGCCGGCCGACGAGATGATCGAACCCGGTGCGCCCATGCCCGTGCCGAACGGCGCGTTCGGCTACCTGGCCACCCGCAATGCCACCCTCTGGTTGGCCGCCCAGCGCCCGGGAGATGCCATCCGTGCCCTGCCTGTGCCACCGCAGTACCGTGCGGCCAATGACGCGCTCGCCCGGCAGATGGGCCGTGAACTGACCGCAGCGGTGCGGACACCGGGAGCCTGCTTGCAGATCATCATCGACCCGCACTCTTCGGCGGGCAACCTGTTCGACTACGGCGTCTGGTCGGTCGACCGCCAGTACTGTCCGCGTTCCTGACCGCGGAGATCGGGCGGCCGCGACCGGTGCGCGCGGGCGTCGGGCCGGGCAGTACAGTGTGTCCTCGTGACTGAACAGACTCTCGTCCTCATCAAGCCCGACGGCGTCCAGCGCGGACTGGTCGGGGAAGTGATCGCCCGTATCGAACGCAAGGGCCTGACCCTCGCCGCCCTCGAACTGCGGCAGGTCAGTACCGAACTGGCCTCCGAGCACTACGCCGAACACGCCGAGCGCCCCTTCTTCGGGGAACTGCTGGAGTTCATTACCTCCGGGCCCGTCGTGGCGATGGTGGTCGCCGGTGACCGGGCGATCCCGGCCTTCCGGCAGCTGGCCGGCGGCACCGATCCGGTGGAGAAGGCGACCCCGGGCACCATTCGCGGTGACTTCGGTCTGCAGACGCAGTTCAACATCGTGCACGGCTCGGATTCTCCCGAGTCCGCCGCGCGCGAGATCGCACTCTGGTTCCCGTCCCTGAACTCGTAAGACGTCACCTGTTCTCCACCCGATCGCCTGCCGTGTGCAGTATTCGGGTGAACGTGTGGGATACTTGTCCGGTCGGGGCTGTCACACTTTGGCATCCCGATCGGACCACCAGCCGCGCAGGGGCCGTCACCCACGGCCCGCGCGACGATGGTTGTGAAGCAAGGCGTCCTGTGCGGCGCGAAGACCACACAACACCCGGCCGGAGACGGCCGCACACATAGCGAAGATCCTCGCGTGGCCGCGTCGCCTCGCAGTCCGCAGTGACGCGCCCGGGGGTCTCAAGGAGACCACGTGACCGATAACGGGTCGCCGACCGATGCACAGGCATCGGATGATTCGGCGGAAACATTTCCCCTACGACTCCGCGTGCATGCGCTCGCCCGAACGCTGGGTATCACCAGCCGGGAAGCGCTCGCGCACCTGCAAGACATGGGCATTCTCGCCCGTTCGGCGTCCTCGTCCGTCAGCCGGGACGAGGCACAGGCAGTCGCCGATCGCCTCGCAGCCCCAGACGACGCGGCGCCCGCAGACCAGGCGCACACGGTCGCACCGGTGACCGAATCGCTCTTCTCGGCCGTCGCCGTCGAGGAGCCGGCCGTGCCGGCCGCGGCGGCCGCCGAGACAGCCCCGCTGTTCCTGCCGCCGACGACGCCGGAACCGGTGGTCGCCGAGGAACGGAACCGCACCGCAGCCGGCAGCGGGCCGGCGGACGGCTCGACCGAGACAGCGGAATCGGCACCCGAAGCCGCAACCGGCACCGAGACCACGGACACCGACGAGGCCGAGAAACCCGAGCAGTCCGAGCAGTCCGAGCAAGACGAGCAGGACGAGAAGACCGACAGCGCCGACAGCGCCGACGGGACGGACGGCGAGGCCACGCAGCGCAGCAGGCGCCGGCGTC
>NZ_BANT01000023.1 GCF_000333015.1 Gordonia hirsuta DSM 44140 = NBRC 16056 | reverse complement strand
CTGCCCCGGCCCGCGCGCGCGGAGCCGGTGGGCGCAGACCCCGCCGGACCACGGCGACGGCCTCGGCGAACTCACCGCCGGTGGCGTACCGCTGCTGCGGGTCCTTGGCCAGGGTGATGGCGATCAGTTCGCGCACCGGGGCCGGCACCGAATCGGGCAGCGACGGCGGCGCATCCTGGATGTGCTTCATCGCCACGGTCAGCGGGCCGTCGCCGGTGAACGGCCGGGTGCCGGTCAGCGACTCGTAGCCGACCACACCGAGCGAGTAGACATCCGAGGCGGCGGTGGCCTCCCCGCCGGTCGCCTGTTCCGGAGAGATGTACTGGGCGGTGCCCATCACCATGCCGGTCTGGGTCACCGGGGCGGCATCGACCGCCTTGGCGATCCCGAAGTCCGTGATCTTGACCTGGCCGGTCGGGGTGATCAGGATGTTGCCCGGTTTGACGTCGCGGTGCACTAGCCCCTGGGTGTGGGCCGCCTGCAGCGCCCAGCCGGTCTGCTCGAGCATGTCCAGGGTGTGCGCCAGCGACAGCTTGCCCATCCGGGAGATGACCGAGTTCAGCGGCTCACCGTCGACCAGCTCCATCACCAGATAGGCCAGCGGATCACCGCCGTTGCGGTCGGGGGTCTCGCCGTAGTCGAAGACGTTCGCGATCCCCGGATCGTTGAGCCGGGCCGTGGTCTGCGCTTCGGTGCGGAAACGCGCCAGGAATGTCGGATCGTTCGAGTACTCGGCTTTGAGGACTTTGACGGCCACCCGGCGGTCGAGCCGGGTGTCCAGCGCCTCCCATACCTGGCCCATGCCGCCGGTGGCGATCAGCCGGACCAATCGATACCGGTCGGCGATGATGGCGCCGTTCTGCAGGCTCATCGGTTACCTCCCGTAGAAGCATTCAACACTGTCCGGCCGATCGGGGCGGCGATGAGGCCGCCGTAGGCCTGAGATCCACCGGTCCCGTTCTCCACCATCACGGCCACGGCGATGTTCGCGCCGGGCCGGAAGGCGATGTACCAGGCGTAGGCGCTCCCGGTCTCATTCGGATCGGTGGTCCCGGTCTTGGAGGCGATGCCGGCCTGGGCATCGCGGCCGGACTGCTCTGAGGCGACCATCATCCGGGTCAGCACGGCCGCGTCCTCGGCGGTCAACGGCCGGTTCAACTCGGACGGCGTGGTCGCCGCGACGGTACCCAGATCGGCCGACTGCAGCCGGTCGACCAGGTAGGGACGCATCCGGACGCCGCCGGCGGCGACGGTGGCCGCATTCACGGCGTTCTGCAGCACCGTCAGCTTCACATCGCGTTCACCGATCGACGACTGTGCCAGGGCGGCCCGGTCCCCGTCGAGGTCGCCGATCGCCGACTTGGCCACCGACAGCGGGATTCCCGGCGGGTTCTCCCCGACGCCGAAGCCCAGCGCAGTGTCGGTGAATTCGTCGAACGGGTCACCGGGCAGCTTTTGGGTAACCAGCTGCGCGAAGGCGGTGTTGCACGAGTATTCGAAGGCCTGTGCCAGGGTCACCGTGCCGCCGGAGGCGCCGGGGCACGCGCGCGGCGGATTGCCGTCGTTGGGCAGGCTGTTCGAGGATCCGGGCAGCGGGAAGGTCGCCGCCGAGGTCAGCCGGACGTCGGATTTGAGGCCGGCGCGCAGAGCGGTGGCGGCGGTGACGACCTTGAAGGTCGAGCCGGGCCGGTACAGCTCGGAGATCGCGCGGTTCCGCAGCGGCGAGGGTTCGGTCTTGAGCCTGTTCCAGGAGGCTTCGGCGGCGGTGTAGTCCTCGGTCGCCATCAGGTTCGGGTCGTAGCTGGGCGTGGACACCATCGCCAGGATCTTGCCGGTGCTCGGTTCCATCGCCACCACGGCGCCGCGGCACGGGCCGTTGCAGGATCCGCCGCGCAGCGCGTCGTAGGCGGCGGTCTGCAGGCCCGGGACGATGGTGGTCTGTACATTGCCGCCGCGCGGATCGCGGCCGGCGAACATGTCGACGAAGTTCTGCGTGAACAGGCGGTCGTCGGTGCCGTTGAGGAAGGCGTTCTCCGCCGATTCGATGCCGTAGCCGGCCCCGAAGTGGGGGCCGTAGTAGCCGGTCACCGTGGCGTAGGCCTGCACCGGCTGGGCCGGATAGCGTCGCTGGTACTTGAACTGACCGGTCGAGGGGACGGTCTCGGCCAGGACGTTGCCCTCGGCGTCGAGGATCAGGCCCCGCTGCCGCGAATAGGTGTCGATCTGGCTGCGTTTGTTGTACTCGCTGGCCCGCAGTGCCGGGGCGTGCAGCACCTGCACCCAGGTCAGGTTGGCCACCAGCAGCAGGACCAGCACGATCACGGCCATGCCGACGCGTTGGATCGGTCGGTTCATCGGCGCACCACCTGGGTGGGCAGCGAACTGATCGGGGCGGCCGGGGCCTTCTTCGGGGTGTCGGGTTCACGTGCGGCGTTGGATACCCGGATCAGCAGGGCGATCAGGATGTAGTTGGCCAGCAGCGAGGAACCGCCGTACGAGAGGAACGGTGAGGTCAGACCGGTCATCGGGATCAGCTTCGAGATGCCGCCGAGGACGACGAACAGCTGGATCGCGATGGTGAACGCCAGCCCGGCGGCCAGCAGCTTGCCGAAGCTGTCGCGCACGCTGATCGCCGCGCGCAGCCCACGCATCACGATCAACAGGTAGAGCATCACGATGGCGGTCAGACCGAACAGGCCCAGCTCCTCGCCGAAGGCGGCAAGGATGAAGTCGTTGTGGATCTCGGGGACCTCGTTCGGATAGCCCGAACCCAGGCCGGTCCCGAACATGCCACCGGCGGCCAGGGCGAACAGGCTGCGCAGGATCTGCATGCCGGCCCCGTCGGGGGACTGGAACGGGTCGATCCAGATGGAGACCCGGTCCTGCAGGTGACCGAACAGGAAGTAGGCGGCCGTGGCCCCGGCGGCGAACAGGGCCAGACCCATCATCAGCCAGCTCACCCGCTCGGTGGCGATGTAGAGCATCGTCAGCATGGTGGCGAAGATCAGCAGCGAACTGCCCAGATCGGTCTCCAGGACCAGCACGCCGATCGCGATCGCCCAGGCCGCCAGCAACGGACCTAGATCGCGGGCCCGGGGAAAGTCGATGCCCGCCACATGCTTGCCGACGGTGGTGAACAGGTCCCGTCGGGACACCAGGAACGAAGCGGTGAAGATGATGATCAGGATCTTCGCGAACTCGCCTGGCTGGATACTGAAGAACGGGGTCTGGATCCAAAGTTTGGCGCCGCCGCGTTCGGAGTTGGGCAGCAGCACCGGCAGGATCAGCAGGATCAGCCCGAGCAGCCCGAGGGTGTAGGAGTAGCGAGACAGCGTGCGGTGATCCCGGACCAGGAACAACGTCGCCACGAAGACGACGATGCCCACGCCGACCCACATCATCTGCGAATTGGCGAACGAGGTGGGCTCCCCCATCCGGGGGGTCAGATCCAGGCGATGGATCATCACCAGGCCCAGACCGTTGAGCGCGCCGACCACCGGCAGCAACAGTGGGTCGGCGTACGGGGCCAGCCAGCGGACCGCGGCATGGGCGATGCCGTAGAGCACGACGAAGGCCAGCACGTACTTGCCCAGCTCCCAACCGATCGGCTGATCCATGGTGCCCTGCACCAGCACCAGTGCAACGGCGACCAGCACCAGTGCGAACAGCAGCAGCCACGCCTCGGTGGTGCGGCTGCGCGTGGCCGGTGCCGCGGGCGGAGCGTGCGGTACGGGGGTGGCGGTCATCAGTTCTCCGAGCAGTCCCGGGTCTTCCCGTCGACGGGTTTCGGGGTCAACGGGGTCGATTCGGAGTTCGGCGGAGTGCTGCCCGGGTCGCTCGGGCCAGGGCGGTTCGGTTCGCGGGTCGGCTCGTTGCTGGGTTCCTTCGCGGGGGTGGGGGCACACGGGAGGAAGTCGAATCCGCGGACGCGTTCTTCCACCTGGCGCAGGTCGGGGATGTTGCTGACCCGCCCGTTGGTGATCTGGGTCTGGTTGCCCTCGGTCAGATCGGTGAGCTTCATCGGGACGCAGTCCTCGTCCGCGGACGCCGACACCAGCCGCGCCTGCGGGTGGTCGGTCGCCAGCTCGGTGACGCAGACCCGGTGGCTCGACTCACTGAAGTGCACGAACAGCACCGAGTCGGGGGTGCCTCGGTTGACGACCACCTCACCGGATTCGGTCGTGACGTAGAACCGGCTCATCGTCTTCTCCTTCACCACGAAGAAGGCGGTGACCAGCAGGGCGATCACCACGACGATGCCGATCAGGGTCAGCGGCAAGCGCCACGGACTGCGGGTTGCGGTCTCGATGGCCGGATCCTCGAGCATCGGACGCTGAGCGGGGGCCGCGGGCGGGCGCAGAGCGGCGGCCCGGCCGGCGGCGGTGGACGGATCGGGGGAGTAGCCGGCGGCGTCGTCGGCACCGGCGGCACCGCCCAGGATCGGCCGGGAGTCGCCGTAGCCGGTGTCCAGGACGTCGGCGACCACCACGGTCACGTTGTCGGGGGCGCCGCTGCGCAGGGCCAGTTCGATGAGCCGGTCCGCGCAGGCGGAATGGTCGGGGATCGAGGACATGGTGTCGGCGATGGTCTCGTCGCTGACCACGTCGGACAGGCCGTCACTGCACAGCATGTACCGGTCGCCGGCGCGGGCTTCGCGCAACTGCAGGGTCGGCTCCACCGGCTGGCCGGTGAGCGCCTTGAGGATCAGCGAGCGCTGCGGATGGCTGTGGGCCTGCTCGGGGCTGATGCGGCCCTCGTCGACCAGGCTCTGCACAAAGGTGTCGTCGCGGGTGATCTGGGTCAGTTCGCCGTCGCGCAGCAGATAGCCGCGGGAGTCGCCGATGTGGCACAGACCGATCTTGCTGCCGGCGAACAGGATCGCGGTGAGCGTGGTGCCCATGCCTGCGAGTTCGGGATTGCGTTCGGTCTGGGCGGCGATCGCCTCGTTGCCGTGCCGGGTGGCCGCGGCGAGCGCATCGAGTAGGTTGCCGCCGGGCTCGTCGTCGTCGAGGGACCGCAGCGACTGGATCACCAACTGGCTGGCGACCTCACCGGCGGCGTGACCGCCCATACCGTCGGCCAGGGCCAGCAGCCGGGCCCCGGCGTAGACCGAGTCCTCGTTGTTGGACCGGACCAGGCCGCGGTCGCTTCGCGCGATGTAGCGCAGTACCAAAGTCACGATCGGAGCTCGATTACGGTCTTGCCGATACGTATCGGCGTGTTGAGCGGGGCACGGACGGCGGTGGTCACCTTGCCGCGGTCCAGATAGGTGCCGTTGGTGGAGCCGAGGTCTTCGACGTACCAGTCGTCCCCGCGCTTGGACAGGCGGGCGTGGCGTTCGGAGGCGTAGTCGTCCGACAGCACCAGGGTCGAGTCGTCGGCGCGCCCGATCAGGACGGGTTGATCGCCGAGAGTGATGCGGGTGTTGGCCAGTGCGCCTGCCGTGACCACCAGATAGCGTGCTCCGCCCCGGCCCTGGTCCCGGCGTCGCTGGCGGAATCCGCTGGTGGCCGGGCGACGGGTGCCGGCTGCTGACGCGAGGTCGGCGCGCATGGAGCGGATGATGGCGTAGACGAACAGCCACAGCAGGATCAGGAATCCGAATCGGACCACCTGCAAGACGATGCCCTGCATTTGCGCTTCACCTCCTGTCAGGTCTGCGGTGCCGGATGCACCTTTGCGGTCGGGGCACTGATCGGCCCCGACCGCATTCTAGGGTGTCGGGCTTACTGGAAGCGGACGCTGATGTCGGAATGCCCCAGACGGATCCGGTCTTTGTCGGCCAGGTTCCAGCTGCTGACCGGCATCCCGTTGACAGTGGTGCCGTTGGTGGACGACAGATCACGCAGCATCGCGCTCTGACCGTCCCAGGTGATCTCGATGTGCCGGCGGGAGACGCCGGTGTCGGGGAGGCGGAACTGGGCGTCCTGACCGCGGCCGATCACGTTGGAGCCCGGGCGCAGCGCATAGGTGCGGTTGCTGCCGTCCTCCAGGATCAGGGTGATCGTGGCCGGTGCCTGCATACCGCCGGGCTGGGCGTACGCCGTCTGATCGCCGGCCTGCGGGTAGCCCTGGTCGTAGCCGGGCTGCTGGCCGTAACCCTGATCGGCCGGCTGTGCGTAGCCCTGATCGTAGCCCTGTTGGCCGTAACCGCCCTGGTCGTAGCCGGGCTGCTGGTCGTAACCAGGTTGTGCGTAGCCCTGGTCGTATCCCTGCTGCTGGCCGTAGCCCTGGTCGTATCCCTGAGGCTGCTGGCCGTAGCCGCCTTGGTCGTACCCCTGCTGGCCGTAGCCCTGATCGGCCGGCTGTGCGTAGCCCTGGTCGTATCCCTGAGG
Source organism: Gordonia hirsuta DSM 44140 = NBRC 16056 (assembly GCF_000333015.1). Taxonomy (GTDB): domain Bacteria; phylum Actinomycetota; class Actinomycetes; order Mycobacteriales; family Mycobacteriaceae; genus Gordonia; species Gordonia hirsuta. The sequence goes on along the minus strand of NZ_BANT01000023.1, from coordinate 55,616 downwards.
CTGCTGGCCGTAGCCGCCCTGGTCATAGCCGGACTGCTGCGCGTAACCACCCTGGTCGTACGCCTGGGGTTGCTGGCCGTAACCCTGGTCGTGTCCCTGGGGCTGCTGACCGTAGCCGCTCTGGTCGTAAGCCTGGGGTTGCTGTGCGTAGCCCTGGTCGCCGTAGCCACCCTGCCCGTAGGCCTGCTCGCCGGGCTGACCGTAGCCGCCCTGGTCGTAGCCGGGCTGCTGCCCGTAGCCCTGGTCGTATCCGGGCTGGGCCTGCTGGTCGTAGCCGCCCTGCTGGCCGTAGCCCGGGTACTGGCCGTCGTTTCCGGGGGGATTGGTCATGTCGGAAGCTCCTCGGTTCGGGCTATCGGATGGTCGGGTCGGTCGGGGTCGCGGTTTGACGTCGGGGTCGACGACGCAGGTGGTGCGGAACTGGCCGGTGTGCAGTGTGGGCACCACGTCGAACTCTACGACGACCGGGCCATAGGTCTGCCACCCATTGTCACGGATGAAGTCTTCCAGGTGGCGCGAAAAGATCTTCCGATTGAGCTCGTACTCCTCGGACACGTGTTCCAGGTCGGAGTCGCTGAGGACGATCGCGTAGCTGTTGGCCACCAGCGAACTGCCGTCACCGAGGTCTTCGGCGGAGCCTTCGGCGGCTCGCTGCAGGCTGTACTCGATCTCCTGCGGAGCCACCTTGCCGCCGAAGACGCGAGCGAACCCGCCATCGACGGCGGATTCGAGCTTGCGCTCGAAGCGATCCAGCAGACCCACGGGTACTCCCTTCATCGATGGCGTGTCGGCGTGCGTACGTTGAGGTTCAATGCTACCGGGAGTGGCCGCAGACGCACCTCGCACATCTGATCAACCGTCCCAGCAGTCACTTGCGCAGACAACACCGGGATTCGCTGGAGGTGCCGTCATCCCTGGTCAGCGGTCGATCGGGGAACCGATTTTCCCTGCGGCACGAAGACGTGTAATCTCAGTCAAGTCCACATGGACGACCGCCGAGAGATCGGCAGCCACGGGCGAGTGGCGGAATGGCAGACGCGCTGGCTTCAGGTGCCAGTGTCCTTCGGGACGTGGGGGTTCAAGTCCCCCTTCGCCCACAACGAGCGGTTCAGGATGAATCGCACCAAGAGGTCAGGTTGCAGAGATGCAGCCTGACCTCTTTGTTTTCCAGTATTCATTGAGGTGTTGTCGGGTTAATGGCCAACAAGTCGCCTGGGGCGCGTAGATGGGCCACGCTCGGTGCCGCGACGCCGTCCGCACCCACGTAGTCGCGGCTTCCTTGCATTCACCGCGCCGGATGAGGACTTCTCTCTGGTTCAAGCACTGACGTCCTTGAACGGACTGGGCAGTGCTGGGCACCCGCTGATCGTGGGATACAACATCATCGCCCTCGGGGACGACCAGCACCCCCAGGCCCGGCTGCTCCTGCTGTTGCAGTGGCTTGAAGCGAGCTACGGATTCGATCAGCGCGCCAAGTTCGACGCGCAGCAGGAGAAGCACACGGTGGAGCGAACCTCTCTGCTCGCCAAACTCAAGACCATGAAAGACAACGGCGAACTGACGCGCCAGGAGTGGAAGCTGGCAAAGCGGATTCCGCGCTTCGCTCAGCCGAGCCTTGGGGAGGCATTGAGCCACTATTTGAAGCTCCACAATGACCTCGATGTATCCGCAAAGCTGGACAAGACCACGCTCATCAAGGAGGTCATCGCGACAAGCGAGGCGACCAACGTGACCGAAGCTCTGACCAAGGTACGGAACGGACTCTCACACGGCACCGCGACCTACGACGCGATCCAGCTTCTAGATGTCGTGCAAGACCTGCACCCGCTTGTCAGGGCCGAATACCTGCGCCTCCTTGGCGGATCGTTCAACGCGGACTCGCTCCGGTACTGACCACCAACTTGGCGATTCAGGGACGCGAGGGTCCCGGTGCGAACCAGACACTTCTTTGCCCCCGTAGTCCAAAGCCGGCTCCCGTCACGTCCTCAGCGTCGGTGGGCAAGGTGGGGTACTCCTGCTGGTGCTTGCGCACGAGCCGCACACACCTCGCGCGCAGCTGGGGATCGATCTTCTTCGGCATGCTGTCCGTCCTCTCGGACTCAAACAGCAGCGGCATCAAACCCGGGCCGATTCAAACTGTCGTTGCCTCGCTGGGCAGACACGCCGATTGAATAGCATGGTGGAAGGCAGTCGAGTTGCCTCGGCGGCACCGACGATTACGAGCCATCGGGGCCGCATTCAGCACGTTCTGGCTACAGGTTGACGAACGGATGGGCCGGCTTCACTCGCTGGAGGTCAGGGGACGAACAAGATCTTGGCGGTGGAGTTGAGCAGCGTTGCCAGGTCCTCCCACGCCAGAGTCACCGGCACGTAGTCGCCCATCGCGTGGATCACCGGAACGTACAGGTGCAGGCCGTCGTCCAGGGCGATCCACGGCGCCAACTCGTCGGGAGCGATCGATGCCTCGGCCAGGCGGCCGGTCGGATCGGCAGCCCGGGCCAGGGCGACCAGGGTTTCGCGGGCGGCGGCCGGATCGGTGAACAGATCGTCCAAGTCCAGCTGCCGGCCTGCGCCGGCTTCGACCACCACGGTGTCGACCCGGGTACTCGGATGCGCGGCGCCTTCGGTCATACCGGACGTGATCAGTGCGCCGGAGAGCGTCGTGCGGGCGACGACGGCGCGGGAGGATTCGTCCGGGGTCAGTTCACCGTCGGTCACGGTGCTCGAATCGCCGTTGCGGGCCTCCTCGATCAAGCCGTCGGCGCGTGCGTCGATCGCGGCGTTGAAGGCCGTCCGCACGGCGCTGTCGCCGCCGGAGATCTGCGGAACTTCGAAATCCCACTGCGAGCCATTGGGTGCCCGGCCGGCCCGGTCGGTGGATTCAGCGGTGAACCCGGTGGTCGACGGCGCCAACGATAGGGAGGTGGTGGTGACAGAACGGCTGGTGGTGACCGTCGACGGCCCGTCGCCCGACGATACAGGCGACCACGACGAAGCCTGGTCGTTCGCCGTACAGCCGACCAGTGCCAGGCTGGTGACCCCGGCCAGGATCAGCAGGGCGGGTGCGGCGCGACGACGGCTCATGCTCAAAGCGTATGGTCTGGCCTCATGAGCCATGTACTCGATCAAGCGATTGCCGTGGTGCGCGGCGACGACGACGCCGATGATGTGACCGTTTTCCAGGCGACGACCCATCCGGCCTACGCCAATATGGTCGGGCCGTTCGGTGGGATCACCGTGGCGACCGTCGTCAATGCGCTGATGTCCCACCCCGATGCCCTCGGGGATCCGCTTGCAGTCACCATCAACTACCTGGCCCCCATCGCCGACGGCGACTGGGCGCTGCACGCCGAAATCGTCCGGACCAACCGGACCAACCAGCACTGGGTCTTCCGGATCGTGCAGAACGACCAGACCGTCTCGACCGGGACGGCGGTGTTCGCGCTGCACCGGCAGACCTGGGAGAGCATCGAGGCACGGCCGCCGGTGGTGCCGCCCGCCGATGAGGTCGCCTCGGTGGATTTTCCCGATTTCATCGCCTGGGCCGGCAACTACGACATGCGCTTTGTGACCGGTGGTCTGGCCGACGGTAAGAACGACGATTCGACGTCGACCATGTGGATCCGCGATGTGCCCGAGCGGCCGCTGGACTATCCGGCACTGGCCTCGATGACCGACTCTTTCTTCCCGCGGATCTTCCTGCGGCACGGCACCTACATGCCGGCCGGCACCATCACCCTGTCCACGTACATCCACGCCACGCCCGAAGAACTGGCCGCACAGGGCACCGACCCGGTGCTGGCGACAGCACGTGGGGCCCGCTTCGGCAACGGCCACTTCGATGCCGACGGCCAGATCTGGTCCGGCGACGGCGAGGATGCGGTCCTGCTGGCCACCACTCACCAGGTCATGTACTTCAAAGACCCCAGCTGACCAGCCAACCGGACGGTAAGTTACGCCCATGAAGTCTCTATGGGCGACAACGATCCGGCGGCTCGGAACCGTGGTGATCGCGGCCGGAACGGTCGCAGCGCTCGGTGGCTGCGGCAGCGACGACGGCGGTACGACCGCTACCTCCGCCGACGCGGCCGCGTCGTCAGCAGCAGCGTCGCCGGCGTCGTCAGCAGTGTCGTCGGCGAGCTCGTCGCCGGCCAAGAACATCGAGGTGACCAGGCTGCTGTTGCCGGCCGATCAGTTCCCCAGTGGCTTCACGGCGCAGGAGGTGCCTGCCGGTCAGGCAGATGACACGGCCGACTCGCTGCTGGATGCGACCAAGGGGGCCAAGGTGTCGCCGAGCTCGTGTGTGCAGCTGAATGCGCTGCCGGACAAGATCGACCTCAGCAACGTCGGCATGATGATGGCCAGCCGAGGCATGGAACTCCTCACCACCAGCGTGGCCCCCGCCGCCGATACCGTCGACCTGAAGGCTCAGCGGGCGTCGATCGCCGGGAAATGCAAGAACATGACGATCAGCTTCACCCAGGGCGAGATGAAGGGCGCCACGGTCGAGCTGAAACAGAAGGTGGTCACCGCGCCGAAGACGAAGGCCGACCAGGCGCTGGTGATCGACCAGAACATCGTGGCCGACGTGGGCGGGCAGCAGGTGGACAGTCTGACGCGGCTGGGCCTGGCGCAGGTCAACGGGTACACGGTGAGCGTGCAGTACCGGTCGATGAGTCCCGGTGCTCCCGTGGATCAGAAGGTGTTCAACGACCTCTTCGTCAAGGCGGTCAATCGGGTCGCCGCACAGACGCGCTGACGCCCCTGCGAGCCGACACATTTTGTGCCCGCAGCACAAAGGAACCGAAAAGATTCGTGGTTGCGGCCCGTACCAGCCGCGCCCGACCGCCGATAGTGTCCTAAGTCACGAGATCGATGAAAGGTGATCGAAGTGGCACACGGTACGTACTTCGCTTGGGACAACGCAGACCGGGGTGAGACGCCGTGCGTTCGCGACGACAACCTGGAACTGAGCTATGCCGCGTTCGCCGCCCGCACCGAGGCAGTCGCCGAACAGCTGGCCGGACTGGGAGTAGGCCCCGGCGATGTGGTCGCCACTTTCCTGCCCAATCGTGCCGAACTACTCGTGGTACTGATGGCGGCCTGGCGTCTGCGGGCGATCGGCATGCCGGTCAACCCGGGCTTCACCGATACCGAAGCCGAATACCAGCTCAGCGACTCGGGTGCTGCGGTCGTGGTCTCCAGCGCACCGGTCGGGGATCGGCAGGCCCGGACGTTTCTGCCGGTCGATGAGCTGGCCACGACGGCCTCGGCCGAGTGGATGGCGCCGCAGCCGCCGACGGCCGACGACGACGCACTGTTGATCTACACTTCCGGCTCTACCGGACGTCCCAAAGGCGTGCTCCTCGGGCACGACAACCTGCAATTCTTCACCCGCAGCGCCGTCGACTTCTTCGGCCACGGACCCGACGCGCACGCCCTGCTGATCCTGCCGCTGTTCCACGTCAACGCGATCTGTGTCAGCTGCCTGACGCCGATGGTGGCCGGCGGGCAGATCAGCATCACCGGCCACTTCTCGGCCGGCCGTTTCTTCGACGACGTCGTGCGTCTGCGACCGACGTACTTCTCGGCGGTGCCCACCATCTACGCGCTGCTGGTCTCCCAGGGCCGTATCCCCGACGGTGCACTGGACTCGCTGCGGTTCGCGGTGTGTGGTGCCGCGCCGATCTCGCGGGAGCTGCTGGCCAAGACCGAAGAGATCTTCGGCATTCCGATCGTGGAGGGCTACGGCCTCACCGAGGCCACCTGTGCCTCGGCCTGCAACCCGGTGGACGGGCCGCGCAAACTCGGCACCGTCGGACCGGCGATGCCCGGCCAGCAGATCCGCATCGTCGATCCCGAGGGCCGGGATGTCCCCACCGGAGAACGCGGCGAGGTGCTGATCGGCGGGCCGGCGGTGATGCGCGGCTATCTCAACCGTCCCGACGCCACTGCCGAGACGCTGATCGACGGGTGGCTGCACACCGGTGACGTCGGCATCCTCGACGACGACGGCTACCTGCGCCTGGTCGACCGCATCAAAGACATGATCATCCGCGGCGGCGAGAACATCTATCCCAAGGAGATCGAGAACGCCCTCGCCGGGCACGAGTCCGTGCTCGAGTGCGCCGTGGTCGGTGCCCCCGATCCGGTGCTCGGGGAGGTTCCGGTCGCCTTCGTCGTCACCTATCCCGAAGCCGAGGTGACCGAGGACGGGCTCGCCGCATTCGTCGAACCCCTGCTCACCCGCGTCAAACGACCCACCGAGATCACCATCGTCGAGGCACTCCCGCGCAACCCTGTCGGAAAGATCGACAAACCAGGCCTGCGCAGCCGGGTCGGCTGAACCGGCCGGTCAGCGAACCCGGCGGGCCGGCAGCGTCCGGCGGCCCCGACCAGATACACCCGTCTACCCGAGAGACATCGTCTACCCGAGACACATCGTCTAACCGAGGCACCCCGCAGCGGCATCGAGTGATGCCGCCGCTACCCGACACCCAAAAACCGTGGAAACACCTGAAGGAGATGACATGGGATTCACAGAAGGGGACTTCCCGCCGGTAGACCCGGCGACGTTCCGAGATCAGCCGCTACGCACGCGAGTGCGCAGCCTCGCCGAACACTGGGTCCAGTACGGTTTCGGCACTCCCAAGATGGTGCACGTGATCTACCTGGTGAAGATCGCCGTGCTCTACATCATCGGCGGCGTCACCATCGCGACGCTGACCTCCGGTCTCAATCCACTCGAGGTCAGCGTCTGGTGGAACCAGCCGATCGTCTACCAGAAGCTCGTGCTGTGGACGATGCTGCTGGAGGCGATCGGACTGGCCGGCTCGTGGGGTCCGCTGGCCGGCAAGTTCACGCCGATGACCGGCGGCATCCTGTTCTGGCTCCGGCCGCAGACCATCCGGCTGCCACCGTGGCCGGACACCGTGCCGGGCACCAAGGGTGATTCGCGCACCGTCTTCGATGTGCTGCTGTACGCGGCGATCCTGCTGAATCTGCTGGCCGCCCTGCTGATGAAGGGCATCGCATCGACGTCGTTCGACGAGGCGATCGCCGATTCGCACCGCTTCATCGACACCTCGCACGGCCTGGTGGATCCAGCGGCGCTGTACTCGCTGATCGTGCTGATGATCGTGATGGGTCTGCGTGATAAGACGATCTTCCTGGCCGCACGCAGCGAGCAGTACCTGCCGGCGGTGATCTTCTTCGCCTTCCTGCCCTTCGTCGACATGATCGTGGCGCTGAAGTTGCTGATCGTGGTGGTCTGGGTCTGCGCCGGGATCTCCAAGATCGGCTACCACTTCACCAATGTGATCCCGCCGATGATCTCCAACACCCCGTGGATCCCGTTCAAGAGCCTCAAGCGATCGAACTACCGGAACTTCCCGAATGATCTGCGGCCCTCACGGTTCGCCAGCTTCCAGGCGCATGTGCTGGGCACCGTCGTCGAGGTCGCCGCACCGCTGGTCCTGCTGCTGTCGACCAATAAATGGCTGACCCTGGCCGCGGTGATTCTGATGGTCTGCTTCCACGCGTTCATCTTCTCCACCTTCCCGCTGGCGGTGCCGCTGGAATGGAATGTGCTGTTCGCCTTCGCGACGGTCTTCCTGTTCTGGGGCTTCCCGACCTGGGACGGGTTCGGTATCGGGGCGATGAGTTCGGGATGGCTGACCGCCGGCGTCGTGATCGCGCTGCTGTTCTTCCCGATCCTGGGCAACCTCCGCCCGGACCTGGTCTCGTTCCTGCCGTCGATGCGCCAGTACGCCGGCAACTGGGCGGCGGCGCTGTGGGCGTTCACCCCGGGTGCCGAGGCCAAGCTGAACGAGCATGTGGTGCGACCGGCCAAGAACCAGATCGACCAGCTGACTCCCGACTACGGGCCCGAGGCCGCCGAGATCACGATGGAGCAGACCATCGCCTGGCGGTCCCTGCACAGTCAGGGTCGCGGACTGTTCTCGGTGCTGTACCGGGAACTCGGCGAGGACCAGATCGACGCCTATGACGTCCGGGAGGCCGAGTTCGCCTGCAACTCGCTGATCGGCTTCAACTTCGGCGATGGTCACCTGCACGATTACCGTATGATTCAGGCACTGCAGAACCGCTGCGACTTCGCCCCCGGCGAGTTCACCGTGGTGTGGGTCGAGTCGCAGCCGATCCACAAGAAGACGCAGGAATACATGATCATCGATGGAGCTCTAGGCGTGATCGAACGCGGCACGTGGAATGTGGCCGAAGCGGTGGCCGAGCAGCCGTGGCTTCCTAACGGACCGATCCCGACACAGGTGTCCTGGCGCGCCGCGTACACCCCGGATCGGTCGCGGCAAACGGGCGTGCGGGCATGACCACTGCTGTGGTGGTCGGCGGCGGGCCCAACGGGCTCGCCGCCGGTCTGCAACTGGCCCGGAACGGGGTCGAGGTGACCGTCCTGGAAGCCAAAGACCAGGTCGGTGGTGGTGCGCGGTCGGGGGAGCTCGAGGTTCCCGGCCTGATCCACGACTATTGCTCGGCGTTCCATCCGCTAGGTGTGGGTTCCCCGTTCTGGCAGGAGATCGGCCTGGAGCGGTACGGCCTGCAGTGGGCGTGGCCGGAGATCGATTGCACCCATCCGCTCGACGACGGCACCGTGGGTGTGCTGTATCAGTCGATCGCCGAGACGGCTGCCTGGCTCGGCGTCGACGGGCGACGCTGGGAGCTGATCTTCGGGGATCTGGTCCGCAACTTCGACTCCTTCGCGCCGGACCTGATGCGGCCGATCGTCAACGTGCCCCGGCATCCGCTGCAGTTGGCCGCGTTCGGCCCGCGAGCGGTACTGCCGGCCACCTGGCTGACCCGGATGTTCGCCACCGAACCGGCACGCGCCTTGTTCAGCGGTGTCGCGGCGCACGCGTTCACCCGCCTGGACGTGCCGCTGACCGCGGCGCTGGGCCTGATGATCACCGCCAGCGGGCACCGTTTCGGATGGCCGGTGGCGGTCGGCGGCTCCGGGGCGATCACCGCGGCGGCGGCGGCGGCCCTGCGGGAGCTCGGCGGAGTGATCGAGACGGGAGTGCCGATCACCGATCGGGCGCAGATTCCCGACGCCGACATCGTCATGCTCGATCTGTCTCCGGCACAGGTCCTGGCCCTGTACGGCGATCGCATGCCCGCCCGCATCGCGCGGGCGTACCGGAGGTACCGGGTGGGTTCGTCGGCGTTCAAGGTCGACTTCGCCATCCGCGGGCACATTCCGTGGCGCAACCCGGAATCGGCGCGGGCCGGCACCGTGCACCTGGGCGGCAGTGCCGCGGAGGTGGCCTACACCGAACGCCGGCGTGCTGCCGGAACGATGGTGGAGAACCCGTTCGTGCTGGTCGGCCAGCAGTATCTGGCAGATCCCGGTCGCAGTGCCGGCGAGCTGAATCCGATCTGGTCGTACGCTCATGTCCCCAAGGGGTTCGAAGGCGATGCCACCGAGGCGGTGATCCGGCAGATCGAACGCTTCGCCCCGGGTTTCCGGGATCAGATCGTGGCCACCACGGCCACCGGCACGGTGGGACTGGAGCAGTACAACGCCAACTACGCCGCCGGCGACATCATCGGCGGTGCCAACAACAAGCTGCAGACCGTCGTGCGGCCGCGGCTGGCGATCGACCCGTACGCCACCGGCGTCGACGGGGTCTACTTGTGCTCCCAGTCCGCGCCACCGGGCGCGGGAATCCACGGGCTCTGCGGTGCGCATGCGGCGTCCGCAGCGCTCGCACGCGCCGGTCTGGCCCGGTGACGCCGATGACGGCGGCCGACGAGGACCAGTTCCGGGCCGCCGTCTCGGCGGTGGCCCAGCAGATGCGGGAGGTCGAACAGCAGGCTGTCATCGACATGACCGAGGAGATGCTCGAGATCGAGGGGCTCTCGGGCGATCCGGTGTTGGAGGGTCTGTTGCTGTCGAGCGTTCAGGGCAACATCACCACGATGAACGCAATGCTCGCCGACGACATCCCGCTGGCCAATCTGCAGCCGACGACCGCGGCGGTGGAGTATGCGCTGCGGCTGGCGCAGCGAGAGGTCCCGGCGAACTCGCTGATGCGCGCATACCGTCTCGGCGAATTCGACTACAACCGCCGCGTCATGGGCATCGTCGAACAGCTTGCGCTGACACCGGAACTGACGGTCCACGTCACTCGCCACCTGATGTCGGTGACCTTCGAGTACATCGACTGGATCAGCCGGCTCGTCTTCAACGTCTACGAACAGGAACGACGACGCTGGATCGGGGTGGAAGGCAATGTGCTGTCCTCGACGGTGAACCAGTTCCTGGCCGCCGACGGCGAACCGCTGCCGCACGAGGCCGAGTCCTTCGAGGCGGAGACCGGGTACCGGTTGGACCAGCGCCATCTCGCGGTGATCCTGTGGGCGGCGGACCGGACCGTCGGTGTCGACCGGATCGACCGCGCGGCCCGCGACGTCGCCGTGCGGCTCGGTGCGGTGGGCCGGCCCGTGGTGACCGCCGCCGACCGCAGCACGGTGTGGCTGTGGGTACCGCTGGGCACCTCGGCTGCGCCGGCCGGGGCCGAATCGATCAGCGAGCGCGTGGCGGTCGCGCCGTCGCTGCGAATGGCCTACGGGTTGCCGGGCACGGGAATCGCGGGCTTTCGGCGCTCCCACCAGCAGGCGCAGGCGGCCTATCAGGTCGCGACCCTGGCTGGCGGGCCCGGTCCGGCGGCGGTGGTCGGATTCGGGGACCGGGGCATCGCGGTGGTGTCGGTGATGGCACGTGATCTGCCGTCCACCCGGGCATGGGTCCGGGAGGTGCTCGGGCCGCTGGCGGTCGACAGCCCAGCCGCTCAGGTCCTGCGGGAGACGCTGTCGGTGTTTCTGGCCTGCAGGGAGAGTCATGTGCGAACCGCCGAGCGGATGCTGCTGCACCGCAACACCGTGAAGTACCGGATCGGGAAGGCAATGGAGACGGTACCGGCCAACGGTGACCGGATGGATCTGGCGCTGGCCCTGACCGTCTGTGAGTATCTGGGCTCCGATGTCCTGGCGGCGGCTTAGCTGTCCGGCTGATCGGCGTCCGGAGCCAACACCACCGACCCTTCGGCCAAGCGGTCGGCCACCGCCATCAGCGCCTCCACGAACTCGGCGGCGGTGAAGTTCAGGGAGCCCGAGCGCCAGCCGACGGCGGCCTCGACGAAACCGCCGATGCCCACCAGCAGGGTCAGGCGGTACTGGACCTCGGCGACACCCGGCAACAGGTGCGGCCGGCTCAATTCGACGAACAGATCGACCACCGAGTCGATCACCTGACGGCGCAGCGCCTCGAGGGTGTCGCTGCCGCCGTGGTCGCCGAAGAAGATCTGCGCGCTCCCCGGGTCGTTGGCGATGAACTCGGTGACCGCCTCCAGGGCGGCCTGCAGCTGCCGGCGTGAGGAGGCGTCCGCGTGGGCGGCGACAGCGGACAGGATCAGCCCGAGGGTCTCGTCGCGGACCGACTCGCCCACCGCTACCAGCAGGGCATCCCGATCGGCGAAGTTCTCGTAGAAGTAGCGATCGGTCAGGCCGGCGCGGGCACACACCGCGCGCATCGTCACCGACGCCCAGCCGTATTCACACCACAGTTCCCGACCCGCCTCCAGCAGCGCGCGCCGCCGGGACGCGCGGCGTTCCTCGGCGGAAAGCCCCCGGTAGGAGCGTTGTGGTGAGCCGGAGTCAGACACGAGGTTCATTGTCGCACCTACCGCGGGGGTTGACATGACGCAGGTCACTCTGGATTATCTGAGGGCATGCGCCCTCAGAATTGGTCGGCACCGGGTCTCTCGGTCCGCAGCCGCGTGCTCGTCGGCTTGCTCGCCTCCACCTGGCGACCGCTCAGCGCCCAGGTCCCGGTCGGTCCGGCCGGAGTCGAGGCGGCCCGCTTGCTCTTCGAACGGGTCCTGGCGCACGCCTCGCCGCCGCTGCCGCAGAACGTGTATGTGCCGGTCGAGGACCGTGACGCGGCCGGGCGGGTGGTCCGGGGTTAGTGGGTCCGTGCCCGCTGGTCCCGTCCGGACCGTGGCGTGATCCTGTACCTGCACGGCAGCGGATATGCGATCTGCTCGTCGCGCACCCATCGCGGGCTGACCTCACAGCTGTCCAGCCGGACCGGGATACCGGTGTTCTCCCTGGACTACCGGCTCGCGCCCGAGCACCGGCACCCTGCCGCCCTCGAGGATGCCCGGGCCGCCTGGGACTGGCTGCGCGCCCAGGGGTACTCCGCCGAGCAGATCGTCGTCGCCGGCGATTCGGCCGGCGGGCACCTGAGCCTGCTGCTGGCCCTGGATCTGGCACGCACCGGCCAGCCGCTCCCGGCCTCGCTGGTGACGCTGTCCCCGCTGATCGACATGGATCTGGCCGGGGCCAGGGTGCGGGACCAGATGTCGCGTGATCCGTTTACCCACCCGCGGCTGGCCCGCCGCGTCCTGAAGCTGTATGCCGACGACTCGCAACGCGCAGACCTGAACCGGCGGTTGTTCTTCGACGATGTCGCGGGCTTCCCGCCGACCCTGATCCACAACGGTTCGGCCGAAATGCTCTCGGCCGACTGCACCGAACTGGCCCGGCGAATGCGGCGGGCCGGCCTCGAGGTGCAGCACCGGGTCTGGCCGGGGCAGATGCACGTCTTTCAGGCACTGACCGCCGTGGTGCCCGAGAGCCACCGGGCCCTGGACGAGGTAGCCGATTTCATCGGCCGGGGGCTGTCGGAGTGCAGGCGGCCGATGGACCTGCCGAGCGGTGAGGTGCAGAGCGCATGATCGGTTTCAGCAGACCCGTCAGCCGCCGGGCGCGTGCGGTCGTCACCGGCGCGGGCAGCGGCATCGGCCGGTCCTTCGCCCTGGAGCTGGCCACCCGCGGCGGCAGCGTCGTCTGCGCCGACATCGACCGGGAGGGAGCCGCCGAGACCGTCGCACAGATCGAGCGCGCCGGCGGACGGGCGAGCGCCTTCGTCGGGGACATGCGGGCCGCCGAGGAGGTCCTGGCCCTGCGCGAGCACGCCGTTGAGTGGTTCGGGGCCGCCCCGACCCTGCTGATCAACAATGCCGGCGTCGGCGCCGGCGGTCATACGGTGGGCACGTCCAGTCTCGACGAGTGGGAGCGGACTCTGCAGATCAACCTGTGGGGCGTCATCTACGGCTGCCACCACTTTCTTCCGGTGATGCGGACCGAAGAACGAGCAGGGATCATCAACGTCGCCTCGGCGGCCGGATTCGCCGCCGGTCCGCGCATGGCCGCGTACAACGTCAGCAAGGCCGGTGTCATGAGTCTGTCGGAGACCCTGGCCGCCGAACTGGCCGGCACCGGGGTGCGGGTTTCGGTGCTGTGCCCCACCTTCGTCAAGACGAACATCTTCACCGGTGAGGACATCGAAACCGGGGCGGCCGCCGCGGCGGCCAGACTCGCCAAGACCGTCGGCATGTCCCCGGACAAGGTCGCCACCATGACCCTCAACAGTCACGACCGGGGCCACCTGTACGTGGTGCCCCAACTCGATGCGCGGGCCATCTGGCTGAGCAAGCGGTTCGTTCCTGCGACGCATGCGCGGGTCAGCGGTCTGTTGTCCCGGCTCAGACCCTTCACCCCCGAGCACCAGACCGTCGACGACGCGCAGCAGCCCGCCGCCGGCGAGTATCCGAAAGGCACGACATCATGAGTTACAACTTCGACGCCGCGCTGCAGAAGATCAAAGACAAGCAGTGGTCGATGGCCGATATCGATTGGGACGCGCCCGGCGCCGAGACGATGACGCCCGAACTCACGGCCCGGCTGGCCCCGTTCATGGCTGATCTGGTCTGGATCGAGCACATCGGCGCCCGCGGATTCGCCGCGCTGGCCAAGAAGGCGCCGACCCCGACGATCCGGGAGATCTACCAGCACTTCCACGCCGAGGAGCAGAAACACGCCAACGCCGAACTGGCCCTGATGCGCCGCTGGGGCATGCTCGAGGAGGGCCGCATCCCCGAGCCGAACATCCAGGTGAAACTGGCGATCAAGGTCCTTGACAGCTACGGGGACGATCTGCCGCTGCATGCGCTGGCGGCCCTGATCCCGCTGCTGGAATGCGCGCTCGACGGCGCGCTGGTCAAGTTCCTGACCGATCAGGTCGCCGATCCGCTGTGCAATCAGGTCTTCCGGCACATCAACTTCGACGAGGCCCGGCACATCGCGGTGGATTTCGAGGTCCTGGAGTACATCGGTGCCAAAGGACCGATCACCCAGGTGATCGGGGCCGCCGAACTGGTGGACCCGCGCGTCGTGGTCGGCCTGATCGTGGTCTTCGTCCCGCTGATCAACAATATGCGTGACAACGTGGTCGCGATGGGGCTCGACGAGGAGAAGTTGATGGTCGCGGTGCGCCGCTTCGCCAAGATCGGCGGCCGTGGCCGGTACACGCGCCGGCTGGTCTCGTATCAGGCACTCAAGGTCATCGGCCGCATGATCGTCGACCGCGATCACCCCTACCACCGGCTGCTCGCCGACCCGATGGTGCGGCTCACCAGCCGTCTCCCTGCCCGGGTCCTGGGCCGGCCGCAGTCGTGGGTCGAGGGCCTCTCGCCCGAGGCGATCGCCTCGTGACCGCCGCCGACAGCCGGACGGCCCCGCCCCGCCGAGGGCCCGATGCCCTGCGGGACGACGCCGGGCTCCGCCCGGACTTCCGCGGCCGCCTGCTGACCGGGACGGACTGGTTCGAGCACTCCTACGCCGGCGAGCGGGTGGCTCTGCTGGCCACCGGCGCCGAGGCCGCCGAGATCCTGCCGGAGGTGCTGACCAGCGCCGCGGCGGTGACGGTCTTCGAGGAACGTCCCACCTGGGTCGCGCCGGTCGGGGTACCGCCGGGGTGTGCGGGCGGCCGACGGCATGGAGTACCGCGTCGACACCCTCATCATCGGTGCGACGTCGAAATTCGCCGGTCCCCTGGCGCGTGAACCCAGGAGGAATCCCTGATGGCCCACACCGCAGTCCCCGATCACGAGGTGCTCATCATCGGCGGCGGCCTGTCCGGCATCGGCGCCGCGATCATGCTGGACCGCGCGGGCTTCAGCGACTACCTGCTGATCGAGGAGGGGGACGGCTTCGGCGGCGCCTGGCACTGGAACACCTATCCCGGTGTCGGCGTCGACATCCCGTCCTTCGCCTACCAGTTCTCCTTCGAGCAGGTGGCCGGCTGGTCCCGCATCTACGCCCCCGGCGCCGAACTCAAGGCCTACGCCGAACACTGCGTCGACAAATACGATGTCCGCCGCCGCAGCCGGTTGTGTGCGGCGGTCGTGGCCGCCGACTACCTGGACTCCGCTGATCTGTGGGAGATCCGCCTCGACGACGGGACGACGGTGACCGGCCGCTACGTCATCTCCGCGACCGGGGTGCTGACCAAACCGAAGAAACCCGAGATCGACGGCGTCGACGACTTCGCCGGCACCACGATGCACACCGCGCGCTGGGACGACGAGGTCGACCTGACCGGCAAACAGGTGGCGATCATCGGCACCGGTGCTTCGGCGGTGCAGATCATCCCGTCGATCGCTCCGCGCGTCGACTCGCTCACGGTGTTCCAGCGCACGCCCATCTGGTGTCTGCCCAAACCCGATGCGCCGCTGCCCGGGGCGCTGCGCACCGGATTGCGGATGGTCCCCGGGTCGAAGGCCGTCGCGAGGCTGGCCAGCCAGCTGTACGTCGAGGTCACCTTCCCGCTCGCCGCCCACTTCCACGGGCTGCTGCCGGCGGCGAAGGCCGGCGAACAGCTCGGGTACCTGCACCTGAAGCGCTCGGTCCGGGACCCGCAGGTCCGGCAGCAACTGACGCCGCAATACTCGCTGGGCTGCAAACGCCCCAGCTTCTCCAACACCTATCTGCGCACCTTCAATCGGGACAACGTGCATCTGGAGACCCGGTCGATCGAGGCGATCACCGCCGACGGGGTACGCACCGTCGACGGCGTCGAGCGCCCCGTCGATGTGCTGATCCTGGCCACCGGATTTAAGGTGTTCGACAAGGGGAACATGCCCCCGTACCCGGTCACCGGTACGGCCGGTCGCGGCCTCGAAGAGTTCTGGACGCAGAACCGGTTCCAGGCCTACCACGGTGTCAGCGTGCCGTCGTTCCCGAACTATTTCATGATCCTGGGACCCTACGGGTACAACGGGTCGTCGTATTTCAACCTGATCGAGACGCAGACCAATCATGTGATCCGGCTGCTCACCGAGGCCCGCACCCGCGGATCGACGCGGGTGGAGGTCACCGCGGAGGCGAACGCCGACTACTTCGAGAAGGTCTTGGGGCGGCGCGGCAACCAGGTGTTCTTCCAGGGCGACTGCGGCGGGGCCAACAGTTACTACTTCGACGACAACGGCGATGTGCCGCTGCGGCCGTCGCCGACGCTGGAGACCATGTGGGATGCGCGGCGCTTCCCGCTCACGGACTACCGCTTCGAGTCGGTCGCGCACCGGACCGAACCCAATCCGGTGCAATGAGAATCACCCCGCGAAGCGCGGCTTCGCGGGGTGATCGTCGTCGTTGCCGGTCGGGTCAGATGGCGCCCAGAGCCAGCATGGCGTCGGCGACCTGAACGAAGCCGGCCACGTTGGCGCCCACGATGTAGTTGCCCGGGGCGTTGTATTCGTCGGCCGTGGCCAGGCAGTTGTCGTGCAGCGAGCTCATGATGCCGCGCAGGCGCTCCTCAGTGTGCTCGAAGCTCCACGAGTCGCGGGAGGCGTTCTGCTGCATCTCCAGGGCGCTGGTGGCCACACCGCCGGCGTTGGCGGCCTTACCGGGGGCGAAGCCCACACCGGCCCCCTGCAGGATCTTGATCGCCTCGGGTGTGGTGGGCATGTTCGCGCCCTCGGCCACCACCAGGCA
Organism: Gordonia hirsuta DSM 44140 = NBRC 16056; assembly: GCF_000333015.1. Taxonomy (GTDB): domain Bacteria; phylum Actinomycetota; class Actinomycetes; order Mycobacteriales; family Mycobacteriaceae; genus Gordonia; species Gordonia hirsuta. The sequence continues at coordinate 38,744 of NZ_BANT01000023.1, read as the reverse complement.
GCCGTTGCGGACCAGAGCGGCGGCGTCGTTGGCGTCGAGCTCGTTCTGGGTCGCACACGGCAGGGCGATATCGGCCGGCACGTGCCAGAGGCTGCTGCCGGTGCCCATCACCGCGCCGTTGCCGCGCAGCTCGACGTACTCACTGAGCCGCCCACGCCGGACCTGCTTGACCTCCTTGAGGATCTCCAGATCGATGCCCTTCTCGTCGACCACGTACCCGGAGGAGTCCGAGCAGGCGATCACCGTACCGCCGAGCTGGTTGATCTTCTCGATCGCGTAGGTGGCGACATTGCCCGAGCCGGAGACCAGGACCTTCTTGCCCTCGAACTTCTCGCCCTTGGCCTTGAGCATGTCGGAGGCGAAGAACACCGTGCCGTAGCCGGTGGCCTCCGGGCGCACCTGGGATCCGCCCCAGGTCAGGCCCTTGCCGGTCAGGACACCGGACTCGTAGCGGTTGGTGATGCGCTTGTACTGGCCGAACAGGTAACCGATCTCGCGGCCGCCGACACCGATGTCACCGGCCGGCACGTCGGTGTACTCGCCGATGTGCCGGTAGAGCTCGGTCATGAAGCTCTGGCAGAAACGCATGATCTCCAGATCGGACCGGCCCTTGGGGTCGAAGTCCGAGCCGCCCTTGCCGCCGCCGATGGGCAGACCGGTCAGCGAGTTCTTGAAGATCTGCTCGAAGCCCAGGAACTTGACGATCGACAGGTTCACCGACGGGTGGAACCGCAGACCGCCCTTGTACGGGCCCAGGGCCGAGTTGAACTCGACACGGAAACCGCGGTTGATCTGCACGCGCCCGGAATCGTCGATCCACGGCACCCGGAAGATGATCTGGCGTTCGGGCTCGCACATGCGGGTGAGTACATCGAGGTACTGCGGGTTGCGGTCGATCACCGGGATCAGGGATTCGAAGACTTCCTGCACGGCCTGATGGAACTCGGGCTCTCCCGGGTTCCGTCGGATCACCACGTCATACACGTCCCCAAGGGGCCCGCTGAATTCACTCACGGTTGTACTCCTCCGCTGCGGCTACGCAGCCTTCTGCCGCCCGGCACCGGCCGGGTATTCCGCCTAGGACTGTATCGGCGTTACCGCTGCCGGTGACAATCGGACATCGGGGGAGGGGGTGTCAGGAGACCCAGTCCAACGCGCCGCGACGGTTGGCGATGAAGCCCTCCGGGCGCTCCCCGTCGTATTCGCGCCGCCAGAAATGGCGGTCGCCGACACGGCCGACGTGCTCCCAGCCGAGGTCTTCGCGGAAGCTGAAATAGTCCACCGGCGCGGGCTGAGCGCGCCGCTCGACGACGTAGCGGACCTGAGCCGGCGGAGCGTCGATGAAGCGCAGCCGCAGCGGGCTCAGCAGATCCACACCGGCCAGGTGGCGGCCGTCAGCGGCCTGCTGCTCGAGGTAGTGCTCGAGGGATTCGTGGGAAGGGCGGCGCAGAGGCACCAGCCAGGCAGTCGACGTCATGGAAACCTCCTGCTCGTCGATGAATATCGGTTGGACGCCTTCCACCATGCGAGGTTGCCGCCGGCCGATGCAAGAATTCTGAGACAAAACGTAATCAACGTCTCAAAGGAGCTGTGGCTTCGGCCACGACCGGGAATGCAGACCCCGATGTCCGGGATCGTCATACGCTGCCGTCATGACCGAACGGGTGGTGACCGCGCCGGTGATCGTCGCCGGTGACCGGGTGCTGCGCCCGGGCTGGATGCGGCTGCGCGACGGATGGATTCTGCAGGTGGGGCAGGGGGCGCCGTCCGGCCGCGACGCCGCACGCAGTGATCTGGCCGGCACGGTGGTGCCGGGCTTCGTCGATCTGCACGTCCACGGTGGTGGCGGTGCCTCGTACACCGACGGCCGCGCCGACAAGGTGGCGCAGGCGGCCCGGTTTCACCTCGCTCACGGCACCACCACCACACTGACCAGCACCGTGAGCACCGCCCCGGACGCACTGGTGCAGACCGTCGGCCGGCTGGCCGACATGGCCGAGGCCGGGATCAGTGCTGGAATCCACCTGGAGGGGCCCTGGATCAGCCCGCAGTACTGCGGCGCCCACGATCCGCGTGTGCTGCGGGATCCCGATCGTGCGGAGATCGACCGGGTGCTGGCCGCCGGCCGCGGCACCATCGCGATGGTGACCCTGGCACCGGAACTGCCCGGTGCGCTGGAGGCGGTGCGCCGCCTGACTTCGGCGGGTGTGCTGGTGGCGGTGGGCCACACCGCGGCGAGCTACACCCAGACGGTGGAGGCGGTCGGGCTCGGCGCGCGGGTGGCCACCCATCTGTTCAATGCGATGGCGCCCCTGCATCACCGTGAACCCGGGCCGGTCGCGGCGCTCCTGGAGGATCCGCAGGTGCTGATCGAAGTGGTCGGCGACGGTGTGCATCTGCATCCGGCATTGGTCCGGCAGATTCAGGCCAGCGTCGGATTCCGGCGGATCGCGCTGGTCACCGATGCCATGGCGGCGGCGGGAATGGGCGACGGCGACTTTCGTCTGGGCGGTCTCGACGTCCAGGTGCGCGACGGGGTGGCCCGGCTCCGCGACGGCGGGGCGATCGCCGGCAGCACGGCGACCATGGGGCAACTGTTCCGTTCTGCCGCACACAGCCTGCGCACCGCGGACGCGACACTGCTCGATCCGGTGCTGATCGGCCTGACCGAGATGACCGCGGGGAACCAGGCCCGTGTGTTGCGGCGTACCGATATCGGCGTTCTGGAGCCGGGACGCCGAGCGGACTTCGTGGTGCTCGACGACGACTTTCAGGTCACCCGGGTGCACCGCGTGTGCTGAGGCCGCCGCTCGGGGCGGCGCCGAGCCGAGGGTGGTACTGCATATTCCACCTAAATAAGGTCACAATAGAGCTGGTCGAACGACCAACTGATGTGACCGGAATCCGCCGGAGAGGGGCGAACATGGCTAGCAGCAATATGAAGAAGATGATCAAGCGGCTGAGGAACGAGGTCAGCCGACTCTCCGATGAGATCACCGTGCTGCGCAAGACGCTGACCGGACAGGCCGATAAGGAGCCCACACCGGCGCCGAAACCGGCCCCGGTAAAGAAGGCAGCCCCGGCATCTCCTGCCGCTCCGGCCGCTGCCAAGCAGGCGGCGCCGGCGAAGAAAGCCGCCACCAAGCCTGCTGCCGCCAAGCCCGCCGCCAAGCCTGCCGCCGCCAAGCCCGCTGCGGAGAAGCCGGCCGCCAAGCCTGCGGCACAGAAGCCGGTTGCTGCGGCGCCCAAGCCTGCTACCGCAGCTAAGCCCGCAGCTGCTGCGGCCAAGCCCGCTGCTGCCAAGTCTGCCGCTGCGAAGCCTGCTGCTGCTAAGCCTGCCGCGGACAAGCCGGCTCCGGCCGCGAAGAAGGCCGGTCCTGCCGCCAAGAGCAGCAAGACGGTCGCCGAGCTGCGTGCCGAGGCCAAGGCCAAGGGCATCACGGGCTACTCGACCATGAAGAAGGCCGAGCTGCTGGCCGCCCTGGCCTGAGCCGAGACGAAACACCGGGTCGGCATGAGGGGTACATCGTCGGGCCGTTTCGCCACTATCAGACGGCAGCTGGTGCCGCCCGCCTTCCGCGGATACCAGCGTGCCTGGTTGCGCGCGGACATCATGGCGGGGCTGGCGCTGGCCGCCGTCGCGATTCCGGAGGCGATGGGTTACAGCACCATCGCGCAGGTTCCGATCAGTGCCGGCCTGTACTCGATGATTGTTCCGGTCATCGTCTTCGGCCTCATCGGCGCCTCCCGGATCATGGTGGTCGGCGCCGATTCGGGGACCGCGGCGCTGCTCGCTTCGGGGATAGCGGGATTGTCGATCGCCGGGCTGGCGCCGTTCAGTGACGAATGGCTCGGCTGGGCCGGGTTGATCGCGATCGTCACCGCAGCGATGCTGCTGCTGGCTCGGCTGTTGCGGCTGGGCTTTCTGGGCGACTTCCTGTCCCCGCCGGTGCTGGTCGGCTTCTTGGCCGGCGTCGGAGTCCTGGTGATCACCGAACAGGTGCCGGGAATGCTGGGAATCGGGCACGGGGACCGGACCGATCCGAATGTGGTGAGCAAATGGATCCACATCATCACCTCGCCGGCCCAGATCCATTGGTGGTCGGTCGGATTCGCGGCGGTGACCTTGACGCTGATCTTCGCCGCCAGTCGGCTGCCGCGCCGGCTGCCGCTGCCGGTGCCGATCGTGATGGTCGTCGGGTCGATCATCCTGGTGATGGTCGCCGACCTCGACGTCCGTGTGGCGACGGTGGGCGAGTTCACCGGTGGCATGCCGAAGATCTCTCTGCCCATCGATGACATCTGGCACAAGATGCCGCTGGTGCTGACCATCTCTTTCGGCGCCCTGCTGGTGATTCTGGCGCAGAGTGCGGCCACCGCCCGCAGTTTCGCCCAGAAGAACGACGACGCCATCGACGTCGACCGGGACATCCTGGGGCTGAGCGCCGCCAATCTCGCGGCCGGCTTCACCGGCAGCTTCGTGGTGAACAGCAGCCCCACCAGAACCGCCATCGTCCAGGACGAGCGCGGCCGCTCGCAGCTGGCCAACATCGTGATGGCGCTGGTGGTCCTGGTCGCCACGGTCGCGCTGGCCGGACCGCTCGCGCATCTGCCCGAGGCGGTGATCGCGGCGATCGTCTTCGTCGTCGGTCTGCATCTGATCGACCTGCGTGCCTTCGGCCGGATCTGGTGGGTCCGCCGCAGTGAGTTCGTGATCGCGGTGGCGACCACCTTCGCCGTCGTGTGGTTCGGAGTCCTGACCGGGATCATCACCGCGATGGTGATCTCGCTGCTGCAGATCATCCATCGCCAATACCGGCCCGAACGGTTCGTCGTGGGGGTCGGCCGCGACGGGCGCCGCGTCTACGAAAGTGCCGGTCCAGGTCACCAGACCTTGCCGGGGCTGATCGTGTTCCGGTACGACGCGGACCTGTTCTACGCCAACGTCGGACGGTTCGCCGACGACGTGATGCGGCTGGTCAAGGGGGCTCCGGTACCGGTGCGCTGGCTGGTGCTGGACACCTCGGCGACGTCGGGAATCGATTACTCGGCCGCACACCAGCTTCGGCACCTGATCGACTACCTGCGGGCGATCGACGCCCGTTTCGCGCTCGCCGGGGTCACCCCGGAACTGGAGACATCGTTGCGTACCGCCCGGCTGATGGGTTACTTCGGCCCGGACGAGGTGTATCCCAGCGTCACCGACGCGATCAGCGCGTACCGCAGCATCGCCGGCCACACCGGTACGGAACCCATTGAGACCGGACCGGAGGTCGAGGCCACCGGTCCGGTCTCAGTCGACGGGGACCCCGATAAGGACGCCGATGGCAGCGATCCGCCGGGCGCTATTGTGAAAATATGACGAAACCCGTCCGCGAGACGCTCTGGTCGGTGCTGGCTACCGTGGTGTTGGCCGCTCGGCTGCTCGCGACGATCGGCGCCGTGATCTTCACGCTGATGTGGCTGGTGGCGGCAGTGCGCGACAGCCTGGTCAATCTCTGGCTGTGGTGGGCGCTGGGCTCGGTCCTGATGCTCGTGGTGAGCACCTATCTGTACAGCGTTCTGCGAGTGCGCTACCCCTCACGATCGCAGCGCTGGGAGGAATAACCCCCGCGGCCTCAGAACTGGACGTTCGGGGCCTGCGTCTGCCCGGCCGGAGCCTGGTAGAACTCGCGCGGCTTGACCCCGGCCATCGGTGCGAAGAACATCCACGGCAGGGTCTTGCAGGCCTGGTTCAGGCGCGAGACCGCGTCGTTGTAGTACTGGCGGGCGAACGAGAGCTTGTTCTCGGTCTCGGCCAGTTCGGTCTGCAGGGCCATGAAGTTCGGCGCCGCCTGCAGTTGCGGGTAGTTCTCGGCGACGGCGAACAGTCGTCCCAGTGCTCCGCTCATCTGCGCCTCGGCCGCTGCCTTGGCCGCGACATCGGATCCCTGGGCGGCCTGCTGCAGGTTGGCCCGGGCCGATGTGACCGCCTCCAGAACGCCGGCCTCGTGCGCCGCGTAGCCCTTCACGGTGTTGACCAGGTTCGGGATCAGGTCGGCGCGGCGCGTCAGCTGCACATCGATGCCGCCCATCGCTTCTTCGGCGGTGATATCGGCTTTGCGGAGCTTGTTGAAGCCGGTGATACCGAACACCACCAGCCCGGCGATGACCACCAGGATGATGATGACGATGACGAGAATGGCAGTACCCATGAGAATCCTCTTCCGGTGGGGATGTTGACAGTCATTATGCGCGGTCGCCGTCGCGGGGCGTACTGATCACCAGGAGCCGCCTCCGCCGCCTCCGCCACCGCCGCCGCTGAAGCCGCCGCCGAAACCGCCGCCTCCGCTGCTCCCGCTGGATGCGCTCTGCGAAGCGGTGTAGGCCGATAGCGACGACGACAGACTCGACTCGAAGCTGTCGAACGCCGATCCGCCGAAGCCGCCGGCTCCGCCGATGCCGCTGTGGGCGTAGAAGCCGCCACCGAACCAGAGTGGCTCGGGCGGTTCCTGGCCGGTGGCGTACCGGTACTTGTCCGCCCAGGCATCGGCGCAGTCGAAGGCGATGGCGTACGGGATGTAGTCGGTGAAGATCTCTTTGCGGGCACTGAAGTCGAGCCGCTCGGTATTGGACCGGGTCGACAGCAGCCGCTCGAAGCCGGCGGCCCGGGACCAGACCTCCCGGCCCAGGCGGGTGCGCCGGGTACCCACACCCGAGGACCACAGGCCCGCCCCGCCGATGGCGAACGCCGCCAGCGGCAGCACCCAGATCGAGGCGGGTACCAGATGGAAGACCAGCAGTGCGGCGGCGGCGATGACCGCCACTGCCACCAGCGTCCGGCCCATCATCTCCGAGGCGCTGTGGACCACCGTGCCGCTGGCCGCACCCCAGCCGCGGACCGAGCCGTCCAGGGCGGCCTGCGCGCCGTGCAGTTTCTGGCCGGCGGCCACCGAACCGTCGGCGCGGAAGGTGGCACCGCTGCGGCCCAGTCCCAGCGAGTTCAGCAGCGAGTTGTCGGCGGCATCGAGGGTGGCGGTGATCTCCGGGGTCACCTGCGAATGCACTGTCCAATCCCCGCCGTTGCGTTCGAGCCGGACCGCGCCGACGTCGGCCAGGTGGAACAGGGTCGCGATCAGGGCGCGGCGCGGCATCGCCTCGTTGGCGACGTAGAAGGTCTGAGCCGGCCCGAGCACCTTGCCGGGGTTCACCGGGTCCTCCGGCGGCGAGTACATCACCGGACGCAGCGGTGGCGCCTCCCGGCTGCGCAGGGCCAGCCATAGACCGGCGCCGAAGGTCAGCACCGAGATCACCAGGGCGGCCACCAGACCGGCCAGGGAACGGCCCAGCACCGGATCGAAACGGATCGACCAGGGCAGCACCGACCGCGCCGGCGCCGGGAACGGCAGATCGGCGCGCACGGCCACTCCAGTCATCGGCGGCAGTTCCCCGGTGGTCACCACGCGGGTGGTCTTGTCCGGGGCCGTGATCTGGCAGTCGATCCCGCGGTTGGTGGCGCAGGTGAACGAGATCGGCTCGTCGGGCAACCGGATGGTGCTCTGCGTCTTCTTGATCGTCATCTGCCAGCCGTCGGCGACCACACGCCACAGCAGCCGCGAGCTGGCGTCTGCGCCCCAACTGGAGGTGTCGCCGCGGTGGACCGGACTCGATCCGGCAGCCAGCACGCCGCCGACGCGGTAGCGCAGCACATAGGTGTGCTCGCCCGGTGTCACGTAGCGCTCGGCGTCACCGATCCGGGCCACCCGGAACCGGCGGCCCTGTTCCCAACTCAGCTCGAACGGCACCGCCGAGCCGTCCATCGTGATGCTGATGTCCTCGGGAGAAAAACGCACACCGCGGTTGCTGGTGTCGTTGAGATCCCAGAACCGGAAGATGCCGTGCCGTCCGTAGGGGAATTCGGCGGTGACCGTCTCGGTCGCATCCAGCGAGCCGTCCCGCGCGACGGTGACATCGGCCCGGTAGTCGGTGATCGTCACCGGATCGGCGCCGACCGAACCGCTGGGCGAGGAGAACGACATCAGCGGCAAAAAGATGCCGAACAACGTCAGGATCAGCACGGCCAGCGACAGGAGCAGGCGCTTCATGGACTCCGATCCTAGACTTCGACGCGCCGGTGGGGCGGCTACTTCCCGCCGAGAAGCCCGCCGAGGATCGAGCCGAGCGGATTGTTGCCGCCGCCCTTCCCGCCGCCGCCTTTCCCGCCGCCGAGCACACTGCCCAGGATGCTGCCCAGGGCGTTGTCGGCGCCGCCCCCGCCGCCGAGCATTCCGCCGAGCAGATCACCCAGTCCACCGGACTGACTCTGCGGGGCGCCCTTCTTGCCGCCCAACTGGGACATGACGTAGCTGAGCACGATCGGCGCGAGCATGGGAAGGAGCTTTTTGACCAGACCCTGATCGACGCCGGCGGCCGGGACCGCCCCCGACACACCCAGAGCCACGTCGTCGGTCTTGTCGCCGAAGAGCTTGCCGACGATCTTCTCGCCGTCGGCCACATCGACCTGGTCCAGAGCGATGTCCCCGGAGCTCAGATCGTTGTCGTGCTGCTCCAGCGCACCGACGAGCCGGGCGGTGGAGGCGTCGTCGCCGGTCTGCGCGGCCAGGCCGGCGACCAGGGTCGGCAGTGCCTGTGCCGAGGCGGCCCGGACCTCGTCCGGGCTGACACCGAGCTGGGCGGCGAGCTGATCGACCGGAAGCCGGTTGAGGAGGTCGTTGAGATCGGTCATGGTCGATACTGCTCCTTCTCCGGGTGGCCGGTGCCACGGTGAGCTCGATTCTGCCACGCCGCTCGTCGCCGCAGCCGCTTCTCCTCCGCGGCCGCACGGGGAGGTACCTCTAGGTCACGTAGGCATCGAGGAAGTCCTTCGCCTCCCGCAGAGCGATCCGGGAGTCGGGGGTGAAGTAGGGGAACATCTGGAACACGTGGCCCTGGTTCGCCCACGACTGCAGGGTCGAGCGGCCGCCGGCAGCCAGGATCCCGGCGTGAATGGCGCGGGCATCGTCGGCCATCACCTCGCGGGCGCCGTACTGGATCAGGGTGTCGGGCACCGCCATCTCGGGGCTCAGCTGGATCCGCATCCGCGGGTGGTCGGCGGCCGCGCCGCCGGTGTACAGGCGCAGCAGGCGCCGGGCCGCAGCGGCATCGATGTACGGGTCGCGCACCCCGGAGCGTTCCAGGGCGCAGGCGGTATCGAACGACGGATCGTACAGTGGAGAGATCAGCAGCATGGCCCGCGGCTGACCGACCCCGTCGCGGTGATTGGCGGCGATCAGGTCCTGGGCCAGATGGCCACCGGCCGAATCGCCGGCGACGATGATCTGTTCGGGCGCGAAGCCCTGGTCGAGCAGCCAGCGGTAGCCGCGCACGGTGTCGTCGCCGCCGGCCGGGAAACGATGCACCGGGCCCAGCCGGTAGTCGAGGCTGAAGGCCCCGATACCGCGGCGCCGGACCAGCCGGGAGACCAGACCGCGGTGGGTGCGCGGCGAGCAGATCAGATAGCCGCTGCCGTGCAAGTAGTACAGAATGCTGCGGCCGCTGGCCGGATCGGGGATCGCGCCGCCGTTGCGCCGGGACTCGTGCACCCATTCCCCGCGCACCTGGCCGTCGCCGAAGCGGGTCTTGACCACTGTGGTCCGGGTCCCGCGCGGCACCGGGCTGACCGCGGCCAGCGAGGAGTTGAGGGCCGGTTTCATCACCGGCAGCGTCGTGAGGACTCCGCTGGGCAGGCGGCCGACCACTCCGATCGCCGGGCGCACACTGCGCCAGACGAAGGCGCTCAGCGCGCGGGCCTGCGGCGACCCCGGGGCGGAGGGACCTGCAGAAACCGTTGTGTTGTTCACGGTTGAGACATTACGGCGGGATTGCCTCATTACGGGCGGGTTTCACCGGGGCCCGCCGCGCACTTTGCTGCCGCCGCGCATCCCGTGGCAGAATTACCGGTACTGCGCTCGGTTGATCCGAGCGGGCCAGCAACGAAGCTGATCTCCCCGGGCGGTGCCCTCGCATCGCGATCTCCGGGACTTCTCCAGTACGTAACAGTGCGCAGCGTGGCGTACGGAGTAGGCAGATCCATGATGCATTCGCCGGGGCCCGTCGGCCTCTACGACCCGATCAACGAACACGACGCCTGCGGTGTGGCCTTCGTCGTCGACATGTACGGACGGCGCAGCCGCGACATCGTCGAGAAGGCGATCACCGCGCTGGCGAACCTGGAGCACCGCGGTGCCGCCGGCGCCGAGCCGAATACCGGCGACGGAGCCGGCATCCTGTTGCAGATCCCGGACCGTTTTCTGCGCGAGGTGGTCGATTTCTCACTGCCGCCGGCCGGCCGGTACGCCACCGGCATCGCCTTTCTGCCGCAGAGCGCCGACGAGGCGGCCGAGGCCATGGCCGGTGTGGAGAAGATCGTCGACGCCGAAGGGCTGATCCTGCTGGGCTGGCGCACGGTGCCGGTCGAGGATGCCTCCCTGGGGGCGCTGGCGCGCGATGCCATGCCGACCATGCGGCAGGTGTTCTTCTCCGGGGCCGAGGGCATGGATCTGGAACGGCGGGCCTATGTGGTGCGCAAGCGGGTGCAGAACGAACTCGGTCAGCACGGAGCCGGAGCGGACGGACCCGGCCGCGAGACCGTGTACTTCCCGAGCCTGTCGGGGCAGACCATCGTCTACAAGGGCATGCTGACCACCCCGCAACTACCCGCGTTCTATCTGGACCTGCAGGACCAGCGCGTGGTCAGCGCCCTGGCGCTGGTGCATTCGCGCTTCTCCACCAACACCTTTCCTTCCTGGCCGCTGGCGCATCCGTTCCGTCGCGTCGCCCACAACGGCGAGATCAACACCGTCACCGGCAACGAGAACTGGATGCGGGCCCGGGAGGCGCTGATCGATGCGGCGATCTTCGGCGACAACGCCGCCGAGAAGATCTTCCCGGTGTGCACACCCGGCGCCTCGGACACCGCGCGGTTCGACGAGGTGCTCGAGCTGCTGCACCTGGGCGGGCGCAGCCTGCCGCACGCGGTGCTGATGATGGTGCCGGAGGCCTGGGAACGGCACGCGCACATGAAGCCGGCGCACCGGGCGTTCTACGAGTACCACTCGGCGCTGATGGAGCCCTGGGACGGACCGGCCTCGGTGTGCTTCACCGACGGCACCGTCGTCGGCGCGGTCCTGGACCGCAACGGGCTGCGGCCCTCGCGCATCTGGGTCACCAGGGACGGGCTGGTGGTCCTCGGCAGCGAGGTCGGCGTCCTCGACATCGATCCGGCCGAGGTCGTCTCCCGGCGGCGGCTGCAGCCGGGCAAGATGTTCCTGGTCGATACCGCGCAGGGTCGCATCGTCGACGACGAGGAGATCAAGGACGGCCTGGCCGCCGAACACCCGTATGCGCAGTGGCTGGCCGAGAACCAGCTGGCGCTCGAGGATCTGCCGGCCCGGCCGGTGGAGTCGATGGACCACGACGAGACGGTGCACCGGCAGCAGCTCTTCGGCTATACGACCGAGGACCTGCGTCTGCTGCTGACCCCGATGGCCGTGACCGGCGCCGAAGCGCTCGGATCGATGGGCACCGACACCCCGATCGCGGTGCTCTCGGCGCGGCCGCGGCTGCTGTTCGACTACTTCCAGCAGCTGTTCGCTCAGGTGACCAACCCGCCGCTGGATGCGATCCGCGAAGAGATCGTCACCTCGCTGGCCCAGCGCCTGGGCGGTGAACGCGATCTGCTGCATCCGGGTCCCGACTCGGCCCAGCAGCTCGTGGTGAGCCGGCCGGTCATCGACAACAACGCGCTGGCCCGGCTGGCCGGGATCGACGGGGAGGCTACCGGACTTCCCAGCGTGCGCCTGCACGGGCTCTACCCGGTGGCCGACGGCGGCGCCGGGCTGGCCCGGGCGCTCGATCAGGTCCGGACGCAGGCCTCAGCGGCCATCGCCGGCGGGGCGCGCATCCTGGTGCTCTCCGACCGCGGCTCGGACCAGACCCGGGCACCGATCCCGTCGCTGCTGCTGACCGCGGCGGTGCACCACCATCTGGTGCGGGAGCGGACCCGGACCCGGGTGGGCATCGTCGTCGAAGCCGGCGACGCCCGCGAGGTCCATCACTTGGCGCTGCTGCTCGCCTTCGGCGCCGGGGCGGTCAATCCGTATCTGGCCCTCGCCTCGATCGATCAGCTGGCGGTTCGCGGCGAGCTCGCCGGTCCTGCCGCCGCCGCACGCGCCAACTACCTCCAGGCGGCCGGCAAAGGCATCTTGAAGGTGATGAGCAAGATGGGCATCTCCACGGTGCCCTCGTACAGCGGCGCCCAGCTGTTCCAGGTGATCGGCCTGAGTCAGAGCCTGGTCGACGAGTACTTCACCGGCCTGCGCAGCCGGCTCGACGGCATCGGTCTGAACGAGCTGGCCGACGAGGTCGCCGCCCGGCACGCACGGGCCTTCAGCGAGCGGCCGTCCGAACGCGCCCACCGCGACCTCGAGGTGGGCGGCGAATACCAGTGGCGGCGCGAGGGCGAGTACCACCTGTTCAACCCGGAGACCGTCTTCAAACTCCAGCACGCCACCCGCACCGGGCAGTACACGGTGTTCAAGGAGTACACGCGGCTGGTCGACGACCAGTCGGCCCGGCTGGGTACGCTGCGCGGTCTGCTCGACTTCCACTTCGGCGATCGGGATCCGATCCCGCTGGACAAGGTGGAACCGGCCAGCGAGATCGTCAAACGCTTCTCCACCGGTGCGATGAGTTACGGCTCGATCTCCGCCGAAGCCCACGAGACCCTGGCCGTGGCGATGAATCGTCTTGGGGCACGGTCGAATTCGGGGGAGGGCGGCGAGGATCCGCGCCGGTACGCCCGCGCCGAGAACGGCGACTGGCGGCGCAGCGCCATCAAACAGGTGGCCTCGGGCCGCTTCGGTGTCACCAGCCACTACCTGAGCAACTGCACCGACATCCAGATCAAGATGGCCCAGGGCGCCAAGCCGGGGGAGGGCGGCCAACTGCCGCCGCACAAGGTCTATCCGTGGATCGCCGAGGTGCGCGGCAGCACGCCCGGCGTCGGGCTCATCTCCCCGCCGCCGCACCACGACATCTACTCGATCGAGGATCTGGCCCAGCTGATCCACGACCTGAAGAACGCCAATCCGCAGGCTCGGATTCACGTGAAACTTGTCTCGGAGCTGGGTGTGGGCACCGTCGCGGCCGGGGTCAGCAAGGCGCACGCCGATGTGGTGCTGATCTCCGGGCACGACGGCGGGACCGGCGCCAGTCCGCTGACCTCGCTCAAACACGCCGGTGCCCCGTGGGAGCTCGGCCTGGCCGAGACGCAGCAGACCCTGCTGCTCAACGGGTTGCGCGACCGGATCGTCGTGCAGGTCGACGGTCAGCTCAAGACCGGCCGCGATGTGATGATCGCGGCGCTGCTGGGCGCCGAGGAGTTCGGGTTCGCCACCGCACCGCTGGTGGTCTCCGGCTGCATCATGATGCGGGTGTGCCACCTGGACACCTGTCCGGTCGGGGTGGCCACCCAGAACCCGTTGCTGCGCGAGCGGTTCACCGGCAAACCGGAATTCGTCGAGAACTTCATGCGCTACATCGCCGAGGAGGTGCGTGAGCTGCTCGCCCGCCTCGGATTCCGGACGCTGGCCGAGGCCGTCGGCCACGTCGAGGTGCTCGACACCAGCAAGGCCCTGACGCACTGGCGCGAGGCCAAGGCCGGCCGCCTGGACCTGTCGCCGATCCTGACCGTGCCCGACTCCCCGTTCATGAACCAGGACCGCTACTGCACCGGCAGCCAGGATCACGGGCTGGACGCAGCGCTCGACAATGCGCTGATCGCCCAGGCCCGGCCGGCCCTGGAGTCCGGTGTCCCGGTGGTCCTGCAGAGCACGATCACCAACGTCAACCGGACGGTGGGCACCATGCTCGGGCATGAGGTGACCAAGGCCTACGGCGCCGCGGGACTGCCCGAGGGCACCATCACGATCGCGTTCACCGGTTCGGCGGGCAACAGCTTCGGGGCGTTCTTGCCGCGCGGGATCACGATGCGCCTGGCCGGGGATGCCAACGACTTCGTCGGGAAGGGGCTGTCGGGCGGCACGATCGTGGTGGCACCACCGGAGGAGGCCCCGCCCGGTTTCTGTGCGCAGGAGAACATCATCGCCGGCAACGTCATCGGTTTCGGCGGCACCGCGGGCAAGATCTTCCTGCGCGGCATGGTCGGTGAGCGCTTCTGCGTCCGGAACTCCGGCGTGGAGGCCGTCGTCGAGGGGGTCGGTGACCACGGCTGCGAGTACATGACCGGCGGCCGGGTGATCGTGCTGGGACCGACCGGACGGAACTTCGCCGCCGGCATGTCCGGCGGCATCGCCTATGTCTACGACCCCGACGGCCGGCTCCCGGCCCATCTCAACGACGAACTGGTGGGCCTGGAGGTCCCGGACATCGACGACCTGGACTATCTGCAGGAGATGCTCACCGAACACCGGGACCAGACGCGGTCGCCGGTGGCGGCCGGGATCCTGGACGACTGGGCGACGGCCCGGACCCGCTTCGCGAAGGTGATGCCTCGCGATTACCAACGGGTGCTTGACGCCATCGCCGTCGCCGAGCGCACCGGACGAGATGTGAACGACGCGATCATGGAGGCGGCTCATGGCTGATCCGAGAGGTTTTCTCAAGCACACCGAGCGGGACCTGCCGACCCGGCGACCCGTCGAGCTCCGGCTGCTCGACTACAACGAGGTCTACAACGAGTTCGACGGGCAGCGGCTGCGCACGCAGGCCAGCCGCTGCATGGACTGCGGAATCCCCTTCTGCCACAACGGGTGTCCACTGGGGAATCTGATTCCCGAGTGGAACGACCTGGTGTACCGGAACGACTGGGCCGCCGGCATCGAGCGGTTGCACGCGACGAACAACTTCCCCGAATTCACCGGCCGGCTGTGCCCGGCGCCGTGTGAGGCCTCCTGCGTGCTGGGCATCAACCAGCCGCCGGTGACCATCAAGCAGGTGGAGCTGGAGTTGGTGGAGAAGGCCTTCGCCGACGACACCGTCGTCCCGGTGATGCCCTCGAGAAGAACCGGGCGCAGCGTCGCCGTGGTCGGTTCGGGGCCGGCGGGCCTGGCCGCCGCGCAGCAGCTGACCCGGGCCGGACATGCGGTGACCGTCTTCGAGCGTGCCGACCGCATCGGTGGTCTGCTGCGCTACGGGATCCCCGAATTCAAGATCGAAAAGCACATCATCGACCGGCGGCTGGCCCAGATGGAGGCAGAGGGCACCGTCTTGCGCACCGGTGTGAACGTCGGGGTGGATGTGACCGCCGAGCAGCTGCGGAGCCGGTTCGACGCGGTGGTGCTGGCCACCGGTTCGACGATCGGGCGGGATCTGCCGATCCCGGGGCGTGACCTCGACGGCATCCACCAGGCGATGGAGTATCTGCCGCAGGCCAACCGGGCCGCGGTAGGCGACGACGATCGCGCCGATGTCTCATCGCCGGGTCGGTGCGGCCGACCGCAGATCACCGCGCGCGGTAAGAAGGTGGTCATCATCGGTGGGGGTGACACCGGTGCGGACTGTCTGGGGACCGCACTGCGCCAGGGCGCGCAGCAGGTGCACCAGTTCGAGATCATGCCGCGCCCGCCGGCCGAACGCGCCGCATCGACGCCGTGGCCGCTGTATCCCCTGATGTATCGGGTGTCCTCGGCGCACGAAGAAGGCGGCGAACGCGTCTTCAGTGTCAACACCGAGCAGTTCGTCGGCCGCAACGGGGCCGTCACCGGCCTCAAGGCGCACGAGGTCACGATGACCGCGGGCCGCTTCGAGAAGGTCGAGGGGTCCGACTTCGAACTGGAATGCGACCTGGTGTTGCTGGCGATGGGCTTTCTGGGTCCCGAACGTGCCGGTCTGCTCGACGAGCTCGGCGTCGCCTACGACGCGCGCGGGACGATCGCCCGCGACGAGCACTTCGCCGCCGACGGTCTGCCCGGGGTCTTCGTCGCCGGGGATGCGGGTCGCGGGCAGTCGTTGATCGTCTGGGCGATCGCCGAGGGACGGTCCGTTGCCGCCGCCGTCGACGTCTACCTGACCGAGAGCACCGAGCTGCCGGCCCCGATCGTCCCGACCCAGGTGGCGCAGCGATAGTGCCCGGACCTGGGGGCTCGGAACGTCCCACGGCCCGGACGTCGTGCTCTAATGAAGCCATCTGGACTGGAGATCCATCTGGACCGGAGATCGAGGAGTGAGATGAACAAGAAGTCCGCGACCGCTGTCATCGGCGCCTTCGCCGCACTGGGACTGCTGACCGCATGCAGTTCGGGCGACGAGGAGAAGACCACGCCGTCGAGCGTGTCGGTGCCGGCCAGCAGCGTCGAATCGTCGACGCCGGCCTCCTCGTCGGCGGTGAGCTCGTCGAAGGCCGCACCGAAGTCGTCGGCGGAACAGCCGGTGCAGCCGGTCGAGCCCGAGCCGGTGGTGCCGGAGGCACCGCAGGAGCAGCCGCAGCAGCAGGAGCAGCCACCGGCGGAGGTCCCCGAACTGCCGCAGGGTGGCGGCGGTCGCCCCGGCTACTGACCCGGCGATGACCCGGGTCAGTAGCCGGTTGCCGGAAGCACCGCCGGGCGGAACCGGACGGACAGACCGGGACGAGCGGTAACCCACGCCGAGCGTTCGTCCTGCCGCCAGGGCCCGGTGCGACGAATCGGCCGACTCGTATACTCCCAACGATGACCTCGGCCTCCTCACCTGCGCGACACCCCGAACCCCCGGGTGTGGGCCACTTGTGCCTCCGAGGCGCGCCCGGCCTCGCCGCTCGGGTCGCGACACGGTGCGACGCTGCGGGCCGGTTCCGCGGATGAGCGCTCCGGTCGACACCGCCGCCGATGTGCGCGGTGCCCGCCTTCCGTCGCTGACGGGGATGCGCTGGTGGGCCGCGCTGGCCGTCTTCGTCCTGCACGTCGTCGTTTTTCTGCCGATCTACCCGTTCTACGGGAGCGATGGCTACTGGGACCTGGCCAAAGCCGTGCCGATGCAGGTCGGTGCCGCGGGTGTGACGTTCTTCTTCGTGCTCTCCGGCTTCGTCATGTGGTGGACCCGGCGCCGCAACGACACCGAGGTCTCGTTCATGTGGCGGCGCATCAAGAAGATCTATCCCACGCACATCGTGGCGACGGTCGTGCTGATGCTGGTGATCCCGATTCCGATCGGCCGCCTGGACACCTGGCTGCCGGCGCTGGCGCTGATCCAGACGTGGTGGCCGAACTGGACGTCTTTGGGCGGGCTGAACGTGCCTGCCTGGTCGTTGGCCTCGGAGATGCTGTTCTATCTGACGTTCCCGTTCCTGGCGCCGCTGATCGCGCGCATCCCGGACCGGCTGGTCGGACGGGCGCTGGGGATTCTGTTCGCGCTGATCGTGGCCATGCACACCGCGCTGTATCTGTGGGCGCCCGGGGACAAGAGCACCGAGAACCTGTTCGGTGCCAGGGTCGCGTGGCCGGTGCCGGCCACGACGCAGGACTGGGGGTATAACGCCTCACCGGAGTTCTTCGCCCGCGAGTACGTCGGCTACGGCGATGTGGCGTACTGGTTCAGCTACTACTTCCCGCTGGTGCGGCTGCCGGAATTCTTCATCGGTGTGCTGGTCTGCCGGCTGGTGTTGATGGGGCGATTCCGCAATCAGCGCATGCTCTGGCCGCTGCTGGCCTTGGCGGGGACGTTCGCGGCGACCTGGTTCGTGCCGATCAACTTCAAGATGTCGGTGCTGATCCTGCTGCCGACGGCCGCGGTGATCGCCACGGCGGCCAACCGGGACGTGGCGGGCCGGCGCGGGCTGAACTCGACCCGGCGGATGGTCTGGTTCGGCGACATCTCCTATGCCTTCTACCTGATTCAGTATCCGGTGATGGTGATCGTCGTGCGCTATCTGGCCTCGGGCCGGGCCGGCGGATTCTGGGCCTGGCTCGGATATGCCGCGGTGGCACTGATCCTGTCGACGATCGCGGCGGCGCTGATCTATCAGTACGTCGACAAACCGATCACCGGGAGGAAGAAGACAGGCCGAAACAAGAAGGTCGGCCGACACGCGAACGGTGGGCTCACGGTGGTCGACATCGTGCAGCGCGACACCCGCGCGATCCCCTGACCTGCCGCTGTTCGGTCGGACCAGCGGCCGCTTGCTTCCCGCCGGCCGGTGTCATCTGCTCAGGGGAACCCGGCCCTAGCCGAACGCGCACTGTTAGGCTTTTCGCACACTCCGACTTCCAGGAATGGGGATTCATCGTGCGTGTCACCATGCGAAACGGTCTGCGTCGTTCTGTTCGCGGTCGGCGACGGTCCGGGACGATCGTCGCGATGCTCGCCGCCGTGGTCGCCCTGCTGGCGCCGTTGGCGGTCGCTCCGGCGGAGGCGCGACCGGGGTCCTACATCGTGGTGATGGGCGATTCGTACACCACGAACTATGCCTACAAGAAGTCGCAGTCCGGCCAATGCCGCCGCAGCGCCACCGCCTGGCCGGCGCAGCTCGCACGGCACACCAGCCACCCGATCATGAACGTCGCCTGCAGCGGTGCCAAGCTCGGCAACGGCGGCTACAACGTGTACGACGAGGCCCAGGAGGTCCGCCGGCGCGGGGGATTCAACGCCAACACGCGGGCCGTGCTGGTCCAGCTGGGCTTCAACTCCTTCGGCGGCGGACCGGGCCTGTGGGACCGCGGCCAGCAGAGCTTCCCGACCCTGACCGGTGCCAACTACGCCCAGCAGCTGCGTGCGCTGGTGACCTATGTCCGCAGCGCCGCACCGAACGCGCGTATCGCGATCGTCGGGTACCCGCAGGTGTTCGCCCCGGGACAGCGGGAGATGTGCAGCAAGGCGCTGGGCCTGATCCCGGTGCCCGAGCCCGGTCGGACGGCCGCACCGACCTTCCTGGCCAAGATGCAGGTCGCCCAGAAGGAGGCGGCGCGTCGGCTGGGAGTGCGTTTTGTGAACCTCAACGCCGCCACCAACGGGCACGGCGTGTGCAGCCTGGACCCGTGGGTCAACCGGCACCCGTTCCCGGCGCTGGGCGAGACCTTCCTGTTCGCGCACCCGACTCCGCACGGTGACGCGGTCGCCGCCCGGACGGTGGCGCGGGCGATCCGCTAGCGGCCGCCGCAGCAGCGGTAGGTCGCCGCAGCGGTAGTAGGAACGGCGACTGCACCGGGAGGCAACGGCCGCCGCGAGGTCCAGGATCCGGACCGCTCAGCGCCCTGCGCGGATCGCCTTCTCCAGAGCGTCGGCCATGGCCCGCTGGCCGCGGGCGTTCGGATGATTGCCCGGGATCCCCATCGTGCGGCCGTCCGCATCGAAGGCGGGTTCGATCCAGCGCACTTTCTCGGTGGTGCAGGCATCGTGCCCGTCGGAGAGCTCGGCCATGTCCACAAAGGTGCCGCCGACGCTTTCCACCGCGCTCTTGGCGCGTGAGTTGAGCTCGGCCTGCAGTTCCCGGGCGAAGGCGATGTCGCCGTCGGCGAAGCCGAGCTCGGGCCGGCAGGCACCGGAGGCGGGGACCAGCCACGGATAGCCGATCGCGTAGATCTCGGCGTTGGGTGCCTTGGCGGCGATCTCGGCGTAGGCGGCCTTCAGGTTCGGGCCGGTGCCCGACGTCAGCTTCTCGATCAGCTCCTGGCCGTACTGGTCGCGACAGGGCGACCCGGTCGGATCCTCCGCGCCTGCGCCGGCACAGCGGCTGACCAGGAAGCCGAAGAAGTCTTCGTCATTGGCGCCGAGGACCACGGTCACCACGTCGATGCTGTCGTCGAGCGCCTCGGTCTGTGGTGCCAGGCCGCGATGCTGGGACTGGGTCATGTGCTCGGTCTTGGCGCTGGTGCAACTGACGTCGCGGACCGCCCACTTCATGCGTTCAGCCACCTGGATGCCGGGATTGGAGGAGGTGCGCTGGCAGCGTACCGGGGCGTCGGGGGCCAGATCGCTCTCCCCGGTGCCGGCCGCGTACGAGTCACCCATGTGCACATGGCGGGCGCCGGGTCCGAGCTTCTTGGGCAGCGGTGCCTGGCTCGGTGCGGCCGCCGAGGGCGTGCCGCCGGCCGACGACGGGGTACCGGCCACCGTCATCTCACCGCGGCGATCGAGCACCAGGACCGTCGCGACCGCGATGATGGCGATCAGTGCGGTCACCAGCAGCAGCACCGGAAGGATGTTCCGGCGGGAGACCGGCGCCATCAGTGCGGCATCGCCGGGTCGATCGCCCGTGCCGCCTGGGCGAGACGATTGCACGCATCTTCACGTGCCCGCACATCGAAACCGCCGCTGGCCGGCCGGACCTGCACCGCCAGTTCGAAGGCGTAGCGGGGGGCGTTCTCGGCGACGAACCCGTACTTGCATCGGGTCACCCCGTCGTAGGCTTCGTACCTGCGCCAGCCGGGCAGATCAGGGAACGCCGGGGCTCCGCGGTCGTACTGCTCGACCATCCACCGCCACGTCGAGGATTCCGGGACGTACCCGCCGAGCAGGATCGGCGGAGCGTTGCCGGTCAGAGTGCCGTTGCACAGCAGCATGTCACCGTTGGGTGCGCGTGCCGGACTCAGGTTCGGGTTCATTCCGCCTTCGGTCAGCAGATTCGCCGGCAGTCGGCACGGATCGAGCGCGTTGCGCGTGGTGTTGAGGATGTCGTACTGCTGACGCGGCGGTGCCGAGGACACCGCGGCGCTGGCCTGTTCGGCTGAGCCGTCGGCGGCTGCAGCGGTGGCCGGGGGCGAGGCGGGGTCGTCGTCCGAACCGCCGAGCATCGCCCAGGCGATGCCTCCGCCGACCAACAGCACGGCCAGAGCCACCGCACCGGCGATCAGCCCGGCCTTGCGGCCCTTGGGGGGCACCGGCGGCACCGGTTGGGAGTGTGCGGGCGGATACCGGCCGGGCGGTGGCGGGGGAGCGGTCCGCTGCGGCTGCGAGATCGCCGCGATCGTCGGGTGGGCCTGAGCCTGCGCTTGGGCGGGCGGCGGCGCGGGGACCGGGGGCGCCGGCGGGTGCGGATGGGAGATGTTGGCGATCTCGGTGACCGGGTACTGCGGCGGCACCGGGGTGGTGGCCGCCGTCGCACCGCGCGGTGAACCGATGGCCGTGGTCGGTGTGGCCGTGGTCGGGTTCTCGGTCCGCAGCGCCCGGTCCAGGGCGGTGACGAACTCCTGGCACGAGCCGTACCGTTCGTCCGGCGCGATCGCCAGTGCCTTGCGGAAGACGTCGTCGATCGCCTGCGGCAGATCCGGGCGCAGTGCCGAGATCGACGGACGCTCGTCGCGGATGTGACGCATCATCACCGCGGTCGGATTCGTGGCGCCGAACGGTTTGATGCCGGTGAGCAGGTAGGCGGCGGTGCAGGCCAGACTGTACTGGTCGGCGCGGCCGTCGGTGGCCTCCCCGCTCAGGTGCTCGGGTGCGCTGTAGTCGACGGTGCCGATCACCATGCCGGTGCTCGACAGGGAGGTGTCCCCGACGATCCGGGCGATCCCGAAATCCGACAGCACCGGATGCGGGGCGCCGCTGCTCAGATCGATGAGAATGTTCTCGGGCTTGACGTCACGGTGCTGAAGATTCCGTGAGTGCGCGAAGTCCAGCGCACGGGCCACCGCCGTGCAGATCCCGATCACCTGAGCCGGCGGCAGTCCGCCGGGCGCCGCCGCTTTGAGTTCCTCGGCGGCGGTCGGGCCGTTGATCAGCCGCATCGACAGCCACAGCCGGCCGTCGTCGACGCCGCAGTCATACACCGGCACGATGTGCGGGTGCTCCAGGCTGGCTGCGAGCTGGCCCTCCCGTTCGAATCGGGCGCGGAACACCGAATCGTTGGAGTAGCCGGGGGAGAGGACCTTGATCGCGTCCTGGCGCGGCAACCGGGGATGCTGGGCGGCGTAGACCTTGCCCATACCGCCGGCGCCGACTCTGCGCAGGATGCGGTAGCCCGCGATGGACTCGATCTCGTCCGACATCGGACCTGCCCTCCTGACCGTGCACGTAACCCCCGGAGTGTACCGACCCCCCAGGACAGCGAGTGCGGCACACCACAGGTGACACGCCGTCGTTCCCGTTGGCCGTAACGCCGGAGGCCGCCGGAACGAGATACAGGATAGAGATCGGTACGAGAACTTTTCGGGAGTGGTTCGAATGGCAACCGGAGTCGCCGCGCGAGAACGTCGACGGACCGGGCACGGCCTTGTACGCGCGATGTGGGGGCGCCTGCGTGCGCCCCGGTCACTGGCCGCCGAGCGGGAACGACTGGTGAGCACCGAAGAGTTTGCCCGGCTGC
Organism: Gordonia hirsuta DSM 44140 = NBRC 16056; assembly: GCF_000333015.1. Lineage (GTDB taxonomy): Bacteria > Actinomycetota > Actinomycetes > Mycobacteriales > Mycobacteriaceae > Gordonia > Gordonia hirsuta. The sequence goes on along the minus strand of NZ_BANT01000023.1, from coordinate 16,471 downwards.
GCCGGGCAGCCTGACTCGCCGGGGCCCGAGTCCGCCCCGCCGGAGCCCGACGCGGGCTCTAGGAGCGGCAGTGTGTGGCGCTACGGTTTCCCGGTGCGCTCGCGGTGCTTGCAGCCGGGCCAGCAGCACGGCCGCCGCATCCCGTCTTCCAGTTCTTCGCAGGTGCGCCGGATCCGCCGGGCGCGGGTCTTGGCTTGTTTGGCCTCATCGACCCAGCAGATGAACTCGTTGCGGCCCAGCGGTGTACAGGCCTCCCACAGTTCCAGCACACTGCGGCCGACCGATGCGCTGCCGTCGTCGCCGGGTCCGCGCTGACCACCCAACAGGGCTGCGCGCAAGTCGTCGGGCAAGGGGTGCACCACCCCGCCGGATACCTCGGTCATCTCACGAATCCTTCCCGGGAGCTGTCAGGAGCCCGGTTCCCGCCGGGCTCTGCACGCGGACACCGATGCCGCCCAGCGCCACCACATCGCCGTCGTGCAACTGGCGCCCGCGGCGCAGTTCCACCTCGCCGTTGACCGTCACCAGACCGTCGGCGATCACCAGTTTCGCGTCGGCGCCGGTGTCGATCAGGCTCGCCAGCTTCAGGAACTGCCCCAGCCGGATGCTCTCGTCCCGGATCTCCACGAAGTCCACGCCATCCATTGTGCCCCGTCGGCGGCGGCCCGTCGCATAGAAGTGTGCCCTGCGCCTGCCGTGGGCCGATTCCCGGCCGGGCCAGCAGGTTACCGTGGGGTACAGATCGTCGCGGTGCACGCCTAGACTGGGGTTATGAGCGCGCCTGAATTCACACCCACCGCTGACCTGGTCGACGAGATCGGCCCCGATGTCCGCAGCTGCGATACGCAGTTCATCCAGTACGGCGGCAACCGCGAGTTCGCCGGTGTGGTCACGACCGTGCGCTGCTTCCAGGACAACGCCCTGCTCAAGTCGATCCTGTCCGAGCCGAACCCGGGCGGAGTCCTGGTGATCGACGGCGACGGTTCGGTGCACACCGCACTGGTCGGCGACATCATCGCCGAACTGGGCCGCAGCAACGGCTGGGTCGGGATCATCGCCAACGGGGCGATCCGCGATGCCAAGCCGATCGGCCAGATGGCGATCGGAGTCAAGGCGCTGGGCACCAACCCGCGCAAATCGTCCAAGACCGGGGCCGGCGAGCGCGATGTGCCGGTCGAACTGGGGGGCATCGTCTTCCAGCCCGGCGACCATCTGTTCTCCGACGACGACGGCATCGTCGTCGTGACGCCCGCCTGAGCCCCCTGCCCACCCGCCGAACCGAACTGGAGCACACCGTGGCCAAGCCCACCCCCGATTACTTCACCCGGCTCGCCGCGCTGGCCGCGATCGACGACCCCGCAGACCGCCCGACCAAGCCGGTGCTCGAGGCCTTCAGCGCCACCGAGATGGCCACCATCCCGGTCGGCACCGCCGAGGACGTGGTGCGCGCGGTCGAGCGGGCCCGGCAGGCGCAGACCGACTGGGCCGCCAAGACCCCGACCGAGCGGGCGAAGGTCTTCAACACCTTCTCCGACCTGGTGCACTCCCACGCCGAGTCGCTGATGGACATCGCCCAGGCCGAGACCGGTAAGGCCCGGATCTACGCCCAGGAAGAGGTCCTCGACGTCGCGCTGACCGCGCGGTACTACGCCACCAACGGTCCCCGGATGCTGGCCGAGCACAAGGAGCCGGGCATGATCCCCGGCGCCACCGAGGTGCGGGTGCGGTACCTGCCCAAGGGTGTGGTGGGCGTGATCAGCCCGTGGAACTACCCGCTCACCCTGGCGGTCTCCGACGCCGTGCCCGCGCTGATCGCGGGCAATGCAGTGGTGATCAAGCCGGACAGCAACACCCCGTACTGTGCGCTGGCGCTGGCCGAACTGCTCTACGAGGCCGGACTGCCGCGCGAGTTGTTCGCCGTCGTCCCGGGTCCGGGCTCGGTGGTCGGTCAGGCGATCGTCGAGCACTGCGATTACCTGATGTTCACCGGGTCCTCGGCCACCGGCGCCACGCTGGCGCAGCAGGCCGGCAAGCGCCTGATCGGCTTCTCCGCCGAGCTCGGGGGCAAGAACCCGCTGATCATCACCGAGGGCACCCATCTGGATCGGGCCGTGGAGGGCGCCGCCCGCGCCTGCTTCTCCAACTCCGGACAGCTGTGCATCTCGATCGAACGTATCTACGTCGAGGAAGCCATCGCCGACGAGTTCAGCCGAAAGTTCGCCGATTACGTCGAGAACATGTCGCTGGCCGCCAGCTACGACATGTCCGCCGATATGGGGTCGCTGGCCTCGGCCGACCAGATCAAGGCGATGGAGGAGCACGTTGACGACGCGGTCGCCAAGGGCGCCAGGGTCCTGGCCGGTGGTCGCAAGCGCGCCGATCTGGGACCGCTGTTCTATGCGCCCACCGTGCTGACCAAGGTCACCGAAGACATGGCGTGCTGCCGCAACGAGACCTTCGGTCCGCTGGTATCGATCTACCCGGTCGCCTCGGTGGAGGAAGCGATCGAACTGGCCAACGACACCGAATACGGCCTCAACGCCAGCGTCTTCGCCAGCAGCAGCGCTCAGGCGCAGAAGATCGCCGAGCAGTTGCGCGCCGGCACCGTCAACATCAACGAGGGCTACGCTGCCGCCTGGGGGTCGACCGCCGCACCGATGGGCGGGATCGGGCTGTCGGGTGTGGGCCGCCGGCACGGGCGCGAGGGCCTGATCAAGTACACCGAGCCACAGACCATCGCTGCGCAGCGGTTCATCGGACTGGACGGGATGCGCGGGGTTCCCCGGGATCTGTTCCTGAAGGTGACTCCGCTGGCGATCCGCGGTCTGAAGTACTTGCCGGGCCGGTAGCGGCAGGGCGGGATCTGCTCAGAATCGGGCCTTCGAGGAGATTTTCTCGGGGGCCCGAACTGGCTCTCCGGATCTAAGAGTGCGTAGGTGACGTTCGGCCCGAGCGGGGGCGACCACAAGATGTATGCGGGCCCTGGGTGTGAGAATGGGAGTTCTTACACAACCGAGACCACACCACAGGACCCAGGGTTGGGGTTGACCCCGTTTCCTGGACATTCGATTAGACGGCCTGATCGGCTACTTCGCTCGTCCTGATGCTTATGGTCCGGCCCCGGAGGCCCGATCGGCTACACCGAACCGCAGGCCATCGCTAAGCAGCGGTTCATCAGTCTGGACGGGATCGCGCGAGAGCTATTCCTGAATGTGATTCCGCTGGCCGATTCGTGCCACGCGATACCGCTCATCCGGCGACGGAGAGCCGACTCGCCGGCGCGGGTCCATGGGCGACTCAGCGGCACCGACGCCGGCGCAGCAGGATCACCAGGATCGCCACAACGGCGGCGATCGCCGCGATCATGCCGGGGGTGACGCGGTCGCCGGGCAGATCGGTGGGACTGGTGCGCAGCAGCTGGGTGAATCGGTCTCGTGAAGCGTCGGTCCGAGAGGCGGCGGCGCGCGAAGCGTCGGCCTCGGCGACGGCATCCACCCGCGGGACCGGCGTGGAGGAACCGGACGAGGCGGCCTTCTGCGGGGCCGGGGTGAGCGCGGCCGGCGTGGGCGCGGCGGTCAGTTCGCTCTGTACCGGCGGCGCGGTCAGTTCAGCCTGTGCTGGCGGCGGGGTGATCGCCGGTGTCGGGGTCGCCGGATCCAGGGTCTTCGCAGCCGGGGTCTTCGCAGCCGGGGACGCGGGGCCGGTTGCCGGAGCCGGGGTGCCGTCGTCCTGGGCGAGAGCGACGATCAGCTCGGCCTTGCGCATCGTCGAATAACCGTGCAGCCCTTTGGCTTTGGCTTCGGCCCGCAGTTGCGCAACGGTTTTGTTCTGGTTCTGGTCAGCCATGGAGTCTGCTCCTGATCAGGGGTGAACGTTCAGCCGGGCCAGCAGATCGTTATCGATCGCGCTGAGCTCATTGCCGATTGCGCGCTGGGCCGCCCGGCGCTGCGAGGGCGGCATGGTGTCGGCGGCATCGGCGGCCACCACGAGGTTGTCCAGCCGTTTGGTCATCGCATCGACGAAGGCTCGGCCTTCGCCGGTGGGATCCTGGGCGGCGACCTTGGCGGCGGACTGGCGGGCCGCGTCGATCCGGGCGCGCAGCGGAGCACTGGGTCCGCCGTATTGGGTCAGCAGCTCGGCGGGCACACCGGCGCGGCGGGCCTGCAGGGCGGTGATCTCCGAACGTGCTGCGATCGCCCCGCGATACAGGATCGGTCCGGCGATCGGGGCCACGAGCTTGGCGACCGACAGGTAGCGCCGCACCTTGGCCGGCGACAGCAGCGCCTGCTTCTCGGCGGCCTTCTCGTCCGCCTTGACCTGGGCCGCAAGGGTCTTCGCCTCGACGGCGGCGATCTTCTCCTGCGCCTTGACGTTCGCCTTGGCGGTCTTGCGTTCGGCCTTGTGTGCCTTCTTGCGGTACTTGTGCTCGTCGCGGAGGGCCTTCTTGTGGCGCTTCTTCTCCTCGTGCGCACTGACCTTGGCTTCTAGCCGGACCCGAGTCTTGAGAGCCTTCTCCTCCGCCTTACGGATCTTTGCTTCGGCTTTACGCTCGGCGCGCCGAGCCGAACTGGACGACAAGAAACCCATGGTGTCCTTTCCACCTCCACCGGTAAGACCGGCTTGGCCGTGATGTCTACCAGTTTTGCATAGTGTCGGTGGAGGATGAGACGGTGACGCAGGTCCAGAGAGTCAGACGGAGGTGCCAGCGGTGATCCTCGGTGCACGCGATCTGACCGGCTGCGAACACCGGCTGGCGCTGGACGCGGCGGCACGGACCGCCGGGGACGGGCCGGCCGAGACCGAATCGCCCGACGCCCTGCGGCGCATCGAGGCGGCCCAGGCGCACCGCGCCCAAGTGCTGCAGCTGCTGCGCGAAGCCCAGGACCGGCTGCCGACGACGCTGGTCGACATCGATCCGAGCCTGCCGATGGAGCGTCGTGCCGAACTGACGCTGACGGCCTGCGCCGACGGTGCCGACTGGATCCTGTCGGCGGCACTACCGATCGACCGGGTACACGGCCGGCGCGGGCACGCCGAGGCACTGATCCGTCACGGGCAGGGCTATGTGCCGCTGATCATCGTCAATCACCGGGTGGTCAACCCGGCCAAAGCCGATCGTGATCCGGCCGAACCGGCGACGTTGCGGACCAGTCCCCTCGATCGTTGGGCGCCGGAGCGGGATCCGGCCCGGACCAACCGGCCCAACCGCCGGGATGCGCTGCGGCTGGCTCAACTGGCCGCCATGCTCGACGGGCTCGGATACGCGGCGGCGCCCGATCGCGCCGACTGGGTCGGCGGGGTGATCGGGGTGGACGCCGACTGCATTCTGGCCGTGCCGCTGGGTGCGGTGATGCCCGAATACGAGGAGGCGCTGGAACGCCGCCGTGCGATCGCAGCCGGCACGATCCCCACCGTCCCGCGGCGCATCAACGAATGCCGCAGCTGTGACTGGTGGCCGCGATGCAAGGCCGAGCTGGAGGCGGGCGACGACGTCAGCCTGGTGGTCGGCGGCGCGGGGACTGCGGCCCTGGCGCAGATGGGGATCACGACGGTGAGGCAACTGGCGGACTACCGCGGCGATCCGCCGCCGGAGTGGCCCGGTTACCCCTCTTTCACGGATGCGGTGGTCGCCGCCAGCTGTCGCCGCGCCGAGGTGCCGTTGGTGCGGCGACTGGACCGGCCGACGGTTCAGCGCGCCGACGTCGAGGTGGACGTCGATATGGAGAGCTACGGCGAGCGCGGCGCCTACCTGTGGGGTACCCTGCTCACCGACAACGCCGCACCCGACCGGCCGTCGCGCTACCTGCCGTTCGTCACCTGGGATCCGCTGCCGTCGTCCGACGAGGGGCGAGCCTTCGGCCGATTCTGGACGTGGCTGATGGACAGTCGTCGACGCGCCCACGAGGCGGGCCGCACGTTTGCGGCCTACTGCTACTCCGAACAGGCCGAGAACCGGTGGCTGCGGGCCAGCGCCGACCGGTTCGGCGGCATACCGGGTGTACCGCACCGCGACGAGGTGGAGGAGTTCATCGCCTCGGACGACTGGGTCGACATCTACCAAGCGGTCAACACCAACTTCATCTGCCCCGACGGTAAGGGGCTCAAGCGGATCGCACCGATCGCCGGATTCGACTGGCAGGACGAACAGGCCAGTGGCGTGGCCTCGATGGAGTGGTACGCCGCCGCCGTCGGACTGGACGGGGCGCCGCTGGATGCGACTCAGCGCGAACGGCTACTGCGCTACAACGAAGACGATGTGCAGGCGACCAAGGTGCTGCGCGAATGGCTCAGCTCCGAGCGGATCCTGCGGCTGCCGACGGTGGAAGACCTGCTCGGTGCCGGTACCTCGCTGCCGTCCGCACGCCCGGTCGGCTGACCGGCGGTGCGCCGGGTCAGGGCAGGGGCACCGTCTCTTCGGAGGCGCGGGTGCGGATCGCCTTCTCGAGCTGCCGGCGCCGATGCGTCGAGACGATCACCCCGATACCTGCGACCATGACGACCGCCACCGCGGTCAGCGTGCCGATCAGGACGGGCACGGTGGCATCGAGCAGGCCCTGGGTCAGGAGCCAGATACCGAAGCCGAAGAACAGTGCGGCGGCGAAGAGCGCAACGGTGCGTTCGGGCAGATGTCTGCCGAAGGCGCGGCCGATCGCGATCGCCAGGGCGTCGGCGGCGACCATCCCCAGCGTCGACCCGATCCAGATACCGAGCCACTGGTTGTCGGCGGCCAGGGTGATGGTGGCGAACATCGTCTTGTCGCCGAGTTCGGCGAGGGTGAAGGCACTCATCACCGCCAGAAAGACCGAGCCGCTCACTCTGGTGACCCGGGCGGCCTCGTCCTGTGACAGCTCGTCGCCGCGCAGGGTCCACAGTGCGAAGGCCAGCATGGCCAGGCCGCCGGCGATGGACATCAGGTGAGTCGGGATCGACAGTCCCAGGAAGTGCCCGAAGAAGACCGAGGCCGCGTGCACCAGGGTCGTCGCCGCGAGAATCGCGCTGAGCACCACCCACCACCGGTAGCGCAGCGCATAGGTCAAGGCCATCAGCTGCGACTTATCGCCGAGTTCGGCGACAAAGATGACGCCGAAGCCCAGAAGCAATGCCGCAATCATGTCGATCACCCTAGGCAGGCCGCCGGGGGGCCGCAACAGCGAGGTGGAGCCTCATTTATGCAGGTAGGAGGGCCACAACTCGATGTTCGGGAACCCTGACACCGCGTCTGCGGCCCACCGGCGTTTTGTGGGTCGGCACCCGGAGCCAGGCACAATGGGCCCGTGACGAAACAAGCCCTCGATACGCGTGCGCGCCCGATCAGCGGGCCGCTGCGTCCCCTGGAGATCGCGATCGTCGCGATTCTGTCCGGGCTGACGGTGGTGGCCGTCGTGGTGGCCTCGGTGATTCCGATGGCGCAGGCCGCCGGTCTGCTGGCCCCGGTCCCCGTCGCCATGATCGCCGCCCGCACCCGCCCGCGCGCGGTGGTCGCCGCCGGGGTCACCACGACGGCGGTGACCTTCGCCGTCGCCGGCCTGGGCTCGGCACTCTCGGTTCTGGCCTCGGTGGTGATCGGCGGGGTGGTCGGCGAGGTGAAACGGCGCGGTGGCGGTCTGGTGACCCTGCTGCTCGTGTCGCTGCTCGTCGCACCGGCCCTGGCTTCGGTGTCGGTGCTGGTGCTGTGGATTCTGGTGCCGCTGCGGAACCTGGTGCTGCAGATCCTGCACAACATGATCGACGGCATCGGCAAAGCAGTGGTCACTGCGGCCGAGAGCCTGTCGCGGGTCACCGGTGAGCGCCGCGATCTGAGCGGGATCGGTGACTGGTTCGGCGGAGCCGCCGACAACATCGTCGATTACTGGTGGATCTGGCTGCTGGGCTCGGGCGCTCTGGGCTCGTTCATCTCGCTGGTGGTGGCCTGGTGGATCCTCGGCGGCGTCATCGGCCGGCTGGCGCACATCAAGATGCAGGACACCCTGGAGAACAGCCGTGATCTGACCGTCGAGGAGATCGCCGCCCCGCTGCCGTTGCGCATGGTCGGCGTCGGTTACCGCTACCCGGGCACCTCGGCGGAGGTGCTCACCGGAATCGATCTGACGCTGACCCGGGGGGAGTTCGTCGCGGTGGTCGGCGCCAACGGCTCGGGTAAGTCGACGCTGTCGAAGATCCTGGCCGGCACCCCGCCGACCGTCGGGGTGGTCGACCGACCCGGCGATTCGGGCCTGGGTAAGCGGGGCGGCACCGCCCTGGTGCTGCAGCGACCCGAATCGCAGATGCTCGGATCGCGCGTGGCCGACGATCTGGTGTGGGGACTGCCCCCGGGGCAGGACGTCGACGTCGAGGCCCTGCTGGCCGAGGTCGGCCTGGCCGGGCTGGGCGATCGGGAGACCTCGGATCTGTCCGGCGGCCAGCAGCAGCGACTGGCCGTGGCCGCCGCCCTGGCCCGCGACCCGCAGCTGCTGATCGCCGACGAGGTGACCTCGATGGTGGACCCGCAGGGACGCCTCGAACTGGTGCAGATCCTGGCCTCGCTGCCGGCCCGCCGCGGCATCACCGTCGTGCTCATCACGCACCGCGACTCCGAGGCGCGTGCCGCCGACCGGGTGATCCACCTGGAGGCCGGCCGCGTGGTGGCGCACCGCCCCGAGTGGATGGCGCCAGAAGCGCATCTGCCGTTGCTGCCCGACAGCGCGATCGCCGCGGAACCGCTACTGGACATCCGCGACGTCTCGCACACCTATCTGGCCGGCTCGCCCTGGGAGGTGACCGCGCTGCACCACGTCGATCTGCAGGTCAATCGCGGCGACGGCATGCTGATCGTCGGTGGGAACGGCTCGGGCAAGACCACCCTGGCCTGGATCGTGGCCGGTCTGATCGCACCCACCAGCGGCGAGGTACTGCTCAACGGCGAGCCGATGACCGGACAGATCGGCCGGATCGGCCTGGGCTTTCAGCACGCCCGGCTGCAGCTGCAGAAGACCACCGTGAGCGATGAGATCATGGCCGTCGGCGGCGAATCGGTCGGCACCGCCGAGGTAGCGCGGGTGCTGGACCTGGTGGCGCTGCCGCGCGAGATCGCCGCCCGGCGCGTGGACTCGCTGTCCGGTGGTCAGATGCGGCGGGTCGTGCTGGCCTCGCTGGTGGCCTCCAAACCCGAGGTCCTGGTGCTCGACGAACCCCTGGCCGGGCTGGACCCGGCGGCACGTGAAGAGGTCCTCGACGTCCTGGCCGGGCTGCGGCGCGGCGGGATCACGATCATCATCATCTCGCACGACCTGGAGGCGCTCGACCGCGTCTGCAACCGGCGAGTGGAACTGACCGGCGGAGTCTTGGAGGCACGACGATGACCCTGCGGACCCCGCCCCTGCGCCAGCTGCCCGGCGACTCGGTGGTCCACCAGCTCTGGGCGGGCACCAAACTGCTCATCGTCCTGGTGCTGGGCCTGATGACCTGGGTGCTGCCTACGTGGCCGAGCCTCGCCTTCGTGGCGGTGTTCGTGCTGGTCTTCGCGCTGCTCGCGGGAATCCCGCTCGGCGCCCTGCCGCGGCCGCCGTGGTGGTTCTGGGGACTGATCGCCCTGGGGGCCGGCATCACCGCCTTGTCCTCGGGCATCGATGGGGTGCTGATCTTCATGCGCGGCACGGCCCTGGGCCTGATCGTGCTGGCGATGAGCATCCTGGTGGTCTGGACCACGCCGATGGCCGAGATCGCTCCGGCGATCGCCCGGCTGCTGGCACCGCTGAAACTGCTGCGGATGCCGGTCGAGGAATGGGCGGTGTGCATCGCGCTGTCGCTGCGCGGGCTGCCGCTGCTGATGGAGGAGATGCGTCTGCTGCGGGCCTCCTACCGGCTGCGGCCGTCCTCGCGCGCCGGTTCCGGACACCCGTCGGCGGAGATGACGCTGATCGACATGGTGGTGGCCGCGATGAGTTCGGCGATGCGGCGGGCCGCAGAGATGGGTGAGGCGATCACCGCGCGCGGCGGCACCGGCCGGCTCACCGCCTATCCCTCGCGACCGGGGCGGGCCGACTGGATCGCTCTGGGCCTGACGGTTCTGGCCTGTGGCGGCGCCATCGCGCTGACCATCCTGCTGTAGCCGGGACCGCAGGCTGCGGTCGCGGGCCCGACCAGGGGTTTAGGAGAACCCTCTTGCATTTATTCGGTCACCCGAACTAAAAAGTAGATGTGCCGAAAACTGCGCCTGCCGCCCTCCTGGCCGTCCTGCTGCTCCTCGTCGTACCGGCGTTGAGCGGCTGCGACCGCGGCGACGCCGCCGACGGGCGCCCGCGGGTGCTCGCCACCTTCACCGTGCTCGCCGATATCGGCCAGAATGTGGCCGGCGACCGCCTCACCGTGGAGTCGCTGACCAAACCGGGGGCGGAGATCCACGGCTACGAGCCGACCCCGGCGGATGTGCGCCGGGCCGCGAAGGCCGATCTGATCATCGAGAACGGGATGAATCTGGAGGCCTGGTTCGGCCGGTTCGTCGCCGATCTGGACGTACCGCATGTGGTCGCCAGCGACGGGGTCGAGCCGATCGACATCGCCGCCGAGGCCTATGCGGGCAAACCCAATCCGCACGCGTGGATGAGTCCGCGCAGCGCCGAGATCTACGTCGACAATCTGGTGCGGGCCTTCAGCGACCTGGATCCGGACGGAGCCGCCGAGTTCGCCGCCAACGGCGAGGCGTACAAGGAGCAGCTGCGCGCGGTCCGCGGTGAACTCACCGACGCGCTCGGGGACCTGCCCGCGCACCAGCGGGCCCTGGTCACCTGCGAGGGCGCCTTCTCGTATCTGGCGCGCGATACCGGACTGACCGAGAGTTACATCTGGCCGGTCAACGCCGAGGCGCAGGCCACACCGGCGCAGATGGCCGGCACCATCGACTTCGTCCGGAAGAACGACGTCCCCGCGGTCTTCTGCGAATCGACCGTCTCCGATGCGCCGATGCGCCAGATCGTCTCGGCCACCGACGCCAGATTCGGCGGGACGCTCTACGTCGACTCGCTCTCGGCCGCCGGGGGACCGGTGCCGACCTATCTGGACCTGCTTCGCCACGACACCGAGCTCATCGTCGACGGCCTCACCGGGGACCGCCGATGAGCCGGGACGCACCCACGGTCGACATCGACGACATCACCGTCCGCTACGGGCGGGTACCGGCCCTGACCAACACCCGGCTGGCGCTGTACCCGGGACGGGTCTGTGGGCTGGTCGGCATGAACGGCTCGGGTAAGTCGACCCTGTTCAAATCGATCATGGGTCTGGTCACGCCGGACAGCGGCCGGATCCGGGTGCTGGGCGAACCCGCCGAACGAGCCCGCAAGACCGGGCAGATCAGCTACGTCCCGCAGTCCGAAGCGATCGACTGGGCATTCCCGATCTCTGTGCGCGAGGTGGTGATGACCGGCCGCTACGGCCGGATGGGCTTTCTGCGGCGTCCCGGCCGGAACGATCAGGCGGCGGTCGAGGAGGCGCTGGCCCGGGTCGAGTTGACGGACCTGGCCGGCCGCCAGATCGGGGACCTGTCCGGCGGACAGCGCAAACGGGTCTTCGTCGCCCGGGGCCTGGCCCAGGGCGCCTCGATCCTGCTGCTCGACGAACCCTTCGCGGGCGTGGACAAGCGCACCGAGGCCACCATCACCGAGGTGCTGACCGAGCGCGCGCGGGCCGGTGCCACGGTGCTGGTCTCCACCCACGACCTGCAGGCCCTGCCGCGCCTGGCCGACGAGACCGTCCTGCTGCAGCGCCGGGTGATCGCCCAGGGGCCACCCGAGGCGGTGATCACCACCGAGAACCTGATCCGTGCCTTCGGTGTCGACCCGCTCGCCCACGACAGGGAGGACTGAGATGTCGGCGATCGTGAACCTGCTGCTCGAACCCTTCGACTACGCCTTCATGGTCCGCGCCCTGGGGGCAGCCCTGATCTCCTCGATCGTGTGCGCCCTGCTGTCGTGCTGGCTGGTGCTCATCGGCTGGTCGTTGATGGGCGACGCCGTCTCCCACGCGGTTTTGCCGGGGGTGGTGCTGGCCTACCTGCTGGGCTGGCCGTTCGCGGTGGGCGCGGTGACCTTCGGTCTGCTGGCCGTCGCGCTGATCGGTGCGGTCCGCGACGGCGGCCGGGTCAAAGAGGATGCGGCGATCGGGATCGTGTTCACCACGTTGTTCGCCCTGGGTCTGGTCCTTATCTCGACGGTGCCGAGCCACACCGATCTGAACCACATCGTGTTCGGCAATCTGCTCGGGGTCTCGCGAACCGATCTGCTGCAGATCGCGGTGCTCGGTGCGGTGGTGGCGGTGGTGGTGGTGCTCAAGCGCCGCGATCTGACGCTGTTCGCCTTCGATCCGACCCAGGCGTACGCGATCGGGCTGAACCCCCGCCGGCTGGGCGCGCTGCTGCTGACACTGCTGGCCTTCACCGCGGTGACCGCCCTGCAGGTGGTCGGGGTGGTGCTGGTGGTGGCCATGCTGATCATCCCGGGCACCACCGCGTACCTGCTCACCGACCGCTTCGGCCGGATGCTGGTGATCGCACCGGTGTTCTCGGCGGCATGTGCGGTCCTGGGGCTCTACATCTCCTACTACTGGGACACCTCGCCGGGCGGCATGATCGTGCTGGTCCAGGGGATCGGATTCGCGCTGGTGTACCTGTTCGCACCGCGCCACGGGATCGTCGTGTCCGGGTTGCGCGGCCGCGGCGCCGCCGCACCGATGCGCGACGGCGCCCACTCCGCGGGGAAGTGAGCGCCGTCGTTCACACCTGGTTCACGCGGATCAGGATCTACCCGTCCGATCCGGTGGAGACGATCACGCCGGGACGATCAGCCCGTCGGCGGCGGTGGCGCGGCCGTAGCGAGCGGCGGCGTCCTCCCAGTTGACGACGTTCCACCAAGCCTTGACGTAGTCGGGCTTGACGTTCTGGTAGTCCAGGTAGAAGGCGTGCTCCCACATATCGAGCATGACCACCGGGATCAGCGCGGCCGAGGTGTTGCCGCTCTGGTCGGTCAGCTGCTCAATCACCAGGCGCTTGCCGATGGTGTCGTAGCCGAGGATGGCCCAGCCGCTGCCCTGCAGGGTGGTGGCTGCGGCGGTGAAGTGCGCCTTGAACTTGTCGAAGCCGCCGAAGTCGCGGTCGATCGCGTCCTTCAGGTCACCTTCGGGCTCGCCGCCGCCGTTGGGCGACAGGTTCTTCCAGAAGATGGAGTGGTTGGTGTGACCACCCAGGTGGAAGCCCAGGTTGGCGCTGAGGCCGAAGACCTTCCCGGCGATATCGCCGGCATCGCGGGCCTCTTCCATCTTCTCCAGGGCGGTGTTGGCACCGGCTACGTATGCGGCGTGGTGCTTGTCATGGTGCAGCTCCATGATCTTGCCGGAGATATGCGGCTCCAGAGCGCCGTAGTCATAATCCAGGTCGGGCAGGGTGTAGACAGCCACGGTCGATCCTCTCATCAGTGATTCTTCGTACTCGATCCAATTTCTACCCTGCGCCACCGGACCCCGGAGCGCAAGGGTGCGTCGGCGGCGGGGCGGGGGCTGATGGAAGGCCGGCGTCAGAGAACGAGGATCAGCACGATCGCGGCGACGATCACCAGGATGGTCACGGCGATGGCCGCGCACTGGGTGCGCACGTTGTAGATCGGCCAGGACTCCGAGTGTCGTGTCACGTTCGGAGAACTGGTCACGAACTGGCGATCGCTGGTCATCCCGTCCCTCCCCGGGCCAGTGCGGGGTGCCCTAGATCACACCCTGCAGTATGGGCGTCACCCTACTGCGTCGGCGACGGTCGAGCCAATCGCCCCGGCGCCGTACCCTGGAGGCATGAGTCTCTTCGATCGAATCATGGCCGCCGCCGACGTCAAGCGCGTGATGATCGACCCCGCGGAGGCGTTGCCGGGGCGCGACGAGGAGATGCCGCTGCCGCCGGAGCACGGGGTGCTCGGCCGGCCGCTGCGGGGGGTCGTCTCGCCCGAGGGCGACTACACACCCGGCGGGATCGGCGGGTGGGACGATGCGCTGGACGCGGTCGTGCTGGCCGGCGGCTGCTTCTGGGGCGTCGAAGAGATCTTCTGGCAGCTGCCCGGTGTCGTCAGCACGGCGGTGGGCTACGCCGGCGGGTACACCCCGAACCCCAGTTACGAGGAGGTGTGCACCGCCCGGACCGGCCACACCGAGGCGGTCCTGGTGGTGTTCGATCCCGCGCAGGTGAGCCTGGAGCAGATCCTCGCGGTGTTCTTCACCTCCCACGACCCGACGCAGGAGATGCGGCAGGGCAACGACATCGGCACCCAGTACCGGTCGGCGATCTACACCTTCAGTGCCTCCGACACCGAGCAGGCCGCGCAGGCGGCCGCCCGATTCGCGCCGGTGCTGGCCGAGGCGGGTTACGGGCCGGTGACCACCGAGATCAGTGAACTGTCGGCGGCCGGGGCGGGCCGCTTCTACTACGCCGAACCGGTGCACCAGCAGTACCTGCACAAGAATCCGAACGGCTACCGCTGCCATGCCGCGACCGGGTTGACCTTCCCGGCCCGGGACTGATTGCGCCCGTGTCCGCCAGGCTCACCGCCGGCCAGTGGAATCGGACGCTGCTGCAGCGCCAGCATCTGCTCGAACGCGTCGATGAGGATGCCATCGAGGTGATCGACCGCTGCGTCGGACTGCCCGCCGGCGATTCCGGTTCGCCGGTGCAGGCACTTTTCGCCCGGATCGATGGCTTCGACCCGGACGAGCTGGACTCTCTGCTGACCGCCCGGGAGGTGGTCGAGATGGTGCTGCACCGGGGTGCGGTCTTCGTCATGGACGGGCTGGATGCGCGCTGGATCCGGCAGGCGGTGCAACCGGCAGTGACGGCGAGCCGCCGTGCTGCGTCGCTGCCCCCGGGAGTGGACCGTGCACAGATCCTCGCGGTGGCCACCGGACTGCTCACCGGCCACCGCGCCGGCGTTCCCGGCGCGGTGGTGCGGGCCGAACTGTCCCGGACGTGGCCGCAGATACCGGTTCGCACTCTGCTGGAGGTGGTCGAGACCGGTTCGCCGCTGGTGCGGATCCGGCCGCCGGGGCAGCGGCCGGATGACCGGCAGGCAGGTGATCAGCAGCCGGGGTACGGACTTCTCGACGAATGGATCGGCGCCGGGGAGCCCGCGGTCACCGGGGCCGAGGCGCACCGCGATCTGATCCGCATGTACCTGCGCGGCTTCGGACCGTCGTCGGCCGCTGCGGTGACCCGATGGTGCGGTCTTGCCGGAACGGCGCGCCTCCTGGAGGCGATGGAAGCCGAATGGGAGCTGGCTAGGCTCGTCGGACCCGACGGCCAGGAACTGTACGACCTGGACGGTCTGCCGATCGCCGATGCGGAGCTGGCGGCGCCGGTCCGGTTCCTCGCGCCGGGCGACGAGATCTTCAGCGGAGCCGATCGCGGCCGGGTGCGTGATCGGCAGGGCCGTCGTGCCGACTGCGCCGCCGGACCTGCCCCGGGCGGGGTGCTCGTCGACGGGCGGCTGGCCGGGACGTGGCGTCTGCGCGACGGCGCGGTCGACCTGACCGAGACGGTGGATCTGCAGCCGCGCGAGCGTGCCGAGGTGGAACGCGAGGCCGCTCGACTCGCTGATTTCTGCGCTCGCTGACACCCGTCGCCGCCGGCCCGTCGTTCTCGGGACCGCCGCGGTGTCCACCGCTCGGATGACACCGGCCGGCGCAACTCGAAAGGTCAACTTGAGAGTGTCGCGCGGCGTGTTGTCCACACGTTGTCCACAGTGGGGATAGCGCAGTGAGCGCTTGTTCATCGGCAAAATAGAAGGTGACGCGCAGGTGGACGGCGGCACAATTCCGTCGTAAAACGTGAGGATACCGTCACTATTTGCCGAGTGACCTCGATTTTTGTCCACAAATCCACAGGATTGTCCACAGTGGACCCGCCCCTATGGGGGTTATGTGGACAACTGTTGTGCACCGGCGGTGTGGATAACTCTCCGGGGCCCGGACGGGCCGCTGCAGTGGGGACTCGGCGTCGGCTGTGGTACGTGCCGGCCGGCCACCATCGGCAGGGGAGTCGGCGGTGGGCGACCAAGCCGGGCACGTGCACCGCAGTCTGTGGGAATATGGAGATCGTGAGTATGGATATCGAGCAGATCGACGTCACCGCGCTGCCCGACGACTTCACCGCGGTGACCGATCAGATTCTTCTGGACATCCGCGAAGACGACGAGTGGGAGTCGGGCCATGTTCGCGGTGCACTGCACATGCCTCTCGACGATGTGCCCGCCCGGGTCGACGAGATCGATCTGGACTGCGACCTGTTGGTGATCTGCCGGACCAGTGGGCGCTCGTTCCGCCTGCTTTCGTACTTCGCGCAGCGCGGGATCGACGGTGTCTGCGTCAGCGGTGGCATGGTCGCCTGGGAGGCTGCGGGCAAGCCCATCGAGACGGGGCGGTGACCGTCCCGGTGCAGTTGCTCGACGTCTGCCTGCCCTGCCGTATCCAG
>NZ_BANT01000024.1 GCF_000333015.1 Gordonia hirsuta DSM 44140 = NBRC 16056 | reverse complement strand
TCCCGCACCGGGCCCGCCCGCCCCGGCTCCCGGTTCCGCGTCGACTGCGGAAGGCACGACGGGCTCTGCGGCGCCCGGCACCGGTTCGCCGCCCCCGCCGGCGGCCGCCGGCCGGACCCGGTGGTGGCAGAAGTGGCAGGACTGGCCGGTCACCAGCCGCATGGCGGGCCAGGTGATGGTGGCCGCCGGGCTGGCCACGGTGACCGGCGAAGCCATCTCGGCGAGCCGCTGGTACTGGGCGGTGCTGACCGCATTCCTCGTCTTCGCCGGCACCACCACCCGCGGTGCGGTCCTGACCCGCGCCTCGCGCCGGATCGTCGGGACGCTGGGCGGCGTGCTGGTCGGTTTCGGACTGGCCGTGCTGTTCGACGGCGATATCGCCGCCCTGACCGCCATGTGCGTGGTGGCAGTGTTCTGCATGCTCTATTTCGGCCCGCTGCAGTACACCGCGACAGCGTTCTTCGTCACCATCGTCCTGGCCGCCCTGTACGGGCTGCTGGGCATCCTCGACCGGCACATCCTGGAGCTGCGGCTCACCGAGACCGCCGTCGGGGCCGTGATCGGCGTGGCGTGCGCCTACCTGATCTTCTCCACCACCTCGCGGTCGGCGGTACGGCAGCAGACGACCGCCTACTTCACCGCCCTCGACGATCTGCTGATCGCTGTGCGGACGGCCCTGACCGGCGACGACGCCCAGGAAGGTGTCCTGGAGGCCAGCGCCGGACTCGATGCGGCCGCCGCCGCCGTCCACGACACCCTGAACAGCCTGTCGGTGAGCCTGCTGGCCGGACATCGGGCGCAGGCCGCCGAACTGGACGGGCTCAAGGACATGATCACCCGGCTCGCCGGACGCTTGGCCGATGTGGCGATCTCCCTGACCACCGGAACCTCGGCGATCCCCGCCGATCCGGCGCTGCGCCCCGCGCTGGCCGCGTCCGTCGACGAGGTCCGCACCGGCGCGGTACAGGCCCGGGATGCCCTGCTCACCGGTGATCCCGGCCCCGCGAGCACCACAGACACCACGGTACCCGGCCTGCTGCAGGCGGTTCCCGACGACGACCGGTCCGACCAGGGCACCGCGGCGCGGATGCTGTCCCGGCTCGATTGGGCGCTGCAGCGAGTGGTCCAGATCCGCCGCACCGGGTGACCGGGCCGGTCGGCTACCGTCGTAGGCGCTATGTCCACTCCGATATTTCCTCCGGCGCCCACTCCGCCCCCGCCCGCCCTCGTCGAGGACGGACGCTACGCCTTCGGCACCTACGACGGCCCCATTCCCCTGATCAACCCGCTCGATGCCGGTACCCGGCTCGACGCCGAAGGCACCCCCCACGGCCGCTTCCGCTCGCTGCGGCGGATGAACCGCAACCTGCGGCTCAAGGAGTGGGAGGCCTTCCAGCTCGGCGACGACGACTGGTTCGTCCTCGGTGCCGTCTACAACGCCAAGACCATCGGCCTGATCCAGATCCTGGCGGTGAACAAGAACGACGACTCCATCCTGCGCTGGGAGACCAAGATGCCGGCCCCGACGCTATCGGTGGCCCGGGGCCTGCTGGCCTCCTCCTCGCGGGGCCGGGTCGCCGATTTCCGGGTGGAGATCGGCAACCATCTCGAGCGCGACCGCATCGCCGTCGACGCGCACCATCCCGGTCGCGGCGACCTGCCGTCGATGGGCCTGCACGTGGTCGGCAGCTGCGGACCGGAGGAGGCTGCACACCTGGTCACGGTGCATCCGTTCAGCGTCGACCGGGCCCTCTACAGCCATAAGGTCATGATGCCGATGGACGGCTCCCTGGTGATCGGCGGCGAACGGGTCGGCATCGCCGCCGACCGCGGTTTCCTGATCCTGGACGACCATCACGGCGACTACCCGCGCCCGATGCGGTACGACTGGGTCACCGCCGCCCGCCGCGCCCCAGGCAACGGTGGCGATCCGGGCAGAGTCGAGGGCTTCAACCTGACCGCCAACCAGATCCTCGACCCTGCGGTCTTCAACGAGAACGCACTCTGGATCGGCAACACCCTGCACCGGCTTCCGCCGGTCACCGTCGAACGACCGCAGGGACCGTGGGGCAAATGGCTGATCCGCGATGCCTCCGGCGCCGTGGATGTCACCTTCACCCCGACCGTCCGTTCGACGATGCACGTCGGCCCGCGTAAGGCGCTGGCGGCCTACTATGCACCGTACGGATGGTACGAAGGCGCCATCGAGGCTCAGGGGGCCACACTCAACGTCGACGGCATGTTCGGGGTCGGCGAGCAGAAGCGCATCACGCTCTGAGGCACCTGCGCACCGCACATCCGCCGATCCGGTGCCGTCCTACGGCACCACGTTGACCATCCGGCCGGGAACGTAGATCACCTTGCGCGGTTCACCGTCGAGCAGGGGAGCGATCTTCTCATCGGCCAGGGCCGCGGCGACCACGGTCGCCTCGTCGGCATCGGCGGCCACCTGGATCCGGCTGCGGACCTTGCCCTTGACCTGAACCGGCACCTCGACGGTGTCTTCGACGAGGTAGCTCTCGTCGACCTCCGGAAACGGTCCGCGAGCCAGAGAAGCGTTGTGCCCCAAGCGGTTCCACAGTTCTTCGGACAGGTGCGGGGCCAGCGGTGCCAGCATCAGGACCAGCGCCTCGACCGCCTCGCGCGGCGCACCGTCGCGGTAGGTCTTGGTGAGGTGATTGACCAGTTCGATCAGTTTGGCGCCCGCGGTGTTCATCCGCAGCCCGGCGAAGTCCTCGCGCACCCCGGCGATCGTCTTGTGCACGGCGCGGCGGGTCTCCTCGGAGGCCGGCGCGTCGGTGACCCGCAGTCCGCCGGTCTCTTCGTCGACCACCAGCCGCCACACACGCTGCAGGAAACGCTGGGCGCCCACGACGTCCTTGGTGGCCCACGGCCGCGACTGGTCCAGCGGACCCATCGCCATCTCGTAGACACGCAGGGTGTCGGCACCGTACTCGGCGCAGATATCGTCAGGGGTGACCGAGTTCTTGAGCGATTTGCCCATCTTCCCGTACTCCTGCGTCACCTCCTGGTCCTGGTAGAAGAACGTTCCGTCGCGTTCGACGACGTCTTCGGCCGGCACGTAGACGCCGCGGGAATCGGTGTAAGCGTAGGCCTGGATCATGCCCTGGTTGAACAGCTTGCGGTACGGCTCGCTGCTGGTCACATAGCCCAGGTCGTAGAGCACCTTGTGCCAGAACCGCGAGTAGAGCAGGTGCAGCACCGCATGCTCGACGCCACCGATGTACAGATCCAGTCCGCCCGGATCATCGGAGCCGTGCAACTGCGGCCGCGGGCCCATCCAGTAGGCCTCGTTCTCCTTGGCGCACAGGGTCTGCTCGTTGGTCGGATCGATGTAGCGCAACTGGTACCAGGAGCTGCCGGCCCACTGCGGCATCACGTTCGTGTCGCGGGTGTAGCGCCTGAGCCCGTCGCCCAGATCCAGGTCGACGGCGACCCACTCGGTGGCCTTGGCCAGCGGGGGAGAGGGCCGGCTGTCGGCGTCCTCGGGATCGAAGGCCACCGGCGCGTAGTCGGCCACCTCGGGCAGCTCGACCGGCAGCATGGTCTCCGGCAACGCCACCGGTGCACCGTCGGGACCGTAGACGATGGGGAAGGGTTCGCCCCAGTACCGCTGCCGGGCGAAGAGCCAGTCGCGCAGCTTGAACGCCGTGGTGCCCACCCCGGTGCCGTCGGCCTCGAGGCGTTCGATGATCGCGGCCTTGGCCTCGTCGACCGCCAGTCCGTCGAGAAAACCACTGTTGATCAGCGGACCGTCACCGGTGTACGCGCCCTCGGCGATGCCTTGCTCGCTGCCGATCACCTCGCGGATCGGCAGCCCGAAGGCGCTGGCGAACTCGAAGTCGCGTTCGTCGTGGCCGGGCACCGCCATGATGGCACCGGTGCCGTAGCCGATCAGCACATAGTCGGCGATGAAGACCGGCAGCTGTTCCCCGTTGACCGGGTTGGTGGCGTAGGCACCAGTGAAGACGCCGGTCTTGTCCTTGTTCTCCTGCCGCTCCAGATCGCTCTTGGCCGCGATCAGGGCGCGATAGGCCACCACCGCGGTGCGCGGGTCAGCGGCGCGGTAGCCGCCGGTGCCGGCCGCCTCACTGCCGGCCACACCGGTCCAGCGCTCATCGGTGCCCTCGGGCCAGGCCTCGGCGACGATCTGATCGACCAGCTCGTGCTCGGGGGCCAGCACCATGTAACTGGCACCGAACAGGGTGTCGGGGCGGGTGGTGAACACTTCGATGGGCGCGACCTCGCCCGACACGCCGGGGACCGGGAACTGCACCCGGGCGCCCAGGGAGCGGCCGATCCAGTTGCGCTGCATCGTCTTGACCTTCTCCGGCCAGTCCAGCAGGTCCAGATCGTCCAGCAGCCGGTCGGAGTAGGCGGTGATCCGCATCATCCACTGCCGCAGATTCTTGCGGAAGACCGGGAAGTTGCCGCGTTCACTGCGGCCTTCGGCGGTGACCTCCTCGTTGGCCAGCACCGTGCCCAAGCCGGGGCACCAGTTGACCAGCGAATCGCTCAGATACACCAGCCGGTAGGAGTCCAGGACCTCGCGGCGGCCGGCCTCGTCGAGTTCGGCCCAGACCCGTCCGTCGTCGGGGGTCCTGGCGCCGGAGTCGAAATCGGCGATCAGCTCGCTGATGTGCCGCGCCTGCTGCCGGTCGTCGTCGAACCAGGCGTTGTAGATCTGCAGGAAGATCCACTGCGTCCACCGGTAGAAGTCCACATCGGTGGTGGCCACGCGCCGTCGTTCGTCATGGCCCAGACCCAGCCGGCGGATCTGCTGCAGATACCGCTCGATATTGGCTTCGGTGGTGGTCCGCGGGTGGGTGCCGGTCTGCACCGCGTACTGCTCGGCGGGCAGACCGAAGGAGTCGAAGCCCATGGTGTGCAGGACGTTGTATCCGGCCATCCGCTGGTAGCGGGCGTAGACGTCCGAGGCGATGAATCCCAGCGGGTGACCCACATGCAGTCCGGCACCGGAAGGGTAGGGGAACATGTCCTGCACGAACAGCTTGTCCGGCGCCTGCGGGCCGGAACCGGAGAACGCCGAGAAGTCGCCGGCGAGCGGTCCGACCGGGTTCGGTGCGGCGAAGGTCTGATTCGTGGTCCAGTACTCCTGCCAGCGGGATTCGATGTCACCGGCGGTCTGCGCGGTGTAACGGTGACCCGGGGTGTTCTCGGCGATGCTCACCCGACCAGGGTAAATCGTCACCGATGCGCACCGGGAGCCGCCTCGGCGATACCATCGAAGGCGTGCACCTCGCGTCCCTGATCGCCGCCGTCGTGGCCTTCGCTTTCGCGGCCCTGTGGGCCGTGATCGGTCTGGCGGGTCTGGCCGGCCGTTTCCCCGGGAACCGCTGGGCCGGTGTCCGGACCGCCGAGACCGTCTCCTCACAGGAGGCCTGGGTCCTGGCGCACCGCGTCGCCGCTCCCGGTTTCCTCGGCGGCGCCGTGGTCGCGGTGCTGGGCGGACTGCTGTCTCTGGCGAATCGGTGGGGCTTCGTTTACGCGCTGGGCGGACTGCTGATCGGTCTGCTGGCGGTGTCGATGGTCAGCGGGGTGGCCGTCCGTGCGGCACAGGCGCTGGTCCCGCCGCAGGAACAAAGCGGCGGCTGCAGCAGCGGGTGTTGCTCCGGTGGCGAGCAGACCGACGGTGCCGACCACAGCCAGACCGGCTCGGCCGATCCGGCTGCCGATTGCGGGGAGTCCAGTTGCGGGTCGTGCGCGCTGAGCGGCATGTGCCTGCCGGAATCGCAGGCCAGCGACTCACACCAGCCCTAGGGAGTATCCACGTCGATGTTCGCCAAGTGGATGGCGCGATCGCCGATCGACGGCTTCGTGATGACGATCATGCTGGCCGTGGTGGTCGCCGCATTCGCCCCGGCCGGCGGCATCTTCGCCGAGATCCTCGACTACGTGGTGATCGCCGCGATCGCCCTGCTGTTCTTCCTCTACGGCACCCGGCTGCATCCGCGTGAGGCGCTGGCCGGTCTGACCCACTGGCGGCTGCACCTGACCATTCTGGTCTTCACCTTTGTGCTGTTCCCGATCGTCGGAGTGGTGCTGGCACCGCTGCTGAGTCATGTGATCGGCAAGGATCTGTCGGCGGGTCTGTTGTATCTGACGTTGGTGCCCTCCACGGTGCAGTCGTCGATCGCGTTCACCTCGATCGCCAAGGGCAATGTCCCCGGGGCGATCGTCAGCGCCTCGGTGTCGAACCTGCTGGGGGTGTTCCTGACCCCGCTGCTGGTGGTGTGGCTGATGAGCACCGACGCCGGGGTGCACGTGGACGCCTCCTCGATCACCAAGATCATGCTGCAGATCCTCTTGCCGTTCATCCTCGGCCAGTTGCTGCGACCGTGGGTGGCCCCGGTACTCAACCGCTATGCCGAACCCACCAAGTACGTAGACCGGGGCTCGATCGTGCTGGTGGTCTACGTCGCCTTCAGTGAAGGGGTGCAGCAGGGGCTGTGGTCGTTGATCACGGCCTGGGAGGTGGTCTGGATGACGTTGATCGCCACCGCCCTGGTCATCGTGATGCTGATGCTCTCGGGGTGGCTGCCCCGCCGGCTCGGCTTCGATCGCGGCGACACCATCGCCATCCAGTTCTGCGGCACCAAGAAGTCCCTGGCGACCGGTCTGCCGATGGCCACCGTCCTGTTCGCCGGTTCGCAGGTCGGCCTGATCATCCTGCCGCTGATGATCTTCCATCAGGTACAGCTGATCCTCTGCTCATGGCTGGCCACCCGGTACGGCCGCCAGGCCGGACAGCAGGAGGACGCAGCCCTGGTCTGACGACCGGTTCCTAAGACCCGTCCGAGGCGATCATCCTGTCCACCGGGCACCGGATGTGTCAGGCTGAAGGTATGGCGAATCCACAGCTCGAAGGACTGGTAATCGCGGTGACCGGCGGTGCGGCCGGCATCGGGCGGCAGATCGCCGAACAGGCGGCCTGGTCCGGCGCCCGGGTTGCGATCGGTGACCGCGATGCGGCCGGTGCCCGCGCCACCGCCGACGAACTGGGCGGGGGTATGCGCGGGTATTCGCTAGATGTCACCGATGAGGAGTCCTACCAGGCCTTTCTGGAGTCGGTGACCGCCGACCTGGGCCCCATCGACGTGCTGGTGAACAACGCCGGGGTGATGTGGGTCGGCCCGTTCGACGAGGAGCCGGAGAAGGCGACCGAAGCCATGTTCGCAGTGAACGTGCTCGGAGTGATCCGCGGGATCCGCTTGGTGGCCCCCCGCATGCGTGAGCGCGGCGGCGGCCAGATCATCACCATCGCCTCGGCGGCGTCCAAGGTGGCCCCGCCCGGGGAGTCCAGTTATGCCGCCAGCAAGCACGCGGTCCTGGGCTATCTGACCGGGGTGCGCGAGGAGCTGCGGGGGAGCGGGGTGGTGATCTCGGCGATCCTGCCCGGGGTGGTCGACACCGAACTGGCCAAGGGCACCGCGACCGGCGCCGCCAAACTCCTCAGTCCCGACGACGTCGCCGATGCGGTGCTGGCGGTGATCGCCAAACCCCGCTTCGTGACCACGATTCCGTCGTACGTGGGGCCGCTGGTCGCGGTCGCCGGTCTACTGCCGCAGGGGCTGCGTGATTTCCTGATGCGCAAGATGGTGCCCGACCAGGTCGAATCGGCCTCGGCGGCCGAGCGCCGCGACTATCAGAAGCGCGCGCTGGGCTCCTAGGCCACCGGTCGATCGGCTCGCCTCAGCCACCGGCCGGTCAGACCGATTCGGTTGCCGGCAGGGCGTTCGGGGCGGGTCCGCGCCGGCGCATCACGATCCGGTGACACACCCAGCGCACCACCACGATCAGCACCCCGGCGGCCACCAGAGCCACCACCATGATGCCGATCAGCCGGGCACCGGCCGTCGCACCGAGCAGATAGGCCAGCAGCAGCACCGA
Source organism: Gordonia hirsuta DSM 44140 = NBRC 16056 (assembly GCF_000333015.1). GTDB lineage: Bacteria > Actinomycetota > Actinomycetes > Mycobacteriales > Mycobacteriaceae > Gordonia > Gordonia hirsuta. The sequence continues at coordinate 50,105 of NZ_BANT01000024.1, read as the reverse complement.
TGTGGCCCATGTCGCCCCGCCGAAGAACGTCGCCACCGCGTACCGGCGCAGTGAGACCGCCGACATCCCGGCCGTGATCGGCACCAGCGTCCGGACGTAGCCGAGCCACCGGCCGATCGGCACGGTCACGAAGACGTTCTCGCGCACCCGTGTCTCGGCGTGCCGCCAGTGGTCTTCACCGAATTTGCGGCCCGCCCACGACTCCTGGATCCGCGGGCCCGACCGGGTCCCGACCCAGTAGCCGATCAGGTCACCGGCCAGGGCCGCACCGACGGCGATCGCGATCAGAACGACGATATTGGGTTTACCGATCGCCGCCGCCACCCCTGCGGCGATGAGCGTCGCCTCGCTGGGGACGATCATCCCGCAGATCAAGATCGCGGTCTCGGAGAACAGGACCAGCGCGACCACCAGGTAGACCGCCCACGCCGGGGCCAGATTGATGACCTCGGTGAGCAATTCGGACAGTGCGTGCATTTCAGTTGGTCAGGGTGTCGGCGGGGTAGGTGGCCAGCAGCGGTAGCGGCCACTCCTGGCGGCGCAGCACCTCGTTCCAGACGTCGACGGTGGCCGGTGCCAGCAGATCCGACGGCAGACCGGTGGTGACCAGCCAACTGCCTTCGGTGATCTCGTCGTCGAGCTGACCGGCACCCCAGCCGGCATACCCGGCGAAGATCCGGACCCCGGTGAGGACCGTTTCTAGGTCGTCGGGATCGGCGTCCAGGTCGACCATGCACACCGGGCCGCGAACCTGGTGCAGTCTCGGCTGTGTCTCCAGGTCGGTGCCGGTCTTGACCACGCCCAGACAGACCGCCGACTCGGTCTGCACCGGTCCGCCGATGAACACCGCGCGCGGGGAGGCGGCCAGCTCCGACCACTGGGGCAGCACGTTGAAGACGGCGGCCTGGCTCATCCGGTTGAGCACCACCCCGAGGGTGCCGTATTCGTCGTGCTCAATCACGTAGATGACGGTGCGCACGAACGTGGGGCCGATCAGCGATGTCGATGCGATCAGCACAGAACCCGGGCGGACCTGCGCCGGGTCGCGGTACTCATCGCCAGCCACCGATCCATCATGGCATATCCGGGCTACTGTCGACCGGTGGGATTCCTCCGATCGCTGGGTCATTCGCCGGGCCTGTGGCGCTTGCTGCTGGTGCGGCTGACCAGCCAGCTCAGCGAGGGCGCGTTCCAGGCCGCGCTGGCGTTGTCGATCCTGTTCAATCCCGACCGGCACTCCGACGCGCTGGCGATCGCCGCGGGCTTCGCGGTCCTGCTGCTGCCGTACTCGGTGATCGGCCCGTTCGCCGGCGCCCTCCTGGACCACTGGGACCGGCGGCGGGTGCTGCTCTGGGTCAACGTCTTCCGGGCCGCCGCCATCGCCTCGGTGGCCCTGGCGATGGGCACCGGCGCGCCGGATGCGGTGGTGCTGCTCGCGGCCCTGACGGTGACCGGGGCCAGCCGGTTCATCGCCTCGGGGCTGTCGGCGTCCCTGCCGCACGTCGCCTCCCGGGACGTGCTGATCGAGATGAACGCCTTCTTCACCACCCTGGGTGCTGGACTCCTGGCCGCCGGTTTCGGTCTGTCGAGCATGCTGCGCGCGATCTTCGGGGCCGACGATGCCGGGTCGGCGGCCACCCTGCTGGCCGGCGCGGTGATCACTCTGGTCTCCGGGCTGCTGGCCGCCGGCTTCCCCCGCCGGTTCCTGGGACCCGATCAGCCCGACGACGCCGGCCGTTCGGCCCTGTTCGCGGTGGCGCACGGGCTGGGTCACGGTGTGCGGGCAGCCGCGACCACCACCACCGTGGCCACCGTGCTGGCCGCGATCGGGGTGCACCGCTTCGTCTTCGGGATCAACTCGCTGATGATGCTGTTGCTGGTGCGCACCAGCGACCTGGGGCCGATCCGCGGGCACGACGTCGGCGCGATCGTGGTGCTGGGAGCCGGTGTCGCGGTCGGCGCACTGGCGGCCGCCTTCACCACCCCGGTGCTGGTGCATCGGATCGGTCGGCGCTGGACCATCGCGGGGGCGCTGCTGGTGGCCGCCGGTGCCGAACTGGGTCTGCTGTATCTGAGCTGGACGACGATCTGCGGGGGTGCCCTGCTGCTGGGGCTGGCCGGGCAGACGGTGAAACTCTGCGGTGATCTGGCCATGCAGGCCGATATCTCCGATACCTACCGCGGGCAGGTCTTCGCCGTCCAGGACGCGATCTTCAACGTCGCCTTCGTCGCGGCGATGTTCCTGGGTGCCGTCGTGCTGCCGGCCGACGGCTTCGCCCCCGGACCGGTGGTCTTCGCCTCCTGTCTCTACCTGCTCGGCGCCGCAGTGGTGTGGCTGCGGCATCCGCGCCGCGGCGGCTACCCCGGTCCGTCGACCACACGATCGGCGATCCCGTCACCGTCGGTGTCTTCCAGGAAATGATCGGGCCGCCCGTCCCCGTCCACGTCGACGGGCAGCCGGACGATCGGCTGATCCCACAGGCCCAGGCCGCTGTCGGCGAAGACCGCCGCGGCGGTGCCGTCGGCGGCGACGTCCAGCAGCACCCGGTCGGCTACGCCGTCGCCGTCGGAATCCCACATCGCATCGTCGATCAGCCCGTCGCCGTCGAAGTCCAGGGCCACCGCATCGGGTATCCCGTCGCCGTCCAGATCCAGGTCGGCGGGGGAGTGCCAGACCGAGAGTTCACCGTCGCCGACACCGAAGAAGTACTCGAGGGGGTCCATATCGGTTAGACGCACCGGGGGCCGGTCGGGTTCCCCCGCGAGCGCCGCCGGTGTGTCGGGGACGGTCAGTAGCCCATGGTCCGGAGCTGACCGGCCAGCGCATCGAGCTCCGAGCGGCGCAGATCCAGATGCGGGGAGATCCGCAGCACGGACTGCTCGCCGGCGAGCGGTGCGCGCCAGGAGTCGGCGCAGGTCACCAGGATTCCCGACTCCTGCAGGCGCCGCTGGGCGGCGGCCACGTCGCTGGGCTGCCACCCAGGTGGCGGCAGCAACGTCACCAGCGCCGACGGCTCCTCGACCGGTTCGAGGACCTCCCAGGATGCGATTCCGGTGAGCCGCTCCCGCACGGTGCGGCCGATGTGGGCCAGTTCGCGGTAAACCACCTGCTGGCCGATGTCCTGCAGTTCGGCCACCGCCTGTCCCAGACCCAGGGCCCCGGCGACGTAGCGTTCCGACGACTCGATGGTCACCGGCCGGATCGCGTCGGCGCGCACCGCGATGAAACCGATCGCTCGCGGACCGGTGAGCCATTTGCGTGCGGTGCCGTAGACGATGTCGGCGCCGGTGACGGTGGGGACGTGGCCGACCGACTGGGCCATATCGACCACCACCGGGACCTCGGCGTGGTGGGCGACCTCGACGATCTCGTGCACGGGCTGCACCACACCGCCAGCAGCGCCGATCTGGCAGACGTGGATGAAGTCGGGCTGCTCGAACTGCAGCATGTTCTCCAGCGCATCGACGTCGACATGCCCGTACACGTCGCGCGAGGGCATGGCGCGTACGGCGATGCCGCGCTGCTCGAACTGGTCCAGGTTCGGCCCGAACTCGTTGGCCGCAACCCACACCGTCGAGGCGATCGGCAGGTTCCAGTAGTGCAGCAGGACACGCAGGCACGAGCGAGCGCTGTCGCGGTAGCTGAGCTCATCGGGGGTGTGCCCGATGAGCGAGGCCAGGGCACGACGACCTCGGGCCAGTGCCTGCTCCTGCTCCTGCGCGGCCACTTGCGAACCGTGTTCGGCCTCGCGCCACAGGTGGTCGGTGATGGTGTCGATCACCGCCGACGACGAGCGGCCGGCCGCCGCCGAGTCCAGGTGCGCGATCGTCGGTTCGATACGGGCCGCGTGCCACTGTTCACCCAGATCGCTGCAGTACATACCGGTAATCTACCGCTGCTCCCACCACTGCAGAAGAGCCGCCTCGGCCTCGTCCCGCGACAGCGGCCCCGAGTCCAGCCGCAACTCCTTCAGATACCGCCAGGCCTCGCCGACCTGTGGACCGGCGGGGATCCCGAGCAGTTCCATGATCGCGTTGCCGTCCAGATCGGGTCGGACACGCTCCAGATCCTCGGCGGCCTGCAGCTGCGTGATCCGCTCCTCCAGACCGTCGTAGGTCTCCTGGAGCCGCCGTGCGCGCCGCCGGTTGCGCGTGGTGCAGTCGGCCCGCACCAGCTTGTGCAGCCGGTCCAGCAGGGGACCGGCGTCGGTCACATACCGGCGCACCGCCGAATCGGTCCAGCGGCCCTCGCCGTAGCCGTGGAACCGCAGATGCAGGAAGACCAGCTGGGAGACGTCGTCGACCATCGCCTTGGAGTATTTCAGTGCCCGCATACGCTTGCGGACCATCTTGGCGCCGACCACCTCGTGATGGTGGAAGCTGACACCGCCGCCCGGCTCGTGCCGCCGGGTCGCCGGCTTTCCGATGTCGTGCAGCAGAGCCGCCCAGCGCAGCACCGGGTCGGGGCCACCGTCCTCCAGCGCGATCGCCTGTTGGAGCACGGTCAGCGAATGCTGGTAGACGTCCTTGTGCTGATGGTGCTCGTCGATGGTCAACTGCATCCCCGGGATCTCCGGCAGCAGCCGATCGGCCAGCCCGGTGCTCACCAGCAGATCGATGGCTTCGATCGGATGTTCCCCGCAGATCAGCTTGTCCAGTTCCACCTGGATGCGTTCGGCGGTGATGCGGTCGATCTGCGCGGCCATCGCTGTGATCGCCGCCAGGGTCCGGTCCGACAGGGTGAAGCCCAGCTGGGAGACGAAGCGCAGACCGCGCAGCATCCGGAGCGGGTCGTCGTTGAACGAGTCCTCCGGGGCCGCGGGGGTGTCGATGACCCCGGCCAGCAGATCGTCCATCCCGTCGAGCGGATCGCAGAACTCCTGGGTGCCGTCCGGATTCAGCTTGACCGCCATCGCGTTGACGCGGAAGTCCCGGCGGATCAGGTCGTCTTCGAGGGTGTCGCCGAAGGTGACGGCCGGGTTGCGTCCGATGCGGTCGTAGACATCGGAGCGGTAGGTGGTGATCTCGACGGTGTTGCCGTCCTTGACCCCGCTGACGGTGCCGAATTCGATACCGGTGGTCCACACCGCTTCGGCCCACTCCCCGAGGATCTCGGCGATCGTCTCCGGCCGTGCATCGGTGGTGAAGTCCAGGTCGTTGCCGAGCCGGCCGAGCACGGCATCGCGCACACTGCCGCCGACAAGGTACAGCTCGTGCCCGTGGCGGGCGAAACGCTCGGCCAGCGGGGTGAAGACATCGCTCAAGTCCCGCAGTGTGATCGCCGCGGCGGCGAGCAACCGGGCTCGCCGCTGCGTTCGATCGACGGCGATGGCGGCGGAATCACGGTCGGTCATGAGATCCCAGCCTAACGAACGCCGAGTTAAGAGCAGATAGAGTCAGGGTGTGTCTGCTGAGTCACCGGTGAGCCGACCGGACGTCGTGAACGACGGTCCGGCATCCGGCGACCCGCAGACACCGGGTCCGCGCCGCAACCGCCGGGGACGGCGCCGCGGCCGTCGCCGCGGTAAAGGCGGTGCCGCTGCCGGCGGGCAGCAGCAATCGTCGCAGGCCAAGACCACTGGCAACGCTGCAGCGACTCGCTCCGGCGGCCCGGCCGAGACGACGCCGGCCCCGCCCCGGCGGACTGCCGAACCCAAACCCGGGACACCGGCGGCGATGCCTCCCACCAGCCGCCGTCCGCACGGAAAACCCCGGCCTGCGCAACAGAACCGTCCCCAGGCCGGGGGCGGGCAGCGGCTGCGCACCGTTCGGGAGACCTCCGCCGGCGGTCTGGTGCTGTCGAACCTGGACGAGCCCTTCGATCAGCTGCAGGCGGTGCTGATCGCCCGCATCGATCGGCGCGGCCGGATGATGTGGTCGTTGCCCAAGGGACACATCGAAACCGGTGAGACCACCGAGCAGACCGCGATCCGGGAGATCTCTGAGGAGACCGGGATCACCGGCGCTGTGGTCGCACCGCTGGGGAAGATCGACTACTGGTTCGTCAGCGAGGGCCGGCGGATCCACAAGACCGTGCACCACTATCTGCTCAAGTACGTCGACGGGGTGCTCTCGGACACCGATTACGAGGTCGCCGCGGTCGCCTGGGTGCCGCTCACCGAATTGCCGCGCAGGCTGACGTACTCTGACGAGCGACGACTCGCCCGGACGGCCGAGGCGGTGATCGCCGATCTCCGCAGCGATCCCGACCGGCTGGCCCGGAACCAGGCCGAGGCCAGCCGCACCGAGCCGAACGACTATGAGAAAGCCGCCGCCGCCCGCAACCAGCGCCGCAACGAGCCACCACCGGCCAAGTCGCGGCGCCGTCGACGCCGGTCTCGGCGACCCAATGCCGGCACCCGTGCCGACGGTGGCAGCTGAATCGGCGCGGCGCTCGGCCGCTGTCCTGTCCACCCTCCTCGGGACTCTGCTGCTGGTCCTCGGCCTCGGCATCGCCCCGCTGCTGGGCGCCGGCACCGCCCGCGCCGTCGAACCCGAATACGCCCGGTTGAGCCTCACCGAGATCACCCCCTCCACAGTGACCAGCGCCGACGGTGACACCGTGCGGGTACGGGGCCGCCTGACCAACACCTTCGACCGGCCCATCAGCGAGGTGCGAGTGCGGCTGCAGGCCGGCTCGGCACTGACCGATGCCGTCCAGCTGCGCACCGGGCTGATGGCCTCCTCGGCCGGCTTCCCGGCGATCACGGCACTGCGCACCGTATCGGGCACCCTCGATCCGGGGCAGAGCACCGACGTCGACATCGAAGTACCCATCGCCGGTCCCGGCGGCCTGCAGATCACCGATACCGGTGTGTACCCGCTGCTGGTCAATGTGATCGGCACACCCGAGTCGGTAGGGGTGGTCTCGGTGGCCGACTCGCGCACACTGCTGCCGGTGCTGTCATTGCCCGCCGATCCCGGCCGGGCGAGCGGCTTCGTCGACCCGGTCTATGAGGGCGCCGATCCCCGGCTGGGCCGGGACGGCTCCCTGGCGCCGGACACCTCGGCACCGGCCGCCCTGACGATGATCTGGCCGCTGGCCGCTCCGCCCCAACTGGCACCCGGCGGCCTGGGCGGCCGCACCGAACCGGTCCGGCTGATCAGCGACGATCTGGCCGCCTCGCTGCGTCCGGAGGGCCGGCTCGGTTCCCAGCTCGAGTCGCTGAGCGAGCTGACCACCGGCGACCGGTTCGACGAACGGGTCCGCAGCGGTCTGTGCCTGGCGATCGATCCCGATCTGCTGGTCACCGTGCACGGGATGACGCTGGGTTATCTGGTCAGCGATGATCCGGTCGATCCTCGGGCCGCCACCAGCCCGGGCGCCGGCCAGGAGGCCGCCCGCGCCTGGCTCGGTAAGCTGCGCAAACTGGCCCAGGAACTGTGTGTGACCGCCCTGCCGTTCGCGCAGGCCGGGCTGGATTCGCTGGCGGTCATCGGGGACGACCAGCTGACCGCGACCGCGGTGAACGGCGTCGCCGACATCGTCGACGCCCTGCTCGGGGTCACCTCGCTGCGCGGGATCACCATCCCGGCGGTGGGCACCCTGTCGCAGGCCGGCCGCGAGGTGCTCGTGGGCCAGGACCGGCTGATGGCGGCGGTCGCCTCCTCGGCGGTGGCACCGGCCGGGCGCGACGAGCAGGGCCGCTACCAGTCCGGGCCGATCGCCCTGCAGACCTATGCGGTGCCGATCTCGGCCGCCATCGGTGCGGCCGGGACCGGTCCGGTGGTTCCGTCGATCATCCCCGGCTGGCAGCAGCCGAGCCTGCGCGGGGAATCACCGCTCAGCCGGCGGCAGAGCGCGGCCGCGGCCCTGGCCTTTCCCGCGCTGACCGTTCCCGACGAGGGCGCTCCGGCACCGATCATCGGCCGCAGCGCGATGATCATGCCGCCGACCTATTGGGCCCCGACCCCCGACGATGCGGCGACCCTGCTGGGCATGGCTGATCTGCTGATCGCCTCGGGTACCGCCCGTCCGGTCGGGCTCGCCGAGATGATCGAATATCTGCCCGAGGCCACCGAGCCCACCGCCCTGGTGACCCCCGGTGACGTCGATCCCCTGGTGGCCGGCGGTTTCCCGGTGAGCAGCGCCGGCGCCCAGGAGATCCGGGCCGATCTGGCTCTCACCGCGCAGTTGCAGGGCGCCCTGGTCGGCTCGCGCGATACCGTCACCAGCCCGCAGACCTATGTGGCGCCGTTGCAGGAGGACATGCTGCGGGCGGTGACCACCCCGCAGTCGCAGACCGTCGCCACGGCCCGGGAGCTGCGGGAGATGCGGGTCGCCGGGACCACCGCGACGCTCAGGCGCATGGTCGAGGCGGTGGCCCTGCTCGACCCCGGCGGGCGATACACGCTGGCCTCCGAGCGCAGTCCGCTGCTGCTGATCGTCCGCAACGATCTGGCGCTGCCGATCCGGGTCCGCATGGACATCCAGGCTCCGGCCGCGCTCAACGTCGGCGACGTGGGCGTGCAGGAGATCCCCCCGATCGGTACCCGCCAGATTCAGATCGGCACGCATGCATCCAGTTCCGAGAGCGCCACCGTGCAGATCGCGATGGTGACCTCCACCGGGGTTCCGCTCAGCGACCCGGTGACGCTGGAGATCTACACCAATGCCTACGGCAAACCGCTGTTCTGGATCACCGTGGCCGCGGCGACGGTGCTGGTGCTGCTGACCGCCCGGCGTCTCTGGCATCGTTTCCGCGGTCAGTCCGATCCGGCCGACGAGGATCGTCCCGAACCGGATGCCGAAGAGCTTCGGCAAGCATCGACCCCCTACGAAGAACGCCTCGACAGGGCCCGGCACGAACACGTCGAAGCAGCGCACCCGGAGGATTCGTGAACTCACGCCGTGAACGCCCCGAGCAGCCGGCTGCGCATGGTCCGCGCCGCACCCCACCGTCCCCGGGCAGACACGAGGCCGGCGGGGCTCGTCCGTTGGCCGACGGAGCCGAGCCGCATCTGCTCGCCGAAACCGCGATCGACGAGGAGAATGCCGCCGCCCGCAGTGCGGTGGACGATTCCGACGCCTCGGTGATGCGCACCGGCGGATCCATCGCGATCGCCACTCTGACCAGCCGTATCACCGGATTCATCCGTACCGTCCTGGTGCTGGCGATGCTCGGGCCCGCGGTGTCGTCGGCCTTCCAGGCCGCCTATGTGCTGCCCAATATGATCGCCGAGGTCGTGCTGGGTGCGGTGCTCACCGCGATCGTCATTCCGGTGCTCGTGCGGGCCGAGACCGAAGACCCCGACGGTGGCGCCGGCTTCATCAACCGGATCTTCACCCTGACACTGGCGATTCTGACCGTGGCCACGATCGCCGCCCTGATCGCCGCCCCCGTGCTGACCGCCCTGAACGTGGGCGACGGCAAGGTGGACCGGCCGCTGACCACGGCCCTGGCCTATCTGCTGCTGCCGGAGATCCTGTTCTACGGCCTCTCGGCGCTGTTCATGGCCATCCTGAACATGAAGAACGTGTTCAAACCCGGGGCCTGGGCACCGGTGCTGAACAACATCGTGCAGATCGTCACTCTGGTCCTGTACTTCCTGATGCCCGGCGACATCACCATCAATCCACTGGCGATGAGCAGTCCGAAGCTGCTGGTCCTGGGTGTGGGCACCACTCTCGGTGTGGTGGTGCAGGCCGCGATCCTGCTGCCGTATCTCAAACGCGCCGGGATCCGGCTCCGGATTCAGTGGGGGATCGACGCCCGGCTGCGCCGCTTCGGCAACATGGCCGTGGCGATCGTCTTCTACGTGCTGATCCTGCAGATCGGTCTGGTGGTCACCTACCGGATCGCGGCCGCCGCCACCGACTCGGGCATCGCCGTCTACGCCACCTCCTGGCAGCTGCTGCAGCTGCCCTACGGAGTGCTGGGTGTGACGATCCTGACTGCGATCATGCCCCGGCTGTCGCGCAATGCCGCCGCCGAAGACACCGATGCGGTGGTCGACGACATGTCGCTGGCCACCCGGCTGACCATGCTGGCACTACTGCCGACGGTCGCCTACATGACCCTGTTCGGTCCTGCGCTGGGCGTGGCGATCTTCAACTTCGGGCACTTCGACGCCACCGACGCCGAGCAGCTCGGCTCGGTACTGGCCTGGGGTGCGTTCACCCTGATCCCGTATGCGATGACCCTGGTGCAGCTGCGCGTGTTCTACGCCCGCGAAGACGCCTGGACGCCGACGGTCATGGTCTTGGGCATCACGGTGGTGAAGGTGGCGTCGTCGTACGTGGGGCCGGTGCTGTTCACCGACCAGGAACTGGTGGTGCGCTGGCTGGCGCTGTCGAACGGGCTCGGCTACCTGGTCGGCGCCGTCGTCGGGCACTTCCTGCTCTACCGCACGCTCGGCAGGGCCAAGATGCGCCACGTCACCCGGACCACCCTGCTGACCCTCGGCGTATCGATCGGCGTCGCCGCCGCGGTGTGGCTGGTAGCTCATCTCACCGGCTTCTCGCAGATGTCGACGCACGCCGGGAAGATCGGTTCGCTGGTCTACCTGGGTATCACCGGGGTGGTCGTTCTGGCGGTGATCTATCTGATCCTGGTCGCCCTGCGGATCCCCGACATGGTGACCATCTCCGGTTCCATCCTGCGGCTGGTGGGTCGCTTCATCCCCGCCGTGGCCGCCCGCCAGAGCGCCGCGACCGACCGCAGCGCCGTCGATGCCACGACGTTGACCGTGCAGTTCCCGCGGATCAGCACCGACGAGGCGCTCCCGTACTCTGGTCAGGTAGAGGTACGACGACGCTTCGACCGCGGCTCGGCGAGCTGGCAGGAGTACGGCGTGACCAGCGGTGGCGCCGCGGGGGAGACCACCGTGATCCCGCTGATCGGCGCCGTGGCCGATCTCCCGCCGTCCCGGCAGCGCACACGCGCTGTCCCCGCCCAGGACGCGTCCGCCCAGACCCCACCCGACCCGACGACCCGCTCGACCGCCCAGGTTCCGCCCCGAACAGGACTCCCCCCGATGACGCAGCAGCCTCCGGCGCCGACGCCACCGCGCGGGCCACGTCTGATGCCCGGAGCCGCCATCGCCGGCGGCCGGTACCGGCTGCTCGAATCTCACGGCGGTACCGCGACGATGGCGTTCTGGCGTGCCCAGGACACCCAGCTCAACCGCGAGGTCGGCTTGACCTTCGTCGACCCGGACCAGCAGGCACCGCCCTACCGGCCGGAGGACCGCGACCAGTGGCCCGACGCTCCGCAGGCGATCTTGAACCGCACGCGCCGGCTGGGTCAGCTGCACAGTGCCGGGGTGGCACGCATCCTCGATGTGGTCCGCAGTGCCTCCGGCGGCGTGGTCGTGACCGAGTGGATCGCCGGCTCCTCGCTGGCCGAGGTCGCCGCCGACGGTCCGTCGGCCGCCGGTGCCGCCCGGGCCGTGCGGGCACTGGCCGCCGGTGCCGAAGCGGCTCACCGCGCGGGCGCCGCACTGTCGATCGACCACCCGGATCGGATCCGCATCAGCACCGACGGCGACGCGGTGCTGGCGTTCCCGGCGGTGCTGGCCGAGGCCGACCGGGCCAGCGACGTCCGCGGCCTGGGTGCGGTGCTGTACGCACTGCTGCTCGATCGCTGGCCGCTGGACGGGCGCACGGGACAGACGGTGGTCACCGCTCAGGCGCAGCAGGGACCGGTCGGCGGATTCACCCCGGCCGCCCCGGATCCGAAGAACCCCGCCCAGCCGATCGCTCCGGCGGCGGTGAAGCCGCAGATTCCGTTCGAGATCTCTGCGGTGGCGGTCCGGGCCCTGGCCGGTGCCCAGGCGATCCGGACCGCGGGCACCGTGCAGCACATCCTGGATCAGGCCACGGTGGTGGACCTGGCCACCGATGTGATCCCACGGGTCGGGGAGACGCGCGCACCGGTGTCGGTGGCCCCCCTCTCACGCACCCGAAAAGAACGTCTCCTCGGGGAAGGCGATGCGGGAAAACGCAACGGTGCACTGCTGGTCGCCACCGCCTTGTTCCTGGTCTTCCTGGTGCTGGCACTGATCCTGTGGCTGGCCGATCCGTTCGGCGGCGACGATGCCCACGACGTCGATGCCTTCCTGGGTCAAGACACCACCAGCGCCTCGGCGCCCCCGTCCGCGCCGAAACAGGCCACGCCCGTGGTGCCCGTCGGCGTCAGCATCTTCGATCCGGAGGGCGAGTCGGATCGGTCCGCGGCCGAGAACGTCGAGAACGTGCTCAGCGGCGGCAAACCGCCGTGGCAGACCTCCCAGTACCGCGGCACCGGAGAGTTCGGCGGCCTCAAGGACGGGATCGGACTCCTGGTGGAGCTGGACAAGGGTGCCTCGGTCGATCAGGTGCGCATCGTCACCCCGACACCGGGTTTCACCGTCGAGTTCCGCACCACTGATCAGGCTGATCCGAACCTGGCGGCGACCTCTGTGGTCGGCGGTGGCACGGCCGGCAAGAAGGTCTCCACCTTCGCCCTGGACGCCCCGGCCACCAGCCGCTACCTGCTGATCTGGATCACCGAGCTGGGCCGGGTCGAACCGGACCGCTACCAGACGATCATCGATCGCATCGTCTTGTCGGGCAGCTGAGCGGCCCTCCCGGCGGCGCGATCAGGCGGCGTGATCAGGTGGCGCTGCGCTGGGGCAGCGGCTCGGTACGCGCCGCCTCCGGTGCCCAGCCGGGCGGGCCGAAGATGTACCCGAGCTTGTCGCGCCAGCGCGGTGCGGCGGCCACATCGCGCGCCAGGCTCACGTATTCGTGCGTCTGCAGCTTCCAGATGTTGTAGGTGTCCACCTGCGTCGTCAGCCCGTAGTGGGGACGGAAAATCTCGCGCTGGAAACTGCCGAACAGCCGGTCCCAGATGATGAACACGCCCCCGTAGTTGCGGTCCAGGTATTCGGCGTCGTTGCCGTGATGAACGCGGTGGTGCGAGGGTGTGTTCATCACGAATTCGATCGGGCGCCACAGCTTGTCGACGCGCTCGGTATGCACCCAGAACTGGTAGATCAGGTTCAGCGAGTACACCGCGAAGACCACCGCCGGCGGTACACCCAGGAGGACCAGCGGCGCCCACATGATCATGCTCATCGAGTTGTTCCACTTCTGGCGCAGGGCCGTGGCGAAGTTGAAGTACTCGCTGGAGTGGTGGGCCTGGTGGGTGGCCCACACCAGCCGGACCCGATGGGCGATGCGATGTTCCCAATAGAACAGGAAGTCCAGACCCACAAAACCGATGACCCACGTGTACCACGCAGTCATCGGCAGATGCCACGGCGCCACATAGGCGAAGATCGCCGTGTAGGCGAACAGGGCCACGAATTTGCTCAGCGCGGACGTCCCGATGGAGACCACCCCCATCCACAGGGACGCCCGGGTGTCCTTGCCGAAGTAGGCGCCCTTGGGCGCGCGACCCTGCTCGTCGACGTCATTCAGTTTCGCCGCAGCGAAGAACTCCAGCCCCAGCATCACCAGGAAGTAGGGGACCGCCAGGACGGTGGGCTCGCGCATCGCTTCGGGCAGGAAATCCAACATATTGACACCGTAGCGTGTCAGATATGTCGGGTCCAGGCTTCGCCGGCGATCGATAGGATGGGCGCCGATGGCTAAGGCAAAGGAACGGGTCTACGGCGGGGTCAGCGCGTCTGAGCGGCGCGAGCAGCGGCGCGCCAGTCTGATCGAAGCCGGGCTGGAGTTGTTCGGCACCCTCGGATACCCGAATGTCCCGGTCAAACGCATCTGTGACGAGGCCGGACTCACCCAGCGGTATTTCTACGAGTCGTTCAGCGACCGTGAAGCGCTGCTCGACGCGGTCTATCGCTCGTGCGTGGAGGCCCTGCGGACCGCCACCGCTACCGCCGCCGCGGACTACCTGGCCGGAGTTCCCGATGCCGTCGACGGGGGAGCGGTCGCACCCGAACACGTGCCTGGTCTGGCCCGAGCGGCTTTCAGCGGTTTCCTCGACACCTTGACCGTCGACCCGCGACGGGCCCGCATCATTCTGATCGAGGTGGTCGGGGTCAGCCCCGCCCTCGAGCAGTTGCGGCTGGGTGCCATCCACGACTGGGCGGATCTGATCCTGGTCTTCGCTTCCGGACAGGTCGAACCCTCACCGCACCACCGGCTCGCGGCGATCGGTCTGGTGGGTGCGTTCACCCAGTTGCTGGTCGACTGGCAGATGGCCGCGGCCGATCCGGTCTCGGAACGCTCCGGTCCGGGGCTGTTCACCGTCGAGGCGATCAAAGACGTCATCACCGAGATGCTGGTGGGAACGTACGAGCACGTCTTCCGCGGCCGGTAGCCCGCGCGTAGATGCCGCGGGCCGGCTACTGACCTCGGGCGCGCAGTCGTTCCTGCAGGATCGCTACGACCTCATCGAGGTCATCGACGACGAACTCGTATTGCGCCCCGTCGCCGCCGGTCACACACAGCCGCTCGATCCGGCGCGCCCAACGCCCACCGCTGCCGGGGACGGCGCCGATCGCTGCGACGTACCGCAGTGCCACCGAAAATCGGATCCCGTCCACGCGGGCCGCCAGACCCTTCGGTTCGAAGACCAGATGGGTCTTGGTCAGTTGCAGTTCTCCGCGCGCCAATCCACGCCCGACCGGGCGCCGCGCCTTCCAGATGTGCACCGTTTCTTCTTCCACGCGAAGGAACCTACCGCGCCTGCTGTGCGTCTAATTAAGGTGGAACAAAACGAATCCCGGTCCGGTTAGGTGTGCTGTCCAACGATGAATCCTCTGCCCGAGCCCCCGTACAGCGCCGACCTGCTCGCCGACTACGACGCCGGTGTGCTCAGCCCCGAAGTCTCCGCGCATCTCCGATCGCACCTGAACGACGACGCCCGCGCTCAACGCATCCTGGCCGCGCTGGCGGCCACCCGCGCCGAACTCGCGTCCACACCACCACCGCTGCAAGAGGTACCCGCGGCTGTCGCCGAGCGTCTGCAGCACCTGGTCGAGGGCCTCGGGAACACCAGCGCCTAGGGTGTTGTTGAACGGTGCAGCAACGTGAAAGGGACCCGATGACCGAGACCACCAGTACGATCCATGATCTGATCATCGTGGGCTCCGGCCCCGCCGGCTACACCGCCGCGATCTATGCTGCGCGCGCCGACCTGAAGCCACTGGTCTTCGAAGGCGTCGCCTTCGGCGGCGCTCTGATGACCACCACGGACGTGGAGAACTTCCCTGGATTCCGCAACGGCATCCAGGGTCCGGACCTGATGGACGAGATGCGTGAACAGGCGATCCGTTTCGGGGCCGAGCTGCGCAGCGAAGAGGTCGACGCCATGCGGCTGACCGGCGAGATCAAAGAGGTCGAGGTCGGCGGTGAGGTCCATCGCGCCCGCGCGGTGATTCTGGCGATGGGCGCGGCTGCACGCTATCTGGATATTCCGGGCGAACAGGACTTCCTGGGCCGCGGAGTCTCCTCCTGCGCCACCTGCGACGGATTCTTCTTCCGCGACCAGGACATCGTCGTGGTCGGCGGTGGCGACTCGGCGATGGAGGAGGCGACCTTCCTGACCAAGTTCGCCCGCAAGGTGACCCTGATTCATCGCCGCGATGAGTTCCGCGCCTCCAAGATCATGCTGGAGCGTGCCCGCGAGAACGAGAAGATCGAGTTCCTCACCAATGCGACCGTGTCGCAGGTGCGCGGCAGTAACGGTGTGGACGAGTTGATCGTCACCGACACCGCCACCGGGGACACCACCGTGATGCCGGTCACCGGACTGTTCGTGGCCATCGGTCATGATCCGCGCAGCGAACTGGTACGCGGCCAGGTCGGCCTCGACGATGAGGGCTACGTCCAGGTGGAGGGCCGTTCGACCTACACCGACGTCGAGGGCGTCTTCGCCTGCGGCGATCTGGTCGACAGCACCTACCGGCAGGCGATCACCGCAGCCGGCAGCGGCTGCAGCGCCGCAATCGATGCCGAGCGCTGGCTGGCCGCCCGCGAATCCTGACCCATCCCCGTCGGCACCGGATCCTCCTCCGCCGGCCGGCACCCCCACAGTGAGAAGGAGCCTCATGGGAAACCATGCGATCGACGTCACCGATGCCACCTTCGCATCGACCGTCCTGGAATCCGATAAGCCTGTCCTGGTGGACTTCTGGGGGCCGCGCTGCGGTCCGTGCAAGATGGTCGCCCCGGTGGTCGAGGAGATCGCCCGCGACCACGCCGGCACGCTGACCGTCGCCAAAGTCGACGTGGACGCCAACCCGATGGTGGCGCGCGACCTGCAGATCATGGCAGTCCCGACACTGATGGTCTTCTCCGGCGGCAAACCGGTCACGACGATGCGCGGAGCCAAATCAAAGGCCGCGATTCTGCGTGAGCTGGCCCCGGTCCTGAACTCAGACGGGTAACAGTCCTCCGGCGATTCGTCCGGTTCATTTGTCGCCGGACCTGCGTCCTGAGACAATGAGCGCGTACCAAGTGGTGAAGGGCTGGGACTATATGGCAACGCTGCGTCGGGGGGACCACGGTTCCGGGGTCGCCGAGATCCGTGAGATCCTCGTCCGTTTGGGACTGCTGAATACTCCGGCCGCCTCGGCCACGCACGCTGGTGTGAGTATCGGTGATGTCTTCGACGCCGACTGTGAAGCCGCGGTTCTGGCTTTTCAGCAGGAACGGGGCCTGATGGTCGACGGCATCGTCGGACGCGCAACCTATTCGGCGCTGCGGGAAGCCTCGTACTACCTCGGTAAGCGCATGCTGACCTACATGGTCGCGGCCCCGATGACCGGGGACGACGTCGCCACCCTGCAGGGTCGACTGCAGAACCTGGGCTTTTACCACGGGCTCGTCGACGGTGTCTTCGGCGACGTGACCCATCAGGCCGTCTGCCGCTATCAGTCCGAATCGGATCTGACGCCCGATGGCATCTGCGGACCGGCCACGTTGCGGGCCTTGGAGCGCCTGGGTTCACGAGTCACCGGCGGCTCCCCGCACGCCATCCGCGAGGAGGAGCACGTCCGCCGCTCCGGACCCCAGCTGACCGGGAAGCGCATCCTGATCGACCCCTTCCCCGGTGATGCGGGCGAGGAGGAGAAGTCGCTGCTGTGGGACGTGGCCGCTCGGCTCGAAGGCCGCATGGCCGCCGCCGGCATGATCACATCACTGTCGCATGATCGGCACACCTCTCGCACCGATGAGGAGAAGGCGTTCACGGCCAACGTGATCGACGCCGATCTGATGATCGCTCTGCGCCTGGGCAATTACCCCAATCCTCAGGCTAACGGCGTCGCCACATTCTATTTCGGCAACCATCACGGCTCCTACTCGACGATCGGGCGGAACCTGGCCGGTTACATCCAGCGAGAAGTGGTCGCCCGGACACCGTTGCTCGATTGTCGGGTACACGAACGGACCTGGAATCTGCTGCGTCTGACACGTATGCCGACCGTCGTCCTCGAGGCCGGGTACTTCAGCAACCAGCACGACCGCGAGCTTCTGATGGCTCCCGAGTCCCGGGACACCATCGCCGAAGCCGTGCTGGTGGCGGTCAAGCGCCTCTATCTGCAAGGCCGGGACGATCGACCGACCGGAACCTATACCTTCGCCGATCTACTCGAGGCCGAGCAGCTCAACTATTGAGCCTGCCCAGGGACCGGCCTCGACGGGCACCGCACAACAGATCTTCTCGCCGCTCCGGCACCTGACCAAGTCGTGATGTTTCATGTGGAACACGTGTGGACCGGTCGCTGGAGAAGCCAGCTACTCACCGCGCTTCTTCTTGTCTGTCAGCAAGTACCTTGCAGAGCAACGGTTTCCGCGATCACCAGCTTCTCCAGGGCACGCTCCACCTGACTCTTCCAGCCCAGTCCGGTGTCCAGGTCCAACCGAAGCCGCGGCAGGTACCGGTCCGGGGCCACCACCTCGAAGCCCGAGTCGGTGAGGAACTCCGTCGCCATGATGCAGTCTTCGCACACGTTCCCCGCGACGCCGCCACCGAGCAGCAGAGCCACCAGATCCTGGGCGAGTTCCTCACCCGAGGAGGTGTAACCGAACGATTCGATCGCCCGGACTCCGCGACCGACCACATCGGTGACAACAGCGTCCAGAAGCAGGGGAGCGGCATCGTCGAAGCCAGGCTCGGTGGTGATCTTGGTCAGCAGTACCGCGTCGGCGCTCACCGGTGCGGTGGGGAATCGTTTACCCCGCGGGACACGGCCGGGCGGAGCATAGAAGGCCGAGCCCACGACTCGCCCGGTTCGCGGCTCCACGGCGATCTGACAACACGTGCCCCACTCGAGCATCAGACCCGAGATCCATGCTTCCTTGTCGAACTCGCTCTCGAAACCGCTGAGTGCACCCCGCAAGGCATCGTCGAGAGTGTCGGAGATCGCGTCGGGGTCGACCTCCCAGAAGACACAACGCCGGGTGTGGAGTGGCAGCCGGTCGAAGCCACTCAGATCCAACGACGTGATCGTGACACTCATCGCGATCTGGTTCTCCTCTCCCGGAAGCGGACTCGTTGCCGGTCCACAGCGTCGAGCCGGCGGTACGAATCTCCTGTCACTGTGACGTTTCTACCGCCATACCTGCCTATACCCCGTGCACAACGTCGGAAACGCTACTTCGTCGCGATCACGTCCACAATCCGTTCGAGATCTTCGACCGAGCCGAATTCGATGACAACCTTGCCTTTCCGCTTCGACAGGCTCACCGTCACCTTGGTATCCAGTCGATCGGACAGTCGATCGGCGACATTCTGCAGACCCGGCATCTGCATCGGCGGTCGTCGTTTCGGTGCAGCGGGGGAGTCGGTGACGCCATCATGGTTAGCAATGGTCACCGCTTCTTCGGTGGCACGCACCGACATTCCTTCGGCGACGATGCGGGCGGCGAGCGCTTCCTGTGCTTCGACCCCGGCTTCCAGGGACAGCAATGCCCGTGCATGACCGGCCGACAGCACGCCGGCCGCCACGCGTCGCTGCACCGGAATCGGCAGCTTCAACAGCCGGATCGTGTTGGTAATCACCGGGCGCGAACGCCCCAGCCGGTTCGCCAGCTCCTCATGTGTCACGTCGAATTCATCAAGCAATTGCTGGTAGGCCGCCGCTTCTTCCAGCGGATTCAGCTGCGCCCGGTGAATGTTCTCCAGCAAGGCATCCCGCAGCAGATCGCTGTCGCTGGTCTCCCGCACGATGGCTGGGATCTTTTCGAGTCCGACAGCCGTGCTGGCCCGCCAGCGGCGCTCACCCATGATGAGCTGGTACCGGATGCCGTCGTCCTTGACCTGGGGGAGTTCCCTGACGACGATGGGCTGCATGAGGCCGAACTCACGAATCGAGTGTTCCAGTTCGGCCAGCGCCTCTTCGTCGAAGACGGTTCGCGGCTGCTGTGGGTTGGGCTCGATCTGTGCCGGCGGAATCTCCCGATAGACCGCCCCGATGTCGCTGTCACTGCCGGCAGCAGCAGCGCCGCCACCGAGGAGAACATCGGCGGCCGCAGTCCCCATCCCTGTCGTGTTGACCCCGTGCCCGCTGCTGCGCGGCTCGGGCCCATCGTTGGTCTGCACCGGTTCGGTCGGAATGAGCGCCGCCAGTCCGCGACCCAACCCGCCCCGCTTCTCCCGCTTCGTCATAGTCCGTTCTCCTTCGCACCCTTTTGCGCCAGCTCCCGAGCTGCGTCCAAGTAGCTCATCGCACCTCGGGAACCCGGATCGTATTCGATGATCGTCATTCCGTAGCCGGGTGCCTCGGAGACCTTCACGCTGCGCGGAATGATCGTCTGCAGAACCTTGTCGCCGAAGTGCGACCGAACCTCTGCCGCAACCTGATCGGCGAGTTTGGTCCGTCCGTCGTACATCGTCAGCAGGATCGTCGAGACGTGCAGATCCTTGTTCAGATGCGCCTGAACGAGTTCGATATTGCGCAGCAGCTGGCCGACGCCCTCGAGTGCGTAGTACTCGCACTGAATCGGGATCAGAACCTCCTTGGCGGCAACCATGGCATTGACGGTCAGCAGGCCCAGCGACGGCGGGCAATCGATCAGTACGTAATCGATGCCGAACTCGGCCAGCGCCTCCGGATCCAGCGCGTTGCGCAGGCGGCTCTCCCGGGCGACCACCGAAACCAGTTCGATCTCTGCACCGGCCAGGTCCAGCGTCGACGGGACACAGTAGAGGTTCTCATTAGCGGGGGAGCGCTGGATAGCCTCCCGCAACGGCACATCATCGAGGAGCATCTCGTAGACCGATGCGATCCCCGGCTTGCGATGATCGATACCCAGAGCGGTACTGGCGTTGCCCTGAGGGTCAAGGTCGATCACCAGCACTCCCAGACCGTGCAGCGCCATCCCCGCGGCCAGGTTCACCGCCGAGGTCGTCTTACCGACGCCGCCCTTCTGGTTGGCGACGGTCATGATGCGCGGCTGGGCCGGGCGGGGGAGGCTTCCGGCAGCCCCCGGTGTCAGGATCTGGGTCGCACGTTCTGCCGCAGCGGCGATCGGTGTATCGGCGAATACTTCGTCTACGGGATCATCTGTTTCACGTGGAACAGTCTCACCCTTGTCATGCTTCGGCACCCCGGCACCCTTTCCGTCGTTCTTCATATTGTGCTTCCTACGGATGAAGGACACCAGTCTCAGCGCTTCCTGCTTCGTCGACGATCCGCCCGGGTTCTCGCCCGCCGGTCCGCCTCGGTCTCTATCCGAGTACCGATCAGAGCGCTCGTGACAGGCTCGATCACGCCGGATCCGACTTCCCGGACATGCAGATCGATCAGACCCAGACCGGCGACCTTCTCGGCGTGCTCGTCGATCTCCTCTTGTGCGGTTCGACCCTTCAGCGCCACCAACTGCCCACCGATCCGCATCAGCGGGACCGACCATCGCGCCAGTCGATCCAGCGGCGCCACCGCACGAGAGGTCACCACGTCCGCCTCACCGGCCGCGGCGATGACTTCTTTCTCCTCGGCGCGACCACGAACGACGGAGACGTTCTCCAAGCCCAGCCGCCGGACGGCTTCGTCAAGGAAGGTCGTGCGCCGCAGCAACGGTTCCACCAACACGACCTGCAGATCCGGACGAGCGATGGCGAGCGGGATCCCCGGGAACCCGGCCCCACTTCCGATGTCCACGACACGAACATCCTGCGGGATGGCTTCGCCGATCACCGCACTGTTCAGAATGTGCCGGGACCACAGCCGTGCCGGTTCACTGGGACCGATCAGACCCCGCAACACACCCTCTTGACTCAGTATTTCCGCGAACTCGTCCGCGGTGCCGACATGCGAGCCGAAGACCTGGGTCGCCACTTCGGGACGCCGCTCGCATTCGACATCGATGGATGTTCGCCCCGGCTCGTCCTTGCCCGTCATCTGACTCTCCTCTTCTCGTCGACCCATGTTTCACGGGAAACACACCCGCACTCACGCCGTCTTGTTTCACGGGAAACATGTCGATTGCTCACCGCTGTTTCACGGGAAACAGCCACGCGTCCCCCGAACGCGTTTCACGGGAAACATTGTCTCTCATCGACGAGCTGCCCGGCGAACCACATCCATGTAACTCCGAGTCGAGCCGGCTCCTCCGCACCCGTGTCGTCGGTTTGCAGCGTCCGCACGACGTGACCCGCTGACCCCTCGATCGCGTCGCGGCGCCGCCCGCCAGATGAGGACTCGACTACGCGATCGCGACGGCCCCAGGGGATCGCATCGCCGCGAAGCATCGGACACGCAGAGCGGCGTCGGCACTGCGTGCGAGACCTCGTCGCCACCCGTCGACATCGATGACAGCGCCGATTCGACCACGCACACCGGGAATCCCCTTTGCTGCGGACGACTTCTCGACAGCGCTCGACTCCGATGACGTAGCCACCATCATCGAAGACAAACCCGGCTGACGCCCCAAGCCGCTGCGCTGCCCGGGAAGGCAGCCGCCCCGGATTCCGGCGCTCGGCTCGACAGGCAGCCGAGGACCGTCGGCCTCACCGGTGCCGCCGACGGGTCTACCCCGGTCGCCAGCAGACCCAACCTCACCGGCACCGGCACTCGATCCCGGATCTCCTCGAGCAGCACGTCGACGCCACCCACCCCCGAACCCCGGTGTCGAACCGTGCGTCACCGCGCTGCGGAATCGGCGGACGCGCCTGGACGGATACGCAGTCATAGCCAGTCCCGGCTGTTCGCCTCAGCTCCCACCTCCTGGAATCTGCCGCGCCCTGCCGACCGGTCCGATCCAGACCGCGCCACCCACCTTGCGGCCCCGACCTTCCCTCTGCGCCAGGGTGACCATCCGTATCGAACACGGACCACGACATCCCGATCACCACACGATCGGCGCCGGCGAATTCTGCAGCGGACCATCGACCGGTCGGAAAGTCGGATGCCGGAACAGTCCATGCCGGACAGTCGGGGAGGACGTCACGCCGGACTCGCCCTCGAGAGTCACCCGGCGCAAAAACAAAACAGTCCCGGCCGAAGCCGGGACTGTTCCGAGGTCTTCACCCGTTGACCGGGGGAGGGCAGTTCACTCCTTGATCACCACGACGCGCCGCTTAGGCTCGGCGCCTTCGCTCTCGCTGTAGACACCGTCGACGGCCGCCACTGCATCATGGACGATCTTGCGCTCGAAGGGTGTCATCGGATCCAGCTCTTCGCGTTCACCGCTGTCTCGCACCCGCTCGGCCACCTCGGTCCCCAGTGCCGCCAGCCGCTCGCGACGCCCGGCTCGCCAGCGGGCGACGTCGAGCATCAGCCGGCTGCGATCGCCGGTCTCCTGCTGAACCGCCAGCCGGGTCAGCTCCTGCAGTGCGTCGAGGACCTCACCCTTGCGGCCGACGAGCTGACCCAGGTCGTTCCCGCCGTCGATGCTGACGATGGCCCGATCGCCGTCGACGTCAAGATCGATATCGCCGTCGAAGTCGAGCACATCGAGGAACTGTTCCAGGTAGTCACCCGCGATCTCGCCTTCCTCGACGAGACGATCCTCTGCAGTCTCTTCCGCCTGCGGGGGAGTTGTCTGCTCTGTCATATCCGAAACCTCACTTGTCTGGTCAACGTTCATGTCTGTGGGCGGCGCTCTCAGCGTCCGCCGCGGCCCTTCCCGGACTTGCCGCCACCACGCGACTTCTTCGACGGGCGACCGTGCTTACCCTTGGGGGCAGCCTTCTGGCCCGGCTCCGGGGTGCTCTTGGCGGCGACGACGATTGTCGTCGGATCTCGTCGCTCTGCGGCCAGGCGCGAGGCGGGACCATCACCGGTCTGGGTCAGCACCGCCTCGGACAGGTCCTTGGCCGCCTCGTGCACACCGGCGTTGAGAGCGACCTTCTTTGCGTGCGCGGCCATAGCGGCCTCATGCCAGTTCTTTGCAGCCGTGATCCGGCTTTTCTCGGCGTCCGCGCTCTCGGACAGCAGGGCGATACCGCGACGGCCTTCGCTCTCCCGCAGCTGCTTCTCCTCGGCACTGACACCGCGCAGCTTCTTCTCCGAGGGGGCGGCGGCGACCAGCTTCAGTGCCGCGAGTTCGCTTCGGTAGCCGGCCGTGTCGACGTCCGCCTCACCGCTCTCCTCAGCCTGCTCCAGGATGGACTCGTAGATCGTCGACGCCTGCCGGGCGTAGACCCGTGCATCGTCGAACTTGCCGGAGCGGAACATCGCCGTGGCGACCATCCGCGCCCAGTCGGCCTTCCGGTCGCGCGCCAGTGCCGGAACCGGCGCCTCAGCGTTCTCCTCCAGCCAGGCATCCTCGTAGGCCGCCAGGATTCCATTGTCTTCGGTCATGACGGTGTTGAACCGGGCGTCGTGCCCGTCGCGCAGCCACGACGCGAGCTGCTGGCGACGCAGAGTCAGGTAGGCATCGAGGGCCGGCAGACCGGCATCGTCGGCCTGTGCATCCTTGCGTGCGGTTTCGGTCCACTGGAACGCCGCGTTGGCACGCTGTTCCGGATCGGCGGACAGGCGCACCAGCTCGTCGGCGGCCTGCACCAGACCGTTGCGGCCCTTGTACTGCCATTCGGCATTGCGCTGCCCGAACTGGGTGACCTGGCGGAAGGCGGTCAGTGCCTCACCGTTGCGGCCCTCGGCCAGCGCCGCGAACCCACGGTTCATCGTCTTGCGGGGATCGAAGTTGCCCGGCAGGGGCTTTTCACCCGGACGCGGAGCAGACGCACGGCGCTGCTCTTCCTTGATGGCTGCAGCGTGATCCTCTTCCTGGGCGATACGGCCGAAGACGACGTGCTGCTGCACGTAGGTCCACAGGTTATTGCTCACCCAGTAGAGCAGGATGGCGACCGGGAAGAACGGACCGGTCGCCAGGATGCCCAGCGGGAAGATGTACAGCGACAGGCGGTTCATGATGCGGGTCTGCGGATTGTTTGCCGCATCCGCGCTCTGGCGGGCGACCGCCGCACGCGAGTTCATGTGGGTGGCGAAGGACGCCACGATCATCAGCGGAATCACCACCGCCGCGATCTGCCAGCGGGTGAAGTCGATAGCTGCACCAGGCTGAACGAAGGCCTTGAACTGCTCGGTGGGCTCGGTGATGTAGGACGACAGCGGTACGCCGAACAGGCGGGCATCCAGGAAGTTCTCGACCAGTTCCGGGCTGAAGGCGTAGTTGCCCGTGGACCGGGTCATCTCGGCAGTCATCGGTTCGGCGGTCCCGCCGACCGGCATCGCGGTACCGCGACCCATGCGGTTGAACGAGCGCAGCACATGGAACAGACCGATGAAGACCGGAATCTGCAGCAGCATCGGCAGACAGCCCAGGAGGGGATTGAAGCTGTGCTCCTTCTGCAGCTTCTGCATCTCCTCGGTCATCTTCACGCGATCGTTCTTGTACTTCTTACGGATCGCCTGCATCTGCGGGTTGATTTCCTGCATCTTCTTCGTCGTGCGGATCTGCTTGACGAAGGGTTTGTACAGGATCGCGCGCAGGGTGAAGACCAGGAACACCACCGACAGCGCCCAGGCGAGGCCGTTCCAGCCGGGCGTGTTCGGCATGATCTTGTCGAACAGCCAGTGCCAGACCCACATGATCCAGGACACCGGGTAGTAGATGACGTTCAGCACTGCTGACTAACCCCTATCTGATTCTGATCGGGTTGGGGTCTCAGAACGACGCTCGCGCCGCTCGGGGACCGGGTCGTAACCGGGCTTGTGCCACGGTCCACATTTCAGGAGCCGCCAGATCGATAAAAGCGATCCGACGACGAAGCCTCGTTTGTCGAGCGCTTCGACCGCATAGCTACTGCAGGTCGGCTCGAAGCGGCAGGTGGGCAGGCGCATGGGAGAGATCCATGTCCGATACAGCTCGATCACAAAGATCAATGCCCGCCGGGGGAACAGATACAGCCACGCTTTCATGCCGGCACCGGGGTGACGGCAGCGGCCGTGCAGGCCCGCTCGACCTTGGCACCGGTGAACGCCCGGATGAGTTGATCGGCCAGTTCGGTCGACGACCGCCCAGCCGCACTCGGTCGGGCCCGGACGACCACATAGACCTCGGGGGAGGGGAGGCTGGACCGTGCGGCGACGAAAGCATGCCGAAGACGGCGCGCAACGGCGTGGCGAACCACCGCATTGCCGACCTTCTTGGACACGATCAATCCCAGCCGCGGACCGCCGAAGACAGCGACGTCACCGCGCATCCCACTGGGATCGGGCCAGCAGGACGGAAGCGGTGCGACGTTGATCAGCAGATCATGCGCCGAAACCCGCACGCCCTGATCGAGCGTGCGGGTGAAATCGGAACTGCGCTGCAGGCGCGTGGAGTCAGCGGACACGCCGGTGGCCGACCGGACTCACACGTCAGGCAGTGAGCTTGGCGCGGCCCTTGCGACGACGGCTGGTCACAATCGAACGGCCGGCGCGGGTCCGCATACGCAGACGGAAACCGTGCACGCGGGCGCGACGACGGTTATTGGGTTGGAAAGTACGCTTCCCCTTGGCCATGGGAACACTCCTCAATACTTGCTGGCAGGTCTACGGCCCGCATGGTTCCGGTCGTGGGTGACCGGTCTGAATACGGATCCACCGCATTCGGCAAAAGCCATGCTCGGGCGACTTGTCGAGACTACTCAGCACGCGTGTCCAAATCAAACGAGGGATGCGGTTCTACTACCCTGCACCATCCGCCGGGGGCTGTGAATTTACCCGCGCCATTCTCTCCACAAGTGTGGATAACATTGTGGACAGGTCCGCGGACGTTGCGGTTTGTGACACCCTGGAGCCGCGAGCATTGTGGATGTCTGCTGTGGAGAAGCCGCACCGGGCGGGGAAGAGGAGTGTGTCGTGACCGACGATCATGAGTCGTTCAGCCAGGTCTGGAACCTCGTCGTCGACGAACTCAAGAACTCGGTCACCGAAGACGCCCCACCGCTGACCCAGCAACAGAAGGCCTGGCTGTCTCTGGCGCGCCCGCTCACCATCACTGCCGGATTCGCGCTGCTCACCGCACCCAACGCCCTGGTCCAAGAACAGATCGAGAGGAATCTGCGCGACACCATCGGTGAAGCACTCAGCCGGCACCTGGGCCAGCCGGTCGAGGTGGCAGTGCGGATCGCCGAGCACGATGAGGAACCGCCCGTCGCCGAACCCGCTGCGCCGGCGGCGCCGCCGCGCCCCGAGCAGCCGGTCCCGGTCGACCGTCCGGGTGCACCGCGCACCGGTGGCACGCGCGACTGGGCCGCTTACTTCGACGACCGGACCACGGTGACCGCACCCGAAGACAGCACCACCACCCTGCATCCGAAATACACGTTCGACACTTTTGTGATTGGAACGTCCAACCGGTTCGCCCATGCGTCGGCCGTGGCCGTCGCCGAGGCGCCGGCCCGCGCCTACAACCCACTGTTCATCTGGGGGGAGTCCGGATTGGGGAAGACCCACCTGCTGCACGCCGCCGGTCACTACGCTCAGCGGCTGTTTCCCGGGATGCGTGTCAAGTACGTCTCGACCGAAGAATTCACCAACGACTTCATCAACTCGCTGCGCGACGACCGTCAGATGGCGTTCAAGAACCGCTACCGCGGCGTCGACATGCTGCTGGTCGACGACATCCAGTTCCTCGAGGGCCGCGAGGGTATCCAGGAGGAGTTCTTCCACACCTTCAACACCCTGCACAACGCCAACAAGCAGATCATCATCTCCTCGGACCGTCCGCCCAGCAAACTCACCACCCTGGAGGACCGGCTGCGCACTCGCTTCGAGTGGGGCCTGATCACCGATGTGCAGCCGCCGGATCTGGAGACTCGCATCGCGATCCTCCGTAAGAAGGCGCAACAGGAGCAGCTCGACGTCCCCGACAACGTCCTGGAATCGATCGCCTCGCGGATCGAGCGCAACATCCGCGAACTCGAGGGTGCGCTGATCCGGGTGACCGCGTTCGCCTCGCTGCAGAACAAGGAACTGGATCTGGCGCTGGCCGAAGAGGTGCTCAAATCACTGTCACCGGCCGCCGGCGTCGCCGATATCGGAGCCACCGGAATCATGGATATCGCCGCGGACTACTACAGCATCTCCGTCGACGATCTGCGCGGACCCGGACGCAAGCAGCCGCTGGTGGGCTACCGCCAGATCGCGATGTACCTGTGCCGCGAACTCACCGACCAGTCGCTTCCGCAGATCGGAGAGGCGTTCAACCGCGATCACACCACCGTGATGCACGCCGAACGCAAGATCCGCGAGGCGCTGCCGAAGAATCCTGACGTCTACAACGATGTCCAGCAGCTCACCGCCCGCATCAAACAGCGCGCTCGCGGTTGACCCTCAACCCGTACCCAAGAGTTTTCCCCAGCAGGTGTTCCTCTGTTCGGCCAACGATCGCCTTCCCAGCGGCAAGGTAAAACCCCAGGTCACTGGACTCCGAATCGTTGTGGACTACCTGCGGACAACTGCCGGTAACGGTGTGGACAGCCGTTGGACGATTGTGGATACACAGGGTTATCCACAATCGGTCATCTCTATCCACAGGAGCGGTCCCGGCAGTTTCCACACCCTCGGGCAAGTGCCGACCAGCGCCGACGAGGGTTGTCCCCAGAATTCACAGGACTTATTACTACTAAGATTTTTCTCTAGAAGATCTTTCTTCTAAAACAGGGCTGGGGATGCACGGCCCGTCGCCGTGCCGCTCCGGTCCGGTCGGTGCTTTGCGGACTTGAGTCACATCATCGGATCGCGGCGAACTACAGTGGACTCGGCGACGAGCGGTCGCCTGGCCGGTTCCGTTTCCGGCCGATACGCGAAGAAGGGCAATCACAGCAGATGAAGTTTCGTGTCGTGCGCGACGAGTTCGCCGATGCCGTCGCCTGGGTCGCTCGAAGCCTTCCGACACGGCCACCGGTGCCGGTCCTGGGTTGCGTGGTCCTCACCGCCAACGACGACGGCCTGATGGTCGCCGGTTTCGACTACGAGGTCTCGGCCACCGAGACCATCTCCGCCGAGGTCGTAGAAACCGGCAAGGTCCTGGTCTCGGGCCGTCTGCTGGCCGACATCACCAAGGCGCTGCCCAACAAGCCGGTCGATGTGAGCATCGACGGCGCCCGCGTGGCGATCGCCTGCGGCTCGTCCAAGTTCTCGCTGCCCACCATGCCGGTCGAGGACTACCCCGAACTCCCGGACGTCCCGGAGAACACCGGCAGCATCCCCGGTGAGCTGTTCGCCGAGGCGGTTTCGCAGGTGGCGGTGGCTGCCGGGCGCGATGACACGCTGCCGATGCTGACCGGTGTGCGGGTGGAGATCGACGGCGACCGCATCGTGCTGGCCGCCACCGACCGCTTCCGCCTGGCTGTGCGCGAGCTGGCCTGGTCGCCCAACGACGCCGGCGCCATCGGTGCGGCTCTGGTGCCGGCCAAGACGCTCTCGGACGCGGCCAAGTCCGCCGGTGCTGATCACACCGGCACGGTCGAGTTGGCCTTCGGCTCCGGTCAAGCCATCGGTGCCGACGGCATCCTCGGCATCACCTCCGGTGCCAAGAAGACCACCACCCGTCTGCTCGACGCGGAGTTCCCCAAGTTCCGGCAGCTCTTCCCGGCCAGCCACACCTCGGTGGCCGCAGTCGAGAGCGCAGCCCTGATCGAGGCGATTAAGCGTGTCTCGCTGGTCGCCGAGCGCGGTGCGCAGATCCGGATGGATTTCACCGGCGATGCCGTCGTTCTGACCGCCGGCGGGGACGAGGCCGGTAAGGCCGAGGAGACCCTCGACGCCGCGTTCTACGGTGATCCGATCCTGATCGCGTTCAATCCCACGTACCTGCTCGACGGACTGGCTGCGATCGGTGCGCCGACGGTCCAGTTCGGTTTCACCAATCCCGAGCCGGACGGTTCGGGTGAACGCCGGGCGGCCATCCGGCCGGCGGTGCTGCGGCCGGCCACCGAAGACGAGCCGGTCGCCGACGAGTCCGGTGCCTATCTGGCGCCCGACAGCGAGTTCAGTTATCTGCTGATGCCGGTCCGGCTGCCCGGCTGACGATCACCGATCCTGCAGCGGCCGTCTCCCGAGAGGAATCCATCGAATGCAACTGGGACTTGTGGGTCTGGGAAAGATGGGTGCCAATATGCGCACCCGCATCAAGGCGGCCGGCCACGAGGTGATCGGCTACGACCCTCGCCCCGAGGTCAGCGATGTGGCCAGCCTGGCCGAGCTGGTCGAGCGCCTGGAGGCACCCCGCGTGGTGTGGCTGATGGTGCCCCACGGGGAGATCACCGATCAGAACGTCGAGGCCCTGGCCGGTCTGCTCTCACCCGGAGATGTGGTGATCGACGGCGGTAACTCGCGGTTCACCGATGATCAGCCGCACGCCGATCTGCTGGCCCAGGGTGGCATCGGCTATCTGGACTGCGGAGTCTCCGGCGGTGTCTGGGGTCTGGAGAACGGTTACGCGTTGATGGTCGGCGGCAGCGACGAGGACGTCGCCAAGGTGATGCCGATCTTCGATGCGCTGCGGCCGGCCGGCCCACGGGAGAACGGTTTCGTCCATGTCGGTCCGGTCGGTGCCGGTCACTACGCCAAGATGGTGCACAACGGCATCGAATACGGCCTGATGCAGGCCTATGCCGAGGGGTACGAACTGCTGCAGGCCGAGCCGCTCATCGAGGACGTCACCGGCACCCTCAAGGCGTGGACCGAAGGTACCGTCGTGCGGTCCTGGCTGCTGGACCTGCTGGTGCGCGCACTCGAAGAGGATCCGGGTCTGGCCCAGATCTCCGATTACACGACCGACTCCGGCGAGGGCCGGTGGACCGTCGAAGAAGGCGTCCGCCACGCGGTGCCGCTGCACGTGATCTCGGCGGCACTGTTCGCCCGCTTCTCCTCCCGTCAGGAGAGTTCGCCGGCGCTCAAGGCGGTCTCGGCGCTGCGGAACCAGTTCGGCGGACACGCGATGGTCGACCAGCAGGGGCGCAGCGTCGGCGAGACCTCTACGCATGACAAATAGTGTTCGTCCGGGAACTCGCGCTGACAGATTTTCGCTCGTGGGACCGCGTCGAGCTGGAACTGGAGCCCGGGCCGACGATCTTCGTCGGACGCAACGGCTTCGGTAAGACGAACCTGCTCGAGTCCCTGTTCTATGTGGCGACCCTGCGTTCGCATCGGGTCTCCGGGGACGGCCCCCTGGTGCGCACCGGTGCGACCGCGGCCCGGGTGTTCACCACCGTGCACAACGAGGGCCGCGAGCTGTCGGTCGATCTGACGATCGCCGCGCAGGGCGCCAATAAGGCGCAGATCAACACCGCGCCGGTCCGCCGCACCCGGGAGATTCTGGGAATTCTGCGCACCGTGCTGTTCGCTCCGGAGGATCTGGCACTGGTGCGCGGGGACCCGGGGGAGCGGCGCCGGTTCCTCGACGAGATCGTCGTACAGCTGCGGCCGCTGGCGGCGGGATCACGGGCCGACTACGAACGGGTGCTGCGGCAGCGGTCGGCACTGCTCAAAACCGCCGGGGCGGCGATGCGCCGATCCTCGGCCGACGCCGATTCGGTGATGAGCACCCTGGACGTCTGGGATGAGCAGCTGGCGCAGTTCGGTGCGGAGGTGACCGCCGACCGCCTGGCCGTCATCGCCCAGCTCGATCCGCTGGTGACGCAGGCCTATGCGTCGATCGCCCCGCATTCGCGGCCTGCGCACATCGCCTACCGCTCGGCGGCCGGTCCCGAGGTGGATGCGAGCCCGGGGGGTCCGGCGGCGGTCGAGGAGATCCGGCAGATCCTGGCGCAGCGTCTGCATGAGGTCCGGTCCAAGGAGATCGACCGCGGATTGTGCCTGATCGGGCCGCACCGCGACGATCTGTTCCTGGGGCTGGGCACCGAACCGGCCAAGGGTTTCGCCAGCCACGGAGAATCGTGGTCGTTCGCGCTGGCCCTGCGCCTGGCCTGCGTGGATCTGCTGCGCACCGACGGGGTGGAACCGGTGATCATGCTCGACGACGTCTTCGCCGAGCTGGATACCGCGCGGCGGCAGAAGCTCGCCGAGTTCACCGCTTCGGCCGAGCAGCTGCTCATCACCGCTGCAGTGGGGGAGGACATCCCGCAGGTGCTGGCCGGTCGGCGCATCTCTGTCGGAGTGCAGGAGCACGATGGTGTCCGACGGTCGGTGATCCTCGATGATCACACCGTCGCCGAACCGTCGCAGAGCAGACCGCAGGAGGAATCGTGAGCAGCGAAGGCACCGATCATTCCCCCGGATACGAGATGGCCCGCAAGGCATTGGAGCAGGCCCGCACCGAGGCCAAGGCCCGCGGCAAGGCGGTCGGCCGGGGACGCAGCGGTCCCGTCGGCGACCGGTCGCCGTCCCGGGATCGTCGACGACGCCGCTGGTCGGGGTCCGGTCCCGACAGCCGGGATCCGCAGCCGCTGGGCCGGTTGGTGGGCGCGATGGCCAAATCGCGCGGCTGGTCGTCGAAGATCAGTGAGGGCACCGTCTTCGGTTCCTGGGAGCCGATCGTCGGTCCCGATATCGCCGCCCACGCCGAACCGACGTCGCTGACCGACGGTGTGCTGCACGTGCGCGCCGAATCGACGGCGTGGGCCACTCAGCTGCGTTATATGCAGTCCCAGATCCTGGCCAAGATCGCCGCGGCCGTCGGCCACGGGGTGGTCACCAGCCTGCGGATCACCGGTCCGGCAGCACCGTCGTGGCGGAAAGGTCCCCTGCACGTTTCCGGCCGCGGTCCGCGGGACACCTACGGTTGATCTCCCGCAAGAACCCCTGGAGGCCCGATGAGCGCCTGAACCGGCGTCAGATACATCCGGAGGCGTTCTCGGCAGATTCGGCGCCCTCTGGCGCAGTTAGGCCGTGGCGAAGCACGGTTGCGGACGAGTTCGAAGTACACTGTCGGTAACTGTCCTGCACAAGAAGGAGTGGACGCGTCCCGTGGCCGACACCAGCAAGTCCGAGTCGAAGAAGCCCAGCAAGTCCAAGCCCGCCGAATACGGTGCCGAATCCATCAGCATCCTCGAGGGACTCGAAGCCGTCCGCAAGCGTCCCGGTATGTACATCGGTTCCACCGGTGAGCGCGGTCTGCATCATCTGATCTGGGAGGTCGTCGACAACTCGGTGGACGAGGCGATGGCCGGCTATGCCAGTCGCGTCGACGTCACCCTGATGGCCGACGGGGGACTGGAAGTGGTCGATGACGGTCGCGGTATGCCCGTCGGGATGCACGCCACCGGCGTCCCGGCGGTGGAGGTCATCATGACCCAGCTGCACGCCGGCGGAAAGTTCGACTCCGATTCCTATGCCGTCTCCGGTGGTCTGCACGGGGTCGGTATCTCGGTGGTCAACGCGCTGTCGACCAAGGTGCAGCTGGAGATCAAACGCGACGGTCACATCTGGACCCAGGAGTACACCGACGCCACGCCCGGTCCGCTGATCAAGGTCGGCGAGACCACCGGCACCGGAACCACCGTGCGTTTCTGGCCAGACCCGACGATCTTCGAGACCACCGAGTTCAACGCCGAAACCGTTGCCCGGCGCCTGCAGGAGATGGCCTTCCTCAACAAGGGCCTGACCATGACGCTGACCGACGACCGGATTTCCGTCGAGGACGCCGTGGTCGAAGCGACGATGGATGTGGACGGTCCGGAGCAGGCCGAGACCATCAAGTCCGAGGAGGAGAAGGCCGAGCAGGTCGTCACCGTCCGCACCCGGACCTATCACTACCCCGACGGTCTGGTCGACTACATCAAGCACCTGAACCGGACCAAGACGCCGATCCACCAGACGGTGGTCGGGTTCGACGTCAAGGGCACCGGCCACGAGGTCGAGATCGCGATGCAATGGAATTCGGGCTATTCCGAATCGGTGCACACCTTTGCCAACACCATCAACACCCACGAAGGCGGCACCCACGAAGAGGGTTTCCGTGCGGCGCTGACCAGCACCGTCAACAAGTACGCCCTGGACAAGAAACTGGTCAAAGAGAAGGACGGCAAACTCTCCGGTGACGATATCCGCGAGGGTCTGGCCGCGGTGATCTCGGTCAAGGTCGCCGATCCGCAGTTCGAGGGCCAGACCAAGACCAAGCTCGGCAACACCGAGGTCAAGAGCTTTGTGCAGAAGGCCTGCAACGAGCATCTGGGCCACTGGTTCGAGGCCAATCCGGCCGAAGCCAAGATCATCGTGCGCAAGGCCGTCGATTCGGCGCAGGCCCGCCTGGCCGCGCGCCGCGCCCGCGAACTGGTGCGCCGTAAGACCGCCACCGACATCGGCGGTCTGCCGGGCAAGCTCGCCGACTGCCGCAGCAACGACCCCAGCAAGTGCGAGGTCTACATCGTGGAGGGCGACTCGGCCGGCGGCAGCGCCAAATCGGGCCGCGACTCGATGCACCAGGCGATCCTGCCGATCCGCGGCAAGATCATCAATGTCGAGAAAGCGCGCATCGACCGCGTCCTGAAGAACGTCGAAGTCCAGTCGATCATCACCGCCTTCGGCACCGGCATCCACGACGAGTTCGACCTGGCCAAGCTGCGCTACCACAAGATCGTGCTGATGGCCGACGCCGACGTCGACGGTCAGCACATCGCGACGCTGCTGCTGACGCTGCTGTTCCGCTTCATGCGCCCGCTCATCGAGCACGGCCACGTGTATCTGGCGCAGCCGCCGCTGTACAAGCTCAAGTGGCAGAAGGGTGCGGCCCCCGAGTTCGCCTACAGCGATCGCGAGCGCGACGTACTGCTCGAGGCCGGACGCGCAGCCGGCAAGAAGATCAACACCGACGACGGCATCCAGCGGTACAAGGGTCTGGGCGAGATGAACGCCAGCGAGCTGTGGGAGACCACCATGGATCCGGCCACCCGGGTGCTCAAGCAGGTCACCCTCGACGATGCCGCCGCCGCCGACGAACTGTTCTCCATCCTGATGGGCGAGGACGTCGCGGCCCGGCGTGGCTTCATCGCACGCAATGCCAAGGACGTCCGCTTCCTCGACGTCTGATCGTCGAAGCGAAGCCACACCGCCGCCGGAGCTCACCGCCGAACGGCTGAGCCCCGTCGAAACCAGAAAGTGTTCTCATGAGCGATGAAACCAACGTGCCCGGCGCCGACGGCGACGCGGACGAAACCCATAACGATGCCGGCGTGACCCACGACCGGATCCTGCCCGTCGATCTCGGGCAGGAGATGCAGAACAGCTACATCGACTACGCGATGAGTGTGATCGTCGGTCGTGCGCTGCCGGAGGTCCGCGACGGGCTCAAGCCGGTGCATCGTCGTCTCCTGTACGCCTCCTTCGACGCCGGCTTCCGGCCCGACCGCGCCCACGTGAAGTCGGCGCGCCCGGTCTCGGAGACGATGGGTAACTACCATCCGCACGGCGACAGCTCGATCTACGACGCGCTGGTGCGACTGGCCCAGCCGTGGTCGCTGCGCTACCCGCTGATCGACGGCCAGGGCAACTTCGGTTCGCGCGGCAACGACGGTGCCGCCGCCATGCGGTACACCGAGGCCCGGTTGACTCCGCTGGCGATGGAGATGCTCCGCGACATCACCGAGGAGACCGTCGACTTCGTCCCGAACTACGACGGTAAGACCGAAGAACCGACGGTCCTGCCGTCGCGCATCCCGAACCTGCTGATCAACGGTTCCGGCGGTATCGCCGTCGGCATGGCCACCAACATCCCGCCGCACAACCTGCGGGAAGTGGCGGCGGCGGTGTTCTGGGCGCTCGAGAACCCGGAAGCCGACGAGGAAGCCACCCTGGCCGCCTGCATGGACGCGGTCAAGGGCCCCGACTTCCCGACGGCCGGCCTGATCGTGGGCAGCCAGGGCATCCGGGATGCCTACACCACCGGTCGCGGCAGCATCCGCATGCGCAGCGTCGTGGAGATCGAAGAGAACAAGGGCACCACCCAACTCATCGTCACCGAGCTGCCGTATCAGGTGAACATCGACAACCTGATCCACAACATCGGTGAGCAGATCAACGACGGCCGCCTCAAGGGCATCAGCAAGATCGACGACCTGTCCTCGGACCGTGCCGGGCTGAAGATCGCGATCACCCTGCGCCGCGACGCGGTCGCCCGCGTGGTGCTCAACAACCTGTACAAGCACACACAGCTGCAGACGAACTTCGGCGCCAACATGCTCTCCATCGTCGAGGGTGTGCCGCGCACCCTGCGGCTGGATCAGATGATCCGTTTCTACGTCTCCCACCAGATCGACGTCATCGTCCGGCGCACCCGGTACCGGTTGCGCAAGGCCGAGGAGCGCGCCCACATTCTGCGCGGTCTGGTCAAGGCACTCGATGCCCTCGACGAGGTGATCGCCCTGATCCGCGCCTCGGCGAATACCGAGGAGGCCCGCACCGGGCTGATGGGTCTGCTCGACATCGACGAGATCCAGGCCGATGCGATCCTGGCGATGCAGCTGCGCCGCCTCTCGGCTCTGGAGCGGCAGAAGATCATCGACGAGCTCGCCGAGATCGAGCGCGAGATCGCCGACCTGAAGGACATCCTGGCCCGGCCGGAGCGGCAGCGCGCCATCGTGCGCGACGAACTGCAGGAGGTCGTCGACAAGTACGGCGACGACCGTCGCACGCAGATCATCGCCGCCGAAGGCGATGTAGCCGACGAGGATCTGATCGCGCGCGAAGACGTGGTGGTCACCATCACCGAGACCGGATACGCCAAACGCACCAAGACCGATCTGTACCGCAGCCAGAAGCGCGGCGGGAAGGGTGTGCAGGGTGCCGGCCTCAAGCAGGATGACATCGTCGCCCACTTCTTTGTCACCAGTACCCACGACTGGCTGCTGTTCTTCACCACCAAGGGCCGGGTCTATCGCGCCAAGGCGTACGAGCTGCCCGAGGCCAACCGGACCGCGCGCGGCCAGCACGTGGCGAACCTGCTGGCCTTCCAGCCCGAGGAACGCATCGCCCAGGTCATCCGCATCAGCGGTTACGAGGACGCGCCGTACCTGGTGCTGGCCACGCGCAACGGCTTGGTCAAGAAGTCGGCGCTCGAGGCGTTCGACTCCAACCGGTCCGGCGGCATCGCCGCGATCAATCTGCGGGGCGACGACGAGCTGGTGGGTGCGCAGCTGTGCAGCGCCGACGACGATCTGCTGCTGGTCTCCAAGAAGGGCCAGTCGATCCGTTTCCATGCCGACGACGAGACCCTGCGGCCGATGGGCCGGCAGACTTCCGGTGTGCAGGGGATGCGTTTCAACACCGACGACGAGCTGCTGTCGCTCAACGTCGTCCAGCCGGACACGTTCCTGCTGGTGGCGACCTCCGGCGGCTACGCCAAGCGCACCGATATCGACGAATACACCGCACAGGGCCGCGGCGGTAAGGGCGTGCTGACGATCCAGTACGACCCCAAGCGTGGTGAACTGGTCGGTGCCCTCATCGTGGATCTGGACAGCGAGATCTACGCCATCACCTCCGGCGGAGGCGTGATCCGGACCCTGGCCAAGCAGGTACGCAAGGCCGGTCGGCAGACCAAGGGCGTGCGCCTGATGAATCTGGGTGAGGGTGACAGTCTGCTGGCGATCGCCCGCAACGCCGACGAGGTCGATGACGAGGCCGACGCGGAAACCACGTAAACCCTGGAGCAGCGATTAGGGTTGTGAGGAACCCGTCAGTGAGGACTCTTCAGTGAGCAAAGCGAACGAGCCGGCCGACTCGCCCCGAGCCGGTAAGGTCACGCCGCCGTGGAAGCGTGGGGAGACCACCTCGGCCACGCCCACCACGGCGATGACCGCCGGTCAGATGGCGAAGGCGGCCGCCGCCGGCGCGGAATTCCCGCCGGTCGGACCGCCGTCGGCCGGCCCGACAGGCCCGGCCGACGCCGGGGGACAGAACAAGCGGACCCGACCGGCAGCCCCCGAGGCGCCGGGCGGACCGGCTAAGGGTCCGGGGTCGAAGCCCCCCCCAGGCAGCGAGTGCTCCCGCGGCGCCGACCGGCTCGCAGCAGGGTCCCGCGGCACCGCAGAACCGTCCGGCGGCACCGCAGCAGCCCCAACAGCCTGCGCAGCCCCAGCAGCAGACGCCCTCCGCGGCCCCGACCACGGCCATGCCGGCCGCAGTGCCAGGAGTTCGGGGACCTGTGCCGTCGCGCTCTGCTGAGCCGACCGGTCCCGCGGGTGCCGGTGACGCACTCGCCGGGACCGAGCGTCCTGATCTGGACACCATCCACCGGGTAGGCGCCGGCACCGATCCGGCCGGACGGGCGGCTGTGCGCAGGATTCCGGCGTCGTCGACCATCGGCACTCCCTTGCGCGCGGCCGTTCAGGTGCGTCGCGTCGATCCTTGGTCGATCTTCAAGGTGACCGGTGTGCTGGCCGTCGCAGGGTTCCTGATCTGGATGATCGCGATCGCGGTCCTCTACGGTGTCCTGGCCGGAATGGGCGTCTGGGATCAGATCAACTCCTCGTTCGCGACCATCGTCAGCGCTGACGGCACCAGTGAGGGCGGCGACCTGCTCACCGCCGGCCAGGTCTTCGGTTTCTCGGCGCTGTTCGGAATCTTCGCTGCGGTGATCCTCACCGCGCTCGCAACGATCATGGCGTACATCTACAACGTGTGCGCCGATGTGGTCGGTGGCTTCGAAGTAACCCTGGCAGACCTGGACTGATCCTGTTCCGTCTGACCAGCGGTTTTGTCTGCTGCTGCACTGTCGGGTAATGTTCCATCTCGGTTCACGGGCCTATAGCTCAGGCGGTTAGAGCGCTTCGCTGATAACGAAGAGGTCGGAGGTTCAAGTCCTCCTAGGCCCACCAAGAATCCTTCCGGTTCACACCGGTCAGGGGCCTTAGCTCAGTTGGTAGAGCGCCGCCTTTGCAAGGCGGATGTCAGGAGTTCGAATCTCCTAGGCTCCACAAGAGGCATATTTGGACAAGTCCCAGTGATGAGTTTGGATATGCCCTTTCGGTTGCCGTGACCTCGCTGGAGTTAGGCCCAGATCGGATCCCGACCGGTTGTTGCCGTGTGCGTCTGACTGCTGTTGTCCAGAGAGCTGTTGGACTGCAGTTCGTCGATCCCTGCGTGTCAGGGGGAGTTGAGTCCAACGGTTCACAGCAACCACGCCTGCAGGGCGAGATATCGATCAACCTGACGATGACGATTTCCAGCCTGGCTTCGGCCGGGGACAATGACCGCATGGAGTCCTTGCATCCTCGTGCCGACGGCCCTCGCCGGCGCACGTTCACCCCGGCGGCCAAACTCGCCCATCTGGCCGCGTACGAGCAGGCCTGCAAGAGCAACGAGGGCGGTGCGTACTTGCGTCGCGAGGGCTTGTACTCGTCGCTGATCAGCGAGTGGCGCAAGCAACGCGATGCCGGGGTGCTCGACGGCAAGCCCGCCGGCGCGAAGATCGGCAAGCTCACCGCCGAGCAGGCCGAGATCGCCCGCCTCAAACGCGAGCTCGCCCGCGCGAACAAGCGACTCGAGACGACCGAGACCGCCCTGGACATCATGGGAAAAGCGCACGCGCTCTTGGAGTCACTCTCCGAGAGCGCGGACACCGACGAGCCGCGCAAGAAGCGTTGAAGGGCGCCCATCACGATCTGACCGCGGCCGGTGTGAGCACCAGGGACGCAACGACTTTGACGTCGGTGACGCGGTCGACCGCTGCCCGGGACAAGAAACGCTCGACACCGATCCCGGTGGTGGCCAAGGCGCCGGTGAACAGGCTTACCGTGGCCGAACGCCAGTACGTGCTCACCCTGCTCAACTGCGACCGGTTCGTCGACCAGGCGCCGCTGGAGATCTACGCCCAGCTCCCCGACGAGGGCACCTACGTGTGTTCTGAGCCGGGTGCGGAGGTGCTGTCGGTCAGGTGCAGCGTCTGCCGATCCGGTGTGGCGCCGCGGCCGGAGATCCGGGACCTACAGCTTGCCGGAGAAGATCGCTATTACCCATTTCGGTGGTAGCGACCTTCCTCGTTTCTGGCCCTCACCGGCCCCAAGATCGGCGCGGATTCCGCTGGGTGTCGACCCATTCGATGTATCCGCTACCGGTGACGTCGTCGTCGAGGAACCGGCCGGCATAGCTGTAGGCGCCGACATAGCCCCGGCCGTGGCCGAACCGCCAGGTGCTGTCCGGGACCGCATCCAGCCGCAGCACCTCGCGGCCGTCCTGGCGAGCGATCCAGCGCATGTGTGCCGGCATCCGCATCGGGCGGCCCCATTCGTCGACCAGGTCGTCGGCGTATTCGCCGACCTCGAAGGTCACCTCATCGAGCACCCGTGTCGACTCGCCGAGGACGCGGATATGCACCAGCAGGCAAGCGACGGCACCCCGGACACTGACGCAGGTCAGCAACAGCTGGGTGCGCTCATCGAGCTCGATGATCTGGTAGGTGAAGAAGTCGGCCGGCAGTTTCAGCGGCCCCGGAAACGGGCGGCCCGTCAGCGCTTGAGGCGTGATCGCGTGGGCGTATTCGAAGGTGCCGAGCCCGGAAACGGGGGTCGTTCCGTCGGCGTCGGTGATGGTCCCCTCGAAGGGCGCCAGCAGGCTGAGATGGTCGTAGATCGGTGTGCGGATGAAATACGACACCTGATCGGTGATCGTCGAGGTGAGTTCCACAGAGAAATCCGGGTAGCGGCCTAGGATGTGCGCCCGCGACTCGGCCACGTCGATGGTGAGTTCGCCGCCCCAGCGCAGATGGCTGCCGTCGGCGGCGAAGTCACAGTCGGTCGCCGCATCGTAGGCACGATAGAAGTACTGATCGTCGGCCGCTGTGGTGCTCAGGACCGTCGTCGTATTGCGTGCATCGGGGGCCACCAGGGCGTCGTTGTCGAAGATCTCCGTACCGGTCGAGCCGATGAGGGTCATGGTGTTGAGGTACCGGTAGGGCTCGGGCAGCTTCGGCACAAAGATTCCGTAATGCACCATCGACCGGGCACGTGACTCGACGTGCGGGATCATGGCGGGGGATCCGGTGTAGGGCGTCGTCGATGCGGCCAGCCGCGAATCGAGAAGCGGCAGGGCGCCGTCGATGAGCAGCCGAGCCAACGCTGACGAGAAGATCTGAGCCATGCCGTAACCGTAACTAGACGTTACAGATAAACGCAACGACGCCCTGTGGACAGGATGTCCCGGCAAGTGGGCACGCTTAGTCCGTCTGCGGGCTGGATCACAACCGCTCCGGCCCGCAGATCGATGACTCAGCGCACGTAGCGGGCGACGAAATCGGCGGCCGCGCCGGTCATCCCGTTGCGCGAGTAGTTGCCGTGTACGGTGTTTGGCCGGTTCACCGGACCGCCGTCGCAGATGTTGTCCCCGCGGATGCAGTACTTGCGTGTCTTGTGCCGGTAGGCCGCGCCGGTCCGCATCGGCGGGACACCCACCTCCCGGAACCACCGGTCACCCGGAGCGCCGAAGGTGACGACGCCGGCCACGCGCCGGGACACGTCTGCCGACAGCATGCTGGGCATCTCGCCGACGATCAGCTGGGGACCCAGAATCTGGTCGCTGGCCGCATAGGTCACGATCACACCGCCCTGGGAGAAGCCGCCCAGAACGATCTTGGTCTTGCGGCAACTGGTAGCCAGCCGCTGCAGCTGATTCTGCGCATTACGTACTCCGGCCGAGACGGTGCGCAGGAATTGGGTGCCCGCGGCGAAGTCCCCGCTGGCCCGGTACCGGATCGGGGACACGCGGACGTCCTTGTTCGGGAAGCGTGCGACCAGGGACCGGTACATCGCTTGCCCGGTGTTCCCGATCTTTCCGCCCGCCTCTTCGGTGCCGCGGGCGAACAGCAGGTGCACATCGGCGCAGCGAGCAGCATGGGCCTGACCGGCGCTCATCGGGGCGGCCAGGCCGGCGGTCAGCAGCACTGTGGCCACCACCAGGAGAAGTCGGCGGCTCATTCGGCTGAGGTCTCCAGCTCGATGTCGGCCAGGTTCAGATCAGTGCCGTTGACGCCGCGGGCTGTATCAGCGCTCTCGCTAGCATCTTCGGCCGCTGCCGCCTGGGCACGGCGTTCGTTCTCCGCTTCGTCGGCCGCATCCTGGGTGTCCGAGGCGGCCAGCCGGGCGATCTCCCGCAGGACGCGTTTGGCGGCCTCACTCCAGGGCATCAGGATCGGGAAGACGTGGAACATGCCCGGCTCTTCCATCGCCCGCACCGCGACGCCGCCGTCGCGCAGCGCCTGCACGAATTCCTCGATGGAATCACGGAACATCTCGTCCTCACCCCAGCAGACGAAGGTCGCCGGGAACCATTCCGACTGCGGATTGCTGAACACCGCCGAAACCCGACGGTCGTTAGGCTGGATGCCGCGCAGGTACGAGGTGACCGGGATGTTCCACGGCAGCACATCGTAGGGCGCGTTCTTCATCACCGACTCCTGCGAGAAGTCCAGGTCCACTTCCGGGGAGAACAGCACCAGCGCGTGCGGTTTGGGCATGTTCTGCTCGTGCAGGTGCACCATCAGCGAGGTCGCCAGGCCGCCGCCGCCGGAGTCGCCGGCCACGATCAGGTTCTCGGCGTCGATGCCGCGATCGAGCAGGCCCTGGTAGACATCGGCGGCGTCGAGCATGCCCGCCGGGAACGGAAACTCCGGCGACATGCGGTAGTCGGGGATGAAGGCCTCGCAGCCGGTCAGGCGGGCCAGGGCAGCGGCGAACATGGTGTACATCTTCGGCGTGGTGCCGAAGTAGCCGCCGCCGTGCAGGTACAGGATGGTGCGTGAACGGTCGAGGTGGTGGGTCTCGTCGTCCCGGGAGGCCACCTCGGGTTTGACCCGGCACCACACGCCTTCCTGACCGCCGACCACGTCGGGGACGATCTCCACCCCGCCGAAGGTGCTGACGACCGGGGTGAGTACCGCGCCGCTGAGTCTGTCGAGGATCTTCTCCATCGACCGGAACTCGTCGATCGGCAGACTCACCGAATAGCCCAGGAACGAGCGGATCGCCTGGCGGGTCACCGACTGACCGATGTTGTCCAGGATGCCTCCGGGGCCGGACAGCGGTCGCTGGAAGGGGACCCGCGCCAATCCGTTGAGCATATTGTCGGCGAGTCCCACCATCGCCAGGGCTGTAATCGGGCCGCTCGCCGTAGCGACACCCGGACGATCTGCCATCACCATGGCACTCACGATAGCCCGAGCGGGAGGTCAGCGGATGCGACGAGCAGAGAAGTCCGCCGCCCGCACGGTGGTGCCGTCGACGGAATACAGGACGTGGACCGCTGTCGGCTGACCCACCGGTGCGCCGTCGCACACGTTGTCACCGCCGTTGCAGTACCGCGCCGTCTTTCCGCGGTAGGCGCCGCCGGTCCGGATCGGCGGAGCGCCGATATCGCGCAGCCAGCGTGCCGAGGGCGGCCCGAACAGGACCACCGCGGAGATGTGCCGGGCGACCTCGGACGGCAACGGATCGGGGGCCTGCGAGCGGTAGCGCTCATACTTGGCGGGGATGTCGAAGCGATCGGCGACCGCGTACGCCACGACGGCCGCACCCTGCGAGTAGCCGCCGAGCACGATGTCGGTTCCGGGACAGCGGCGGATGGTCGACAGGATCTGGGCCTGGGCGTTCCGGATACCGGTGACGACGTTCTGTACAAAGGCGACGCGGTTGTTGAAGTTACCGCTGGCGGGGTAGCGCACGGCGCTGGTGCGAACCGACTTTCCAGCCAACCGGTTGTCCAGGGCGGCTGCGAAGGACTGGCCGGTGAAGCCCACCGGAGCACCGCCTTCCAGGGTGCC
Organism: Gordonia hirsuta DSM 44140 = NBRC 16056; assembly: GCF_000333015.1. Taxonomy (GTDB): domain Bacteria; phylum Actinomycetota; class Actinomycetes; order Mycobacteriales; family Mycobacteriaceae; genus Gordonia; species Gordonia hirsuta. The sequence goes on along the minus strand of NZ_BANT01000024.1, from coordinate 7,036 downwards.
GCGGGCGAAGACGACCTGCACATCGGGACAACCCGGGGCTGCCGAGGACGGACCCGCGCCGATGGTCAGCACACCGGTGACGGCCAGCAGCGCGGTCAGCAGGATCGCCGGAAGACGAACGATTTTCATAACAGAATCCACAGGTAGGTGATCAGGGCGAGGATCCAGAAGGCGACCCAGAGCCAGCCCAGGTAGACCGCCCATTTGGCGAAGGGGCGACCGTCGACTCGGCCGTCGGCGGTCTCCTCACAACCGCGATAGCCCAGCCACAGCCCAACGGGTGCGGTGAGGAGCAGAAAACCCAGACCCGATAGGACGAAGCCGGCGATCGCGGTACGGCTGAACGGCTTGTTCGGTGTGCCGTTGGCTGGGGTCTTGATCGGGCCGGAGCGCGGTCTGCTCTGGGTACCTGAGGCCACGGTGGTTGCGGTTCCCTTCGCTGTCGGGGCAGCGGCCGGCGCCGGCCGCTCGGCGGAATAGGCGGTGGTTCGTGCGCCCTCGGATTCCGGGCTGGAGGGCATTTGCGAGTACGCCCGCGGCGGAGTCACCGCCGGACCCTCACCGGTCTTCGGCAGGGCCTGCGTCGGGGCGGCAGGGGCGTCCGCTGGTGCCCGCCCCGCATCGGCCTGCTGACGCGGCACGGTCTGTTGCTGGGCCGCTGGTTGCCGGGACGCCTGTTGCTCCGGCGCACCCTGGTGCGGACGCGGCGGGGCCGTCTGCGAGGGCGAGTTCTGCGGCGCAGTTCCGGCATGGGGCGAACGGGCCGCCGGCTGCGGCCCGGAGGCCGGTGACGGTGGCATTCCCGAGGCACCGGGCGCCTGGTTGGGCTGCGGCTGGTTCGGCTTGGGCTGGTTGGGCTGCGGCTGGTTCTGGGGAGCCTGGTTCTGTCGGGCCTGGTTCGGGGGAGCCGAGTGCGGCTGCGCCTGTTGCTGCGGGGCCGGGCTCTGCGGCGCTCGCGCTTGGGGTGGTGGCCCCGAGGGCGCTGCCGGCTGGTTCTGCGGAGCGGTCGGCTGCGGACCCGACGACGGACCGGAAGCGTCGCCCGGTGTCTGTGGACCCGCGGTTGCGGCCGGCTGGGTCGGGATCGGGCCGCTGTGTCGGCCGCGGGGTTGTGCGGACGGCTGGGTCTGCGGAGGTGTCGGCGTCGGGGCCCCGGGCTGGGGTCGACTCGGCGACGATTCCCGCGGAGCCGACGATCCTTGCAGCGGAGACGCGGGGGTCTGTGCCGTCGCCGTCTGCGGATCGCGAATCGTGATCGGTGGTAGCGGCCCGCTGGACGTTCGTTCCCACGGCGGCGAGATCAGGCCGCTGCCCTCACCGGCGCCGTCGTCCGGCGGAGTGTCCGGACGCTCAGACTCCGGGACCGGAGGCGTTGCGGGAGCACGTGATTCTTCGGATGCCACAGAACTAAACTACCCGTTCACCGCCGGCGGCGAGTTCAAGCCGGGCCGATACGGGGACGTCCGTGTCCGGGTGGGTGCAGGTCAGCTGAGGTCTTCCAGGCGCGGAACGGTCGGTGAGACCGGGGGATGCTCGGTCCGGGCCCGGCGCAGCACCACACTGATCGCAGCGGCGAAAACGGCCAGAAGGGAAACGGCGGCGACAGCGGCGGCGTTCTTCGACATGTCTACAGCGTGCCAGGTCCACCGATCGCATGCGCGCCGACGTGGTTGTATGGACGGCGTGAGTGAAAAGAAGACCGCAACCCTGCACACAAACCGAGGCGACATCGTCATCGATCTCTTCGAAGACCAGGCGCCCAAGACCGTCGCGAACTTCGTCGGCCTGGCCGACGGCTCTCGCGAATACTCGACCCAGAACGCGAAAGGCGGCGACAGCGGACCGTTCTACGACGGCAGTATCTTCCACCGCATCATCGACAACTTCATGATTCAGGGCGGCGACCCGACCGGCACCGGCCGCGGCGGCCCGGGTTACCGCTTCGACGACGAGTTCCACCCGGATCTGCAGTTCGATCGCCCGTACCTGCTGGCCATGGCCAATGCCGGACCGGGCACCAACGGCTCGCAGTTCTTCATCACGACCGTCAAGACCCCGCACCTGAACCGCAAGCACACCATCTTCGGTGAGGTGACCGACGCCGATTCGCGTGCCGTGGTCGACGCCATCGGCACCGTGGCCACCGACCGTGGCGACCGTCCGGTCGACGACGTTGTGATCGAGAGCATCGAGATCAACTGACGGTGCAGAACACCTGCTCCTGGCATCCCGACCGCCCCACCGCGCTCTCTTGTTCGCGGTGCGGGCGGTCGGCGTGTCCGGACTGCCTTACGCCGGCCCCGGTCGGCCAGCACTGCCGGGATTGCGTGGCTCGCGAGAGCGCCGGCGCGCGGGTCGGGACCGCCCCGCAGGTCGCCGAGCACACCAATCGGGCCCCGGTGGTCACCTACGGGCTGATCGCGGTCAACCTGGTGCTCTTCGCTGCCGCGATGGCACAGAGCGTCGGCAACGCGAAGGCGTCGTCGATCATGAACGACGGTGCGCTCTACTCAAATCGTCATCTTGTGTTCGAATACTGGCGGCTGCTCACCTCGGGTTTCCTGCACTCGAGCGTGCCGCACCTCGCGCTCAACATGATCTCGCTGTACATCGTCGGCCGGGAGCTGGAGCGGCTGTTCGGCCCGGCGCGCTATCTGACGATCTACCTGATGAGCCTATTCGGCGGCAGCGCCGCGGTCTTGCTGTTCCAGCAGGGGCCGGCCCCCACCGTCGGTGCCTCGGGTGCCATTTACGGACTGATGGGTGCGCTCCTGGTGGTGGTGCTGCGCCTGAAACTGCCGGCGACCTCGGTCCTGGTGGTGATCGGACTGAACATCGTGATGTCGATCAGTATCCCGGGCATCTCTCTGTGGGCGCACCTGGGCGGGCTGGCCTTCGGTGCGCTCGGCGCCTTGGCGGTGTTGTGGCTACCGATCGTGGTGCTGCCGCCGGATCAGCGGACGGCCGCCCGCGTCTCCCGCACCGGCTGGGCCGGGCTGATCGTGCTGCTGGTGCTCTCCGTCGCGATCGGCGCCGGCGTGATGACCACGCTGAGCCTGTGACCGGCGACAGCTGACCGGTTCCGGCCCGGCGGTGCTTCAGCCGCCGGGCAGCCGGTCGCGCAGCGGAAAGCCCGCCGCAGCCAGTTCCTCGGCCACGCGCCGAGGATCCTCGCCCAGATCCCATCGGCCGAAGACCAGCAGGCGGCCGCCGGCGTCCTCGATCAGCAATTGCTGGCTCCGGAAGGCCAGGCGCCGGGTGCCCAGCAACTCGATAGAGACGACATCGGCCGGAGTCAGGGTGAGCGGGCCGCGGATGGTGCCCACCCGCAACTGGGCACCGGGACCGAGCATCAGCCGGGGGCGGCGCACGAGTGCGATCACCCCGGCGACCACCACGCCGAAAGCGGCGATCCCCAGAAAGACCACCGCCAGAAGATCGGTGTACGACGCGGCCGAGGCGACGGCCAGCGCGACGCCCAAACCCAGCAGGGCCAGGGCTGCCGGGACGGGTGTGGCCCAGCGCTGCGGTGCGGAGGCGGAACTGTTCACAAGTTATCCACAGAAGTTGTCCACATCTGGATGAGTTACACACATGTAGTTTCCACAGTGTGGATTACTTACACACATGTAATTCACACTGGATGCGGTGACTTCCTGCAGGTCAGCGCCAGCCCATGGTCATCAGCAGACCGATGACGCCCAGACCGAAGCCGATCAGCATGTTCCACTGACCCAGGTTGTACATCCAGTGCAGCCAGCCACCCTCCTGGGCGACGGGCCGGCTGTCGTTGGACGCGGCCAGATAGAAGACCAGCAGCCACGCCAGACCCACGAGCATGAAACCGAACATGACCGATTGGTACACGACACCGGACGGGCCGGCCTTGACCTTCACCGGTGTCCGCGAGGCCGGGTTGATCGTGTAGTCGGTCTTCTTACGCACCTTTGACTTAGGCATGTGTCTACGGTAACCCAGCGGCGGTCACCGGCGGCAAACCGATAACCTGGCTGCGTGCGCATTCTCGTCATCGACAACTACGACAGCTTCGTCTACAACCTGGTCCAGTACCTGGGTCAGCTCGGGGTGCGCGCCGAGGTCTGGCGTAACGACGATGCGCGGCTGGAGGATCTGCCGGCGGTGGTCGGACAGTACGACGGAATCCTGCTGTCCCCGGGACCGGGTGTGCCGGAGCGGGCCGGGGCGACGATGCCGATCATTCCGGTCGCCGCCGCCGCGGGCACCCCGCTGCTGGGCGTGTGCCTGGGGCACCAGGCGATCGGAGCGGCCTTCGGAGCCACCGTCGATCGGGCACCGGAACTGCTGCACGGCAAGACCTCGCTGGTGCACCACGACGGCACCGGGGTGCTGGCGGAGCTACCCGATCCTTTCGTGGCCACGCGCTACCACTCCCTGACGGTACTGCCCGAGACCGTGCCAGAGCAGCTCGAGGTGACCGGGCGCACGGAGTCCGGCATCGTGATGGCGATGCGGCACCGGGACCTGCCGATCCACAGCGTGCAGTTCCATCCCGAAAGTGTGCTGACCCAGGGCGGGCACCGGATGCTGGCGAACTGGCTGGCCGTGTGCGGCCGGCAGACACCCGAACCGCGGATCGCCGCCCTGGAGGCCGAGGTGGCCGGTGCGCTGACCGGCTCCGTCTGAACCGCGGTCAGAGGCCGGCGCGGCCGATCACCAGGGTCACCGACCCGTCCTTGCGCATCTGTGAGCCGGCCGACGGTGTCTGACTGAGCACCCTCCCGGCGTTGGGGGACGCCAGCCCCACCGGACGCTGGGTGGTGGTGATGGTGCTCTCGGTCCACCCGGCCGCGGTCAGGGCGGCCCGGGCCTGCGGCAGAGTCTTACCGCGCAGGTCGGGGACCACGAACATGTTGCCGCGGGAGATGGTCACCTGCACCACGCTGCCCGCCAGCACGGTCTGACCGGTCGACGGAGACGAGGAGACCACTCGGCCGGCGGGTCGCTCGGAATCGCCCTCCACCATGGCCATCTCCAGGCCCAGCTGTTCCAGGGCGGTGCGCGCCTGCGCCTCGGTCTGGCCGGTCAGGTTCGGTACGGTCACCTCGCGCGGGCCGGTGCCCAGGAACATCACGACGGTCGTGTTGACGGCGGTCTCGCTGCCGGCCGCCGGGGTGGTGCGCACCACCTTGTCCTTCAGGGCGGCGGTCGACTCGGTCTTCTCGGTCTTGATCTCGGTGAAACCGAGTTTGCGCAGCTGCCCCTCGGCGTCCTTGGCGGACTTACCGCGCAGGTTGGGCAGGGGTCGTCGCTCCGGGCCGGAGGACACGTACAGCGTGACCTCGGAGTCCTTCGGGGTGGGGACACCACTGCCGGGGGCAGTACGCACGGCCAGACCCTCGGCCACATCGAGACTGGATTCGGCCAGCTGTTTGACCCGGAAGCCGGACTGTTCCAGGTTGTCCTTGGCGGCCTTGCCGGTCAGACCGGTCACCTCGGGGATGGCGATCCGCTGGCCGTCACTCCACGGCGACCAGGCCAGCAGCGCCAGCGTCATCGCCAGGATCGAGACCAGGGCGATGGTGGCCACCGCCGCGCGCCGGCGGCGGGAGTGGCGGCCGGCGCCGGCCTCCTCGGGCAGACCGTGCCGGCTTTCGCGGCGCCGCCCGGTAGTGGGGGCCAGGCCGCGGGTGGGCAGCTCGAGCAGGTCCTCATCGTCGTCGTCGAGCAGCATCGGCGCCGACGGCTTCCCGCCGGCGATTACCTTGATCAGGTCCGAACGGAACTCCGCCGAGGTCTGGTAGCGGTTCGCCGGATTCTTGCTCATCGCCTTCATGACGACCGAGTCCAGCTCCGGGGAGATGTCCGGATTCACCTGAGAGGGGCGGCGCGGATCCTCGTGCACATGCTGATGGGCGACGGCGATGGGCGAGTCACCGGTGAACGGGGGCTCACCGGTGATCAGCTCGAACAGCACACAGCCCATCGAATAGATGTCGCTGCGCGGATCGACCTTGATGCCGCGGGCCTGCTCCGGCGAGAGGTACTGGGCGGTGCCCATCACCGCCGAGGTCTGGGTCATCGTCGCCGAGGTGTCGTCCATCGCGCGGGCGATGCCGAAGTCCATCACCTTGACCGCACCGGTGTGGTCGATCATCACGTTGGCCGGCTTCATATCGCGGTGCACGATCCCGGCGCGGTGGGAGAAGTCCATGGCTGCGGCCACATCGGCCATCCACGCCATCGCCTGACGCGGCGCGATCGGACCGTTGGCCCGCAGTACATCGCGCAGGGTCTCCCCGTCGACGTACTCCATCACGATGAACGGCAGCGGGCCCTCGTCGGTGTCGGCCTCGCCGGTGTCGAAGACCTGCACGATCGTGGGATGGTTCAGCTTCGCCGCATTCTGGGCTTCCCGCCGGAAGCGCAGATAGAACATCGGATCCCGGGCCAGATCGGGCCGCAGGATCTTGATCGCCACGTCCCGGTGCAACAGCAGGTCCCGAGCGAACTGCACCTCGGACATCCCGCCGAAACCCAGCACCTCACCGAGCTCGTAGCGGTCGGCGAGCAGTTCGTCGTGCGCCATGGCCTACCCGCCGATCCCGGGAAGCTGGGGCAGCTGCGGCAGCCACTCCGGACGTGTGGGGCCCGGCGGTTCCGGCGGCTCGGGCGATTCGGTGGGTTCGGAAGTCGGTTCGGGCTCCGCCGAGGACGGCGTGCTCGGCTCCGACGACGGCCGGCTCGGTGAGGGACTGTCCTCCGCGGGCGGCCGGGTCACCGAGATGGTGACGCGGTCGGGCGTGGTCGTGGTGGTCTCGGTCGACATCGACGGTGTGGTGTTCTGCCGGTTCGCCGACGTCGACGGGTCCAGCAGCCAGAAGGCGATCAACGCGATCGCGGCCAGCAGCAGCAGTGCCGCAATGGTGGCCAGCACCTTGTGGCCGGTGCTCCAGCTGTCGTCGGCCACGGGTGCGGCCGGACGACGCTGCGGAGCCGTGGGCGGCCGGCTGACCGGTGCCGAGGTCGCGGCGGTCGAGACCCGGGTGGGCGGCCG
>NZ_BANT01000025.1 GCF_000333015.1 Gordonia hirsuta DSM 44140 = NBRC 16056 | reverse complement strand
CCGGGCGGAGGCGGTGGGCAGCGGACTGCCCGCGACGGCCCCGGAGCGTCCGGCGGCGGGGGAGCCGGCGCTACCGGCCTGCAGCGACCGGCGAACCTTCATCGCAGCACGGGCGCTGAGGATCATGATCGGCAGGAACAGGATGAAGCCGAGCATCACCAGCGACGAAAGCGCCACCTTGACCCAGCTGCCCAGCGGCAGCAGCCACAGCAGCAGCCCGCCGTTGATCACCAGCACCCGCCACAGCCACCAGCGATTCATCTGGGCCAGGCCGGCCGCGGTGACCGGGCCGCCGCCCATCATCGTCGGCAGGAGATGACTCATCACGCCGAACAGCAGCTGCGCGGCGAAACCGCCCAGGAACCACACGCTCAGAATGCTCAGGCGGTCGGTTTCGAAGGGCCCGTTCAACAGCATCACCAGGTAGGTGAGCAGCGAGCCGAGCAGCCATGCCAGCGCGGCGGTGATCGATGCAGAGGCATACGAATCCGGCGGGCGGTGCAGCAGGATCGGGACGAACGGCACCACGACGATCAGCCAGCCGGCCAGGTAGACGGCCACACCGGCCGCGGCCAGTGCGGGCAGATCGGTGAGCGCGCCGGCACAGATCACGGCGATACCGTCCAGTAGAACGACCAGGGCGTAGGGGCGACGGCGGGCATCCAGCGCCGGTCCGGTGGCGCCCAGCAGCCGCGGGAACATCAGCATCAGCACCCCGGCTGCGGCCAGCCCCAGGAAGCCCAAGATGTTCAGCGCCTGGTGGGTCAGCAGATAGCCGGCCTGCTGCGGGTCGGCGAAACCGTAGGCCATGGCGACACCGAAGCCGGCGCCGAAGGGCAACAGCGCCGCCGAGGCGACGAAGAACCAGGCGTTGAGGGCGTTCTCGGCCGGGCCCTCACCCCGTTCGGCGCGGGCGGTCTGCGCCTGCAGGATCAGCTGGGTCATCGCCACCGCATGCCAGGCCACCACCCCGCCGATCAGGACGGCGCCGACCAGGGTCACCTGCCAAGCGGCGGTGAGCATACCGACCATGGTGATGATCAGGCCCACGTTCAGGGTGTAGATGCGGCCCAGCTGCAGGGGGCGCCGTTCGTCCGGCAGGTGGTAGCCCAGGAAGCGCTCGGCCAGAGTCTGCGACCACAGCAGGATCGAGTTGGCCACCAGGCCGATGGTGAACACGTGCACCAGCAGCCAGCGGGATTCGGGAATCGTCCAGTGCGTCAGACCGATCGCGATCAACACCACCATCCAGATCCGGATCGGCAGTCCGGCGCGGCGATGCCAACTCATCGGTCGGCGTGGCGGCTGCTTGGCCCCTTCGGCGGTAGTCACACCTTTAGATATTACGGAGAACCCATCCGGTTAATCCTGGGTCGTTGGTCACATTTCTCAGGGCACCCTAACCCTGATCGACCGGTTCGGTGAACTGGGCGTTGTAGAGGCGGAAGTAAGCGCCGTGCGCCGCCAGCAGCCCCTCGTGGGTGCCCTGTTCGACGATGTGTCCGTCTTCCATCACCACGATCAGGTCGGCATTGCGGATCGTGGAGAGGCGGTGGGCGATCACGAAGCTGGTCCGATCGCTGGACAGATTCGCCATGGCCTGACTGATCAGCAGCTCGGTGCGCGTATCGACCGAGCTGGTCGCCTCGTCCAGGATCAGGATGGTGGGTTTGGCCAGGAAGGCGCGGGCGATGGTGATCAGCTGGCGTTCGCCGGCGCTGACACCGCCGCCCTCGTCGTCGAGCACGGTCTGGTAGCCGTCGGGCAGCGTCCGCACGAAATGGTCGACGTGGCAGGCCTTGGCCGCTTCGATCACCTGCTCGCGGCTGGCCGACGGGTCGCCGTAGGCGATGTTGTCGTAGATCGTGCCGCCGAACAGCCACGAGTCCTGCAGCACCATGCCGGTGCGGCCGCGCAGATCGTCCCGGGTCATCTGCCGGGCGTCGACGTCGTCGACCAGGATCGTGCCCGAATCGACATCGTAGAAGCGCATGATCAGATTCACCAGGGTGGTCTTTCCCGCACCGGTGGGCCCGACGATCGCGATCATCTGGCCGGGCTGCGCCTCCAGGGACAGGCCCTCGATCAGGGGGTGGTCGGGCCGGTAGCTGAAGCTGACGTCGTCGAAGACGATGTGGCCGGTGTCGCGCTGCGGGCTGACCGGGTCGACCGGATCGGGGCTCTCCTCCTGCGCGTCGAGGACCTCGTAGATGCGTTCGGCCGAGGCCACACCGCTCTGCATGAGGTTGAACATGGATCCGATCTGGCTCAGCGGCTGGGTGAACTGGCGCGAGTACTGGATGAAGGCCTGCACCTCGCCCAGGCTCAGCTGGCCCGAGGCGACCCGCAGCCCGCCGACCACGGCCACCGCGACGTAGTTCAGGTTCCCCAGGAACATGATGGTCGGCATGATGATGCCGGAGATGAATTGCGCCTTCCAGCTCGACTCGTAGAGCTTCTGGTTCTGCTCGTCGAAGACGGCCTCGACCTCGGCGCGCCGGCCGAACGCCTTGATCAGTTCGTGCCCGGTGAAGGTCTCCTCGACCTGCGCGTTGAGTGCGCCGGTGGCCGTCCACTGGCCGATGAAGTGCGGCTTGGAACGCCGGGCGATCAGGGCCGTGGCCAGGACGGCCAGGGGCACCGTCGCCACGGCGATCAACGAGAGCAGCGGCGAGATGGTCAGCATCATGATGAGGATCGCGATGACCGTCAGGATCGAGTTGAGCAGCTGACTGATGGTCTGCTGCAGGCTCTGGGACAGGTTGTCCAGGTCGTTGGTGACCCGGCTGAGCAGGTCGCCGCGGGCGGACTGGTCGTAGTACGACAGCGGCAGCCGGTGGACCTTGGCCTCCACCTCGGCGCGCATATCGGCGACGGTGGCCACCACCACCTGGTTCAGCAGGAATGCCGCCAGCCAGCCGAGGAGGGCGGCACCGACGTAGAGCATCAGGACCTGCAGCAGCACGGTGCCCACCGCGCCGAAGTCGATGCCCTCGCCCGGGACCACATCCATCGAGGCGACCATGTCGGCGAACGTGCCCTGGCCGCGCGCGCGTAATGCGTCGACGGCCTGCTCTTTGGTCAGGCCGGCCGGCAGGCGTGAGCCGATGAAACCGTCGAACAGCAGGTTGGTGGCGTGGCCGAGAACGCGCGGGGCGAATGCGGTCAACGTCACCGAGGCGATGATCGACGCCAGGATCACCAGCATGCGGACCCGGAAGGTGGCCAGGCGCCGGACCAGCCGTTTGAGGGTGGGCCGGAAACTCTTGGCCCGCTCGATCGCGGGGGCCTGACCGGGATGTCCGCCGGTCGCCGTGCGTCCGGGGCGAGTCATGAGGCCTGTCCGATCGCGAGCTGGGATTCGACGATCTCCCGGTAGGTCTCACACGACTGCAGCAGTTGTTCGTGGGTGCCCAGGCCGGTGATCATGCCGCGGTCGAGCACCACGATCTGGTCGGCCTGGGTGATGGTGGAGATGCGCTGGGCGACCACGATCACCGCCGACTCGCGGACGACGGGAGCCAGCGCGGCGCGCAGTGCGGCGTCGGTGGCCAGGTCCAGGGCCGAGAAGGAGTCGTCGAACAGGTAGACGGCCGGTCGGCGGATCAGCGCGCGGGCGATCGCCAGTCGCTGTCGCTGACCGCCGGAGACGGTGGTGCCGCCCTGCGCGATATCGGTGTGCAGACCCTCGGGCATGGCTCGCACGAATTCGGCGGCCTGAGCGATCTCCAGGGCTTCCCACATCTGCTCTTCGGTCGCCTCGGGCTTGCCCTGACGCAGATTGTCGGCGACGGTGCCGGAGAACAGGTAGGCCCGCTGGGGGACCAGTCCGATGTGCCGGCGCAACTCGTCCGGATCGGCGTCGCGCAGGTCCACACCGCCGATCCTGACGGCGCCGCCGGTCACATCCAGCAGCCGCGGAATCAGGTTGATCAGGGTGGTCTTACCCGAGCCGGTGGAACCGACGATGGCGGTGGTGGTCCCCGGTGCGGTGCGCAGCGTGATGCCCGAGAGCACCGGATCGTCGGCACCGGGGTAGCGGAAGGCGACATCGTCGAATTCGACGACGGCCGGATCTCCGGTCATCGGCCGTGGATCCAGCGGGGGCAGGACCGAGGTGGAGGTGTCGAGGACCTCGCAGATGCGGTCGGCGCACACGCCGGCGCGCGGGGCCATCATGGCCAGGAACGAGGCCATCATCACCGCCATCATGATCTGCATGACGTAGCTGATCATCGCGGTGAGGACACCGATCTCGACCCGGCCGTCGGCGATCTGGCGACCGCCGAACCACAGCACCGCGATCAGGGTGAGGTTGGTGATCAGCATGACCGCCGGGAACATCAGGGCCATCATGCGGCCGACCCGCAGGGAGGCGTCGGCCAGCCGGTCGTTGGCGACGCCGAAACGCGCGATCTCGTGGCGTTCTCGGACGAAGGCGCGCACCACCCGGATGCCGGTGATCTGTTCGCGCAGTACCCGGTTCACATCGTCGATGCGGGCCTGCATGGCGCGGAAGCCCGGGATCATCCGCCCGATGATCAGCCCCATCGTCAGACCCAGGACGGGGATCGCGACCACCAGGATCCAGGAGATCGGGAAGGCGACCTTCATGCCCATCACGATGCCGCCGATGCCCATGATCGGGGCCATCACCAGGATCGATACGCCCATCACGGCCAGTAGCTGCACCTGCTGGACGTCGTTGGTGGTCCGGGTGATCAGCGACGGGGCGCCGAACTGGCCGACCTCGCGAGCGGAGAAGTCGTTGATCCGGCGCATCAGATCGTGCCGGATGTCGCGGCCGGCCCCGAGGGCGGCGCGGGCACCGAAATACATCGCCACGACGGAACTGAGCACCTGGACGGCCGAGATCGCCAGCATCCAGCCACCGGTGGTCATGATGTAGCCGGTATCGCCCTTGGCGACGCCGTTGTCGATGATGTCGGCGTTCAGGGTGGGGAGATAGAGCATGGCGACGGTGGCCACCAGCTGCAACACGACGACCGCGACCAGCGGCCACCGGTAACGCACCAGATAGGTGCGCAGGAGTCGGATCAGCACCCGATCCAGCGTACTCGTCGCCGTTCGCGGTGCGGTCCGCCGACAGAAAGCGGCCGCCGGGCAGGTGCGGTCGCGGCGGCAGCACTATTTAGATGATCGCAGTTCCCTTATATTATGCGGGGGTGACCATGGTGGATATCAGGCAGGCGGTACTGGAGTCGCTCGCGCGGTACGAGGAGTCCCACGGTGATCCGACGCGGGCGATCTACGAGCGGTTCTACCGGGTGCATCCGGAGGCGATCGAGGAGCTCGCCTTCGACACTGTTCTGGAGAACCGCATGATGGCGGGCATCCTGGCGCTGCTCGCCGATGTCGCCGACGGGAGTATCGACCCCGGCGGCGCCGTCTACTGGGTCTCCGACCACGTGGCCTGGGAGGTGAGCGAGACGATGATCATGGGGATGTTCGGCGCGGTCCGCGATACCGTCCGCGAGGGCCTCGGACCCGAATGGACGGCCCGGATGGACGCGGACTGGGCCGGGCTGCTGGCCGCTCTGGCGCCGGCGATGCGCGATGCGGTGAGCGAGGCCGGCGGGATCGTGTCGGAGGGCTGAGCCCGCGATGCACCACGACCGCCGTCCGGGGGCCGGACGGCGGTCGTGGATCAGATGCGGGTCAGGAGCGCTGACGCAGCGGAACGGCCGCCTCGGGGCTGAAGGTCCGGTAGGTGAACGATTCGGTGAAGTACAGGCTCACCGAATCGGCGTCGTGCGAGTCGTAGCCGATCGAGACGTCCTGACCGATGGTCAACTCGAAGTCGCCGCCGCGGGTGCTGATCAGCACGGCGCCGTCGATGGCCGGAGCCCAGATGATCTCGCCGGAGCCGAGGATGCGCTTGAGGTGTTCCCGGATCGGGTAGCCGTCGTTCACCGACTCGCTGACCAGGCTGTACAGCTCGGCGGACAGCGCCAGCGAGTACGGGCCGTCGACCGAGGCCAGCCGCAGGGTACTGAGCGCATCGCTGAGCGCATCGGGGAAGTCCTTGGCGTCCTTGGGCACCGACAGCGTGGTCGGGGCGATCTCGGTCAGCCCGGTGATATCTGCCGCGGAGTATCCGGTGAAGATGGCCCGGTCCTCGGCCTTGGCCAGCTCGGCGGCGGCGTTGACCACCGGATCCCAATCCGAATCGGACGCGCCGCGGTCGACGTTGTCGATGGCCTCGCGGCTAACGGTGAACGGGACCTTCAGCTCCACCAGCGGTTGGGCCTTGCGCAGGTAGGCGATGATGCCCTCGCCGGGACTGTCGATCTTTCCACGATGCCCGACGGTGACGGCGTCCACGTCCAGGCCCAGCGGACCGTCGACGTCGACCAGACGCCGGCCGGCGCTGTTGCGCTTGAACGAGCGGCTCGCCTCTTCCTCGATCTCGGCCCAGGCGGCGGAGGAGATGGGTGCCAATTCGCGGTGCAGATTGTTCATGCGGAACTCCTTGAGCGGTGATGGATCGGGTTGACTGTGCAGCTGGGATCGACGTTACGCGGGCGACTCAGGTGTCGCGGCGCAGACTGCCGATGCCCAAAGAGCCGTCGGAGGGGCTGGTGCGCGGCGGAGTCGCCGGGGCCGGGGGTGCCGGGCGGGTGGGGGCCGGGGGCAGCTCGTCGAGAAAGTCGACGCTGGGAGCGAAGTACTCGTTGCCGGTCACCGCGGTGGTGAAGTCGAGCAGGCGGTCGTAGTTGCCGATGGGATCGCCGAGGAACATCTTCTCCAGCATCTGGCCGGTGATATCGGGATCCTTGCTGTAGGCGATGAAGAACGTGCCCTTGTCGCCGGACCCGGAGATCTGGCCGTAGGGCATGTTGTCACGGACGATTTCGAGCTCGTTGCCGTCGGCGTCTTCGATGACGTTGAGTGCGATATGCGCGTTGGATGGCTTCACATCGTCGTCCATCTCGATGTTCTCGGCCTTACTGCGGCCGAAGACGTCTTCCTGTTCGCCGACGCTGAGGCTGGTCCAGGAATCGAAATCGGTGACGTAGCGCTGGATGGTGACGTAGCTGCCGCCGCGGAAGCCCGGATCTTCGCCGTCGACGAGGATCGCCTCCAGGGCCTCGTCGCCGGTCGGGTTCTCGGTGCCGTCGACGAAGCCGGTCAGGTCGCGCAGGTCGAAGTAGCGGAAACCGTGGATCTCCTCGACGGTGCTGACCGCATCGCCGAAGTCGTTGGTCAGGATCTGGCCGACCTCGTAGCACATGTCCATCTCGTCGGACTTGATGTGCAGCAGGAGATCGCCGGGCGTGGCCGGCGCGGTGTGCACGTCGCCCTTGAGCTCGGTGAACGGTCGTAGCAGCTTGGGCCGGGGTCCGGCGAACAGCCGGTCCCACGCCGCCGAGCCGATGCCGGCCACGGCGGCCAGCGCCGCGTCGGGGTTGCGCGAGGAGACGGTGCGGAGTCGGCCGGAGAGCCCCTCCAGGGTCTCGCGTACCTGCTCTTCGCCGCCCTCGTTGATGGTGAGGACGAGGAAGATCGCATAACGCAACTTGCGGGTCAGGATGATCTGTCCGGTAGCCACGGTTACACCTTATCCCGGTAGCGGTGGCAGAAACGCCCGAGGCCGGGCTGATCGGTGTGATCAGCCCGGCCTCGGGGAGATTCGTGCGGGCGGTGCCGGTGTGCGCGGTGGGCGACCGGCGTCGTTATCGCCCGATCAGCGCAGTGCCGGAGCGAAGGTGGTGGCCCAGGACTGCTTGAAGCGGTCCTGCCAGTAGGTCCACCAGTGGTCGCCGTCGGGGGTGATGTTGGTGGTCAGCTGGACACCCGGAACCAGGGCGACGCGGGCGATGTACAGCTGGCTGCTCACCGACGCGGCGACCTCCAGCGGCACCATCTGGGCGAACTTGACGGCGTTGAAGCCCGGCGAGCCCGGCATGAGGGAGCTGTCGTAGCGGCTGCCCAGACCGGTGCCCGCGGAGATGTACACGCGCTTGCCGGCGAGGTTGCCTGCCGACAGGAAGGGGTCGTTGGCGGCCCATTCGCCGAACGGGTAGGTGCCCCACATGTTGGAGGGGTTACCGCCCATATCGGCGACCGAGGCCTGGATGCCCTGGGTGAAGCCGGGCATGGTGACGGTCGGGTAGCCCGAGTAGGAGGCGACGGCCTTGTAGAGGTTCGGGTGCCGCGAAGCCAAGTTCAGCGCCGAAGTGCCCGACATCGACAGACCGGCGATGCCGTTCTTGCCGCGTGCGGCACCGTGCTTGCGGGCCATGTAGTTCGGGAGCTCCCGGGTCAGGAAGGTCTCCCACTTGTTCTTGCCCAGGCGCGGGTCGCGCTGCTGCCAGTCGGTGTAGAAGCTGCCGCCACCGCCGTAGGGGATCGCCAGGTTGACGCCCTTGCCGCGCATGAACTGCGAGACGTTGGTGTTGATGTTCCAGCCGCTGTTGTTGTTCGGTGCGCGCAGACCGTCGAGCAGGTACAGGGTGCCCCGGCCCGGCTTGCCGGCGGCGACGATGCAGACCGGGATCGACTTGCCCATCGCCGGCGAGTGGACACGCTCGACGTTGCCGGCGCAGCCGCGGGCTTCGGCAGCCGGTGCGGTAGCGACGGTGAGACCACCGAGCACGGTGGTGGCGGCCAGGGCGGCGGTAAGCACACGCTTACGGGCGCTGGAGAACATACGCATTCCTTCGAGCGATCTCGGCCGGTGCGGCCATGGTCGTTGTGGTGGAACCCCGACGTTCCGGCTGCGCCGACGAGCGACACGCCTTCTGAGGGTACAAGGACCCAGGGTTTCATCCGAACTGAAGGGTAACGGAAACATAACGAGCGGGCAAAGGGTGGGGCCCGGTGCACTCCTGATTACGCTGTCCACCAGGGCGCTGTGCAACAGAACACAGTGGACAACCCAGACATGCGGGAAAAGAGGAGTCGGGCAGTGAGTTCGAGACAAGGACAGGTCGACGCGATCGTCGTCGGATCGGGGCTGGCCGGGCTGGTGGCCACCTACGAACTGACCCAAGCCGGTAAGCGGGTGATCGTCATCGATCAGGAGAACCGCAACAACCTGGGCGGACAGGCGTTCTGGTCGCTGGGCGGATTGTTCCTGGTCGACAGCCCCGAGCAGCGGCGACTGGGAATCAAGGATTCACCGGAACTGGCCCTGCAGGACTGGCTGGGGTCGGCCGGATTCGACCGGGAGGACCAGGACTTCTGGCCGCGGCAGTGGGCGCGGGCCTATGTCGACTTCGCCGCCACCGAAAAAAGGAACTACCTGCGCAAACTGGGGCTCAAGTTCACGCCGGTGGTCGGCTGGGCCGAGCGCGGCGGCGGATTCGCCGACGGGCACGGCAACTCGGTACCGCGCTTCCACATCACCTGGGGCACCGGCCCCGAGGTGGTGCGGGTCTTCGCCGAACCGGTACTCAAGGCCGAAGGCAAGGGACTGGTGGAGTTCCTGTTCCGGCATCGGGTGGACGAGCTGATCCTGGACGACGACGGCGCCGTGATCGGTGTGCGCGGGGCGGTGCTGGAGCCGACCGAGGCCGAGCGCGGGGTAGCGACCTCGCGGGTAGAGGTCGACGAGTTCGAGGTCTTCGCTCCGGCCGTGATCGTCACCACCGGGGGGATCGGCCACAACCACGAGATGGTGCGGGAGAACTGGCCGACCCAGCGGCTCGGCCCGGTGCCCGAGCACATGATCGCCGGAGTCCCAGCCTATGTCGACGGGCGGATGCTGCGGATCGCCGAGGGCGCCGGCGCCAATCTGGTCAACCGCGACCGGATGTGGCACTACACCGAGGGCATCCACAACTGGGATCCGATCTGGCCCGACCACGCCATCCGGATCATCCCCGGACCGTCGTCGCTGTGGCTCGATGCCAACGGCAATCGGCTCCCCGCGCCGAACTTCCCCGGTTTCGACACCAACGCCACCATGAAGGCGATCCTGGACACCGGCTTCGACTACTCCTGGTTCGTCCTGACCGGCGACATCATCGAAAAGGAGTTCGCCCTGTCGGGGTCCGAACAGAATCCGGACCTGACCGGTAAATCGTTGCGGACGGTGGCCAAGAGCCGGCTGTCGCGGGAGATCCCCGGCCCGGTGAAGGCCTTCATGGACCACGGTGTCGACTTCGTGGTGCGCGACAATCTCCCCGACCTGGTCGCGGGGATGAACGAGATCGGCCGCGGCGGGCACATCGATCTGCAGGATCTGGAACGCACCATCTCTGCCCGGGACACCCAGGTGGAGAACGGTTACGCCAAGGACGCCCAGATCATGGCGATGCACAACGCCCGCAACTACCTCGGCGACAAGGTGGTGCGGGTGGCCAAACCGCACCGGCTGCTCGACCAGGAGGCCGGGCCGCTGATCGCCGTGCGGCTGAACATCCTGACCCGCAAGACCCTCGGCGGCATCGAGACCAACCTCGAGGCGCAGGTCATGCGCCCGGACGGACACGTCTTCGACGGCCTCTACGCCGCGGGTGAGGTCGCCGGCTTCGGCGGCGGCGGCGTCCACGGCTACAACGCGTTGGAGGGCACCTTCCTGGGCGGTTGCATCTTCTCCGGCCGGGCCGCCGGTCGCGCCGCGGCGCGGCGGGGCTGACCGGGTCTGCGCGCAGCCCGGGCGGAGCGAAGACGCGGCAACGAACGAGCCCGGAGATCCTGTGCGGATCTCCGGGCTCGTTGTCTGCGTGCCGGCGGCGAGGGGACTAGTCGGGCTGACCGTGCCGGCCGCGCCGGACCGGATCGTCCTCGGCCGAGCGGACCACCAGCGGATTGTCCAGCACCGTCGTAGCGTCCTCGCCCTCCACGACGATCATGTCCTCGGCGCTGGGCTTCTGGATGATCGTGGTGTCGGCGTCTGCCTCGACCGGCGGGACCGGGATCGCCGCGATCGGGTTCTCGGCGACCGGCTGGAAATCGTCCCGGACCGTCTCGATCGTGACCGTGTCGACGGTCGAGTCGATCGGCGGTTCGGGGGCTTCCGGTGCCCAGTACTGGTCGGCGGCCAGGGCGGTGGTCGCACCACCGGGGCCGTCGGCGTAGCCCTGTTCGGTGGTCAGGACGGTGGTGTCCTGCTCGACGACGGGGGTCGCCGCGACGGACGCATCGTCGATCGGCGAGTAGCCGGACCGCTCGGCCGGATCGTCGCCCTTGCGGCCGCGGAAGACCAGCCATGCCCAGAGCGCGACCATCAGGGCGCCCAGGACGCCGAGGATGATCGGGATGATGGTGCCGCCCCAGCGGAGCAGACCCACGTACTTGTTCGCCCGGTCCACCTGCTGCGAGACGGTCAGATCCGACCACTTGAAGTCGGCGTTGAGCGCATCCATGCGGAATTCGGTGACGGCGGCCGGGATGTCGTCGGCCTCATCGACGTTCTTGAAGTACTGACGCTGCTCCTCCAGGCCGTCGACGATGGTGCCGGTGACCGGCTCCACCCAGACGTGGCGGATGGCCGAGCCGTGCCGGTGCATCTCGATCAGATCGTCCGGAGCGATGCCGCGGCCGGTGATGCCCCACCACTTGGCGGGCATGTTCAAGATGGTGCCCAGCGGAGCCTCGCCCTGCGGGTTGGGCAGCTCGGACAGGTCGGTCTCGGGGACATCGGTCTTGAAGTGGTAGACCTTCAGCCCGTTGATCGTGGTCTCCTCGACGAACGAGGCGACGGTGTCCTGACGCGTGTTCAGGTCGTAGTAGTAGTAGTCCTGCTTCTGCACGTCGAAGCCGAACTTGTACTGGAAGCCCTTGCGGTCGGCCAGGTGCACCGAGACATCGGCGACCGGGACGCCGGCCGGATCGGCTTCCAGCTGCAGCGAACTGACCTCGTTGTTGGGAGCCGAGGACTTGCGGTCCACCGACACCCGGTCGATGCTCGCGGTGAGGAGGCCGTCGTTGCAGGTGCGCGGTTCACCTGCAGCGGCGACGGTCGGGGTGGTCTCGGCACCGTCGGCGCCCTCGATGCGCTCGATCAGGACGGTCTGGGCGGACTGCAGTGTCGCCTGGTCGGCATTGGACGGCTCGACGATCACCGAACGACGCTGCTGCTTCAGATTGACGTTGAGCTGCGCGGCCTTGTCCTGCGAGACCGAGCACCGATCGAAGATCACGGCCGGGAAGCGGTTGGCCGGCTCGCCCGAGGGGGTGATCGTGCTGGCGTCGGAGGTGATGTCCAGGTCGAGCGGAACCACCTTGAGCTTGGGCACAAGATAGGTGGGGATCGTGATCGCCGCGGCGATGAAGGCAATCCCGAGGAAGGCTAACAGCGGCATCAAGATGCGTCTCATGTAAAAGACTCCAACTAGCAGGGGTCGTCCGTCCGGACCACGCGTGGACACCACACTATTAGGTCGCGGACGTAATCGGACTATTAGGTCGGGGAAATTACCGTTTCGTTTCGGATCCGCGGGCGCGCCGATCGCGTTCGGCTTCCTTCATGATCCCGGCCATGTACCCGTAGATCTCGCGATCGGAAATCGCCTTCCAGCGCGGGGCGAGCAGCTTCATGTACCTCTCCACGTACAGCAACTGCTTGCCCACCAGTACCAGTTCCCGGGGCAGGCGCGCATCGTGGGCCTTGGCCACGGCGGCCAGCTGACGGCCCAGATCGGTGTAGCTCATGGCGGCCATCTCGGTGGTCGACAGCGGGGCGGTGACCTTCTTCAGATCTTCGCCGCCCTTGGCGGTGGACCCGGGTTTGTGCACCGCGCCCAGGAGGAAGATGGCCCGCCCGGCCGAGTCGTAGTCCTGTTTGACGATCAGATCGACCACCAGCTGGCGCAGGATTCGGCGGGTACGGGCGTTGAAGCGTCCGACGATGCCGAAGTCCAGGAGCACCAGCTTGCCCTCGTCGTCGACCAGGACGTTGCCCGCGTGCAGGTCGCCGTGGAACAAGCCGCCGTGGAAGGCCGAGTCCAGCAGCGAAAGCAGCAGGTTGCGGCAGAGTGCCTCGCCGTCGTGCCCGGCGGCGCGCACGGCCTTCGCATCGTCGATACGGATGGCGTAGATGCGCTCCATCGTCATCACCCGGGCCGTGGTGAGGTCGTGATAGACCTTGGGCACGCGGACCCGATCGCCGAACTGTCCCGGCTGCAGGCAGGCGAACCATTCCTCCATGGTCGCGGCCTCGTTGCGGAAGTCCAGTTCGGAGTCCAGGCCATCGGCGAAGTCTTCGACGACGTGCCGGGCGCTGAGCATCCGACCGTACTCGGACAGTTCCATCAGACCGGCCACCCGCTCGAGGATGGCCACGTCCGGGGCCAGCCGCTCGGCGATCCCCGGTCGCTGCACCTTGACCACGACCTCCTCGCCGGTGATCAGGGTGGCGGTGTGCACCTGGGCGATCGAGGCCGAGGCGATGGGCTCGTCGTCGAAGGTCGCGAAGACCTCACTGGCGGGCCGGCCGAGTTCCTCGCTGATGATCCGACGGATCTCCCCGGCCGGGGCGGGCCGGACCTTGTCCAGCAGCGACTCGAACTCCTCGGACAGCGCCGGGGTGAACACGCCGGGGCTGGAGGCGATCAACTGGCCGAGCTTGACGTACGTGGGACCCAGGTGCTCGAAGGTCACCCGGACTTCGTGGGCGATATTCGCCGTGCCGGGAAGTTTGCCGTGGCGCAGGCCCTTGGCCGAATTGAATAGGAAACGCCCGACGCCGGCAGCGGCCTGCGAGGCGGTGGAGCCGAATCGGGTGACCTCCGAGGCGGTCGACACCGTCGGAAGCTGCTCCCGGACGACGTCGTCAACAGGCTTTTCAGTCATCACCTCTACGCATTGTAGTCGCCGCGGGGGTGAAATCGGCGTTTGGTGACCGGTGTCAACAATCATCGGCGGTTACCCCGGCGGCCGAGGACGGAGCGCTCAGGACGCGGGCGACCAGGCTGCGCACGCGACGGCGGTGGCGATGCTGATCGCGACCATCGAGATCTTCCACCACATCGGCGGGGACGTGTCCATGCGGGGGAGCCTAACGGTGCGAAAGGGGCAGGCCGGTGGGGTTCGACGCGCGGTGAGATCGGCGTACGCTGGCGGCGAGGTTTTCGATCAAGGGTCGATAACCTGGGAGAGCTGTTCTTGTCACGAACCGGAGGCGGGTGAAGACGGTGGGCGAAGAACTGCGGGCCGACGCGGTGGTGGTGGGCGCGGGAGTGGCCGGACTGACGGCGGCACTCACCGCGGCCCAGCGCGGACTCAAGGTGGTCGTGCTGAACAAGGGGCCGGCCTGGCTGCCGGAGCAGGCCGAGCAGTCCACGTCGACCTTCTACGCGCAGGGCGGGATCGCCGTCGTCGACCCGGACAACCCGGAAGACAGTGTGGCCCTGCATGTCTCTGACACCCTCGCGGCCGGTGCCGGGCTTACGGCAGAGCAGCCGACGGCGGAGATCGTCGCCGACGGCTGGCGCGCGGTGCGCCGGCTCGTCGACTGGGGAGCCCGCTTCGACACCGGGCCCGACGGCCGGTTCCTGCGTACCCGCGAGGGCGGGCATTCGGTGCGCCGGATCATCCACGCCGGCGGGGACGCCACCGGCGCGCAGGTGCAGGCGACCCTGGGAGCGGCACTGACCCGGGCTCCGGTCCGGTTGCTCGACGATTCGCGGGCCACAGCGGTGATCACCGATACCGGCGGCGAGGCGATCGGAGTGGCGTACCGGGACCTGGCCGGGGACGGTGTGGTGTGGGCGCCGACGGTTCTGCTCGCGGCCGGCGGCGTCGGTCATCTGTATGCGGCGACCACCAACCCGGCCGGTGCCACCGGTGACGGAATCGCACTGGCGCTGCGGGCGGGGGCGGCGGTGGCCGATCTGGAATTCATCCAGTTCCACCCGACGATGCTCTATGTGCCCGGGGCCCGTGGCCGCCGCACCCTGGTCAGCGAGGCGCTGCGCGGGGAAGGGGCCCGGCTGGTGGATGTGCAGGGCCGTTCGGTGACCGAAGGAGTGCATCCGCTCGGTGATCTCGCGCCGCGCGATGTGGTGGCCCGGGCGGTCACGGCCGCGATGGAGCGGACCGGCGCGGCACACGTGTATCTGGACGTCACCGCGATCGCCGATCTGGAAAGGCGTTTCCCCACCGTGCTCGCCGGAGTCCGGGCGGCCGGTGTGCCGGACGATACCGGCCGGCTGCCGGTGGTGCCCGGAGCGCACTACCTGTGCGGTGGAGTGGCCACCGATGCGGCCGGGCGCACCGGCGTCCCCGGGCTGCTGGCAGCCGGTGAGGTGGCGCGGACCGGGCTGCACGGCGCCAATCGGCTGGCTTCCAACAGTCTGCTCGAGGGCCTGGTGATGGGCCGGCGTGCCGCCGGTGTGGCCGTCGATCGCCGCAGCGCACCGGTCCGGCCGATCGCGTTCCAGGTACCCGCCGAGCTCCCGGCGGCTCCGCGCAGCACTCTGCAAGATCTGATGTCGGGCGAGGTGGCGTTGCGCAGGGATGCCGAGGGGCTGGAGCGGGTCGACGCTTTCCTTGCTGCCGCACCGCGCCGGGACCAGTCCGACGGTCAGGCAGCCGAAGACGCCGCGCTGACTCTGACCGCTCACGCGGTGGTCGCCGCGGCGAAGGCACGGACGGAATCGCGCGGCTGCCACTATCGTGTGGATCATCCGGATACGGCCGGATCGGCGGCGTCGCGGTGGTTCGTACTCCGAGACGGCGTCCTGCGGCCAGGATCGGTGCGGTCCTCGTAGACTGCGGGCGAGCAGAGATGAAGTGAGGTGGGCAGGGCATGGTCCGAGCTCGATGCTGGTCGTCAATCATCGCCGGTCCTGCCGACCGGGCCGCTCTGCACATCCGGCCGGGTGTCTCCTGGCCGATCGGCTGTGAACTGGCCGATGGGCATTCCGGTCTGCATGCCGGCGACGGCGGCGAGGGATCGGGGCGTCGATCCTGGCTCTTCTGGGGTGATTTCGCGGTGGCTCCGTACTCCTGCCGGGAACAGGATCCGTGTCCCGATCTTGCCGACGGCGGTGAGCGCTGTCGTCTGTTCGTCGGCCACCCGGGTGCGCATCGATCGGGCCGGCCGGTTCGAGCCGGCGGCTCTGCTGCGGCCTACGCCGGACCGACCGGGTACGTGGGCCTGCGGGAGGAAGGGGAGCACATGGGAAAGAAGTCCAAACGCCGCAAGCATCGGCTCGGTGACGGGGCTGCGGAGCACTCGGCTCACGCCCGGACACACACGCCGTCCCCGGCGGCGCCTCCGGCTCCACCTGTCGTATCGCCCCCGCCTGTATCGCCCCCGCCTGTGCCGACCCCGCCTGTGCCGACCCCGCCTGTGCCGACCCCGGCTGTGCCGACCCCGCCTGTGCCGACCCCGGCTGTGCCGACCCCGCCTGTGGTGAGTCCGGCCGAGCAGGTGCCGGCCGCCGATCCGGCGCTGGGGTCGATGATCCAGATCAACGAGTTCAACGATCTGACCCGGACCTCGATGGTGCAGGTGATTCAGCCCGACGGCCGCCGCCGCGTCGTCGTGCGGACGCCGTCGCAAGAACCGGTCACCCCGCTCCGGGAGGAGGTCCGATCCAGGACGGTTCCGCTTTCGGAACTGGAGATCACGAGCGTGCAGGCCTCTTCGGCGACGGTGACGGAGATGGTCGGTGCGGCCGATCGTGCGCTGAGCAGTGAAAAAGCCCAGATCACGGCCACCGCCGGTGATCAAGACCTGGTGCGGCGCCAGGTCGGCGACGCATTGCGCGACGTCGCTCAGGCGCTCGCCCGGCTGGCCGAGAGCCTGGACCCGCGCTGAGCGGTTTCGACCGAGAGGCTCCCGCCAAAACAGGAACGTGTTCTAGTCTGGCTGCATGAGCGGATTGGATATTCCCGAGACCGTGCCGGTCGGCGACGTGGCCGAATTCAGTGACACCGTCGATGTGCTGGTGATCGGTGCCGGGATGGGTGGCTGCTGTGCGGCGCTGGAAGCGGCCAGGGCCGGAGCCTCGGTGCTGGTGCTCGAACGATCGGCGGCCGCCGGGGGCACCAGTTGTATGGCCGGCGGGCACTTCTATCTCGGGGGCGGCACCGCTGTGCAGCGCGCTACCGGTCACGCCGACGACGCCGACGAGATGGCCAAGTACCTGACCGCCGTCTCGCGGGATCCGGAGCCGGAGAAGATCGCAGCCTACTGCGCCGATAGCGTCGAACACTTCGATTGGCTCGAGTCGCTGGGTTTCGAGTTCGAGCGCAGCTACTACCCCGCCAAAGCGGTGATCCAGCCGCAGACGCAGGGTCTGATGTACACCGGTAACGAACAGGTGTGGCCGTACCGGGAGCTGGCGACTCCGGCGCCGCGCGGACACAAGGTGCCGGTCCCCGGTGACACCGGAGGAGCCGGTTTGGTGATCGGTCTGCTGGTCGACCGGCTCACCGAGCTGGGAGTGCAGATCCGGTACGAGACCGGTGGGCGGCAGCTGATCGTCGACGGTGACCGGGTGGTCGGCGTGCAGTGGCGTGATGCGAGCGGGCGGACCGGAGCCATCGCCGCCGCGACCGTGGTGATCGCTGCCGGCGGTTTCGTCATGAACCCGGAGATGGTCGCCGAGTACACCCCGCAACTGGCGTCCAAGCCGTTCACCCTCGGCAGCACCTACGACGACGGGCTGGGCATCCGGCTCGGCGCCTCGGTGGGTGCCGAACTCAAGCACATGGACCAGGCGTTCATCACCGCGCCGGTGTATCCGCCGTCGATTCTGCTGACCGGTCTGGTGGTCAACGCCGACGGCCGGCGCTTCGTCGCCGAAGACTCCTACCACTCGCGCACCTCGGGGTTCGTCATGGATCAGCCCGGCGCCAAGGCCTTCCTGATCGTCGACGAATCGCACCTGGAACGCCCGGAGTTCCCGCTGTGCCCGTTCATCGACGGCTGGGAGACCATCGACGAGATGGCCGACGGTCTGGGGATCGACCGGACGACGCTGCAGGCGACGATGGACCGGTACAACACCTATGCGGCGCGCGGCGAGGATCCGGACTTCCACAAGAGCCCGGAGTATCTGGCGCCGCAGGACACCGGACCGTGGGCCGCCTTCGACATGACACTGGGGAAGGCGCTGTACGCGGGCTTCACCGTCGGCGGGATGGCCACCACCGTCGACGGCCAGGTGCAGCGACCGGGGGGCGAGGTGATCGAGGGGCTCTACGCCGCCGGAGCCTGCGCAGCGAACATCGCGCAGGACGGAAAGGGCTACGCCAGCGGCACTCAGCTGGGGGAGGGTTCCTACTTCGGCAGACGCGCCGGCCGGCATGCCGCCGCGGTCGCCGGGCACGTCGCCACCGCCGTCACGACCGGAGAGTGACCTGCGTTACCCGAACCGGGTAGGACTCGCGGTGCGTGTTATCTTACTGCCACGTTTTTGATGCGGACGGCTGCCTCACCTGGTGGCGCCGTGGAGAGACGCGCCGCGTCCGATCGGACTTCCGGCGAAAGAGCATCCGCCAGCTTCGCGACCCTTGCGTTGCTGGCTGTCGTGCTTGACCGCCGACGGCCCGGAGCGGGTTGTCGCTCTAGAAGACTTAGGTGAACGTAGAACAATGAGTGTGGGAGAGGCAGTGACATGCTGATCGGCATCCCCCGGGAATCCAAGCCAGGCGAGACGCTCGTCGCGGCGACCGGTAAGACGGTCGGGCAGCTGCAGCAGCTCGGCTACGAGGTCGTGGTCGAGGCGGGCAGCGGTGTGCTGGCCGAGCAGGCCGACGAGGCCTTCGCCGACGCCGGTGCACGAATCGGCTCGATCGACGAGGTCTGGGGTGCAGACATCGTCGTGAAGGTGAACGCCCCGGCCGACGAGGAGATCGCCCGCATGCGCCGCGGCGCCGTGCTGATCTCGATGATGGCCCCGGCCCGAAACCCCGAACTGGTGGAGAAGCTGCAGAACGCCGGCGTGACCGCGCTGGCCATGGACGCGGTGCCGCGGATCTCGCGTGCGCAGTCGATGGACGTGCTCAGCTCGATGGCCAACGTCGCCGGCTACCGCGCCGTCGTCGAAGCCGCCCACGAGTTCGGCCGGATGTTCACCGGCCAGGTGACTGCTGCCGGCAAGATCCCGCCGGCCCGCGTCTTCGTCGTGGGTGCCGGTGTGGCCGGTCTGGCCGCGATCGGTGCCGCCTCGGCGATGGGCGCGATCGTGCGTGCCTTCGATGTGCGGCCCGAGGTGGCCGAGCAGGTCGAGTCGATGGGCGCCGAGTTCGTGCACGTCGACTTCGAGGCGGAGAAGTCCGAGGACGGCTACGCCAAGGAGATGACCGCCGAGCAGGAGGCCGCGACCGCCTCGATGTACGACGAGGAGGCCCGTGCCGCCGACATCGTCATCACCACGGCGCTGATCCCGGGCCGTCCCGCGCCCAAGCTGCTGACCGCCGAGACGGTCGCCGGGATGAAGAACGGCTCGGTCATCGTCGATATGGCCGCGGCCAACGGCGGTAACGCCGCCGGCACCGTGACCGACGAGAAGGTCGTCACCGATAACGGTGTGACGATTCTGGGCTACACCGATCTGGCCGGCCGCCTGGCCGCGCAGACCTCGCAGCTGTACGGCACCAACATCGTCAACCTGCTCAAGCTCCTCACGCCGGAGAAGAACGGCGAGTTGACGCTGGACATGGACGATGTGGTGCAGCGCGGCATCACCGTGACCCAAGACGGCGAGATCATGTGGCCGCCGCCGCCGGTGCAGGTCTCGGCCGCCCCCAAGGCCGCCGCTGCCGCCGAGGTTCCGGTCGCCGCCGAATCCGAGCCGATGTCCGCAGGCAAGAAGATCGGCCTGGTGCTCCTCGGCGTCGTCGCCTTCTTCCTGGTCAACGCCTTTGCTCCGGGCGACATCCCGCGGCACTTCACCGTGTTGATGCTGGCGATCGTGATCGGTTACTACGTGATCGGCAACGTGGCGCACGCACTGCACACCCCGCTGATGTCGGTGACCAACGCGATCTCCGGCGTCGTGGTGGTGGGCGCGATCCTTCAATTGGCGACCAACAACACCACGGTGCTGGTGCTGTCGACCATTGCCATCCTGGTCGCCTCGATCAACGTGTTCGGTGGCTTCGCGGTCACCCGGCGCATGCTGTCGATGTTCAGCAAAGGGGCCTGACGCATGACTATCGAATCCATGACTTTCGCGGCGTACATCGTCGCCTCGCTGCTGTTCATCCTGTCGCTGGCCGGACTGAGCAAGCATGAATCCGCCAAGAGCGGTTTGACCTACGGCATGGTCGGCATGGTCATCGCCCTGGTCGCGACCATCACGATGATGGTCAAGGACCTCGACCACGTCGAGTTCGCCGGTGTCAGCTTCGATAAGTGGACGCCGATCGGGCTGCTGATCGGTGCCGTCGTCGTCGGTGCCCTGATCGGTCTGTGGCGCGCCAAGATCGTCGAGATGACCGGTATGCCCGAGCTCATCGCGCTGCTGCACTCGTTCGTGGGTCTGGCCGCTGTGCTGATCGGCTGGAACGGTGCGATCACCGGTGTCCACGCCCTCCCGACGGACCCGGACTACGGGGCCCTGGTCGGTATCCATGCCGCCGAGGTGGCCATCGGCATCTTCATCGGTGCGGTGACCTTCACCGGTTCGATCGTGGCCAACCTGAAGCTGTCGGCGCGGATGAAGTCGGCGCCGCTGATGCTGCCCGGCAAGAACTTCATCAACGTCGGCTCGATCGTCGTGTTCATCGTGCTGACCGGCATCTACGTCGCACGGGATGTGAAGGACGACACCACCGGCTACGTGCTGCTGGCCGTCATCACCATCCTGGCGCTGCTGCTGGGCTGGCACCTGGTCGCCTCCATCGGCGGCGGCGACATGCCGGTCGTGGTCTCCATGCTCAACTCGTACTCCGGTTGGGCCGCAGCCGCCTCGGGCTTCCTGCTCGGCAACGACCTGCTGATCGTCACCGGTGCGCTGGTCGGTTCCTCGGGTGCCTACCTGAGCTACATCATGTGCCGGGCGATGAATCGTTCGTTCATCTCGGTGATCGCCGGCGGCTTCGGCATCGAGGCCCCCGCCTCCGATGACACCGACTACGGCGAGCATCGTGAGATCCAGGCCGACGCGGCCGCCGAGCTGCTCAGCGAAGCCAAGTCCGTGGTCATCACGCCGGGCTACGGCATGGCCGTGGCGCAGGCGCAGTACCCGGTCGCGGACCTGACCGCCAAGCTGCGGGCCAAGGGCGTCGACGTCCGCTTCGGTATCCACCCGGTCGCCGGTCGTCTGCCGGGCCACATGAACGTGCTGCTGGCTGAGGCCAAGCTCCCGTACGACATCGTGCTGGAGATGGACGAGATCAACGACGATTTCCCCGAGACCGACGTGGTGCTGGTGATCGGCGCCAACGACACGGTCAACCCGGCCGCGTCGGAGGATCCGGGCTCCCCGATCGCCGGTATGCCGGTGCTCGAGGTCTGGAACGCCAAGGACGTCATCGTGTTCAAGCGCTCGATGGCCGCCGGCTATGCGGGGGTGCAGAATCCGCTGTTCTTCCGGGAGAACACCCAGATGCTCTTCGGTGACGCGAAGGACCGCGTCGAGGACATCATCGCCGGTCTATAGCCGCTGCGAGTGCCCGCGGGGCCGCACACCTTTTTCGGTGGGCGGCCCCGCGTGCATCTCTGATCCGTGAGATCTCCGAGGTGGGTGACTGGATCCAGGTCAGAGCACTCGGAGAAGGGAGCGGGGCGGGTCACTGGGGCCCGCGCCCCGGTGAGTCGGGCTTCTACCAGCTGGACAGGACCCGGAAGTGACTGGTCAGACGATGATCGTCGATCACGTGGAAGGCGATCCCGGGCCCCTGGGTGTGGTTGACCACGTCGGCGCCCTCGAAGGGCAGATTCAGGGTCGAGGACACTCCCGGAGCGACGATCATCGGTCGTCCGGCGAAGATCGATGCGGCCGGGGTGTGCGCGTGACCGGTCACCAGCCCCACCACGTTCGGATGGTCGGTGATCAGCGCGGCGGCGCGATCGGGTTCGTTGAGCCGCCGTTCATCCATCAACGGCAACCCGATCGGGACCGGTGGATGATGCCAGGACAGGAGCACATCGACGTCGTCACCGGCCGCGGCGATCTGGGTGCGCGCCCACTCCAGGCTTTCGTCGGAGAGGTAGCCGTCGGATCGGCCGGGAATCGAGGAGTCGAGCGCCAGAATGAGCAGATCATCGAGCCGCAGGGCCGAGTTGACCGGACCGGTGCTGGGTACGCCGTCGCGTTCTGCGGTGTAGGCGGCGCGGTCGTCGTGGTTACCCAGCAGCGTCAGCGTCGGAATATCGGTGACCATGGTCCGGGCCGCTTCGGCATACTCCGACGGAAGACCGACATCGGCCAGGTCACCGGTGACGAGCAGGGCGGCCAGAGGATGTCCGTTGGTTGCGGTGGAGTTGAGGTAGTTCAGGACGCCCTCGACGCGTTCGCGGTGTTCGGCGGTGCCGTTGAAATGCAGGTCGCTGATCTGTGCGACGACCACCATCAGTGCGCCCTTCCCGCAGTGGAACACCGCTGTCGCGGCTGCTTCGTATCAGGCTAGTCGGACCGCGGTCAGCTACACAGTTCAGGTCGTCGTCACCACCACGCCGTCGGTGAAACGGTAGGGGTTGGCCGCCAGCAGGCCACCCAGGTGTTTGCGGAGCCGGGACATCTCCGACCGCACCGCGATGCGCTGGTCGGCGTTGCCGAACACCGCAAGCGACAGCTGCGCTGCACTGAGACCCTCGGGATGGCGGGCCAACAGGTCCAGCAGCTGGGCGTGCCGCGGGGACGGCCGATGCACCCAGGCCGCGTTCGGGCCCGAGACCTTCACCAGGGGTTCCCTCCCGCCCACCAGCTCCACCCGGATCTGCTCGGGAGCATCGGCGGCGGCCACGCGGACCAGCCAGCCGCCGGGCATCGGTTCCAGATCGCAGTCGCCGATGCCGCGGAGGTACTGCCGGCCGGCCGCGGGATGGCGGGGCAGCGGGATCTGGGTCCGCGGCGCCACCCCGTCCAGGGCGGCGACCCAGCCGTACGGGTCGACGGCGAAGGCCGGTCCGGCCGAGCGCGCAAGAATCGGTGCGGCGACCGCACGCAGTTCGTCCAGCCGTGCCCGATGAGCCTCGCGCAGACCGGACTCGGCCAGCCGGGCCACGGTGTCGACCAGCGCCAGCGTCGTCGGATGGATGGTGGCCGCCGGCCCACTGACGTCGATGACCCCCAGGACCCGGCCGGTCCGCGGATCGTGGATGGGAGCTCCCGCGCAGGTCCATTCGTGATGGCTGCGCACGAAGTGCTCGGCAGAGAACACCTGAACCGCGCGCCCGGAGGCCAGAGCGGTGCCGATCGCATTGGTTCCCACGGAGTCCTCGGCCCAGGAAGCGCCCTCGGCGAAGCCCAGGCGGTCGGCTCGGTGCAGCACCCGGTTGACCCCGTTGCGCCACAGGACCCGCCCGGCAGCGTCGGCCACCACCAGGATGTTCTCGCCGTCGACGATCAGGGTGTCGAGGTGATGCATCAGCGGATCCACCAGTTGCTGCAGGCCGGAGGAGGCCCGGCGTTCGTGCAGGTCCATCGAGTTCAGGACCGGGGCCGTGGTGTCGATGTCGGGCAGAACACCTGCCGCGCGCACCCGTTCCCAGGATTGGCCGATCACCGACCGGGGTCGGGCAGGCGGCTTCCGGCCCGTCATCGAAGCGTCGTACACCGCTTGCAGGACCGCAGCGTACGCGCGCGGATCGTCCCCGGCGGCCAGCGCAGGTTCAGGAGACAGCGGCAGAGACACGACGACCCGTTCCAAAGAGTGTGGTTGCGATCACACACCACGGTCCCCTGCTCGCGCGGGTCCGTCAAGCGGTTCGCCATTGCAACCGGCTGCAACCCTTGCCGCGCCGGGGTGCGGCGACGTCTGCTGACAGGCACCACCAGAAGTGAGCTACCTCACTCGATATCGAAAGGGGTCCCCGTGACTTCGACACTCCAGCCCCCGGCCACGACCGCGGCCACCGCCCAGCAACGGATCGACACCTGGCTCCAGGACTTTTCGGCCGCCTTGACCGCCGGCGACGCCGACGCGGCGGCGTCGCTGTTCGCCGACGAGAGCTACTGGCGCGATCTGGTCGCCTTCACCTGGAACCTCAAGACCCTCGAGGGGCGCGCGGCGATCGCGGCCATGCTGCACGAACGACTGACCGATACGGCGCCGTCGAACTGGCAGACCACCGACGAGGCGACCGAGGCCGACGGCGTCGTCGAAGCCTTCATCGCGTTCGAGACCGCGGTCGGGCGCGCCGAGGGGCATCTGCGCCTGACACCGGGACCCGACGGCACCGACCGCGCCTGGACCCTGCTGACCACCCTGCAGGAACTCAAGGGCCACGAGGAGGCCAGCGGCTTCAGCCGGCCGCTGGGTGCGGTGCACGGTGCCGACCCCGACCAGCGCTCGTGGGCGCAGAAGCGTGACGATGAGGATGCTGCTCTCGGGCGATCGCAGCAGCCCTATGTCCTGGTGATCGGCGGCGGACAGGGCGGCATCGCGCTGGGAGCCCGGCTCCGGCAGCTGGGAGTGCCCTCGGTGGTAGTCGACAAGCACGACCGCCCCGGTGACCAGTGGCGAGGCCGCTACAAGTCGCTGTGCCTGCACGATCCGGTCTGGTACGACCACCTGCCTTACCTGCCGTTCCCGTCCAACTGGCCGGTGTTTGCGCCGAAGGACAAGATCGGCGATTGGCTGGAGTTCTACACCAAGGTGATGGAGGTGCCGTACTGGTCGCGCACCGAATGCACCTCGGCGTCCTACGACGAGGCCGCCGGAACGTGGACCGTGCACGTGAACCGGGACGGCGAGGAGCTGGTGCTGCACCCGACGCAGCTGGTCCTGGCCACCGGGATGTCCGGGAAGGCCAATGTGCCGCAGTTCCCCGGCCAGGACGTCTTCGCCGGCGAACAGCACCACTCCAGCGCGCACCCCGGACCCGATCAGTACGTCGGCAAGAAGGTCGTGGTGATCGGGGCCAACAACTCCGCGCACGATATCTGCAAGGCGCTGGTCGAGCACGGCGTCGACACCACCATGGTGCAGCGGTCCTCCACCCACATCGTCCGCTCGGATTCGCTGATGGAGATCGGCCTGGGTGCGCTCTACAGCGAACAGGCCGTCCAGGACGGCATGACCACCAAGAAGGCCGACTTCACCTTCGCCTCGCTGCCGTACCGGATCATGCACCGCTTCCAGATCCCGCTGTACGACCAGATCCGGGAACGGGACAAGGACTTCTACGACCGCCTCGCGGCGGCCGGTTTCGATCTGGATTTCGGCGACGACGATTCGGGGCTGTTCCTGAAGTACCTGCGCCGCGGCTCCGGCTACTACATCGACGTCGGCGCCTGCGACCTGGTGGCCGACGGCACCATCAAACTGGCCAAGGGCGGCGTGGACCGGCTGACCGAGGACTCGGTGATCCTCTCCGACGGCACCGAACTGCCCGCCGACGTCGTCGTCTACGCCACCGGATACGGCTCGATGAACGGCTGGGCGGCCGATCTGATGGGGCAGGACGTGGCCGATCGCGTCGGCAAGGTGTGGGGCCTGGGGTCGGACACCACCAAGGATCCCGGACCCTGGGAGGGCGAGCAGCGCAATATGTGGAAACCCACCCAGCAGCCGGGACTGTGGTTTCACGGCGGCAACCTGCACCAGTCCCGCCACTACTCGCTATACCTGGCGCTGCAGCTCAAGGCGCGGTACGAGGGGATCGACACCCCCGTCTACGGCCTGCAGGAGGTGCACCACCTCAGCTGAGCTGAGCCTAAAGGTCGCCAGGCAATTTATCGCGCCGGATACCGCGCCACGACGGGTGCCGCAGATGGCCGGTCGACGTCCAGTCGAGGAACTGGACGTCGGCCACCAGCGTGGGCAGCACCCAGGTCGCGCTGGAAGCCCCCGGCGCATCGACCCCGCCCACGAACGGGCAGGTACTGATCGTCAGCGGCCGGAGTTCGTCGAGCAGCTCGGCGGCCTGCGCCTGCGTCCAGCCGGTACCCACCCGCCCCAGATAGCGCAGCCCGTTCTCCTGCGGCAGTCCCACCAGCACCGAGCCCAGTGATCTGCCCGCGCGTTCGCGACCGTACCGGAAGCCGCCGATCACCACCTCGAGGTCGCTGAAGTTCTTCTGTTTGCGCCAGTCGGGGCTGCGTGAACCCTGCCGATACGCCGACGAGCGGCGTTTGGCCACGACGCCCTCCCAGCCGTTGCGGCGCGACTGGTCGACGGCGGCCTCACCCGGCGGATCCAGCAGTGCGGGGATCTGCACCGCCGGTGTCGAGGCGAACAGCGGCGCCAGTGACTCCAGGACCTCACGACGCTGCTCCCACGGCGCGGATTCCAGGTTCGTTCCGTCCCACTCGAGGACATCGAACAGGAACAGCCGGATGGTCGCCTCGCCCGGCTCGCGCCGCCGCGAGGCCAGCAGCCGGAAATCGGTTTGACCCGCCGCATTGAGCGCCACCACTTCGCCGTCGAGCACCGCCTCGTGGCCGTCCAGAACGCCGCCGAGGACGGCCAGTTCGGGAAAGTCGGCGGTCATGTCGATTCCCGACCGCGATTGCAGGCTCAGGCGACCGCCGGCCAGCTGCGCCAGGATCCGGTAGCCGTCCCACTTGCCCTCGAATGCCCAGTGGGTCTGGTCCAGACGTTCGACGGGTTCGTTCACCGCCAGCATCGGACGCAGCGGCACCACCGTCGCGCCGCGGATGCCCCCGGCCCCGGATGTCGGCGCGGGTGCGGTGGGCAGTGCCTGGCCGGCGGGGGAATGGTCGGCGGCGGCATCGCCGATCGCCGGGCCTTTCGCGGGATCGTCCGTCGACGTCCTTCGGCGCCGGTAGGCACCCAGATCGACGACGCCTTCGGCCGGCGGTACCGCGGGGCCGGGATCCAGACCGGACAGCAGATCGCCGGAGTCGGCGAGCCGGTCGAGGACCTGGCGGTATTCCAGCTGACTCAGGTCCGGCTCGGTCAGCTCGGACCAGGTGCGGGGTGCGGCCACCCACGGTCGTTCCCGGCCGCGCAGGGAGTACGGCGCCAACGTCGTCTTGGTGGCACTGTTCTGGCTCCAGTCGATGAAGACCTTCCCGGGCCGGGCGGCCTTGTTCATCGTCGCGGTCACATCGTCGGGGTAGGCCTGCGCCAGTGAAACCGCGATCTGTCTGGCGACGGTCCGGGCCGAATCTGCGCGCACCGGATCGGGCAGCCGGGCGTAGACGTGAATGCCGCTGCCGCCGCTGGTGACCGGGTACGACGACATGCCCGCGGCAGTGAGCACATCGCGGATCGTCAGAGCCACCTGCGCGCAGTGCTGCAGGGGCACGCCGGGCCCGGGATCCAGATCGAGTACCAGGCGCTGGGTCCGGCGTTCGGCTTCCTCGGGCAGCCGATCGGACAGGTCGATCCGCCACTGCGGTACGTGCAGCTCGAGTGCCGACATCTGCGCGAACCAGACCAGGGTCGCCGCATCGCGCACGACCGGATACGGCTTGTCCCCGCCCGCGTGCCCGATCGTGAAGCGGGCGATCCACGGTGGCGCCCCGGGTGGAAGCGCCTTCTCGAAGAAGGGAGCGCCGTCGACGCTGGCCGGCCAGCGCTTCCGGGTGACCGGACGCGAAGCGATGTGGGGCAGCAGTGCATCGGCGACGGCCAGGTAGTAGGAGATCACGTCGTACTTGCGGGTCCCGGTCTGCGGGTAGAGAACCCGGTCGAGATGGGTCACGGTGATCCGGTGGCCGTCGACGTCCAGTGCGGATCCGTTCATGAGTTCATTCTCACCTGTTCCCCTGTCGCCGGTAGCGGCCTACGGTGGAACCACGGCAGCGACGTCGGATGCAAAGAGTCCGGCTCCGAAACCTAGGAGTGGTCATGGACATCGGATATCGCAGACTTCTCGCCGGTGCTTTGACGGCGGTCGCGCTGGGTGCCGGCGCGCTGGTCGCCCCGTCGCCGGCGGCGGCTGCACCGGCCTGCCCGGTTAATCCGACCACCAGGGTGGCGCCGCGGGCGATCGCGGCCGCCCTCCGGGACAGCTGCACGCAGGCGCAGTTCGATCGGCTCTTCTCCCGCGCCGACGCCGGTCCGATCCCGCGCGGTGCCCTGCACGGACAGGCCCGTCCGGTCGGTGCTCCCGATGCGGCTGCCTCGGCGGCGATCGCCGCGATCTGGTCGGGTAAGACCTTCCACCGCGGCTGGCTCGCCAACCGGGCACTGGGCGGCCAGATCCTGCCCGCCGACGTCTACTACGCGCGCTCCGTGATCGACGGTCGCCGGGTGATCCGGATCGACTACCGGCGCAGCGGGTTGCCCTTTGCGCATGACGAACTGCGCCGCCTGCCCAACGGCGTGTACCTGGGATACGGATTCCTCGGCGCGACCAAAGCGGTGGACTTCTGGGTCTGGAAGTAGCGACGCAAGGCACAATGACAGCTATGCGTTCCATCTGGAAGGGAGATCTGAGCTTTGGCCTGGTGAATGTGCCGGTCAAGGTGTACTCGGCGACGCAGAGCCACGATCGTTCGTCCCACCAGGTCGATGCGAAAGACGGTACGCGGATCCGGTACCGGCGGGTCCGTGAAGGTACCGACATCGAGGTGGATTATGCGAACATCGCCAGCGCCTACGAAACCGATGACGGACGACCGGTGATCCTGACCAAAGAAGATCTGGCGACGCTGCCGGTCAGTCGCAGCCCGGAAATCTCGATCATCGAGTTCGTCCCGGCCGAACAGGTGGACCCGATCTATTTCGACAAGGCCTACTACCTGGAGCCGGCCTCGCGATCGCCGAAGGCCTACACGCTGCTCGCCCAGGCTCTGGCGAGCACCGATCGACTCGCCATCGCCACGTTCACACTGCGCACCCGCACGTCGCTGGCGGCGTTGCGAGTCCTGGACCGCGTCATGGTGCTGCAGACCCTGCTGTGGCCCGACGAGGTCCGCACGCCGGATTTCGGTTTTCTGGATGAGGACGTCGAGATCCGGCCGCAAGAGCTGGAGATGGCCTCGTCACTGATCGGCACCATGGCCACCGATTTCGATCCCGACCAGTTCGAGGACGTCTACGAGAACGAGCTGGCCAAGCTGATCGCGGCCAAAGCCGAGGGGGAGCAGGCCTTTCCGGAACCGGACGAGGCCGCCTCGGGGGTCTCCGACGACGATGAGGTGGCCGATCTTCTCGCGGCTCTGCGCGCTTCGGTGAAGGATCGTGCCGGTGACGGGCAGAACGAAACAGAAGCATCGGTGAGCACGGCAACGAAGAAGACCGCCGCGAAGAAGACGACAGCGAAGAAGACCACAGCGAAGAAGACGACCGCGAAGAAGGCGCCGGCAAAGCGGGCGCCCAAATCAGCCTAAGGAACTAACGAGAACTAATGCCGCACAACGATTCTGAGTACTACGACGTCCTGATCGTCGGAGCCGGGCTCTCCGGTATCGACGCCGCCTACCGGTTGACCGAACGCAACCCCGAACTGAAATACCTGATCGTCGAGCAGCGAGAGCGGATCGGCGGCACATGGGACCTGTTCCGGTATCCGGGCGTGCGCAGTGACTCCGACATCTTCACGCTGAGCTTCCCCTGGAACCCGTGGAAGGGGGACCGCACGTTCGGTGAGGGCGGTGAGATCCGCGACTACCTGGAAGCCACCGCTCGGGACTTCGGGATCTACCCGCACATACAGTTCTCCACCCAGGTGGTCTCGGCGGCGTTCTCTACCCAGACCGACCTGTGGACCGTCGACATGCTGGTCGACGGTGAGCCGCGCACGATCGCCACGCGGTTTCTGTACGCGTGCACCGGCTACTACCGGTACGACGCCGGATATCGGCCCGACTTCCCGGGTGAAGAGGACTACACCGGCCAGCTGGTGCATCCGCAGTTCTGGCCGGAAGAGCTGGACTACGCAGGCAAGAAGGTCGTCGTGATCGGTAGTGGTGCCACCGCGGTGACCCTGGTGCCGGCGATGGCCGAGACCGCCGACAAGGTGACGATGCTGCAGCGTTCGCCGACGTACATGTTCGCGCGCAACTGGTACGACCCGGTGACCAAACTGGCACAGCGCACCCTGCCGACCCAGTTGGCCCACGATGTCACGCGGCATCGCAACGCCGCCCTGACTCTGGCGATCTTCCAGATCGCCACGCGCTTCCCGAAGGTGTCGCGCAAGCTGCTGCGGCGCATGGCGATGCACCATCTGCCCAAGGGCTATGACGTCGACACTCATTTCAACCCCGACTACGACCCGTGGGATCAGCGACTGTGCCTGATCCCCGATGCGGATCTGTACAAGGTGATCGGTGAGGGCCGCGCCGACGTGGTCACCGCGACCATCGAGCGCTTCACCCCGACGGGTGTCGAGTTGGCCGACGGCCGCGAACTCGAAGCCGACATCATCGTCACGGCTACCGGTCTGGACCTGATCGCCTTCGGCGGCATCGCGCTGACGATCGACGGGGAAGCCGTCGACCCAGGTGACCACTACGGTTACCGCGCCTACATGCTCAACGATGTGCCCAACTTCGCCTGGTCGGTCGGCTACACCAACGCCTCCTGGACCCTGCGGGTCGACCTGACCAGCAAGGCCGTCGCCGATCTGATCGCCTACATGCGGGCCAACGGCTACACCCGCGCGTACCCGACGCTGCGCGGACAGCGGCCCACCGCACACGCCTTCTTCGAGTTGGACTCCGGTTACGTCAAGCGCTCGGCCGCGCGGATGCCCAAGGCGGGCGATCGGGCGCCCTGGCAGGTGCGCCATAACGCCCTGCTCGACGCGATCGACGCGCGACGCTACGACGTCACCGAGGAGATGGTCTTCTCCGAGCTGGGTGCGCCGGCGCGCCTGGAATCGGGGCAGGCGCAGTGACTCTGTCGCAGGAGCAGGCACGGACCCGGTTCTTCGAACGGGTGCAGAGTCAGCAGATCAGCGAACCGGCCGAGCTCGACGAGATCTGGGCGGCCCTGCCCACCGTCACCGTCGAGGAGATTCTGGGCGACTGGCGCGGCGGCGAACTGCCCTCGGGCCACCCGATGGACGGACAGTTGGCGAAGGTCCGTTGGCACGGGAAGTGGTTCCGTTCCTGGCATGACGTCGCGCCGATGGTGTGCCGCGACGACAGCGGGGCGCTGTATTCCGATAAGGAGATCGGCAAGGGTGAGGCCAGCCTGTGGCCGGTGGGCTTCCGCGGTGAGGTGACCGCCTCGATGGTGTACGACGGCCAGCCGGTGATCGACCACTTCAAGAGGGTCGATCAGAACACTTTGATGGGCATCATGAACGGCAAGACCTCCCTGGTGCGCGACCGGCACTTCTACTTCTATCTCGAGCGCGACGACGAGGAGGCAGTCGGCTAGATGGTGTCGGTGAATTTCGGGCGCTCTCGCCAGAACGAGGTCTATACCGGGGGGATCCACGGGCGAAAGCCGATCGTTCCCACCGATTTCGCTGAGCTCGAACGACGGGCCAAGGCGGTGATGTCCCGGCGTGGTTGGGCCTACATCGCCGGCGGCGCCGGCGAGGGCCGGACGATGGCAGCCAACCGCGCGGCCCTGGACCGGTGGGCGATCGTGCCCCGTGTGCTGCGCGATGTGAGTGAACGCAGTCTGCAGATCGAACTCTTCGGTCAGCAGCTGGCGGCCCCGGTGCTGTTCGCTCCGGTCGGCGCGGGCGCACTGGCGCATCCGGATGCCGACGTGCATATCGGGCGGGCCGCCGCCGAACTGGGCGTGCCGTACATCTTCTCCAACCAGGGGTGTGCGCCGATGGAAGATGTCGCCGAAGCAATGGACGGTGTCGTCCCGGGTGCTCCGCGCTGGTTCCAGCTGTACTGGTCCACCGACGACCGCCTCGTCGACAGCCTGATCGGACGCGCCGAGGAGATGGGCGCTGCTGCACTCGCCGTCACGCTGGATACCACGATGCTCGGCTGGCGCCCGCAGGACTTGAACTTGGGCTCGCTGCCGTTCGCCCGCGGCGAGGGGATCGATCAGTACACGTCAGATCCGTCATTCTGGGAGATCGTCGCCGAACGGCTCCGGGGGGCGGCGGACGAGAAGCCGGAGATTTCGCTCGGCGCAATCAAGACACTGTTCTCGATCGCCCGGAATGTGCCGGGTGGTCTGCGCAAGAATCTCACCGCGCCCGAGCCGCGGGCCGCGGTGCAGACCTTTTTAGATATCTACTCGCGCCCGTCGCTGAACTGGGGCGATATCGCCTCGCTCCGGGAGAAGACGACGCTGCCGATCGTGCTCAAGGGGATCCTGCATCCCGATGATGCCCGTCAGGCAGTCGATCTCGGAATAGACGGGATCATCGTCTCCAATCACGGTGGACGACAGGTCGACGGCTCCATCTCGTCTACCGACGCCCTGGTCGACGTCGTCGACGCGGTCGGCGGCAAGGCCAAGATTCTGGCGGATTCGGGGTTCTACACCGGTGCGGATGTCTTCAAGGCGCTGGCGCTGGGCGCTGACGCTGTCTGCATCGGCCGACCGCACATGTACGGCCTGGCTCTCGACGGTGCTGACGGTGCCCGCGATGCGGTGGCGAACATCATCGCCGAGCTGGATCTGACGCTGGGGCTGTCCGGACACACCGATGTCGCTGAACTAGATCGGACCGCACTCAGGAAACAGGATTGATCCGTACAGCGCTCAGCGGAACCGGGGGACACGCGGTCACACTAGGGACCGGTCCCGCTGAGCGGTGACTCACGCCGCGACGAATGCGTAGCCCATGCGGGCTTCAAGCAGTTTCTCGATGCGGGAACGTTCGTCGGGTGGCGCGTGAGCCGGCGGGTGAGCGAGACGCTCGTGGTGATGGAGCGGATTCAGTTGCCAGGGGCCGGTACGGCCGGCCGGACGCCAGACCATCCGGCCGGCGTCGGTGCCGTCGGTCAGGATCGTCGTCTCCCACTGCCCGCGTGCGGGGCCGACCCAGCGGTTGTTCGGACCACAGGCCGCTCCGAGATGGTTGATGTCGGTCGGGCCGCCATTCTGCCAGTCGGGGCTGTGATGGGCCTCGGTCCGAATGAACGGGGCGTCGCAGCCGGGCGCGGTGCAGCCGCCGTCGCGGGCGAAGAGCATGAGGCGTTGTCCCTTGGAGGCGAGCCGATGTTTCTTGGCTCGACCGAGGTACAAAGGCTCCTGGGTGTGTTGCCGGAACACCGCAAGATAGGAGGTGGTGTTGCTCTTCGCGGCCAGCTCGACCAGGTCGGCGACCGGCAACAGGGTGCCGGTACTGGTCAGCGCAATGCCGGCACGCCGGGCTAGATCCTCATCGGACACGGAGATGACCAGTTCGGTACTCAGCCGGCCTGGTTTCCCCAGGCCCTGACGCGCGATGACGAAGTCGCACATCGCCTCGAAAGCGTCGTGCCGGCGTTGTTCAGGATTGCGCTCGTCGCGTTCACGGGCCGCCGTCAGCGATGCGTCGTCGGCAGTCGTGCTGTCGGCACCGTGCACAGACTCCGGATCGTCAGGGTTGTTGACACCCGGGGCGGCCCAGGAGTGGGCGATGAGCTCCCACTTGGCCCGTGCAGCCGGGGTGAGATGCCCCATGAACTTGCTCATGAGCCGGTCGTCCTGCGGGAAGAGCCACAAGTCGCGCTGGCGCTGTCGGTCACTGGTATCGGTGAAGGAACCGTCGGGATCGAGATGCGCCAGCAACCGGGTGGCGACGATGCCCAGATCCTTCGGATTGAGGGTGCGCGCGAGTTCGGCGAGCTGCGCCTCGGCGTCTGACTTGACCGTCGCCCCGAGAGCGTCGGGGATCTTCTTGAGGGTTTCGGCAATGATCAGCGCGTGAGGTGCGCCGATATCGCCGTCGGCGATGGCTGTCGCGGTCGATGGCATTTGCGGCTCGAGCTTTTCGCCGGTGAGCGTGGTGCCAGACGTGAGCCGAGCGGCGAGCGCGGCGCGCCGCCGAGACTCGCCCTTGCCAAGACGCAGGCCCAGTGACAGGTAGAGATGCATGGACAGGTAGCCGGCGGCGGTGCAGACGCCGCGATCAGAACCTTCTCGGTACAGCTGTGCCGACACAGCGTCGAAGCGCCGCCGGCTGCGTTCGGTGATCTCGATGATGGCCGCGACGTCGTTCTCATTCTCCCCGCCCAGGTCGGCACCGGTGAGCTTATTCAGGGCGGTGTCGATGAGCTGGGCGAGTGCGGTCGGGGAGTCAGGCAGTACGACGCCGTGTTGCTCGGCGAGCTCGTCGGCGCTGAGAGGCTTGGCAGCAGCGGAGTCGTATCGCAGGGCGCAGTCCCGACCGAGTTCCATCGGACCCACCCCCGCCCCGCGATGTCTGAATCGCGCTGCCCACCAAACTAACGCCTAGCTCGAACGGTTGTTCGATACACTATCGATCATACGCCCTCGATTGAGAGAGGGCAAGGGAATTTTGAACGGCTTGCAGCGGGGCTCACCCGGGTGCGCGAGCGCGGTAATCGATGAGCTCGGCCGCAGCGTGTGCGGTCGAGCTCAGGCCAGGTCAGACCAGGGGGCGGCCGGTGCGGCGACGCCAGTTCAGGTCGGCCAGCAGTACGTTGAACGGGAACTGGCGGATCGGTTCGGGCATCACCTTGAGCGCGGCGCGAGCTACCGCATTGTGGGCGTCGAAGAACCGCCGCTGTGCCGGGGTCTGCTCCAGCCGCATCTTGTCCCGGAACTCCGGTGGCAGGTATCCGATGGTCATCGTCTCGGAGAACCAGCCGGCGACCCAGGACAGCGGTTTGAACGCGAACTGCACACGCATGATCTGCAGCAGGTACTCGCGGATCGTGTCGTCGATCTCGATCGAGGCCAGGGTCTCCTGCCAGTACTCTTCGAAGTCGGCCCGCGTGGCAGGCCACATGTCGCGCGGCATCTGCAGCGTGGTCCCCATCACCGAGCCCTGCTGGTATGCCTCTTCGGTGATCTTCGACGGATCGCCGTACAGCCGCTGCACGTCCTCCCAGCCGCGGTACAGGCAGGCCGCCACCCACAGCTGCAGCTTCGGGTCGAAGGCGTTGTACTCGACGGGGCTGTCCTCGGCTGAGCGCACGTGTACGTGCGCCTTGTTGATCGCATGCCGGTAGGTCTTGCGCAGTTCGGGTGTGCCCATGGCAGCCACCGCCAGGTAGGTCAAGGTGGTGCGGGTGCGTTTGATCGGATGCTTGAACAGGCTGCCGGATTCGACCCTGGACTCGTAGACGCCGTAGCCGACGGCGGGAACCGCCAACTGCATGATGACGTTCGCCGGGCCGGCCAGCAGTGCCAGCCCGATCATCTCCAGGTCGTCGATCTCGACCGCATCGAGCTTCTGTCGGGTGGACATCGGCATGTTCTCGGCGGCGTGGGCCAGTTTCTTCGCGCGCTCGGGACTCACGGTGTCGGCGGTCATCACGATCTCCTATATCTGATAACGGTCGTTACCACTTATTGTTGTAGATTCAACGCGCAAGCGAAGCCCGTGTCAATACTTCGGTGCCAAGATGGAGGAATGCCCCCGTCGAACCGTGCCCCCACAGAGCCGCCGCTGCGCGATTACGGCGGCGAGGCCGGCGATGCCCGGGTGGCTCGGCGCCGGGCCGCATTGATCGAGGCCACGCTGGATCTGCTCGCCGAACCGGAGGCCGGTGCGGTCACCGTGCGGGGGATCTGCAGCCGAGCGGGGCTGACTCCGCGGTACTTCTACGAGAGCTTCGCCGGGGTCGACGAGCTGGTCGCCGCCACCTACGACGAGGTGATCGGCGAACTCGCGCAGGCGGGGCTGACGGCCTTCGCCGCGGGAACCGACAGTCGGGACAAGGTTGCCCGGGCGGTGCGTGCTCTGGTCGACGTGGTCGATTCGGATCGGCGCAAG
This sequence comes from Gordonia hirsuta DSM 44140 = NBRC 16056, assembly GCF_000333015.1. GTDB lineage: Bacteria > Actinomycetota > Actinomycetes > Mycobacteriales > Mycobacteriaceae > Gordonia > Gordonia hirsuta. The sequence goes on along the minus strand of NZ_BANT01000025.1, from coordinate 54,697 downwards.
GGCAGTCTCATGTTCGCCGACACCATGCGCAGCCCCGTCGTGGCCGCCAAGCGGAACGAGTCGACGCAACTGTTCGTCGGGTTGACCACTGCGTCGGCGATTCAGGCGATCGGCGCGCCGCCCGGGCCGGTGACCACGGCGGCCGCGTACTTCCAGGTCGGCGGCCTGGGCAGGCTGCTGGCGACCTGGGTCGAGGGTGGGATAGATCTGGACCGGGAGGCGCTCATCAGCGTCTGCATCGGAATGCTGTTGCCCGATGGGCTGACAGATGCCTTCGCCGTCGACCGCTAGGTTCATTCTCATGACCACTTGGCGTGATTACGGCCCGCCGGACCTGACCGCACCGCTGGCCGCTGCCTTGGAGGCGTTCGCCGAGCACGGCTACCACGGCACCACGGTGCGCGAGATCGCTGCCCGCGCGGGACTGTCGGTGCCGGGGCTCTACCACCACTACCCGTCGAAGCAGTCCCTGCTGCAAGGGTTGTCGGAGCTGACGATGGGCGAGCTGCTCGAGCGCAGCGAGGCCGCGCTGGCCGAGGCGGGCGGGGATCCGCTGGCGCGTTTCGATGCCCTGCTCGAATCGCTGCTGCGTTTCCATATGTACCGCCGTGAGCAGGCCTTCGTCGGCTCGACGGAGATCCGCAGCATGGATCCGGACTACCGCGAGGTCTACGTCGGTCACCGCGACCGGCAGCAGCGGATGATCGACGACGCCGTCCAGGCCGGGGTGGATGCCGGCCTGTTCCGGACTGCGCACCCAGAGGATGCGGGCCGGGCGCTGGCGACCATGTGCGTCGGTGTCTCCAGCTGGTACCGTCCGGACGGGCCGCTCGGGCCCGATTGCCTGGTCGAGCGTTACCTGGAACTCGCTCGCGGTCTGGTCGGATATCGCGCAACTGCTTGACGTCCTCGCTCCGGGATGCGACGGTGTAGGTCACCGAACGATCGCTCGGTAGGGAGTGGAGAAATGGCTGTCGACCTGTCATACAGCGATGAGGTGCTCGACCTCGTCGACCGGACCCGCACTTTCATCGGTGATGTAGTGCTTCCGTTGGAGAACCTGCACGCCGGTGATATCGAAGCCGCCGGCGGCGACGGACTGCGCCGCGAGCTGAACGCACAGGCCAAGGCGGCGGGCATCTTCGCCCCACACGCGCCGGTCGAGTTCGGCGGCCTGGGCCTGAACATGTCCGATCGATCACCTGTTTTCACTGCCGCCGGACACTCCACCTTCGGGCCGGTGGCGCTGCACCTGGGCGCCCCCGACGAGGGCAACGTGCACATGCTGGCGCACGTCGCCAGTCCGGAGCAGAAGGACCGGTACCTGCAACCGCTGGCTACCGGCGAGATCCGCAGCGCCTTCGCGATGACCGAACCGGCCCCCGGCGCCGGCGCCGATCCGAACGCCCTGCGCACCCATGCCGTCCGGGCTCCCGGCGGCTGGAAGGTCAACGGTGTCAAGCGCTTCATCACCGGTGCCGACGGCGCCGGGATGTGGATCATCATGGCGCGCACCCGGGGTGAGCCCGGCGACCGCGGCGGAGCGACGATGTTCCTCGCTCCGGCCGATACTCCCGGGATCAGCGTCGACCGCTACGTGCACACCTACGACCGCGGGATGATCGGCGGTCACTGCGAGGTCACCTTCACCGATGTCTTTGTGCCCGATGAGGACGTCCTCGGCGAAGTGGACGAGGGATACCGCTACGCCCAGGTGCGGCTCGGGCCCGCCCGCATGACCCACGTCATGCGGTGGATGGGTGTGGCCGAACGGGCGCACGCGCTCGCCCTGGACTACGTCAGTGAGCGGGAGGGCTTCGGCGGCAAGCTCGGCGACCTCGGCATGATCCAGCAGATGGTCGCCGATAACGAGATCGACCTGGCGGCCACCAGTGCCCTGCTGACGCGCGCCTGCTACGAGCTGGATCAAGGCCGGCACGCGGCGAACGAGACGTCTATCGCGAAGACCTACGGCGCCGAAGCCTTCTCCCGCATCCTGGACCGCTGCGTCCAGATGTGCGGCGGTCTCGGCGTGTCCGAGGACATGCCGCTGGCGCGGCTGGCCAACGAGGTCCGCCCGTTCCGGATCTACGACGGCCCCTCTGAGGTGCATCGTTGGGCGTTGGCCAAACGCGCAGTCGGACGGGCCCGCAAGGAGCGCGACGCGGGAGTCAAGCATGTCTGATCATCCGGGCCTGGTGCCCGACGATCTGCGGAAGCTGCTGACCGCCAACCGGATCGATGTGACCGGCGAGCTGAAGATCGAATTGATCAGCGGTGGGCGTTCCAACCTGACCTTCATCGTCAACGACGACGTACATCGCTGGGTTGCCCGCCGCCCGCCGCTGGCCGGCCTCACCCCGTCCGCGCACGATATGGAACGCGAATGGGCCGTCACCTCCGCCTTGGTCGGGACCGGCGTACCGGTGGCCACCCCGGTGGCGATCGACCGCACCGGTGAGTTCATCGGCGCACCGTGCACCGTCGTCGACTTCGTCGACGGCCAGGTGATCCGGTCGGCGCAGGATCTGGACGCCTGGACCGACGACGAGGTCACCGCGAACTTCGATGCGCTGGTGCGCACCCTCGGCCGGTTGCACGAGGTCGACTACGCCGCAGTGGGGCTGGCAGACTTCGGCCGACCCGACGGATTCGCCGCCCGGCAGGTGAAGCTGTGGACACGGCAGTGGGGTCTGGTCAAGACCCGCGAACTGCCCGATGTGGAACGTCTTGCCGATCGGCTCGCCGAACGGATCCCGGGTCACGCGCGCTCGACCATCGTGCACGGCGACTACCGCGTGGACAACACGATCATCGCAACCGACGATCCCGCGCAGATCGCCGCCGTCGTCGACTGGGAGATGGCCGCACTCGGCGATCCGCTGACCGATGTGGCGATGATGTGCGTCTACCACGAACCGTTCTTCGCCCAGGTCCTGGGCTTCGACCCGGCCTGGACCAGCCCGCGCTATCCGTCGACCGAGCAGATGGCCCAGCGCTATGCCCAGGTCACCGGCGCCGACCTGGGCGACTGGGGCTTCTACATGGGGCTGGCCAACCTGAAGGTCGGCGTCATCGCCGAGGGAATCACTCATCGCGCGCTGCAGGGCGGATCATCGGGGGCGCAGGGTGCCGAACGCGCCGCCGAAGCCACCGCCACCTTCATCGCTGCCGGATTGGAGGCACTGTCATGACCGAGCGTAAAGCAGCACTCATCACCGGCGGGTCCCGGGGAATCGGCGCGGCCATCGCCGAACGCTTCGCCCAGTCGGGCTGGGATCTGACGATCAGCGCCCGCGGCCTGGACGCACTGGAGGAGACCGCAGCCCGGCTCCGCTCGATCGGCGGACGCGTCGAGGTGGTGCCGGCAGATATGACCGACGAGGATGCGATCACCGCGCTCGTCGCGGCACACAATGCCGCCTTCGGCCGCTGCGATGCGCTCGTGGTCAACGCCGGGATGGGCGTCATGGGCGCGGTGGCCGACTTCCCGGTCCGCCGGTTCGACAAGCTCTACCAGGTCAATGTGCGCGCCCCGTTCCTGCTGATGCAGGGCATGCTGCCGACCCTGCGCGCCACCGCCGGTGACAGCGGTGCGGCGAAGGTCATCGCGATCTCGTCGATCACCGGCGTCTACCCCGAACCGAACCTGACCGCCTACGGCGCCACCAAGGCGGCGCTGGCGTCGATGTGCGAGACCTTCAACCTGGAGGAATCGACCAACGGGGTATCGGCGACGTCGATCTGCCCGGGCTATGTCGACACCGATATGTCCGAGTGGACCAAGGGCGAGGACGCGATCCCGGCCGAGCAGATGATCTCCGGCGCCGACGTCGCGGCGATCGCCTACGCGGTCACCGAGTTGGGCCGGTACGCGGTGCTCCCGCAGGCCGTCCTCACTCGCTCCGGCACCAACCTGCACCGGGCCTGAGCCGTGGGCGTCCTGTATCTGGTGCGCCACGGGCAGGCTCCGGCGCACGCCTACGCGGCCGAACCGGTCGCTGCCGATGCACCCGGGCTCACCGATCTGGGTTTTGTTCAGGCCCGGCACACCGGCCTGGAACTGGCCCGGCAGGTGCCCGAGTTCACCGCGACCGTCAGCGGTGCTCTGCCGCGTCAGCAGGCGACGCTGACCGGGGTGATGGAGGCCTTCGAGGGCGCACCCGATCCGCTGGTCGATCCGGGCTGGGACGAGTACACGATCCCGGCTCTGCCGGGTGCCCCGACCACCGAGATGTACACCAATCCGGCGGCGTACCAGCAGATGCTTGACGCGGCGCTGGCCCGGTGGACCGCCGGTGCCGAACATGGAGGGGAGAGCTACGCCGACTACATCGCCCGGATGAATGCGGCCGCCGGCCGTGCGGTCGATCTGGCGGGCTCGGGTCAGACGGTGCTGGTGGTCTCGTCGGCAGGCACCATCACCGCGCTGCTGGCACGGCTCTGGGGTGTCCCGCCTGAGCAGTGGCCGATCATGGCGCGGGCGATGGTCAACGCCTCGATCACCAAGCTGCTGGTGGGCCGTCGCGGCCTCACCGTCGTCTCGATGAACGAGCACGGGCACCTGTCGGCTCGCGATGTGGGGCTGGCGACCTTCCGGTGACCAGGCCGCAGCAACGGTGACCGGCGCCAGGTATCGGACGCCGGGTGGGATGCTGCCGTAGCATCGAAGGATGAGCGAGCAACCCGAACTGAGTCCTGCCGACTGGGTCCGCGATCAGACACAGCAGATCTTGGCGACCGGCACCACCGACTCGGTCGGCATCGACGGAATGAAGGTGGTGCTCTACACGACCACCGGTGCCAAGTCCGGCAAGAAGCGCTACGTCCCGCTGATGCGCGTGGAAGAGAACGGCAAGTACGCGATGGTCGCCTCCAAGGGCGGCTCACCGGAGAACCCGGCCTGGTACTACAACGTCAAAGCGCACCCGCAGGTCACCGTGCAGGACGGCGACGTCGTCACGACGAAGACGGCCCGTGAACTGACCGGCGACGAGCGCGAGCACTGGTGGAAGCTGGCCGCTGCCGCCTTTCCGCCGTACGCGGAGTATCAGCGGAACACCGACCGGCAGATCCCCGTGTTCGTCGTCGAATAGTCGGCTGGTCGGTCTCGTACGCTGAGTGTCCTGCCGTGCGCTGGGTCCGCTGCTAGGCGTGGATCTTGCGGTACTCGCTGGGCGAGAGGCCGTATTCATCGCGGAACGCGCGCGCCAGATGGCTCGCATCGCTGAAGCACCACTGCTGGGCGATCGACGAGACTGCGGCCCCACTGTCGGTCAGGGCGCGGCGGGCGCCGGCCAGGCGACGTGACCTGATCGTCCCCATCACAGTCTCGCCGCTGTCGGCGAAGACCCGGTGAACCGAGCGGACCGAGACGTGGTGGAGTCGGGCGAGCATGGCGGGACCGAGTTCGGGGACCGTCAGATGCCGGTCGATGCTGGTCAGCATGCTGGCGCGCAGAGCTGCGCCGATGCCTTGAACGTGGTTCGCCGGCGCGTTCTGCAAGACTGCGGCGACCAGGCTCAAGGTGGCTTCCCTGGCGGCGCTCAGTGCGGCCGGCGCCATCCCGTCGACCGTCCGGGACAGGACATCGAGATAGCCGGTCAGCAGGGCCAGGCTCGAATCGTCGTGCAGTTCGATCCGCGAGGTCGAGATCCCTGGGACACCGACCTCGCCCAGGGCGCGGCGCGGGACGAAAAGACTTCGCTTGCGGACCGGGGTCAGCACCCGGAACGCGGCCGGTTCGGTGGTGTCCCAGAGGATCGTCGTACCCGGCTGCAGCGTTGCGGCCTGATCGTGTTGAGTGACGAGTTCGCGGCCGCTGCGAGTGATGAGGAAGACGATCTGCTCATCGTCTGACCGGTTGATCTCGTCGCTGTCGCGCCGGCCGCTGCAGGGGCTGCACTGGGCGTCGACCAATACCAGATCGCCGATCTGAGCGCGCCGGGCGCGTGCGCCGAACTGTGCGGCGGGCACGGCCGGATCCAGGCTGATCCGCATATCGGTGTGTGACCGGGACATGAGCTGTTCGAATGAGGCCTCGCGATGCTCGGATCCGTTGTCGACGACGAAGGTCTGCGTGACTGACGACGCCATGCGTCCTCCTAGCCCGTTACTCGGTCGCACCGGCAGAAGAAGATCGTGGCACTCCCGTTCAGGAGGCTGGCACTGGCATCCGCGCCGGTCTCACCCACTCTACGGAGCCTGGAGATGCAACTCACATAACGCTCTCAGGAGGGCTCATGACCAGGGAAGACATCGAATTCAACGGGCAGGGAGCGACTCTGCGCGGCTGGTTCTATCCGGCATCCACCGAGGCTTCGACGGCGCCGTGCGTGGTGATGCAGCACGGTTTCGCTGCGGTGAAGGAGATGTGGCTCGACGCCTATGCCGAGGTGTTCCAGGCCGCCGGATTGCACGTCGTCGTCTACGACCACCCGGGATTCGGGGCCAGCGATCCGGTACCGGGCACCCCGGCCCAGGAACTCGATCCGTGGCAGCAGATCCGGTGCCTCCAGGACGCGATCACCTATGCGCAGGGCCGCCCCGAGGTCGATGCCGACCGGATCGGTGTCTGGGGTTCCAGCTACGGGGGTGCCAATGCGATGGTGACCGCTGCGATCGACCGCCGGGTGGGGGCCGTCGTCAGTCAGGTGCCTGCGATCTCGGGATCGACGTCGTTCGGTCAGTTGGTGCGCATCGACAACTGGGCGGCGATGGATGCGGCCTTCGCCGCTGAACGGCAGAACCGGGCGGCCGGCGGCGCGCCGACGATGATTCCGGTCGTCGACGAAGACCCGACGGCCACGTCCGCGCTACCGACTCCGGACTCCTACGCCTGGTTCCACGACACGGCAGCCCAACGTGCACCGCACTGGCGCAACGAGGTGACGTTGACCTCGATGGAGTATTTCCGCGGCTATGAGCCCGGTATGTACCTTCCGCTCATCGCACCGACACCGCTGCTGATGATCGCCGCCCCGCTCGACCGGCTGGCCAGCGGGCAGCTCGCGACGGCGGCCTACGAGACGGCCGCACAGCCGAAAGAGCTGGTCCTGGTGCCGGGTGGACACTTCGATGCCTACACGGGGCAGGGGTTCGAGGTGACCTCGACCGCGGCGCTCGACTGGTTCACCGAGCACCTCGCCGGGCGGTGAGCCCTCGATCCAAGAATGCCGTGCGGGAGACGTCCGTCGGTGCTGAAAGGGGGATGCCTGTGCTATCTTGTCGATCATGACCGCCCAGCCGTACGCCATCCCTGAGGTCACCTATGTGACCTCTGCTCTGGGATGCCGCCTGCCGCTGGCTCGTGTCCTCTGTTGTCGTCGAATGCGCTGACCCAGCTTCCATCCCGCCTGCGGGCATTCGACCTCTGCTGCGCTTGATTCGCCGTTTCGGCAGCGCACCTGGCAATTTAGGACAACACCCATGACTTCCACTCTGGACCGCCGCGCTACGCTTCGTCAGACTCGTCCCGCAACGGGCGTCACTGTTCGACCTGGTCAGGGGGCGAGGAAGCTGCGTAACACCGTTCCGCCGGCCGGCGTCGCGAGCCTGCAGCTCTCGACCAAGGCCGCTGCTCTGGTGCTGCGGACCGCACGGGTGTCCGGCCCGGTCTTCCGGGACGACGCCGCGGCCCAGACCGGACTGTCGATCTCCACGGTGAACCGGCAGGTCAGCGCCCTGCTCAAGGCCGGGCTGATCCGGGAACGCGCCGACCTGACCCCGCCCGGGGCGGTCGGCCGGCCGCGGGTGCCGTTCGAGATCAACACCGGTGAGTTTCTGACCGTGGGGATCCACATCGGCTACGCCGTCACCTCGATCACCACCCATGACCTGCAGCATCGCGTGGTCGGGGCGATCAACATCCCCACGCCGCAGGCGGCGACGCCCGATCAGGTGGTCACCGCGATCGGGCACTCCGCGCGCCGGTTCGCCGACCGCTGGTCCGGCAAGCGACTGCTCTGGGGCGGAGTCGCGATGGGTGGTCGGGTCTACGGCAAGGGCGTCGTCGACCATCCGCGCCTGGGCTGGACCGGCGTGCGCGTCGGTGAGCTGATCGCCCAGTCGCTGGGGTTGCCGGTGTCGGTGGCGTCGCACGTGGAAGCCATGGCCGCCGCCGAACTCGTGGTGAATCCGGCTGACTCCGGCCACAACTTCCTGTATTTCTACGCGCGTGAGATGGCCGGTATCGCGTTCAGTGTGGACGGCACCGTGCACACGCCGGCCGCCGGTCCGCCGACCATCGGGCACTTTCCGACCGGTGGCACCCGGCTGCTCGATCCGGACAAGACCGGACGACTGGAAGAGGCGATCGGTGACTCTGGTGTGCTGCGGGCTGCGGCGGCGGCCGGACTGGAGATCGACTCGCTGGAAGGTCTGCGCAATGCCGCCCGTACCGGGAACGCCGTCGCGCACGACATCCTCGCCGAGCGCGCCGAGGTCCTCGGACGCACCGTCGCGTTGATCTCGGACATCTTCAACCCCGACCACGTGGTGCTCGGCGGCCAGGCGTTCACCGACTACCCGGAGGCATTGCCGGTGGTCTCCAAGGCGTTGCGGGCGACCTCGGTGATCACCAATCGTGATGTGCGGGTGGCGCGGTCGGCGATCACCGTGCAGCAGAAGGCCGCCGGTGCCGCCGCGCTCGATGCCGTCTACGCCGATCCGCTCGAGGCGCTGAGCCACACCGCGTAGGGCTCTCGCGCACCCGATGGGTGTCTCGCTCCGAATCCGTTGTGCCCCTGACGTTGTGCCCCTGAGTTCGGTCTCGCCCCCTCAGCTGAGGGGGCGAGACCGAACTCAGGATGCGCGGCACCCTGAATAAGGGGGCGGGCCGGGGGGGACTGGGGGACTACCGGGAGGACCGGCAGGACCGGACGGGCTGGGGGACTACCGGGCGCCGCTGCGCCTAGTGCTGATCCTGCCCGCTGCGCTTATGCGATCGCTTGGACTTCTTCGGGGACTTGTTCCCGCGGTCGTCGGTCCCCGCGGAGTCTGCCGAACCGGGCAGAGTCTCGGCGGGAGACAGGTGGTCGTCAACCGGGTCGGCGGCGGTCCGATCGCCCTGCAACGACGGTGCATACCGATTGCGTACCAGGGTGTGTGATTTGAGCCGGCGATAGCCCCGCACCGACTGGGTTCCGATCGGGTTCACGTAGAATTCGGGATCACCGTGCAAAGCCTCGGCCAATGTCTCGTCGATCAGCGTCGTACCCGAATACGCTGCGGCGGCCAGGCGTGCGGCGATGTTGACCGGCTCGCCGAAGACGTCGCCCAGGCGTTCCAAGGCGATCCCCGAGGCCATCCCGATCCTCAGCTGCGGCAGGTCCGAGTCGGCAGTCAGCGCATGCAGATCCAGGGCGATCTCGGCGGCGGAGGCGGCATCCGGAGCGGTGAACATCACCGCGTCGCCGATCTCCTTGACCACCGTGCCGCCGTGGCCGCTGATCACCCGGTAGGCGCCGGAGCCGAAGGTTTCGATGAGATCTTCCAGCTGCTGCAGGCCCAATCGCCGGGACAGTGAGGTGTAGCCGACGATATCGGCGAAGCCGATGATCACCGAGGAGCCGTCGGTGGCAGCCTCCACGGCGGTGGCCTCGTCCAGGTTGGCCAGGTAGGTGTCCAGGTGCCGGCGCCAGATGAGGCGCTGGATGTGCGAGAGGGCGGCGATGATCTGCTCGGTGGTCAGCGTGTTGTCGGGATCGTTGGCCAGCGTGTGGATCTCGGTGGCCTGCCACTGGGCGAGCCGGGAGGTGGATTGACCGATCACCCGTGCCGAAGCCAGCTGTGCGGCCGGTTTCAAGGCGCCGTCGAGGCCGACGAAGACCGCCAGTGCCGCCAGATCCGAGTCGTTGAACGCCTGGGCGTCGGCGTCCCCGGCGGTGAAGCCGAAGGCCGCCCACAGTCGCCGGGCGAAGTCCGGATCCACGCGCAGCCGGCCGATCATGTCGTCGCGGCTGTACTTGATCTCGAACTCCTCAGACACCCAGTAAGCCTTTCATGAGATAGGCCATGCGGGCGGCGAACTCGGGGCGGGGCGTGCTGCGCGGCATGCGCGCAGCATCGTTGACGATCGCCAGTGCCGCATGCACCGTCAGTGCGGCGACCTGCGGTGACTGCTCAGGTTGAGCGGCATTCAGGAGGTCGATCCAGCGGGCGACGTAGCGGCGCTGACTGGCCAGCAGCTCGGTGGCGTGCGGGTTATCGGCCAGGACGTGGCTGGAGGTCAGCGCCACGAGCAGGTCGGGGCTGCCGGTCAGGTTCTGCACATAGGAATCCACCAGCGCGCCGAGCAGTTCACTCGGGCCGGTCACCGTGAGCGAGGCGGCCATCGCCTCGGCCTCCAGCCTCAGGCTGCTGCGCTGACCGATCGCGACCAGGATCGCGTCCTTGGATGGGAAATGCCGGTACAGGCTGGGACCGGTGATTCCCACGGCCGCACCGATATCGTCCATGCCGGTGCCGGGAAAGCCTCGCCCGGCGAAGAGTTGTGCCGCGGCGTCGAGGATCTCGTCGCGGCGGCCCTCTGCGGTGGAGGCGACCAGGGGGTCTGACAGTGCCGGTGCCGTCGACGGCCGCAGCGTCAGGATCCGCCGGATCAGTTGTTGGACAAGGGATTCGACCAGGGCGCGGTCGCTCTTGGGGGCCCGGCTCATCAGGCTTCCCGAGACCGATAGCGCGGCCCCGGCCAGATACATCGATTCCCGTTCGGTCAGCTCGGGGCGGCCTTCGGCGATCGCCGCGGCCCAGCGTCGCAGCACCGACCGGGTGCGCCGGACCACCTCCCGGTTCTGTTCATCGGACAGGTGCTGACCCGACCACCGCCACAGGGAAGTCGCGCCGGGATCGGCCAGGCTCAGTGCGGTCACCGCGACGATCACCGCCTGTGCGGGTTCGGGGTCGGCCAGTTGGGATTCGGCTGCCAGGGCATCGTCGGTGACCGATTCGAAGGTGTCGACTCCGCACTCGGTGGCGGCGAACAGCAGTGCCTGCTTATCGGCGAAGTGCCGATAGAGGGTGGGGGCGCTGACACCGGCCCGCGCCGCGATGTCCGAGACCGCCACGTGTGGATAGCCGCGATCGGTGAACAGTGCCGTAGCAGCGGTGATCAGCTGTCGGCGACGGTCCTCCGCGCGGCTGCGTCGGGCACTCTTCGGAGTCGGCATCGTGAACAGACCATAACCGAAGAGGAAGCAGATTCATATGGAAGGACCTGCCGCTATAGCCAAATGCGTTATCGCGCGTTAGCCTGACGGGGTAACCATCTAGGTTCGTGTGAAAGGAACACAAGTGCCCGACCAAGCATTCATCTACGACGCGGTGCGCACGCCTCGTGGCAAGCAGCGCGGCGGTTCGCTCCACACCGTCAAGCCGATCGACCTGATCTCCGGCCTGATCAACGGACTCCTGGAGCGGCATCCCGATCTGGATCCGAAGGCCATCGACGACGTCGTCCTGGGTGTCGTCTCGCCGGTCGGTGAGCAGGGCGCAGTGATCGCTCGCACCGCGGCGCTGACCTCGGGCCTGGGCGAGAGCGTGCCGGGCACCCAGATCAACCGCTTCTGCGCCTCGGGCCTGGAGGCCTGCAACCTGGCTGCGGCCAAGGTCGCCTCCGGCTTCGACGATCTGGTGCTCGCCGGCGGTGTGGAGTCGATGTCGCGTGTGCCGATGGGCAGTGACGGCGGCGCGCTGTTCACCGACCCGGCCACCGCCTACGACAACTACATCGCCCCGCAGGGTATCGGCGCCGACATGATCGCGACCATCGAGGGCTTCAGCCGCGAGGACGTCGACGAGTTCGCGGCCGAGTCGCAGCGCCGCGCCGAGATCGCCTGGAACGAAGGCCGTTTCGACAAGTCGATCCTGCCGGTCAAGGACATCAATGGCGTCACGCTGCTGGAAACCGACGAGCACATGCGTCCGGGCACCACGGCCCAGGCCCTGGGCAAGCTGAAGCCCGCCTTCCAGGCACTGGCCGATATGGCCGGCTTCGACGACGTCATCATGCAGAAGTACCCGAACGTGGAGAAGGTCAACCACGTTCACACCGGCGGTAACAGCTCGGGCATCGTCGACGGCGCCGGCCTGGTGCTGATCGGCAGCGAGGAGGCCGGCAAGAAGAACGGCCTCACCCCCCGCGGCCGCATCGTCGCTTACGCCGAGGTCGGCAGCGAGCCGTCGATCATGCTCACCGGCCCCACCCCGGCCACCGAGAAGGCACTGGAGAAGGCGGGCCTGACCGTTGACGACATCGACGTCTTCGAGCTGAACGAGGCTTTCGCGTCGGTCGTCATGAAGTGGGAGAAGGATCTGAACATCCCCCACGAGAAGGTGAACGTCAACGGCGGCGCCATCGCCCTGGGTCACCCGCTGGGTGCCACCGGCGCGATGATCCTGGGCACCTGCCTGGACGAGCTGGAGCGCACCGGCGGCCGCTACGGCCTGGTGACCCTGTGCATCGGCGGCGGCATGGGTGTCGCGACCATCATCGAGCGCGTCTGAGACAAGACCAGAGACTAAGGAAACGACAGAACTCATGAGTGACAACATGATCGCGTGGGAGAAGGACGCCGACGGCGTCGTCATCCTGACGATGGACGACCCGAACCAGGGCGCCAACACGATGAACCAGCTGTTCATGGATTCGATCGCGGCCACCGTCGATCGCCTGGAGGCGGAGAAGGACGACATCACCGGTGTCGTGCTGACCTCGGCGAAGAAGACCTTCTTCGCCGGCGGCGACCTCAAGGACATGACCAGCGGCGCTCCCAAGGACAAGACCGCCGAGCAGGTCGCCACCGAGATCAACGATCGCACCAACGCCATGAAGGCCGTGCTGCGTCGTCTGGAGACCCTCGGCAAGCCGGTCGTGGCGGCCATCAACGGTGCGGCCCTGGGCGGCGGCCTCGAGCTGGCTCTGCACTGCCACCACCGCATCGCGGCCGATACCCGCGGCTCCAAGATCGGTCTGCCGGAGGTCACCCTCGGCCTGCTCCCGGGCGGCGGCGGCGTCGTCCGTACCGTCCGGATGCTGGGTCTGCAGAACGCCCTGATGGGTGTGCTGCTGCAGGGCACCCAGTTCAACCCGGCCAAGGCCAAGGAGACCGGTCTGGTCGACGTGGTGGTCGATACCGTGGAGGAGATGATCCCCGCCGCCAAGGCCTGGATCAAGGAGAACCCGGAAGCCCAGCAGCCGTTCGACGTCAAGGGCTACAAGATGCCCGGCGGCGCGCCGACCAACCCGAAGGTCGCGGCGAACCTGCCGGCCTTCCCGGCACTGCTGCGCAAGCAGATCAAGGGCACCAACATGCCCGCCCCGCGCGCCATCCTGGCCGCGGCCATCGAAGGCGCCTACGTCGACGTCGACTCGGCCGACCTGATCGAGACCCGCTACTTCGTCTCGCTGGTCACCGGCCAGGTCGCGCAGAACATGATCAAGGCGTTCTTCTTCGATCTGCAGCACATCAACGGCGGCGGCTCGCGCCCCGAGGGCTTCGACAAGTGGAAGCCGAAGAAGGTCGGCGTGATCGGCGCGGGCATGATGGGCGCGGCGATCGCGTACGTCAGCGCCAAGGCCGGGATCGACGTCGTCCTCAAGGACATCGACATCGATGCGGCCAACCGCGGCAAGGACTACTCGGTCAAGCTCGAGGAGAAGGCTCTCTCGCGCGGGCGGACCACCGAGGAGAAGAGCAAGGCTCTGCTCGACCGCATCCACCCGACGGTCGACGCGCAGGACTTCAAGGGCGTCGACCTGGTGATCGAGGCGGCTTTCGAGTCCGTCGAGGTCAAGAACAAGGTCTTCCAGGAGATCGAGGACATCGTCGAACCCGACGCCGTGCTCGGCTCCAACACCTCGACCCTGCCGATCACCGGCCTGGCCGAGGGTGTCAAGCGCCAGGAAGACTTCATCGGTATCCACTTCTTCTCCCCGGTCGACAAGATGCCGCTGGTGGAGATCATCTGCGGCGAGAAGACCAAGGATGAGGTGCTGGCCAAGGTCATCGACTACACCCTGGCGATCCGCAAGACCCCGATCGTGGTCAACGACAGCCGCGGCTTCTTCACCAGCCGGGTGATCGGCACCTTCATCAACGAGGCCATCGCGGCCGTCGGCGAGGGTATCGAACCGGCGTTCATCGAGCAGGCGGGCAGCCAGGCCGGTTACCCGGCCGCACCGCTGCAGCTGTCCGATGAACTCACGCTGACGCTGATGCAGAAGATCCGGAACGAGACCAAGGCCGGTGCCGAAGCCGCCGGCATCGAGTTCCCCTCGCACGGCTCGTACGCGGTGATCGACAAGATGGTGGACCTGGGCCGCACTTCGCGCAAGGACGGCGCCGGCTTCTACGACTACGTCGACGGCAAGCGGACCCTGATCTGGCCGGGTGTGCGGGAGAACTTCAACTCCGGCTCGGTCGAGATCCCGCTGGAGGACATGAAGGAGCGCATGCTCTTTGCCGAGGCACTGGAGACCGTCAAGTGCTTCGACGAGGGTGTGCTCACCTCGGTCGAGGATGCCAACATCGGTTCAATCTTCGGTATCGGTTTCCCGGCGTGGACCGGTGGCGTCGTCCAGTACATCAACCAGTACGACGGCGGCATCCAGGGCTTCGTCGCCCGGTCCAACGAGCTGGCCGACAAGTACGGCGAGCACTTCCGCCCGCCGGCCTCGCTGGTCGCCAAGGCTGAGGCCGGTGTCGACAAGCTGACCAACGAGAACCTGCGCCCCGCGTAAGTCTCAAGCGTCGCTTCGCGCGTAATGCGCAGTGGCTCCGATCGGATTCGTCCGGTCGGAGCCACTGTCGTTTTCCGGCTCGTGCCTCTCGGCTGAGCTTTCCGCACCTGTTCGGCAGGGGAAAGGCTTGACAAATTAGATACCCCCTGGGGTATGCTGATCATCGTTCACCAATACCCCCGGGGGTATACGTAGTATCGTTGAAGTCAACAGGACCGAAATCATCCGAGGAGTGCGTCATGTGCGGACCAGCCAACTGCCAGATCTGTGGAAAAACGACGTGGGCCGGGTGTGGCCAGCACGTTGAGATGGTGCGTCAGAGTGTTCCGGCCGCACAGTGGTGCGGCGGCGAGCACGCTCAGTCCGAGATCGTCGCGGCGAGGTCCGCGCGCGGAAACATCTACTCGCCCCTGTTCGCCCGCTAAGCCTTCACACTTACTCAACCGGAAAGAGTCTGATCATGCTGCTGGAACGCATCTACGACGAGGACCTGGCGCAGGCAAGCTACTTCATCGGCTGCCAGGCGAAGGGTGAAGCCATCGTCGTCGACCCGAGGCGCGATACCGGGGTCTACCTCGATCTCGCCGAGAAGAACGACATGAAGATCGTCGGGGTGACCGAAACCCATATCCACGCCGACTACCTGTCCGGTACGCGCGAGCTCGCTGCGGCCACCGGCGCGCAGATGTACGTCTCCGACGAGGGCGGTCCGGACTGGACCTACGGTTCCGACTTCGACGACGCGGTACGCATGAAGCACGGTCATCGGATCGATCTGGGCAACATCAGCCTGGAAGCGGTGCACACTCCCGGCCACACTCCGGAGCACATGTCGTTCCTAGTCACCGACGGGGCCCAGGCGTCCGCGCCCGGCTTCATGCTCACCGGCGACTTCGTCTTCGTCGGCGATCTCGGCCGCCCGGATCTGCTCGACGAGGCCGCCGGCTACGTCGACACCCGCTTCGCCGGCGCCAAAGACCTGTTCGCCAGCCTGCGCGATCACTTCCTCGCGCTGCCGGACTATGTGCAGGTGCTCCCGGCGCACGGCTCGGGATCGGCCTGCGGTAAGGCGCTGGGGGCGATCGCGGCGTCGACCGTGGGCTATGAACGCGAATTCTCATGGTGGGGCAAGTACCTGGCGGCCAACGACGAGCAGGGCTTCATCGACGAACTGCTCGACGGTCAGCCCGACGCGCACGCCTACTTCGGGCGGATGAAGATGCAGAACAAGTCCGGCCCGGCGGTGCTGGGTGAGGTCGCCGAGCTCGTGGAGTACACCACCGATGAGCTCAGCGCCGCGCTGGAGCGCGATGAGGTGATCCTCGTCGACACCCGCGAAGGCAGCGAGGTCCACGAGGGCACGGTGCCGCGTTCGCTGAACATCCCGGGAGTGGACAAGGCCGCCACCTACGGTTCGTGGGTCTACAACCCCGAAACCGAGCAGCGCCCCCTGGTCCTGCTCGCCGAGAACCGTGACGACGCCGAGGAGTTGCGCGACCATCTGGTGCGCGTGGGCATCGACTCGGTGCAAGGCTTCGTCACCTCGCTCGACGGCCTGGAACTGGTCGCGCCCACGCTGGTGAAACCCGAAGACCTCGACGGCTTCGAACGCAGCATGCTGCTCGACGTGCGGAACAAGACCGAGTTCTCCGACGGGCATGTGCCCGGCGCCTATCAGCTGTCCAGCGGGCGCCTGATGTGGCACCTCGACGAACTGCCGGCACCCGATGCGGGCACGATCGTCACCTACTGCCAGGGCGGAGTCCGCAACTGCGTCGTGGCCAGTGCGCTGCGCCGAGTCGGCTACGACGTGGCCGAGCTCGAGGGCAGCTACGCCGGCTGGATCGAGGTCCCCGGCAACGAACCCCTCGTCGCCTAACCGCCATCTCCCCAGGAGTCCCAGCATGGAAGCATCGCTCATCATCGTCGTGCTGGTCCTCGCCGGGCTGGTCGGCATCTCGCTCGGGCTCCTGGGAGGCGGCGGGTCCATCCTGACCGTGCCGATTCTCACCTACGTCCTCGGCATGGAGCCCCGTGCAGCGATCGCCGCTTCGTTGTTCATCGTCGGCACCACCAGTGCCGTCAGCATGATCGGACACGCCCGTTCCGGGCGGGTGCGGTGGAAGACCGGTCTCATCTTCGGCGCCGCGGGTATGGCGGGGGCGTTCGCGGGTGGACTGATCGGGGGTTTCATCTCCGAGATAGTCCTGATGGTCTTGTTCGCGATCATGATGATCGTGACAGCGGGCGCGATGCTCCGGGGCCGCAAGAGCGGACGGCCGGAGGATCCGGCCGTCGAACACAAGCCACCGGTGCTGCGCATCCTCTTGGACGGATTTCTGGTGGGCATCGCCACGGGGCTGGTCGGTGCCGGCGGCGGCTTCCTGGTGGTGCCCGCGCTCAACCTTCTGGGTGGTCTGCCGATGGCGGCGGCGGTCGGCACCTCGCTGCTGGTGATCACGATGAAGTCTTTTGCCGGGCTGGGAGGCTACCTGTTCTCCGTGCACATGGAGTGGGCGATCACCCTGGCCTTCACGGCGATGGCGATCGCGGGGTCGTTCGTCGGTGTGGCGCTGGCCGGTCGTATACCGGAGAAAGCCCTGCGTACCGGATTTGGTGTCTTTGTACTGGTCATGGGCGTCTTCGTGCTCGCCCAGGAAGTCCCCGCACTGGTTTCCTCGTTGTCCGGCAGCTGATTCCTCAACATCGGAAAGGACTGCACATGTTTCGCGTGATCTCGGGGGTCGGGTCTCCACTGCCCGGCGCCGCCCAGGTGTCTGGGAAAGCCTCCGGCGCTGCCGGCCGCACATCGAGTGAGGTGCGCCGATGACCGGCGTCGATCCCGCCGCGACCATCCTGGATGTTCGGACGGCGGCGGAATACGCAATGGGCCATGTCGACGGCGCTCAGCTGCTCGATTTCAGTCAGGGGTCGGTGGCCACGGTGCTCGCCGACCTCGATCCGGCCGCCAGTTACGTGCTGTACTGCCGCTCGGGGAACCGCTCCGGTCAGGCGGTGGCCGTGATGCGGCGCGCGGGGTTCGCCGATCTGACCAACCTGGGGTCGGTGGAGGAGGCATCCCAGGCCACCGGCCGGCCGATCGTGTCTTGAGCGTTCGCGGTCGGCGGATGGGCCGGTGGCGGCGCCGACGAAAGTCAGGGCATCGGATCCCGCCATCGGCGCTCTCGAGCGTCTAGGCTGCGACTATGGCAGCCGAAGATTCTCCGAGCACCGAATCCGATGTCACCGCGGGGAGCGCGGGGACCGGGGAAGCGGCGGCCTTGGAGGGGCTGCTGACGAACCCGCTCGCCGTCCCGTTCGCGGTCTTCACCCGCTCGCAGGAGCAGGCGATCAAGGTCGCGACCGACACCCTGAACAAGGTGCGGGCGATGACCAGTGCCGGGGTCGCGACGTCGTCGGATGTGCTGATGCAGCAGGTGACCGACCTCAGCGGCGCGGTCGTCGGCATGGCCGGCAGCGCCACCGGTCTGGCCGGGGCGGTGTCTCAGCCACTGCAGGAGTTCATCGTGCAGCAGCGGCAGATGAGTGAGACCATCGCGAAGTTCGCCGCGGCGCAGGCCGAGTTGGCCGCAATCGTCGCTGAATTCGCGCAACGCCAGGCGGCCACCGTCGCGGCGGTCGAACGCATCACCAATCCGGTGTTCGAGCTGGTCGGCACCAAGCACCCGGACGGCGACGCGCAGGACTGATCGGTCAGGCCGGACTGCTCGATCCGGAGCCGGTCCTGGCCTGGCCTGGATCGGCCTGGCCGGATTCACGAACCGGGGTGAGTTCTGGGCGCTTGGGCGGGCGGCCGTCGCCGAGTGAGCGTCCACGCATCTTCCGGATCATCCACGGCGTCAGGAACTGGACCGCCCACCGGGTGTCGGCGGTGTGCCGGAGCAGCCGACTCCGATCCGGCTGCGGCGGCAGCGGCTTGCCCCAGTCGGCCGAAGCTCCCGGCAGGCCCAGCGCGTAGGCCGCGCCGTCGGCGAACCGGGCATGCCCCAGCGGAGAGGCGTGCAGCCGGTCCGGCGCCCAGGCCCGCAGGTCGGTGAGGACCGGTGCGGAATACAGATCGACCAGGACGAAGCCGTAGCGGTCGGCGAAATCTCGCATCATCTCGTTCAGGGCAAGCAGCTTGGACTCGAGCCGCCGGCCCAGCGGGATGGTGCGCACCACGTCGGGGAATGTCGAGATCACCACTGTCGCACCCGTTCCGGCGAGTTGAGAGTAGACGTCATCCAGGTCGCCGTGCACCTGGTCCATGTCCGATCGTCCGATGACGTCGTTCATGCCCAGCGGGGCGGTGATCAGGTCGGGTGCCATCGCCAGTGCGGCCGGTAGCTGCTCTTCCCGTGCCTGTCGAGTGTTCTTCCCGCGTACCGCGAGATTCGCGTACTGCAGGTCGGGATTGTGCTGCGCGAGCTGCTCGGCGAGCCGGTCGGCCCAGCCGCGGAATTCATAGCGCGGATCGGGATCACACATGCCCTCGGTCTGACTGTCTCCGAGTGCGACGAATCGAGAGAACTGCACGGAGTCGATTGTAGTTCTCCCCAAGCACCGCTGCCCACTTCTGTACAAATCGGAGTAAATGTATAGACCGCCGACAGAAAGTGGCCTACTGTCAAAACAACCTCGTTTCTGTTGAAGGAGAAGGCATGACGCAAGCGAGTGACACCGATCGGTCGACCGATGTTCCACCCGTGGAGTGGCGCGATAAGAAGCGCTACCTGTGGTTGCTCGGCCTGATTCCGCCGACGGCGCTGTTCGTCGCGATGGGATTGATCGCCGCTCTCAACTGGGTGGGACACACCCTGGACTGGGGCTGGATGCAGTCGTTCACGCCGGTGTGGTGGTGGATCGGGCCGATCCTGCTGTACATCCTGCTTCCGATCCTGGACCGATTCTTCGGTCCCGACGGGCAGAATCCGCCCGACGAGCTCATCGAACAGCTGGAGAACGACAAGTACTACCGGTACTGCACGTACGCCTACATTCCGCTCCAGATCGCGAGCCTGATCTTCGCCGCCTACCTGTGGACCGCCGGCCCCGGCGGGCGCTTCGGCGATCTTAGCTGGCTGGGCATCGACAGCGGCTCGCTCGGCGTCATCTCGAAGATCGGTTTGGCGCTGTCGATGGGTGTGATGGGCGGCGTCGGTATCAACACCGCCCACGAGCTCGGGCACAAGAAGGTGTCGATGGAGCGCTGGCTGTCCAAGGTGACGCTCGCGCAGACCGTCTACGGGCACTTCTACATCGAGCACAACCGCGGCCACCACGTCCGGGTGGCGACTCCGGAGGATCCGGCCAGTTCGCGGTTCGGTGAGAGCTTCTGGACCTTCTTCCCGCGCTCGGTCTTCGGCAGTCTGCGATCGGCCTGGGAACTGGAGGCCAACCGGATGAAGCGGCTCGGCCGCCCGGTCTTCCACCCCAGCAACGATGTCCTCAACGCCTGGGCGATGTCCATCGTCCTGTGGGGTGTGCTGATGGCCGTCTTCGGCTGGCAGATCCTGCCTTACCTGGTGATCCAGGCGATCTACGGTTTCTCGCTGCTGGAAACGGTCAACTACCTCGAGCACTACGGTCTGCTGCGCAAGAAGAACGCCCGCGGCCGCTATGAGCGTTGCACTCCGCAGCACAGCTGGAACTCCGACCACATCGCAACCAACATCTTCCTGTATCACCTGCAGCGACACAGTGATCACCACGCCAACCCGACCCGCCGCTACCAGGTGTTGCGCAGCTTCGACGAGGCGCCGAATCTGCCCAGCGGTTACGCCAGCATGATCGCGGTCGCCTATGTGCCGGCCGTCTGGCGCAAGGTGATGGACAAGCGGGTCATTGCCCACTACGGGGGCGAGCTGTCCCGAGCCAACCTGCAGCCCGGTAAGGAGGAGCAGTTGCTGGCCAAGTACGCCGACCAGTGCGCGGCTCTGACCGGCGCGCCGGCGGCGGGCCTGCAGGCGACCAAGGCCAAGGATGAGGGCGCGGTGGCCGTGCTGGAGAAGCAGGCGGCGACCGCAGGTGTGGTGTACGCCTGCCCGAACTGCGCCTACGGCTACCGCGAGGTCGCCGGTGCTCCGCGGGAGGGATTCCCGGCCGGCACCGCGTGGGCCGATATCCCCGATGACTGGCCCTGCCCGGACTGCGGTGTCCGGGAAAAAATCGACTTCGTTCGGATCGGAGAGTGACATGACCGCGGTGACCGACTACAAGCTGTTCCGTTGCCTGCAGTGCGGCTTCGAGTACGACGAGGCCGAAGGCTGGCCGGAGGACGGTATCGAGCCCGGCACCCGCTGGGCCGATATCCCCGATGACTGGAGCTGCCCGGACTGCGGTGCGGCCAAGGCCGACTTCGAGGTGGTGGAGGTCGCCCGGTCATGACGGCTCCGGCAGGCGTCGTGATCGTCGGCGGCGGGGTGGCCGGCGCAACAGCTGCGCAGACGCTGCGGTCCGGGGGATACCCGGGGCCGGTCACGATCATCGGCGCCGAGCCGGGCCTTCCGTATCGCCGGACGGCCTTGAGTAAGGACCTGCTCTCGGCCGATCTGCGACCCGAGCGCATCGGGTTGCGTAAGCTCGAGGTCTGGGCCGAAGACGATGTCCAGATCCGAAGCGGTACCACGGTTCTGGAGATCGATTCGGCAGCGGCGACGGTGCGGCTCGACGACGGCTCGGTCCTCGGTTTCCAGGCGTTGATCCTGGCGACCGGAGCAGCGCCGGTCCGGCCCGGCTGGCTGGACCAGGACGTCCCGTGCCTGCGCACGCTCGCCGACGCCGAACGGATCCGGGACGCGATCAGCGCAGATCCGGGGCCGCTGGTGATCGTCGGCGGAGGTCTCATCGGACTGGAGCTGGCCGCCTCGGTGGTGGCGGACGACCGCGAGGTGATCGTCCTCGAGGCGGCCGAACGGTTGCTGTCTCGCGTTGCGCCCGAGGCGGTCTCGGGGTTCATCGCCGATCTGCACCGGGCCCGCGGGGTCCAGTGCAGACTCGGTTCCCCGGTGCAGTCCGCCGACGCCAGGCAGGTGCGGACCCGTGACGGCCAGACATTGCGCGGGACCGTCGTGGCGGCACTGGGCGCCGTTCCCGACACCGTGCTCGCACGAGCTGCGGGGCTGGCGGTCACCGAGGCCGGGATCGTCGTCGACGGTGCGCTGCGCACCGGTACCGCGGGGATCTACGCGGCCGGCGACTGTGCAGCCGTGCCCGATCCGCGCACGGGCGAACCCGCGCGCGGCGAGCACTGGTTCGGGGCGCAGGACCAGGGCGCGGCGGCGGCCCGCAGTGTTCTGGCGGATCTGGCTGGTCGACCGGCGCCGGTGTACGCCGAGGTGCCGCGCGCCTGGACGATGCAGTACGGAACCAATCTGCAGTTCGTCGGATGGCCGACCGCTCCCGGTGCGGTGACCGTCGACGGTGATCTGACAGTCGGTGATCTGACGGTCGGGCAGAAGCCGGAGGCGACGATCACGGTGGCCGGTCCCGGCGGCCTGGTCGGCGCGGTAACCGTGGGACGGGCCGCGGCCGCGCGCGACCTGCGCACTCGCATGGCCGAGTCTCTCGGCACCGTGGTGTGAGCCGCCGGGCAGCGCGCGATGACTACCCTGGAGCGAGTGACGGGTCCCAACAGCTATGCGCAGGCGAGCAAGCGGCTGTTGCGGACCACGCTGCTCGACGGCCTGCAAGAATTGCTCACCCAGCGTGACTGGTCGAAAGTCACGATGTCCGATGTCGCCAGACATGCCGGGGTGAGCAGGCAGACCGTCTACAACGAGTTCTCCTCGCGGAACGGTTTGGCGCAGGCCTACGCGCTGCGTCTAGTCGACCTGTTCACCGGCGAGATCCGCGATGCGGTGACCGATGCTCCCGGCGACCTCGACGGTGCACTGACCGATGGGTTCGTGCGCTTTCTGACCGGTGCGGCCGCCGATCCGATGATCGCCTCGCTGTTGAGCGGCGCGGGCAATGCCGATCTGCATCGGCTGGTCACCACCGACGCAGCGCCGCTGATCGCCGCGGCGAAGGACCGGATCACCGGCATCGTCACCGATTCCTGGATCGAGTTGCCGGTAGGACGTGCCGAGCCGATCGCCGGGGCGATCGCCCGGATGGCGCTGAGCTATGTGGCCATGCCGCCGGAGGTCCCGATCGAGCAGGTCGCGGCGAATCTGGCTGCCTTGTTCGCCCCTGCAGTTCGCGAGGCGATGGCCTGAGCCGGTGAGCCGGTGAGCCGGTGAGCCGTTGCCTACGACCCGAGCAAATGTCCGTATGTAAGGACATATTAGTCCGAAAGTCTTGCATGTGGTGCTCGTCACTGTCATCCTGAATGGAGCCGCTGATGCGGTGCGCAGCAGAAGAGCTGCACGACGACGGAGTGGGCGGTCCCCGGGGACCCCGCCGACCGGGTGAGCCGAGGGTTCGCCGCTGTCGTCGCCATCGTCCCCGCGGGGCCGAACCAAGGAGAGTCTCGTGTCACAAGGGACAGCCGCCTCATCGATCACCCTGCCGCCACTGAGGCCGGGGCCGCAGCAGCGCCGCATGGACCTGATCGCCGTCGTCGCCACTTTCGGCGGCCTGCTCTTCGGCTATGACACCGGCGTGCTCAACGGTGCGCTCGAACCGATGAAGCATGATCTGCATCTGAGCACCACCACCGAGGGTCTGGTCGTGAGCACCCTGTTGCTGGGCGCGGCCGCCGGCGCACTGCTCTGCGGCCGACTCGCCGACGCGATCGGCCGTCGCAAGACGATGATCATCCTGGCCGTGATCTTCTTCATCGGCACCGTGGGCGCAGTCGTCGCGCCCAATCTGGCGGTCATGCTGCCCTCGCGGGTGGTGTTGGGGCTGGCGGTCGGTGGTGCCTCGGTGGTCGTGCCGGTCTACCTGTCCGAACTCGCCCCGACCGAACGGCGCGGCCGGCTGGGCGGGCGCAACGAGCTGGCGATCGTCGTCGGACAGTTGCTCGCCTTCATCGTCAATGCGATCATCGCCGCCATCTGGCCGCCGGCCACGGCGACCAACCCCGACGGATACTCCAATATCTGGCGCCTGATGCTCGCCATCTGTGCGATCCCGGCGATCTGCCTGTTCGTCGGCATGCTCCGGATGCCCGAGTCGCCGCGCTGGTACCTGTCCAAGGGCAAAACGCTCGACGCACTCAAGGTGTTGCTGCAGGTCAGGACCGAGGACCGGGCGCGCGCCGAGATGGCAGAGGTCGCCGAACTGGCACACGAGGAGGAACTGCAGCAGACCGGCGGCTGGGCCGATATGGCCATTCCGTGGGTCCGGCGGATCATGCTTGCGGCGGTGATCCTGGCGATCGCCCAGCAGGTGACCGGGATCAACTCGGTGATGTACTACGGGACCCAGATGCTCAAGACCGCGGGATTCAGCGACAGTGCCGCACCGATCGCCAACATCTTCATGGGTGTGGCGGCCGTCGTGGGATCGGCGATCTGTCTGTTCTTCCTGGTCGACCGCATCCCGCGGCGCACCCTCATCATCTCGGGAATGATCGCGGTGACGATCTGTCACGGCCTGACCGTGCTCTCCTCGCTGATCTTCCCGACCGGCAGCGTTGCGCAGGCCTACGCGGTCCTGATCTTCGTCGCCTTATTCGTGCTGGCCATGCAGACGGCGCTCAACGTCCCCGTCTGGGTCTGTCTGTCCGAGCTGTTCCCCCTGCGACTGCGCGGCTTCGGCATGGGTCTGTCGGTGCTGGTCCTCTGGCTGACCAATGCCGCCGTGGGCCAGTTCTTCCCGGCGCTGATCGAGGCCGGGGGCATCACCGGTACGTACAGCACCTTCTTCGTGATCTGTGCGGTCTTCGCCTTCCTGATCTACAAGACGCTGCCGAATACCAGCGGTCGGTCCCTGGAGGAGCTGGAGGAGTCGTTCGCGGCGGGAGACTTCCGTTGAGGCGCCGCATGCGGACGTCCGTCCGCGCGCCTATGATTGTCCTGACAAATGATCAACATGTCGTGATCTCGGGCGGCGCCGCCGTCCGGGAGACCACCGGAGGAGAATTCCATGACCATCATCGTCGCTGTCGCCGATAGCCCCGAAGGAGCCGAGGCGCTCAAGGCCGCCGTCGCCGAGGCGCGCACGTTCGGTGCCGACCTGGTCGCTGTGAACCTGGGGTTGCGCACCCTCGACGTCTCCGGTCAGCCGGACGACGTCGCCATCACCGTCGTCGAGCGGGAGGGCCGCGAGGACCGGGATCCGGCCGATGCCGTGCTCGATGCGATCGCCGAGCACGACGGGCAGCGCCTGGTCGTCGGGATCAAACGTCGCTCCCCGGCCGGCAAGGCGCTGCTGGGCAGCATCAGTCAGAAGCTGCTGCTGGATGCGCCGATCCCGGTCCTGGGCGTGAAGGTCCCCAAGTAGCGGCGGCTGACTCGGCGCGAAGCTCTGGAAAGGACGGTGCGGGGCAGATGACCGAACAACGTGCCCTCGGTGTTGCGGTGATCGGCATGGGCTGGATGGGTGCGGTGCACGCGCGCGCCTACAGCAGGCTGCGGCAGCACTATCCAGACGCCGCACTCGTGCCGCGGCTCATCACCGTTGCCGACGATGTGCCCGGGCGAGCGGCGCAGGCCGCCGCCCAGTACGGCGCCCGGTGTGCCTACGAGGACTGGCGGGCGGTACTCGACGATCCTGAGGTCGAGGCCGTCTCGGTCACCGTGCCGAATTTCCTGCACACCGAGATCGGCTCTGCGGTCCTGAACGCGGGCAAGCATCTGTGGATCGAGAAGCCGGTCGGCCTGTCGGCCTCCGATGCGCAGGCCGTCGCCCAGGCCGCGGCGACAGCGGACAGGCAGACGGCGGTGGGGTTCAACTACCGGCACGCGCCGGCGGTCGCCGCGGCTCGGCAGATCGTGGCTGATGGGCGGATCGGCACGCCGACGCACGCGCGGTTCCGCCTCTTCAGCGATTACGCTGCCCATCCGGACGGTGCTCTGAGTTGGCGGTACTCGCGTGCTCGGGGCGGTAACGGGGTGCTGGGCGATCTGGCCTCGCACGGGGCCGATCTCGTCCGGTATCTGCTCGGCGACATCGCGGCAGTGGTTGCCGACACCGCGACGTTCGTCGGCCAGCGCCCGACACCGACCGCGGCCACCAGCGGACATCAATTGGCCACTGGCGGAGTGCCGGGGCCGGTCGAGAACGAGGACTACGCCGGGGTCCTGCTGAGGCTGGCCTCCGGCGCCCGCTGTGTGCTCGAGACCAGCCGGGTGGCCGTGGGCGAGCAGAACTCCTACGGCTTCGAGATCCACGGCACCGCCGGACTGGTCCGGTGGGATTACCGGCGAATGGGCGAACTCGAGCTCACCGGTTCGGCCGGCGGGCCGGCCGAACCATCGCCGGGGTACCAGGACGAGCCGGTCTCGGCGGTCTTCGTCGGTCCCGGTGCCGGCGACTACGGCAGCTTCCAGCCCGGCGCCGCCAACCCGATGAGCTATGACGATCTGAAGGTCATCGAGGCGCAGCGGTTCCTGACCTCGATCCATACCGGCGAACCAGTCGGTGCGACCATCGCCGATGCCGTCTACGCCGCGCGGGTACTGGATGCGATCACCGGCTCGGCGGCGACCGGGGCGTGGGTCGCCGTCGACGGCTGACCGATCGACGACGACTCACCGACCTCCGGTCAGGCGGGCGCCTCGGCCAGCTTCCGCTCGGCCGACAGCAGCACGTCGGCGGCCACCCGCAACCCCTCGATCGGACCGAACGAGGTGTCTTCGTGCTCGATATTGCAGGCCATGTCCGGGTCCACCCGGTACAACGCACGCAGGAACTCGGCCCAGAACGCGGCGTCGTGCCCCTGGCCCAAAGCCACGAAGTCCCATGCCGAATCCTGCGGCCACTCGTTGACCCATTCGTCACCGCCCAGATTCACCCGCGGCTCGTCGGGGCCCATCCGTCGGAAGCGCTCGTCGAGGACGCCGTAGATCCGGGCGTTCTGGTTGATCCGCACGTCTTTGGCAGCGGCATGGAAGACACGGTCGCCCAGGTGGTCGATGGCGGCGATCGGGTCGATCATCTGCCAGAACAGATGACTCGGGTCCATCTCGGCGCCGATGAAATCGGTACCGACCTGATCGATCAGGCGCAGCAGGGTGGGTGGGTTGAAGACCAGATTCTGCGGATGCATCTCGATCGCGATCTTCACATCGAGTTCTTCGGCCAGCCGGGCGATATCCGTCCAGAAATCGACGGCCAGGTCCCACTGGTAATCCAGCACGTCCAAGGAACCGGAGTTCCAGGCGTTGACCACCCAGTTGGGCCGCGAGGAGCCGGGCTCGCCACCGGGCAGGCCCGACATCGTGACGACGCGTTTCTGGCCGAGTGCAGCCGCGGCCCGGATCGCGCGCCGCAGATCATCGGCGTGCTTTCGCCCGATCACCGGATTCGGGTGCAGGGGATTGCCGTTGACGTTCAGGCCGGCCAGGCGGATGTTCTTCTCGGCGAAGACTCCGAGATAGTCCTGGGCGGCGGTGTCGGACTCGATGATCTGGTCGATCTGCGGGATATGTGTGGGAGGCAGGAAGCCGCCGGCGTTGATCTCCGCGGCGTTCAAGCCGAGTTCGCCGATCACATCGAGGGCTTCGGTCAGGGAACGGTCGTGCAGGACGGCGGTGTAAACGCCGAGGGTGTGGTCGGTCATGGCGGGTGCTCCTGAATCATTGAGGGTGGGGCGGTTGTCTGGGATTGGGTCAGGGGACGCGGACTTCGGCGCCGCCGGCCAGGGCCGATCGGGCGACGGCGTCGAGCAGCTCCATGTTGTGCAGCCCGTCGGCGAAGTCGGCGTTGCGCGGCAGGCCGCGACTCTGCGGCAGACCCGCCACCTCCTCGAGAAAGGCGCGGGCCTGGAAGACGAAACCGTCGTTCTGTCCGATGGCCACACCGGGGGCGTCCATCGCCAGGCTGTCGCGCCAGTAGGGGTGTTCTGGGCCGAGGACCACCGTGCGTGTGCCGCGCAGGTCGCCGTCGCCGTCGCCGAGCAGGTGCACGCGCACCTGGCCGGGATTGCGGAAGTCGAACGACGCCGAGCCGCGCTCACAGAAGACCTCGAACTTGAGGGTGTTCGGGTGGCCGGCGGCCACGCGGGAGACCTGCAGGGATCCGGTTCCGCCGGCCGCATAGTCGACGAAGAAACCGGCGACGTCGTCGTTCTCCACGGCCTCGCGCTGGTCGGAGACCGCGCCCCCTCGTGCCCGATCACCTGACCCAGCGGCGTCGGCCGGGTGTGGAAGGCCGTGTGCAGGGTTCCACCACGCACGGCGGTGACGCGCCCGCCGAACACTTCGCCGATATACGACAGGTGACTGCCGACGTCGGCCAGCGCGCCGGTGCCCGGACCGCCGCGGAAACGCCAGCTGATCGGACCGTCGGGGTCGCAGGCGTAGTCGGTCCAGTATGCGCCGTCGAAGTTCACGAACCGGCCGAGCCGGCCGCTGCCGACCAGTTCGCCGAGGAAGGCGATTCCCGGTGAACGCAGGAAGGTCAAGCCGATCCGCGCCACCAGGCCGCGGTCGGCCGCGGTGTCTGCGGCAGACACCATGGCGCGGGCGTCGTCCAGACCGGCCGCGAGCGGCTTCTCGCACAGCACGTGCTTGCCCGCCGCCAGCAGCGCCTCGACGATCTCGCGGTGCAGGTGGTTGGCTACCACCACGCTCACGACGTCGATGTCGTCGGCATGGGCGATGGCCTGCCATGAGGTGTCGTGCCGTTGATAGCCGAACCGGCGGGCCGCTTCGGCGGACAGGGGCTCGTAGGAGTCAGCCACCGTACCAGGTCGACCGGCGGCAGACCGGGCCCGAAGACGGCGGTGGCCTGACGGTAGGCGGCGGCGTGGGCCTTGCCGGCCATGCCGGCCCCGATGACGGCGACGCCGATGCTCTGGTTACTCATGACTCTCCCGGGTGCTGACTACAGTGTGAGGAACACGTGTTGGAACGCTCCAACTCGTTCATGTTCGATTGTGGGCCCGGCCACTATGTCCTGTCAATGGGACTTGCAGGGTCTGGTCGGGAGTGGAGTGATGATGGCAACGAAACGGCCGACGATCTACGACGTCGCGCAAGCGGCGGGGGTCTCCAAATCACTGGTCTCGCTGGTGCTGCAGGGTTCACCGCGGGTCGGGGAGGGGTCGCGCAAGGCAGTGGAGGCGGCCATCGTCGAGCTGGGGTATCGGCCTTCGCGTGCCGCGGCCAATCTGGCGGCCGGGCGAACTCGCGTGGTGGGTGTGCTGATCGACGATTACACCAACCTCTGGTTCGTCGACCTGGTCCGCGGCCTGCACGCCGCACTGGGGCCGCGCGGGTACCGGCTCAGCGTGGTCGATGTGGCGACCGATGGCCAGGCCGAAGATCCGATCGACTCGTTCCTGTCCATGCGGGTGGACGGGATGGTGGTCGGCATGGATCCACCGCGGGCGTTGAGCGGTGCGGGCCTGCCGCCGATCGTGGTGGCGGGTACCCGTGAGCTCCCGGAGGGAGTGGCGGCGTTCGACCGGGTGGCCAACGACGATGCGGAGGGAGGCCGGCTCGTTGCTCGTCACCTGGTCGACCTCGGGCATCGCCGGCTCGGCCACCTGGCGGCGGCCGGCGGGGCCGCGCGGGCCCGGCGCGAGGCCTTCGTGGCCCAGGCCCGGGATCTCGGGGCCGCAGTCGCCGGTACCGACTGGGTCGGCGCGGCTACCGACGAGGCCGGCTACCTGGGCACGATGGAACTGCTGCGGGCCGACCCGGAGATCACCGGGATCTTCGCGGCGAACGATGTGATGGCCGTCGGTGCGCTGGCGGCGGCGCGTGAGGTGGGCCGGGAGGTGCCCGGCGGGCTTTCGGTGGTCGGCTATGACGACACGAGTCTGGCCGCTTCCCGGCTGGTGAGCCTGACGACGGTGAACGACCTCAGCTTCGATGTGGGCCGGGAGGCCGGCGCCTTGCTTCTGCGCCGCATGCGTGGCGAGTCGGGTCCCGTCGCCCGGATCGTCCTGCCGCCGTCGATGACCTTGCGGGCCACCACGGCCACACCTGCGGTCACGGGCTCGGCGGCGGCCCGGTGAGCGCATGCGCATCGGATGGCCGCCGGTGCACGGGGGGCGGAGATCGGGACTTCACTGGAAGGGCTGGCCCTATGACTCCCTGTAAGACATATTGTATGGACAAAGACCGATAGGTGTGAGGTGGCGATGTCCGGAACGGCGGCAGAGGGCGCGGTCGTGTGGAGCCGGCGGTACCTCGACTACGCGTGGACGCCCTACCATCCGATGAACCCGATCCGTCTCGAACTGACGATGGAACTCGCCGGCTGCCTCGGAATCCTCGACGGGGCGACCCTGATCGAACCCGCCGCCGCTGCCGACAGCGATCTGCTCCGGGTACACGCGCCGGACTATGTCCAGGCCGTCAAGGATGCGGTGCCCTCGTCGTGGGACGAGCCGGACGAGTTCGGGATCGGCGGCGAGGACAACCCGGTCTTCCCCGGCATGCACGCGGCATCGGCGATGATCGCCGGCGGAACGTTGCAGGCCGCGCGGGAGATCGCCGCCGGGCGGGTACAGCGGTCGGTGAGCATCGGTGGCGGCATGCATCATGCGATGCCGTCGTCGACCGCCGGATTCTGCGTCTACAACGATGTCGCGGTGGCGATCGCGTGGCTGCTGGACAACGGTTTCTCCCGCATCGCCTACATCGACGTCGACGTCCATCACGGCGATGGCGTCGAATGTGCGTTCCGGGACGATCCGCGTGTGCTGACGGTATCGATCCACCAGGATCCGGACACGATCTTTCCGTCCACGGGCCGTGCTGAGGACGTGGGCGAAGGTGCGGCTGCGGGCAGTCTGGTGAATCTGCCGCTGCCGCCGGGCACCGACGACGGGCAGTGGTTCCGGGCGTTCTCCGCCGTGGTGCCGCGGGTTATCGCGGCCTTCGGTCCGCAGATCATCATCAGTCAGTGCGGAGCCGATACCCATCGCGAGGATCCGCTCGCCCAGTTCGCGCTGACCGTCGACGGGCAGCGCGCGGCCTATCTGGCGATGCGGGATCTGGCCGATCGCTATGCGCAGGGACGCTGGCTCGCCGTCGGCGGCGGTGGCTACGAACTGCTGAGTGCGGTTCCCCGGGCCTGGACGCATCTGATGGCGGTAGTGCTCGGCAGACCCCTCGATCCGGGGCTGCCGGTGCCGCAGGACTGGCTCGACTACGTGCGCGCCAAGGTGCCCGACGCCGAGCTCCCGGCGGCCCTCGGCGATAACGGTGACCTGTCGTTCACCCCCTGGCCCGGACCGGCGGAAGAATCCACCGACGAGTCGGACCGAGCCGCCAGGGTGGACGCGGCGGTGGCGGCCACCCGCCGGGCGGTGTTCCCGCTGTACGGCCTGGACCCGGACGATCCCCGTGTCTGACGCCGACCGGCCCGACCTGGCCGCCGATGCCGACTCCGCACCGGAGGAGCGGCCCAGCTACCCGGAGGACTGGCGCGCCGATGTGCTGGCCGCCGACGGCGGGGTGGTCCACCTGCGCCCGATCACCCCCGATGACGCCTTCAAGCTCGTGTCCTTCCACTCCAGACTCTCCGAGGAGACCCGGTTTCTCCGCTACTTCGAATCGCACGCCACCCTGTCAGCCGAAGAGGTCTACCGGGCGACGCATGTGGACAACCGCTACCGGGTGGGACTGGTCGCGCTCCTGGGTGACGAGATCATCGCCGTCGGGGTCTATGAGGGTCAGCCCGAGCAGACCACGGCCGAGGTCGCCTTCGTGGTCTCCGACGAGCATCAGCGTCGTGGACTGGGCTCGGTGCTGCTCGAACACCTCGCCGGGGCCGCCGCCGAGAACGGCATCGAACGCTTCGACGCCTATGTGCTGGCCGAGAATCCGAGCATGGTGCGGGTCTTCGAAGAGGCCGGCTATCAGGTCAGCGGCACCGCGGACGGCGAGATCCTGGAGCTCGAGTTCGCGATCGACCCGTCGGAGGCGCTGCTGCAGGTTCGTAACGCGCGGGAGCGGGCCTCGGAGTCGCGCAGCGTCCGGAACCTCCTGTCGCCGCGGTCGATCGCGGTGATCGGGGCATCTCCCCGGCCGGGGAAGGTGGGGCAGGCAGTCCTAGCGAACCTGCTCGCCGGAAAATACACGGGTCCGGTCTTCCCGGTGAACGCCACCCGCGGTGCAGTTCAGGGGGTGCGGGCCTATCCCACCGTTCGCGATATCCCCGATCGCGTCGATCTGGCGATCGTGGCAGTCCCCGCCGCCGATATCGACGACGTCCTCGACGACTGCCTGGACAAAGGGGTCAAGGGGCTGCTGGTGCTCTCGGCCGGATTCGCCGACTCGGACGCGGACGGCTACGCCGCCCAGCGCCGGCTGGTCCGGGAAGCCCGGTTGCACGGCATGCGCCTGGTCGGGCCCAACGCGCTGGGCATCGCCAACAACGCCCCGGATGTGGCGATGAACGCCACCCTGGCTCCGCAGATCCCGGGGCGGGGGCGGGCCGGCTTCTTCTGCCAGTCCGACCCGCTGGGGGCGACGGTCCTGCGGGAGGCGGCGGCACGGCGACTCGGGCTGTCGACGTTCGTCTCGGCGGGTAACCGCGCCGACGTGTCCGCCAATGATCTGCTGCAGTACTGGGACTCCGACCCGGACACCGACGTGGTGCTGCTGTATCTGGAGTCGCTGGGCAACCCGCACAAGTTCGTGCATCTGGCGCGCCGGATGGGCCGGGACAAACCGATCGTGGTGGTGCGCAGCAGCCGGATCGATCGCCCCGATGCGCACGGTAGTGCGCCGGCGATCGACAACACCGTCGCGGCCAACGTCTTCTCCCAGGCCGGGGTGATCGCGGTCGACTCGATCGTGGAGATGTTCGACTGTGCGACGGTGCTGTGCCATCAGCCTCTGCTGGCCGGTCCGCGGATCGCCGTCATCAGCACCAGTGCGCCGCTGGGCTGGCTCGCGGTCGACGTCGCCGGCTCCGGGGGCCTTACGGCGGTGCGCACCGAGATCATCGGCCCGACCGCCGAGCCTGCGGAGTTCGGTGAGACCCTGGCCGCCGTGGTGGCCGATCCTGCCGTGGATGCGGTGGTCGCGCTGGTGGTGCCGCCGGTCCCGATTCCGATGGAACCGTTCGCCGCACCGCTGCGGGAGGTGGCGAAGAGTTCGGACAAGCCGATCGTCACGACCTTCTCCGGGGCGAATGGAATCCCCGAAGCACTGGCCGTCAACGGAAACGACGGTATGCCGGCCTTCGGATCGGTGCCGTCGTTCCCCGACCCCGACCGTGCGGTGCGCGCGCTGCAGCGGGTGTGGCGGTATGCGGTCTGGCGGAGTCGGCCGGTCTCGGAACCGCGGGTGCCCGACGGGATCGATCTGGAGCGTGCGCACGGGCTGGTCGTGACCGCCCTGCGGCACGGGGTCTCCGCCGGCGGCTGGCTGTCGGACACCCAGGTGGCCGCCCTGCTGGAGTGCTTCGGAATCCACCTGGTGGATTTCCGGGAAGCGCTGACCGCTCAGGAGGCGGTCGCCGGCGCAGAGGAACTCGGCTATCCGGTCGCGCTGAAGGCGACGAGCCACGGTTGGCGTCATCGCGCCGACCTCCGGGGAGTGCGGCTGGATCTGGAATCGGCCGCCGAGGTCCGTCGCGCGTATCAGGATCTCGCCGGAATCTCTGGTTCCCCGTTACTGCACGTGCAGCAGATGGCGGACAAAGGTGTCGGCTGCGTGATCGCGATGCACGACGATCCGTCGGTCGGGTCGGTGATCTCCTTCGGCCTGTCCGGGATGGTCACCGAGCTGCTCGGCGATCGGGCATTCCGGGCGCTGCCGCTGGGGCCCGAAGATGCGCGGCAACTGGTCGTAGCACCGCGCGCGGCGCCACTGCTCGGCGGCCTGGCCAACACCGAGGCAGCCGATACCGAGGCGCTGGCGGATCTGGTGGAGCGGGTCTCGGCGTTGTGCGAGGGGATTCCGGAGATCCGGGAACTGCGGTTGGAACCGATCCTGGCCTCGTCCGCCGGGGCGGCCGTGCTGACCGGTCACGTGCGGATCGGGTCGGAGTCCTCGCGCCGCGGCCTGGTCCCCAGGCGAATCACCTGACCGGATTCGGCGGCGCACGTTCAGCGGCTCTGCACCGAGACGTCGAAGAAGTACAGCGACGAACGATAGACGTGGCGGCCCAACTCCACGGCCTTGCCCATCTCGTCGAAGGCGACGCGCTGCATGGTCAGGACCGCGCAGCCCGCGTCTTCGTTCAGCAGCCGACTCTCGTCGCCTTCGGCGAGCCGGGCGCCGATGCGCTGCCGGGCCAGCTGAATGGTGATGCCGCGCGAACGCAGGCCCTGGTACAGGCCTTTCTGCCGCAGTTCGTCGGGTGCGGGCGCGAAGTCGGCGGGAAGATAGTTCGTGAGAATGGCGATCGGTTCATCGTCGGCCAGCCGGAGCCGGCGCATCTCGACGATCGACGCACCGGGCTCGATGCCGAGCTCGTCGGCGATCTCGTCTTCGGCCGGTCCGAGGCGGTAGTCGAGCAGTTCGGTGGTGGGCATGCGACCCACGTCGGCCAGATCCTCGTACAGGCTGGTCAGTTCTACCGCACGATGCACCTCGTTACGCACCACCTGGGTGCCCACGCCGCGCTTGCGGACCAGCAGTCCCTTGTCGACCAGGGACTGGATCGCCTGACGCGCGGTGGGCCGGGACATGTTCAGGCGTTTGGCCAGGTCCACCTCGTTTTCGATGCGGTCCCCCGGCTGCAGCCGCCCGGATACGATCGCCTGTTCCAGGGCCTGTTCGAGTTGGAAGTACAGCGGGACCGGGCTCAGTCGATCGAGTTCGACGTCGATCTCGATGGCGCTCATTCTGCTCATGATAGGTCAGTTCCCTCGTCGATCAGACTGGACAGCCACGTCAAGCATCTTCAACATGTCCAGACAAAGATGTCACCGTCCCGTGCGATGTGAACGGCGAAGTGCGCAACCTGTCGTGAGAGTATGCAGCTCAGAGGGCGTAGACAAACAACCGCTACCTAGGCTAGATTGTCATTACAAAGAACGAGAATGTAGCTGACATCACTCCCGCTCCGTCAGGAAGGATCCCGATCGGCATGACGACCACAGCACCGTACGACCTGATCACCATCGGTCGCATCGGCGTCGACGTCTACCCGCTGCAGGACGGCGTCGGCCTCGAAGACGTCGAGACCTTCGGCAAGTATTTGGGTGGCAGTGCGACCAATGTCGCGGTCGCCGGTGCCCGGCACGGCCTGCACTCGGCCGTCATCACCGCGACCGGTGACGATGCCTTCGGCCGCTACCTGCACCGCGAGGTGGCTCGCCTCGGCGTCGACGATCGCTTCGTCGGGACCGTCGCCGGCCTGAACACTCCGGTCACCTTCTGCGAGATCTTTCCGCCCGACGACTTCCCGCTGTACTTCTATCGCGATCCGATTGCGCCGGATCTGATGCTGGCGCCCGACGATCTCGACGAGGGGGCGGTAGCCGCGGCCCGCATCTACTGGTCGACCGTCACCGGACTGTCCCGCGAACCCAGCCGCCAGACCCACTTCGCTGCCTGGTCGGCGCGCAAGCGTGTGCCGCACACCGTCATCGACCTGGACTACCGGCCGATGTTCTGGAACTCGGCAGCCGAGGCCACCGAGCAGGTCGGTAAAGCGCTCGAACAGGTCACCATCGCCATCGGCAACAAGGAGGAGTGCGAGGTCGCCGTCGGCGAGACCGAACCCGATCGGGCCGCCGACGCGTTGCTCGAACGCGGCCTCGAGGTGGCCGTGGTCAAACAGGGGCCGAAGGGGGTGCTGGCCAAGACGCGCGAGGAGCGTGTCGAAGTGCCGCCGTACTTCGTCGATGTGATCAACGGCCTCGGTGCCGGGGACAGCTTCGGCGGGGCCTTCTGCCACGGCCTGCTGCAGGGCTGGGACCTGCAGCGCATCCTTCGATTCGCCAACATCGCCGGGGCGATCGTGGCCTCCCGCCGCGAATGCTCGACCGCCATGCCTACCACCGCCGAGGTGGAGACCATCCTCAAGGAGCTCGATTCATGACCGCACCCGCGACGCTGGCGCTACCGGCGCTGACCACCTCCGGCCCGATCACCGAGGCGCAGTTCGACCGGCTGCGCCGCGACCGCCTGGAGGATCCCGAGCGGCTCGGCCGGGTGCTGGCGGAACGTCAGCGCCGGCCCGTCGTCCGCGGTGACGGCCGGCTGATGATCGTGGCCGCCGATCATCCCGCGCGAGGTGCGCTGGGCATCGGAACGGATCCGATGGCGATGGGCGACCGCTACGACCTGCTCCAGCGACTCGCGACCGCGCTGGCGCGGCCGGGTGTCGACGGGGTGCTGGGTACCCCGGACATCATCGACGACCTGGCTCTGCTGGGGCTGCTCGACGACAAGATCGTCGTCGGTTCGATGAACCGGGGCGGACTGCGCGGGGCCGCCTTCGAGATGGACGACCGCTACACCGCCTACGACGTGCCGGCGATGGTCCGGGCCGGCGTCGACTTCGCCAAGGTGCTGGTGCGTTTCGATCTGGACGACCCCGACACCGTGGTGACGATGGAGGCCACCGCCAAGGCCGTCGACGCCGCCGCGGCAGCGAAGCTGCCGATCATGCTGGAACCCTTCCTCAGCCGCCGGGTGAACGGCCGCGTGGTCAACGACCTGTCCACCGATGCGGTGATCGCCTCCATCGCCATCGCCGCTGGGCTGGGCGGCAGCTCCGCCTACACGTGGATGAAGCTCCCGGTGGTCGAGGACATGGCCCGCGTGATGGCCGCGACCACCCTGCCCACGCTGTTGCTCGGCGGCGAACCGGCCGGCGACCCCGACGCCGCCTTCGTCACCTGGCGCAACACCCTCGCGCTGCCCGGAGTCCACGGTCTGACCGTGGGCCGCAGCCTGCTCTACCCGCACGACGGCGATGTGGTCGCCGCCGTGGATGCCGCCGCGGACCTCGTGCACGGCTGAGACCTGACAATCACTATCCACCCGGAAGGGGACCCCCACAATGACTGATCTGCCCATCGTCCCGCACTGGATCGACGGCGCGCCGTACACCTCGGCCGACGACCGCACCGCAGACGTCTATGACCCCGCCCTGGGCACCGTCACCAAGAAGGTGGTGCTTGCCGGCCAGCGGGAGATCGAGGCGGCGGTCGCCTCGGCCAAAGCGGCCCAGCACGCCTGGGGCGACCTCTCCCTGGCCCGTCGGCGGGCGGTGATGTTCCGATTCCGGGAGCTGCTGGAGGCACGCAAACCCGAGCTCGCCGAGATCATCACCGCCGAGCACGGCAAGGTGCTCTCCGATGCGCTCGGCGAGATCAGCCGTGGTCAAGAGGTCGTGGAGTTCGCCTGCGGTATGGACGAGCACCTCAAGGGCGAGTACAGCGAGCAGGTCTCCACCGGCGTCGACGTCTACTCGACGCGGCAGCCCCTGGGCGTGGTGGGCATCATCAGCCCCTTCAACTTTCCGGCGATGGTGCCGGCCTGGTTCTTCCCCATCGCGATCGCCGCCGGCAACGCGGTGGTGCTCAAGCCCAGCGAGAAGGACCCGTCGGCCTCGATCTGGGTGGCCGAACTCTGGAAGGAGGCGGGTCTGCCGGACGGTATCTTCACGGTGCTCAACGGCGACAAGGAAGCCGTCGACGGGCTGCTGAGCCACCCGGACGTGGCGGCGATCTCGTTCGTCGGCTCCACCCCCATCGCCCGCTACGTCTACGAACAGGGTGCCAAGTACGGTAAGCGCGTCCAGGCCCTGGGCGGCGCCAAGAACCACATGCTGGTGCTCCCGGACGCCGACCTGGACCTGACCGCCGATGCCGCGATCAACGCGGGGTTCGGTTCGGCCGGTGAACGCTGCATGGCGGTGTCGGTGGTGGTGGCCGTGGAACCGGTCGCCGATCCGCTGATCGAGAAGATCGTCGAGCGGATGCACACCCTGAAGGTCGGCGACGGCCGCCGCGGATGCGATATGGGTCCGTTGGTGACCCTCGAGCATCGGGACAAGGTCGCCTCGTACATCGACGTCGCGATCGACGACGGGGCCACCGTGGTGGTCGACGGCCGTCAGGTGCAGGCCGACGGTGCGCCGTCCGGATTCTGGCTCGGCCCGACCCTGATCGATGCCGTACCCACTACCTCGCGGGTGTACACCGAAGAGATCTTCGGGCCGGTACTGGCGACTGTGCGGGTGGAGACGTTCGAGGAGGGTGTCGAGCTGATCAACGCCGGTGCCTTCGGCAACGGCACCGCGATCTTCACCAACGACGGCGGTGCCGCCCGGCGCTTCCAGCGCGAGATCCAGGTCGGCATGGTCGGCATCAACGTGCCGATCCCGGTGCCGGTGTCCACCTTCAGCTTCGGCGGGTGGAAGGCCTCGATGTTCGGCGACACCAAGGCGCACGGTGCCGAAGGGGTCAAGTTCTTCACCCAGCTCAAGGCGATCACCAGCCGCTGGCTGGATCCCAGCCACGGCGGCATCAACCTGGGCTTCCCGCAGAACGACTGATCCGTCCCCGCGATCGCCGGCACCGTGCGATCGTCCGAACAACACGACCACGACCGATCCGATGAGCCAGACGAGGAGCACGACGATGGCACCCACCCCGAACGAGTGGTTCCACCCCCGGGGCGCTCTGACGCGCCACGACTGGGAGTCCGTCGTCGACGGCGACATCGACGGCTGGAGTCATACCGGCCTGCGGATCGCGGTGCTCGACGACGATGCCGCACTCGACCTGCCGGCCGGGCAGGTGGAACGCATCGTCGTGCCCCTGGCCGGATCGTTCACCGTGGCGCACGAGGACACCGTCACCCGGCTGCACGGCCGGCCCGGCGTCTTCCACGGTCCGACCGACGTGCTGTACCTGGGAGCCGGCACCGGCGCTACGGTGCGCGGCTCCGGTCGGGTGGCCGTGACCGAAGCGCCGACGGCGATCGGCAAACCGACCGTGTACCTGGCCGCCGCGGACGTCCCGGTGGAGGTTCGCGGTGCCGGCCGCGATACCCGTCAGGTGCACAACTTCGGTACCCCGCAGGCCCTGGATGCGGCCGCGTTGATCGTCTGCGAGGTGATCACCCCCGGCGGCAATTGGTCCTCGCACCCGGCGCACAAACACGACGAGCACGTGCCCGGGCATGAATCCCGCTTGGAGGAGATCTACTACTTCGAGGCCGCCCCGGCCCGGCAGTTCGCCGACGCGGGGGTGGTTCCCGAACACACCGATGCCTTCGGCAGCTTCGTGACGTACTCCTCCCCGGCCGGGGACATCGACACCAACGTGATCGTGCGAACCGGCGACATCGCCCTGGTGCCGTACGGATACCACGGGCCGGCCATGGCCGCACCCGAGTACGACCTCTACTACCTGAACGTGATGGCCGGACCCGACCCCGAGCGGATCTGGCTGATCAGCGATGACCCCCAGCAGGCCTGGCTGCGCGATACCTGGCCGCTGCAGGACCCCGACCCCCGACTGCCGTATCTGCCCGACCCGGCCTCCGCGCCGGCCGACCCGACCGACTCGCCCGAAGGAGCCGCACAGCCATGACCACCACGCGAAGTATGACCGTGTCGCAAGCGCTGATCGAATTCCTGGGACACCAGTGGACGGTCGACGGTGACCTGCGCGAGCGCACGGTCCCGGGTACGTTCGGGATCTTCGGACACGGCAACGTCGCCGGGGTGGGCCAGGCGCTGCTTCAGTACGCCGAGACCGAGCCGGGTCTGATGCCCTTCTACCAGGCGCGCAACGAGCAGGCGATGGTCCACCAGGCCGTCGGGTATGCGCGGATGCATCGCCGTCGCGCGACGCTGGCCTGCGCCGCTTCGGTAGGGCCGGGTGCGGCGAATATGCTGACCGGGGCGGCACTGGCCACCGCCAACCGGCTGCCGGCGCTGCTGCTGGTCTCGGACACCTTCGCCACCCGCGTGGCCGATCCGGTGCTGCAGCAGCTGGAGCATCCGCACGACATCGGCATCCAGGTCTCCGACGCCTTCCGACCGCTCTCACGATTCTTCGACCGGGTGCAGCGGCCCGAGCAGCTCTTCTCGATCGCGCTGGCGGCGATGCGGGTCCTCACCGATCCGGCCGAGACCGGGGCGGTCACCATCGCCCTGCCCGAGGACGTGCAGGCCGAAATGGTCGAGGTACCCGCCGAGTTCCTCGCCGACCGCGACTGGCATCTGCGCCGTCCGCTGCCCGAACGCGGCCCGTTGGCCCGTGCGGCCGCCGCCATTCGCCGGGCCCAGCGTCCACTGATCATCGCCGGCGGCGGGGTGCTCTACTCCGGCGGGGAGAAGGCCCTGCGGGAACTGGCCGAAGCAACCGGGATTCCGGTCGCCACCACCCAGGCCGGTGGCGGCGTACTGCCGTGGGACCATCCGCTCAACCTCGGTGGCGTGGGCGCGACGGGCAGTGCCGCCGCGAACACCATCGCCGAGCAGGCCGATGTGATCATCGGCGTCGGCACCCGCTACAGCGACTTCACCACCTCCAGCCGTAGTGCGTTCCAGAATCCCGACGTGCACTTCGTCAACATCAACGTCGCCTCGTTCGACGCCTACAAGCACGGCACGCAGTTCCCGGTGATCGCCGATGCCAGGGAGGCGCTCACCGCGCTGAGCGATGAGCTGTCCGGTGACCGGGTGACGGCGGCGCACGCACAGGCCGCCGCCGAGGCCAAACGCGACTGGGATGCGTCGGTGGACAAGGCCTTCGAGCCGACCGGCGGCGAACTGCCGGGCCAGCCGGAGATCATCGGCACCGTGCTGGCGGCGATGGATCCGGCGGACGTCGTCGTCCAGGCCGCCGGATCCCTGCCGGGAGACCTGCAGAAGCTGTGGCGACCACGCGATCCGCTGGGTTACCACGTCGAGTACGCGTTCTCGTGCATGGGTTACGAGATCGCCGGCGGCCTGGGCGCCAAGCGCGGGCTGCTCGCCGACGGCGACGACCGCGATGTCGTGGTGCTGGTCGGCGACGGCTCGTACCTGATGCTGCATACCGAACTGGTGACCGCCGTCGCCGAGGGCATCAAGCTGATCGTCGTCATCATCCAGAACCAGGGCTACGCCTCGATCGGGCATCTGTCGGAGACCGTGGGCAGCCAGCGGTTCGGTACCCGCTACCGCTACGCCCAGACTCCCGACGGCGATCCGGCCAAGGTGACCTTCGAGCACGGCGAGTTCCTGCCGGTCGACCTGGCGGCCAATGCGCGCAGCTACGGGTGCGCGGTGATGGACATCGCACCCGGCCCCGAGGCCCTGGCCGAACTCGGTGCGGCGATCGGCACCGCGAAGGCCGCCGACGGCCCCACGGTGATCCATCTGCACAGCGACCCCTTCGTCTACGCCCCGGACGGGCTGGGCTGGTGGGATGTGCCGGTCGCACAGGTCTCCGAAATCGACAGCACCGCCACCGCCCACACCGAATACCTCGACCAGCAGCGTCGCCAGCGACCGCTCCTGGGCTGACAACAGCGACACGTCCTCCACGAAAGGCACCGACCATGACCGACACCGCCGCGCGCACCGAAGGCCTGCGCATCGGTACCGCACCCGACTCCTGGGGCGTCTGGTTCCCCGACCATCCGCGCCAGACCCCCTGGGAACGCTTCCTCGACGAGGTCGCCGAGGCCGGCTACCACTACATCGAGCTGGGTCCCTACGGCTACCTGCCGACCGACCCGATCCGGTTGAAGGAGGAACTGGACAAACGGGATCTGGAGATCTCCGGCGGCACCATCTTCACCGGCTTCCAAAAGGGAGAGGGCCAGTGGGAACGGGCCTGGCAGCAGGTCAGCGATGTGGCCACCCTGGTGCGTGCCATGGGGGCCGAGCACATCGTCGTCATTCCCGATCTGTGGCGCAGCGATCTGACCGGCGAAGCGCTCGAGGCCCGCACCCTCGACGACGAACAGTGGACGGCGCTGGCCGCCGGGCACGACCGGCTCGGCAAGGCGCTGATGGAGGAGTACGGCATCCGCCAGCAGTTCCACAGCCACGCCGACAGTCATGTCGGCACGACCGGCGAGGTGGAGCGGCTGCTGGCCGAGACCGATCCGCGGTACGTGAACCTGTGCCTGGACACCGGCCA
This sequence comes from Gordonia hirsuta DSM 44140 = NBRC 16056, assembly GCF_000333015.1. Classification (GTDB taxonomy): domain Bacteria; phylum Actinomycetota; class Actinomycetes; order Mycobacteriales; family Mycobacteriaceae; genus Gordonia; species Gordonia hirsuta. Next base: position 12,833 of record NZ_BANT01000025.1, on the reverse strand, counting down.
CTTCGCGTACTACGGCGGCGACAACGTCGCACTGATGCAGGCGCACCCCGACCGCATCGGCTACCTGCACCTGAAGCAGATCGATCCGAAGCTGATCTGGGAGATCCTCAAGAACGACGTGCCCTTCGCCGACTGCGCCGCCGAGATCATGGTGGAACCGCCCAACGGCATCCCCGACTTCGCCCCGGTGATCGACGAGGCGCTCAAGATCGACCCGGACATGTTCGCCATCGTCGAGCAGGACATGCCCGGGTGTGACATCGACGCACCGCTGGGGATCGCCGACCGCACCCGGCAGCACATCTTCGGCTGTCACTCGCTCACCCGTACCCACTGAATCGCACACCTCCGCACCACCGCAGCCCCTGAAATCCCGGATCCTGTGGACCGGCTCACCCGAAAGGCTCACTGAAATGCTCACTTCCGCACTGCGGGTCGGCGTCGTCGGCGCCGGCGCCATGGGGTTCGACCACATCAAGCGGCTGTCGGGCACCATCACCGGCGCCGTTGTGAGCGCCGTGATCGAACCCGACGAGGACCGGCGCGACATCGCACTCGCGCATGCACCCGAGGCACAGGGATTCGCCAGCGTCGACGAGGCGATCGCCGCGGGTGCGCTGGATGCGGCCCTGATCGCCACACCGGGCCAGTTCCACGAGGCGGGTCTGCTGACCTGCCTGCAGGCCGGTCTGCCGATTCTCTGCGAGAAACCGCTGACCAAAGACCCAGAGTCGTCGTGGCGGGTGGTGGAGGCCGAAATCGCCGGCGGAAAGAAACTGGTCCAGGTGGGCTTCATGCGCCGCTTCGACCCTGAATACGAGCAGCTCCGGGAGCTGATCGCCTCGGGCCGGGTCGGCGAACTGCTGATGATCCACGCGGTGCATCGCAACCCGTCGGTACCCGACAGCTACGACCAGCCGATGCTGATCAACGATTCGGTGGTTCACGAGTTCGATGTGGGGCCGTGGCTCGCCGGTGGCTCGGTGACCTCGGTCGAGGTACGGCACGGGCGGCGCAACCCGAACACTCCGGCGCATCTGAAGGAGCCGATCCTGGTGCTGATGGAACTGGACAACGGGGTACTGATCGATGTCGAGATGAACGTCTCGGTGCGGTTCGGCTACCAGGTCGCCACCGAAGCCGTGATGGCCGACGGCATCGCGCGGATCGGGCAGCCGTCGGGTCTGCAGGTCTGGCAGAACGCGACCTTCTCGATCCCGGAGCACGCCGACTTCACCACCCGGTTCACCCAGGCCTACGACCGCCAGGTGCAGGCCTGGGTCACTGCGGCCCGGCGGTTCCTCACCGGGGAGGCCGCCGAGGCGGTCGCCGGCCCTTCGGCCTGGGACGGCTACCGGGTTGCGGTGTGTTGTGCGGCCGGAGTCACGGCACTGGACCGGTCCGGACCGGTCCCGGTGGAACTCCCGCCGGTCCCCGAGTTCTACCGCTGACCGCGGCCATTCGACCGTCGTCCGCTGATCCTCGAGAACAGGAGCCCCCGATGGTGCACATCGCCCTCGACCCCACGCCGTACCACGCCACCCACGATTTTCTGGACTTCTTCGATGTCGCCGCGGCGAACGGATACGAGTGGATTCAACTGACCCCGCATCCGGATTGGATCCCCTTCTTCGGACACCCGCGCGTCGATGCCGCACTGATCGCCGCGGTCGGGAAGCGTGCCGCGGCTGCGGGAGTCCGGATCACCTCGCTGCTACCGGTGCAACGGCTCTCCTGGCCCGAGGAGCCGCTGCGGCAGGCCGCCGTCCGCAACCTGACGCGCACCATCGAGATCGCCGCCGAACTGGAGGTCCCGGTGATCAACACCGAGTTCTCGGGACGTCCGGAGCGCGCCGAGGAGTCCGAAGCCGGCTTCTACCGCTCGATGGAGACCTTGATTCCGGTGCTCAAGCGGCACGGGGTGACCTTGAACATCGATCCGCATCCGGATGACTTCGTCGAGGACGGACTGGCGGCCTGGCAGATCATCCGCGGCCTGGATTCGCGATCGGTGGGCTTTGTCTACGTGGCCAGTCATACCTTCCACATGGGCGATCGGGCCGAAACGCTGATCCCGATGCTCGGCGACCGGCTCGGCGCGGTCTACTGCGCGGACTCCTTCGACCACCACCGCTCACACGGTCTGCGCTACATCACCAACCCGCCGGGCAATGCCGTGCGCGTGCACCAGCACCTGGCGATCGGCGACGGCGACGTCGACTGGGATCAGCTGTTCGCGGCGCTGGGTGCCTCCGGCTTCCTGGACCGCGAGGGTGCGATCTTGTGCTCCAACGTCTTCGGTGAGGACGAACGGGCCGACGAGGTCTCGGTAGCGCAGGCGGAACGGATCCGGGAACTCCTCGCCCGCCACCGCTGAGCTTCGGTACCGGGCGGCACCCCGTTGCAGAGTGCGGGTGAGGTGCACAGTGCCGGCCGGAGGCGCGGAGCTGACCTGCCCGCCGACCTCCTCAGCTGCGAGCGGTGACGACTGCGGTCAGGGCGGTGGCGGCCGCGGTGACCGTGAGCACCGACGGCCAGGCGCCGATCTTCTTCGCCAGGGGATGCGATACGCCGAAGGCGCCCAGGTAGGCGGCGGTCAGTCCGGTGGTGACAGCCGCACCACGCGGCAGCCAACTGCGGCCGGCCACGACGCCGGCGGTGGCCAGGGCCACGCCGCCGAGTTCGCGGCGACCGGTGTAACGCGCGACGGAGTAGCCGCCGATCAGACCTGCGGCGACAGCGGGAACAGAAGGGTCGATGGCCATGTCTTCACCCTACCCGGCACTGAATTGGAACACGTTCTACTACACTGGCGGCCGTGGACGTGAGCTACGAGGGCACCAAGCGTGAACTGCAGACCGACGAGGGCGTGATCCGCTATCACGAAGCGGGTGCAGAGCACCAGAAGGTGCTGCTGCTGCTGCACGGCAGCGGCCCGGGCGTCAACGGATGGCGCAATTTCCGCGGCAACCTGGGTTTCTTCGCACAGACCCACCACGTCTACATCATCGAGTTCCCCGGTTTCGGCGTCTCCGACCCGGTGCAGGGGCACCCGGTGCTCACCGCCGGGGCCGCGGTGCTCCGCTTCATGGATGCGCTGGGTATCGAGTCGGCGGCGGTTATCGGTAACTCCATGGGTGGCGTCGTCGGGGTGAATCTGGCGATCAAACACCCCGAACGGATCACCCGACTGGTCACCATCGGAGGGGTCGGGCCGAATGTGCTCAGCCCCAGCCCGAGCGAGGGATTGCGGCTGCTGCAGGAGTTCACCGACGCCCCCGACCGGGACAAGCTGGTGCGCTGGCTGGGCTCGATGGTGTACGACCGCAGCCTGGTCACCGACGAGCTGATCGAGGAGCGCTGGGTCGCGGCGACCGATCCGGCGGCCCGCAAGACCGCCGCGATGATGTACAGCTCCGCGGCGTTCGAGATGCAGCAGAAGTTCCTCGCCTCCTCCGATGCCCCGCCCTACTGGTCGATGCTGCACAAGGTCCAGTGCCCGACGCTGCTGACCTGGGGTTTGGATGATCGGGTGAGTCCGCCGGATATGGCGCTGCTGCCGGCGCGCCTGATCCCCGATGCGCAGCTGCACGTGTTCCCGCGGTGTGGACATTGGGTGATGATCGAGGCCAAAGCGGCGTTCGAGGCGACGGTCGCTGCCTTCCTGGCGGGCTGATCGCCCCAGCGCCGTGCCCTCGTGTGCGGCAGCGGCTCAGTCCTGAGCCTGACTGGCCCGGAGCCGGGCGGTCACGACCATGCCGAACAGCCGGGCGCCCAGACCGAGCAACACCAGGTTCGCCGCCATCTGGAAGGAGACCGCGATCCGGGCGGCCTGGGAGAGTGCGTCGATGTCACCGAAACCGGTCGTGGTGAACACGGTCAGGCAGAAGTAGAGGGCGTCCATCCGGGTCAGCTCCTCGTTGAAGCTGCCCGGGTGATAGTCCGACAGCAGGAAGTACACGGTCGAGAACGACACCAGGTACAGCGTCACCAGTGCGACCAGCATCTCCAGCGCGGCCGCCAGAGGATACTTCGCATGCAGGAAGGTGCGGATCTCCCAGAGGCAGAAGGCGACCAGGAGCAGGCCGCCGACCACCGAACCGAGCAGCGTCAGATCGCTGTCGTGGTTGAACGGCAGCAGAAAGTACCCGATCAACAGGACGCAGGCAGCGCCCAACGGGCGCAGCAGCGCACGGGCCAGCCATCGGGGGTTGACGTGGTCCAGGGCCGCACTTTCGACCGGCCCCACGGTCTTGATCCGCCGGATGCCGTGGCGGCCGGCTCGTCGGGAGTTCCGGCGGCCTGAGCGGCGGCCGGCTCCCCGGAGGTGCCCGGTGGGGTCATCGTCCCTGCGCGTTCACCGGGGCGCCCCCGGACCTGTCGAGGCGGCTGGGCCACCAGATCCGGTGGCCGAAGTCCAGGGTCACCGCCGGGACCAGCAGCGAACGCACGATCAGGGTGTCGATCAGGACGCCGACCGAGACCAGGAAGGCCACCTGCGCCAGGAACAGCAGCGGAATCACCGCCAGGGCGCTGAAGGTGGCCGCGAGCACTATCCCGGCGGCGCTGATCACCCCGCCGGTGGTGGTCAGCGCGATGATCATGCCCGTGCGGGTGCCGTGGGTCTTGGTCTCCTCCCGGGCGCGGGTCATCAGGAAGATGTTGTAGTCGATACCCAGAGCGACCAGGAATACGAAGGAGAACAGCGGCACCGTGGGATCGGCGCCGGGGAAGCCGAACGGCCCGTTGAACAGCAGTGCGGCGATGCCCAGCGTCGTCGCGAACGAGAGCACCGTCGTCGCCAGCAGCAGCACCGGTGCGGCCAGGGAACGCAGCAGCAGGATCAGTACGGCCAGCACCACGATCAGGACCGCCGGGATCACGACGTTGCGATCGCGGGCCGCGGTCTGGCGGGTGTCCAGGTCCACAGCGGTGGCCCCGCCGACCTGCGCTCCGGAGATCGGCGCCAGTCGGTCACGCAGATGTGCCACGGTCTCCTGGGCGGCGATGGAGTCGGGATCGTCGGCCAGGGTCACCTCCACAGCGGCTTGTCCGTCGCGCACCACGGGGCCGCCGTCGCGTTGCAACACCACGGCCCCGGCGACACCGGGGGTGGTGCGGGCGGTCTCGGCGGCCGCCGGCGCCTCGCCGTCGGGCACCAGGATCCAGGTCGGGGTGCCCGACCCCGCATCGAAGTGGCTGGCGTGTATCTGAGCCCCGTCGACCGACTCGACGCTGCCGAGGAAGAAGTCGTTGGTGGATACCCCGTCGGACCGGAACATCGGGGCGAAGGCGGCGCCCAGGATGAGCAGGGCCACCGTGCCGATCCACACCTTGCGCGGGGCGGCGGCCACGAAGGCGGCCACCTTGGCCCAGATGCGGTGTGTCCCTCCCTGGGCGGCGGCCTCGGCGGTGGCCGGATGAGGGCGACGCGGCCAGAAAGCCGTGCGCCCGAACAGTGCGAGCACCGCTGGCAGGAAGGTGATCGAGGCCAGCAGGGATGCGGCGATACCGATCGCGGCGATCGGCCCGAGGCTGCGGGTGGAGTTCAGGTCACTCAGCAGCAGGCACAGCACGCCCAGAATGACGGTTCCCGCCGAGGCGGTGATCGGCGGCAGCGTGGCCCGCCACGCCCGGATCAGCGCCGCGCGGGCGTCGTCGTGGTCGGCGAGTTCCTCGCGGTAGCGCGCCACCAGCAGCAGCGCGTAGTCGGTCGCGGCACCGAAGACCAGGATGAACAGGATGCCCTGGCTCTGCCCGTTCAGTTCCAGGACGTCGGCATCGGCCAGCCAGTAGACCACCCCCGAAGCCAACGCCAGCGCCAGGATCGCCGAGATCAGCACCACGATCGGCAAGATCGGTGAACGGTAGACGACGATCAGGATCGCCAGGACCAGTGAGCCGGCCACGAGCAGCAGCAGACCGTCGATACCGGCGAAGGCGCTCGACAGGTCGGCGGCCTGCGCGGCGGGCCCGGTCACCGCGACGGTCAGGCCCGCCGGCGGATCGGCCAGGGCCTCGCGCAGTCGTTTGATCGGCTCCTTGGGCTTCCCGTCGGTGGAGACCGGGACGAACTGCTGCAGTGCATGCCGGTCGGCCGAGGGCAGCGGCGGCGAAAACGCCGGTGCGAAGCCCTCGGTCCCGGCCAGCGGGGCGGTCGCCTCGGTGAGCCAGCGAGTCTCGGCCGCGGTGATGTCCCCGGAGCTTTCGGCGACGACGATCGCCGGGAAGAATCCGGTATCGGTGAACGCCGGCAGTTGCTCGCCCACGCGGGTCGATTCGGCCGAGGCCGGCAGGAAGGCACTCGAGTCGGTCGTGGTGACCTGGTTGAGTTTGCCGGCCAGCGGTCCGGTCGCCCCACCGATACCCAGCCAGATCAGCACCGCCAGGGCCGGCAGCAGCCAGCGCGCAGCCCGGCGGGCGGAGGTGCCGGTCACCAGATCCGCACTCGGTCGGCGGGTGCCAGGAACAATGCGGCCTCGCCGGGCACGTCGAAGGCCTCGTAGAAGGCGTCGATGTTGCGGACCACGCCGTTGCAGCGGAACTCCGGCGGCGAGTGCGGGTCGATCGACAGCCGCCGGATCGCCTCTTCGTCCCGGGTCTTGGTGCGCCAGATCTGCGCCCAGCTGAAGAACACGCGCTGGGGGCCGGTCAGCCCGTCGATCACCGGAGGCTCCCCGCCGTCGGCTTCGCCGGCGATGGCGTAGGCGACCAGCGCGATGGACAGCCCGCCCAGATCGCCGATGTTCTCGCCCAGCGTGAACTCGCCGTTGACGGTGTGTTCGGGGCTCAGGCCGGTCGGCGTGTACTGCGCATACTGGGCGGCCAGGGCCGCGGTGCGCTTGCCGAATTCGGTGCGATCGTCATCGGTCCACCAGTCGACCAGGTTGCCGTCGCCGTCGTACTTGGCGCCCTGGTCGTCGAAGCCGTGCCCGATCTCGTGGCCGATCACCGCGCCGATGCCGCCGTAGTTGGCGGCGTCGTCGGCGTCGGCATCGAAGAACGGCGGTTGCAGGATCGCCGCCGGGAAGACGATCTCGTTCATCCCCGGGTTGTAGTAGGCGTTGACCGTCTGCGGCGTCATGAACCACTCGTCCCGGTCCACCGGCTGCCCGATCTTGGCCAGTTCGCGGTCGGTCTCGTAGGCGGCGGCGCGGGCGACGTTACCGAGCAGGTCCTCCCGGTCCACGATCAGCGCGTTGTAGTCGCGGGTGGTGGCCGGATAGCCGATCTTCGGGGTGAATCGATCCAGTTTGGCCAGGGCGCGTTCGCGGGTGGCCGGGGTCATCCACTCCAGGTCGGTGATGTTGCGGCGGTAGGCCTCAATCAGGTTCGCGATCAGCTCGTCCATCCGGGCCTTAGCCGCCGGTGGGAAATGCTTCTCGACGTACTTCTCGCCGACGGCGAAACCCATCGCGTCCTCGACCAGCCCCACACCGCGTTTCCAGCGATCCCGGTTCTCCGGGGCGCCGCTGAGGGTGGTGCCGTAGAAGGCGAAGTTCTCGTCGACGAACTCCGGCGACAGATACGGCGCGGCCGACCGCAGCAGCCGCCACCGCAGCCAGGTCTTCCAGTCGTCCAGCGGGCGTTCGGCGAGCAGCCGGGCAGCGGCGGTCAGGAACGACGGCTGGCCGACGTTGACCTCGGCGAAGGCCCCGGGGACCGCATCGTCGCCGGCGACGGCGGTGATCCAGGCGCCGACATCGAATCCCGCCGCCGCCGCGACGAGCTCGTCGTAGCTGTGCAGGTTGTAGGTGGCCTGCGCATCGCGGCGACGGACCACATCCCAGTGGTGTTCGGCCAGCGCGGTCTCCAGGTCCAGGACGGTCGCGGCGGCCCGGGCCGGCTCGTCCAGACCGGCCAGGGCGAACATCTTCTCCACATGGTCCAGGTAGGCGGCGCGGGTTGCGGCGTGCTTGTCCTCGCGGTAGTACGACTCATCGGGCAGACCCAGGCCGCTCTGCACCAGATGCACCAGGTAGCGGTCGGAGTCCTTGGCGTCGGTGTCGACATAGAAACCGAACAGGCCGGGGACGCCGCCGCGGCCCAGCCGGCCCAGCAGCGCCGCGAAACCGGTGGTGTCGGAGAGCGCCTCGATCGCGGCCAGATCGTCGGCGATGGGCTCGGCGCCCAGCGCCGCGATCCGGTCGGTGTCCATGAAGGACGTGTACAGGTCGCCGATCGGTTCGCCCGGGGTGCGGGCGGCCTCCTCGACGATCTCGCGCACGTGTGCCTCGGCGTTGTCGCGCAGGACGTGGAAAGCGCCGTCGATGCTGCGGTCGGCGGGGATCTGGTGTTCGGCGAGCCAACGTCCGTTGACGTGGGTGAACAGGTCATCGCCGATGGCGACGGACTCATCGATCCACTGCAGGTCGAGGCCGGAGGGAAGGGGGGTGTTGGCGGTCACCCGGTCCATACTGCCTGACCCGCGCCCCGATTTCCCGGTCGGTCACTCACCCAGGGCGCGGTCCATCGTCCAGATCAGGATCTCCGCGTCGGTCAGGGCGGTCAGTATGCTGCCGCCCAGGTCTGCCGCCCGCACGGTATCGCCGGTCTGCAGCGTCGCCGACTCCACCCGGGCCGCCCCGGTGGCGGCGTACAGGTGGGTGAAGCGGGCGGCCGGCAGCGTGATCTGCTGTCGGGCCGGCAATCGGGCGACCCACAGGGTGGCGCCGGCGTTGCGGATGCGGATCGCCGAGTCGTGCCGCCGGTCGCCGGAGGCCAGCGCCAGCAGGCCGCCGGCGGCCAGTTCGCTGCGTACATCGCACTGTTCGTAGTCGGGGCCGGTGCCGGTCTGATCGGGCAGCAGCCACATCTGCAGGTAGTGGACCGGTTCGCCTCCGCCGGAGGCGCCGTCGCCGGCATCGGTGCGCCACATACCGTCTCGCCAGGTGTCATTGCGTTCGGAGTGCTCGATCCCGGTGCCCGCACTCATCCGCTGCGCCAGCCCCGGATAGACGACGCCGCTGTGCCCGCGGGAGTCCTGATGCACCAGCGAACCCGACAGCACCCAGGTGATGATCTCGGTCTCCCGATGCGGATGGGTGTCGAATCCCTGTCCAGCGGCGACGGTCTCGTCGTTGTGCACCAGCAGGACACCGTGGTGGGTGTTGCCGGGATCGTAGTGGTCACCGAAGGAGAAACCATGCCGCGAGGTCAGCCATTCGGTGGTGGTCACCGGGCGGTCTGCGGATCGCAGCAGGTGTAAAGCCATGCGTCCATTATGGTCGGATGCACGATCGTGACCAGTTAGACGCAGGACTGTAAACCATCTGACTGGCCCCGCACCTGTTAAAGGAGTGAAGATTGGGACTGTGAGACTGCTGTCGTGGCGTTCGGTGATGGTGCTGTGCCTCAGTGCCGTCCTGACGCTGGCACTCGTCGCCTGCGGGGGCGGCGAGACGAGTGCCCCGGCCAAGGCCGCGCAGGCCTTCGCCCGGGCGATGTCCGGACAGGACGTCGCGGCGGCCTCGGACCTGACGACCTCGCCGTCGCAGGCGGCCGAGACGCTCGGGGAGACCTTCGCCGGAATGCATGCCCGCACCGTGGATGCGCAGGTCCTCGACACCGTCGAGTACAGCGACGGCACCGCCTCGTTCGTGCTGCGTACCCGGTGGTCCTGGCCCGACGATCGGGAGTTCACCACCAAGACCAACGGCAGCATCCGGCGGCTGGAGTCCGGCTGGCGGGTGCAGTGGGACCCGGCGCTGCTCAACACCGGTATGCCCGTCGGGGGCCGATTGCAGCTGATCCGCACCGACGCTACGCCGGCGCCCACGGTGCGCAGCGCCTCGGGTAAGGCCTTCATGCAGATGCAGCCGGTCAACGAGATCATGATCAATCCGGCGGCCACCCGGAACCTGCAGCGCTCGGTCAACGCCTTGGCGGCCGCGCTCAAGCCGATCGCCCCCCTGATCACCGCGAAGGTGATCAACGACAAGATCGCCGATGCCAACGGCGGACAGACCCTCGCGGTGACTCTGCGCGACCCCGATATGAAGGTGCTGGCCGCCGACCCCGAGCGCATCGCCGGGGTGACGGTGGTCAAGACCGGCATGCTGGTGATGAGCGATCGGCGGATCTCTACTCCGCTGGCGACCGGACTGACCAACTACTGGCAGGCGGTGCGCGACGCTACCGCCGGCTGGCAGGTTCAGCAGGCCGCCCCGGGCGAGGCCCCGCAGCGTCTTGCAGGTGAACAGGGCCGGCCGGGCCCGGACATCATGACCACCGTCAACCAGCAGGAGCAGTTGGCGCTCGGGGACGCCGCGGTAGAGGTGGCGCAACCGGCCACGATCATGAGTTTCGACGCGAAGTCCGGAGCGATTCTGGGGATGGCGCAGAACTCGGCCGCCGGTGACAAGCGGATTCTGGCCGATGTGGCCTATCCGGCCGGCAGTACGCTGGATCCGGTCTTCGACGCGATCGACAAGAACGCCAAGACCAAAGACGCCGCGACCGGGCAGATGCAGCACCTGGGCCTGGGCCTCACCTTTGCGGTGCCGGGAGTGGCGGCCCCGGAAGGGGAGCCGTCCGGGTCGATCCAGGCGGCCTCGTTCCGGCCGCAGAACTTCACCGCGACGATGCTGAACATGGGGGCGCTGGGCGTCGCGGTGGCCCGATCGCTCGACGGCGGCTCCGATTCGGTGGCGCCGTACCTGATCAAGGGATCACCGACCAAGGTGACCGGCGGCAAGCTCGGCGCGATGAACGATCAGACGGTGCGCCGGATCGCCGCGGCCATGGCCACCACCGCCCGCAGCGGTGACGCCAGCGACATCTCCGGGGCGCCGGGCCTGCGCGCGCTGGTGGGTACCAACGGGCCGGAGGGGCCCGGCTGGTTCGTCGGCATCTCCGGTGGAAAGGTGCTCGTGGTGTACTGCGAGGATGCGCGGTCGGGTACCGCGGCGCTGCAGGTGGCGCAGAAGTACTACCGGCTGACCTGACCGCGTCCGACCTGAGCGGCAAGCAAACGCCAGCCCAGTAGCAGCACACCCGTCGCCAGCGTGGCGACGATCACGAAACTGGCCGCGATGCCCTGGCCGTCGGCCCAGCGCAGCAGCATCCCGATGGCGATGGTGCTGACCCAGCAGAGGATTCCGGCCGGAAACAGCCGCTGCAACGACCATCCGACCCGGCCGGAGGCGGTCAGCGCGATCGATACCAGTGCGGCCACGGCCCACCCGGCCAGGAACGGCCACAGGGTGCCCCAGAATCCGCCGAAGGAGAAACCTTCCTCGTGGTTGATGCGGCCGATCGTGACGAACACGATCACCGCGATCACGTCGAACAGCACCGACAGAGCGATCCATCGTGTCGGGAACGAGGCAGGGGCACCAGCAGCCGTCATGGCTTCACGCTAGCGTGCGACGCTGCTCAGGCCGGTGCCGGCCCGGGGTCGATGTCGCTCTCCTCACGTTCCATCTCGCTGCGGAGGTCTTCGCGGGAGCCGATCGCGCTGCGATAGCGGAAGGCGATCACCACCCAGCCGATCAGGGCGATCAGCAGATAGCTGACGACGCGGTAGATGATCACCGCGAGCACCGCATCGCCCAACGACAGTCCGGCGCCGCGGCTGAGCGCCGGAACGAGCACGGCATCGACGACGCCGATGCCGCCGGGCAGCAACGGGATCGCTGTGCCGACCGCCTTCCCGGCCGCATACGCCACCATCAGGCCGGCAAAGCCGGGCTGCGCACCGATCGCATAGCAGGCGAAGGCCAGGCAGGCGACGTCGGCGACCCAGTTGAAGAAACTCCAGCCGAATGCGGCGCCGGCGGACCGGCGGTTCAGCTGTACCGCACGCAGCTGGCCCAGAATCCGCCGGAACCGCGCCACCCCATGATCGGCGGGTTTGTCCCGCAGATTGTTGATCCAGCCCAGGATTCGGCGGCCGGTACCCTCGAGCACCTCCGGATGAGAGGCCAGATACTGCATGACCAGCACGAAGGAGATGAAGCCGACGACGCTGAAGACCACTGAGAACGGGTTGGTCTGGCCCCCGGCCAGGATGGCTCCGCCCAGGCCGAGGACGGCCAGACCGACTCCGGCCAGCAACCCCGACATCACCAGCTGCCAGGCGGCCACCACCGGGCTGGCCCCCCACTTGCGGCTCTCCCGGTAGATGAACGCCGGGGCCAGGACCTGTCCGCCGGGCATGGTCTGGGAGATCGAATTGGACGCCAGAATCACCGCGAGGGACTCGCGCTGGCGCACCCGCACACCGGCGGACCGCATCAGCACCCGTTGCACCTGCGCATAGCTGTCCATCGACAGCACGGCGGCGACGATACAGGCGATCACCCATCCCCAGCGGATCTGACCGAGGTTGTCCCAGGCCGGTGCCAGATGCGGCCAGACCAGCACCGCCTCGACGGTGAGGATGGCGATCACCGCCAGCAGGACACCGATCCGCAGCCAGCGATGCCACCCCGGACGAGACACCGCGTCGCCGGTGCTCGCACCGGGTCGGGGACTGTCCTCGGCGGTCATGTGGTCGGTCGGCCTCAGTCCTCGTCGCCGCTGTCGCGGGTACGGCGCAGAAGCTCCTGCACGCTGATCTGTTCGCTGCGGTCGGCGCGACGTTCCCGGGGGGCATGCCCGGTCAGTTCCGAGAGCCGCACATTCGGATCGAGGGGATCGGCCGGCCGGCCGTACTGCGGAGGCATCCGGGTCTCCCCGCCGCCGACGACGCCGGGGTAGGGCCCGGCCTGCGACTGCGGTGGTTCCGGGACCGCGCGGGGGGTGGTGGCTGCGGGTGTCTGCGGCGAGGCCGAGCGCGGTGCCGCGTGACCCTGCGGTGCCGCGTGACCCTGCGGTGCCGCGGGTGCCTG
>NZ_BANT01000026.1 GCF_000333015.1 Gordonia hirsuta DSM 44140 = NBRC 16056 | reverse complement strand
TTGCGCCGGTTTACGGGCGGAACTAGATGCACACTGCCGCTGGCGTTTCGCAGCCCGGCGAAGGGCGGCAGCGGATCGGGCAGCGTACGGGGTGTGAACTCCAACCCTGGATGCGCCGCAGCGATCTAGCTTTTCAGCGGTGGCCGGGGCATTCTGGCGGAGTGTCAACAAGGTGAAGGTGGAACTGGTCCTGAGGCGCGATCGTGGCGGGACGTGAGGGTTCAAGTCCCCTTCGCCCACAAGTGAGCGGTTCAGGATGAATCGCAACAAGAGGTCAGGCTGCAGAAATGCGTCCTGACCTCTTTGGTTTCTGCGCTCTATTGGTCCGAGTGCTCAGATTCGCCATGAGCGGGACTTGGTGGATCCAAGTCCCCCTGACGACGGCCTGTTGAGTCTCGATTGTCGTCGGGCGGTGGCATGCTTGGACCACATGCCGGCCACTGGTCGGTGGGCGAAGTGTGCGCTGTTGAAAGGTCTGGCGAAGAAATCACCGGCCGGTCCGGCGCCGTGGATTGAGAGAGCGGTCGAGAACCTGTGGCGTTGAAGAAGTCGGATCTGTATTCGTCGTTGTGGGCGAGCTGCGACCAGTTGCGTGGCGGCATGGATGCGAGCCAGTACAAGGACTACATCCTGACGCTGTTGTTCGTGAAGTACGTCTCCGACAAGGCCAAGACCGATCCGGACAGCCTGATCGAGGTTCCCGAGGGCGGCTCATTCGACGACATGCTCGCTGCGAAGGGTGACAAGGAGATCGGAGACCGGTTCAACAAGACCGGTCGTCGGCGTCCGGGTGCACGTCACGCACGTAGGCAAACAGACGTTCGGCCAGCCAAGGCGGGAGCGGCATCGTTCGCCGGGACTTATTCGACTTAGGCGTGCCCGTAACCCTGGGTGGTCTACCTGGACTTGGCGACTAGGCCGACTCCGAGCAAATCGATAGGACCGCTACGGCGAGGCCTCTGCCGCTATCCGCAGACTCGCCTCGTTTCTCCGCCCAGGTCGCTCCTCGCGCACCGGCGGCAGTGATCCCTCCAGACTTTGCTTCGGAGCAAGCATTGGCAGCGAACGTCAGTAGCTCCTGCCGTTCGGATGGCGTTTTGACCGCGTACCCGTACTCCTCCGCCTTGCCTAGGAAGACCTGTTCTTCAGGAGTTGTCAAGTCACGGGTTTGATGGAGACCGATCAGCTGTTCTGTAGGACGGTTTCGGGGACGGTGGTGCTGGTGGTTCCGCCGGCCCAATAGGCGGCTTCGTACTCGGCTGGCGGGACGTGTCCGAGAGCGCTGTGGAGGCGCTGGTGGTTGTACCAGGACACCCATTCGGCGGTGGCGTACTCGACGTCGGTGGCACTGGTCCAGGGCCGCCGGTAGATCAACTCGTGTTTGTAGAGCGAGTTCAGTGCTTCGGCCATCGCGTTGTCGTATGAGCCGACGGAGGTCACCGCGCGGGCTCGGTCGAGTTCGTCGGTGTAGCGGATGGCTCGGTACTGGGCGAGTTCAACCGGTCGGAGTGGTGGACCAGTCCGGCGAGGTCCTGACTGTAGCGGCGTCGTTGCCACAGCGCCATCGCCAACGCGTCGATCGCCAGGTCGGCGAACATGCGCGTGGAAGACTGCCAGCCGACGATCAGCCGGGAGTACACGTCGAGGATGAACGCGACGTACACCCAGCCGGTGCTGGTGCGCACGTAGGTGATGTCGGCAACCCACAATTGGTTCGGGGCGTCGGCGGTGAAGTCGCGTTCGACGAGATCGGCGGGACGGCCGGTCTCGGGCGCCGGCCGCGTCGTCCGCGGATACTTGCCGCGCACCACGCCACGAATCCCCAGGTCGCGGCACAGTCGCTGCACAGTGCATTGCGCGACCTCGATGCCTTGGCGCCGCAGGTCGGCGTGGATCTTGCGGATCCCGTATACCCGCCGCGAGGCGTTGTAGGACGCCAGGATCGCGGTCTTGAGTTCCTCATCGCGCACAGCGCGTGCTGACGGTGCGCGGCGACGAGCCGCGTAGTAGGTCGAGGGGGCGATCGGGCAGCCGTGTTCGGTGAGCACAGTGCAGATCGGCTCGATTCCCCATCGATGCTTGTTGTCGTCGATGAAGGCGACGATCAACGGTGTGGGCGGTCGAGCTCCGCAGCGAAAAAAGCCGATGCCGACTTGAGGATGTCGTTGGCGCGCTTGAGTTCTCGGTTCTCCTTCTCCAGTTGCCGGATACGTTCGATATCGGAGACCGTGGCCACGCCACCGGTCCGTAAGCCCACCTCCGGCCCGGCCGCCGAGGCGATCCTGGCCAGCAGCGCGATACCGGGGATGCTGCCACCGATCGACTGGGAATCGCGGGTGCTGGTCGACGGCGGCCTGGCCGACAACACCGCCATTTCGCAGGCAGTGCATGCCGGCGCCACCAAGCTCTACGTCCTGCCGTGCGGCTACCCGTGCGCGCTGACCACGGCCCCCGGCAGCGTCCTGGGGACGGTGATGCAGGCGATGGCGCTGCTGGTGCACCAGCGCTTGCTGCACGATATCGAGCTGTACACCGACCGGGTGGAGTTGATCGTGCTGCCGCCGCCGTGTCCGCTGGCGGTCGGTCCATTGGACTTCGGCCACGCCGACGAGCTGATCCTGCGTTCGCGGACCGCCGCGGAGGCCTTTCTGGCCGTCGACGGCGGGCGGCGGGCTGATCCGGCGGCGCACATCGGCATGCACACCCATACCGGTGGCCACTGACGCAGCAGGCACCGAAACGGCGGCGTGTGCTGAACCCCCGGGCGGCAGCAGGCGCAGACTGTGCAACCGGCTGCGCGCACATAGGGTGGCGGAGGAGTTCGAACAGGGTGCGGAAGAAGCGGGGCGGCATGGCGGCAAGGCAGAGTGCGGCGGGACGGGTCTACGTCGTGACCGGCGCCGGCCGGGGAATCGGGCGCCAGGTGGTTGACGACCTGCTCGCCCGCGGCGCGCACGTCGCCGCCGTCGACCGGGACGGCGAGGGGCTGGCGCAGCTGGCCGTCGCTGCCGGCGCGGGCCGGCTGTCGACTCACCAGCTCGATGTGGCGGATGCGGCCGCGGTGACGGCACTGCCCGACGCGGTGCTGGCCGCGCACGGCCGGGTCGACGGTTTGTTCAACATCGCCGGGATCGCGCAGAACTTCGAGACCGCCGCCGGGATCGAACAGGACCGGATGCGGACGATCATGGACGTCAACTTCTACGGCACCGTCGAACTGACCCGGGCGTTGCTGCCGCTGCTCGAGCAACGCCCCGACGGGGCGGTGGTGATGATCACCTCGAGTCTGGCGGCGATGGTCCCGGTGCCCGGCGCGGCCCTGTACGGAGCCTCGAAAGCAGCGGTCGCCCAGTTCGGTTTCGGGCTCGCCCAAGACCTGCGCAACGCCCGATCGAAGGTCACGGTCACGACCGTACTGCCGGGCACCATCTGGACCGACCTGGTGCGCGAGAGCGCCCTGACCCTGGGTACCCCCGAGGCCGTCGCCAAGGCGTTCGCGATGCCCGCGGCCAAGGCGGCCCGCCGAATGGTCGAGGCCACCCTGCGGGGACGCCGTCGCGTGGTGGTCGGCAAAGATGCCCGCGTCTACGATGTACTGGGCAGGCTCAGTCCGGCCCTGGCCGAACGAGTCTCCTATCTACAGGTCGCCAACTTCGTCTACCGCGACCGGAACGTCGAGGATTCCTGATGAACACCCTGCGGCAGTCACCGCGACTGGTGATCGACGCGGTCCGTGACGCCACCTGGCGTCAGGCGGTCGTTGCCGTGGTGGTGGCCGCTCTGGTCGGAGTCACGATCGGCCTGGTCACCGTCCTGATCCCGAACGACGTCTTCGGCCGAGATGTCGCACCGGTGGCCTGGAACTATCCGGTGCTGGTCGCCACCGCTGTGCTGTCGGGCCTGCTGGCGGCGACCTACGTGCGTGCAGATGCGGGAGAAGGCTCCTCCGCCGATGACGATCCGGAGCGC
The DNA here is from genome assembly GCF_000333015.1 of Gordonia hirsuta DSM 44140 = NBRC 16056. Taxonomy (GTDB): domain Bacteria; phylum Actinomycetota; class Actinomycetes; order Mycobacteriales; family Mycobacteriaceae; genus Gordonia; species Gordonia hirsuta. The sequence continues at coordinate 12,625 of NZ_BANT01000026.1, read as the reverse complement.
GAGGCCACGGCCGGACGACTGGGGGCCGTCGGCGTGGTGGTCTCCTGGTTCGCCGTCGGTTGTCCGGTCTGCAACAAGTTGGCGCTGCTGGCCCTGGGTTATTCGGGGGCACTGACCTGGTTCGCGCCGGTGCAGCCGGTTCTGGGCGCCCTGGGCCTGGTGCTGTTGTGGGCGGCCCTGGCGGTGCGACTGCGCAACGCGCGCAGTTGCCCTCTGCCGGCGGTCTGAACCGGAGTGCAGGTCACACGGGGATTCTGCGTGGGCACAACCGTCACGCACAACCCTCACGGGTGTGCACAGCCCTCGCCGATCGGGGTGTTCGGTGACGGCCAGCGTCCGCTGGTGACGGTTGTGCATGACGGCTGTGCCCGGTGCCGATCCGGCCCGGTCCGGCCTTCGGTCGCCTGCGGTGTCAGGACCAGAGAGCGAAGCCGATCGCGGCGATCACGATCAGTCCGGTGAGCGTCCAGATCGGCCATGGACCAGGCAATGGTCCGCCGCGCTTGAGGGCGCGATCGATCTCGTGCCAGCGCAGCATCCCCACGATCGCGGTGAACGCGCCGATCGTCAGCAGCGCGATGCCCAGGGTCCGGCGGGCGGTGGGGTCACCCCACGGCTCGAGAAGATGCAGTACCGCCACGCCGGCAGCGATCAGACCCAGGGCCAGCCGGAGCCAGGCGAGCATGGTCCGCTCAGAGGCAAGCGTGAAACGGGCATCGACCGCACCGGGCAGCAGATCGGGTCCATCGGGTCCGGAGTCGTCGTTCAGCGGTGGCTGCGAGCCGGTCATCGGCGGCGCACCTGAACGGGCATAGCCGGTACCGGGCTCATGACAGGTCGGCCTCGGATGCCAGGGCCGCAGCGTTGACGCGGGTGAGGACATCGTGCAGTTCCATCAGGACCTCCAGATCCACCCCGAGCGCCGCGACGACCTGGCCGGGGATCACCAGCGCGTCCTCGCGCAACTTCACGCCGGCCTCGGTCAGCAGGATCTCCACGCTGCGCTCGTCGTCGTCGGACCGGCGACGTTCGATCAGTCCGTTGGCCTCCAGTCGCTTGAGCAGCGGGGACAGGGTCGCCGAATCCAGTTGCAGCAGCGCGCCGACATCCTTGACGGTCAGCGGCGCCTCCTCCCACAGTGCCAGCATCACCAGATACTGCGGATGTGTCAGACCCAGGGGGGCGAGGAGGCGACGGTAGATACGCAGGACCGAACGGTTGGCCACGGCCAGTGCGAAACACACCTGCCGTTCCAGCAGAAGAGGGTTGCCCTCGAGTTCGACGGTCTGCATACCCTGCATTCTACCGCGACATTAGTAAATAGGACGCGATTGAATCGAGCACGATTGGTGTGCCACACTGGTGAAACCATCGAGTCCCGAGAGAAAGTCTCACCATGAGCAGCCGGCCCAATCCGTTGCAGTTGACCGCGTACATCTACGGTGCTCGGCTCCCGGACAGTAAGCGCGAGTGGGTGGCGAACGACCTGATGGGCCCGATGGCCACGCCGCGGCACTTCCTGCGTTCGCAGGTGAGCTTCGTCCCGCTCTACCTGGTCCTGTACTTCGCCTTCCCCGGCCCGATCTGGATCCGTGCCCTGATGGTGTTGCTCGCAGTCCTGCTGGCCGCGATCTTCGCCGGTGCGTACATGAACCAGAACCGTGCACGCCGCCTGCAGAAGCACGGCCTGGGCAGTAACTCCCTGACCTACCGCCAGCAGAAGGAAGCCGACCGGCTCAAGAACGAATACGAGCAGATCTACCTGGGCCGCCGCGCCGCAGCCGCTGCCGAGAGCTGACACCCCCGGCCACTGCGGACCCGTGCAGTTCTTGCCGTTTGCCGGGTTGTTTGTAGGCTCAGCACTGTGGCGCTGACCCAGGAAGAACAGGACATGATCGCGCTGGTGCGCGACTTCGTCGACCAACGCGTGGCACCCCGGGTGCGTGAGTTCGAGCACGACGACATCTATCCCGAAGAGTTCATCGAAGAGATGAAGACGCTGGGCTTCTTCGGACTGCTGGCTCCGGCCGAATACGGCGGGGTGGACGTGTCCACCGCCTGCTTCGCCGCGGTCTGCGAAGAACTGGCCCGCGGTTGGATGAGTCTGGCCGGCGCCATCGGCGGGCACTCGGTGATCACCTACCTGATCAAGACCTTCGGTACGACGGCGCAGCGCGAGCGGTACCTGCCGCAGATGGCTGACGGCAGCCTGCGCGCGACCATGGCACTGACCGAGCCCAGCGGCGGCAGTGATCTGCAGGCCATGCGCACCGTCGCCCGGCCGGCCGGCGACGGCTATCTGATCACCGGTTCGAAGACCTGGATCTCCAATGCGGCGCATTCGGGACTGATCGGGCTGCTGTGCATCACCGACCGTGACGCGCAGCCGGCGCATCGCGGCATGAGCGTGCTGCTGGTCGAGTGCGGACCGGACTCTCCCGGCTTCACCATCTCCAAGAAACTGCCCAAGCTCGGCTACCGCGGGGTGGAGGCGTGCGAACTGGTCTTCGAGGCCATGCCGGTGCCGGCCGACGCGGTGCTCGGCGGCGAGCCGAACCGCGGCTGGGGACAGATGATGCGCGGTCTGGAGGTGGGCCGCATCCAGGTCGCCGCTCGTGCCCTGGGCGTGGGGCAGGCCGCGCTGGATGCGGCCACGCGCTATGCACAGGAACGCGAATCGTTCGGCAAACCGATCTGGCAGCACCAGTCGGTGGGCAATCTGCTGGCCGATATGGCCACCAAACAGCAGGCCGCACGGCTGCTCACCCGCGACGCCGCCGACAAGCTGGACCGCGGTGAACGCGCCGATATGGAGGCCGGGATGGCCAAACTGTTCGCCTCGGAGACAGCGATGGCCATCGCCCTGGATGCGGTGCGGGTGCACGGCGGGTACGGCTACTCGCGCGAATACGACGTCGAACGCTATTTCCGCGATGCGCCGCTGATGATCGTCGGAGAGGGCACCAACGAGATCCAGCGCAACGTGATCGCCGCTCAGCTGATCGCCCGCAACCGGATCTGACGCCGCCGGACGCGCCCGGCAGGTTCAGGCGTACGTCAGATCGAGCCGGGTGTGGATGGTCTCGGTTGCGCCCACCCCGCCGCGGCTGAGCACCGCCACCGTCTTTCCGGTGGCGGTCGGAGTCGGCCGCAGTTCGGCGGTGGTGCCGCAGAAGAGCGGGGCCGAGTTGCGGTGACTCAACTCGGCGATCGGGTGGGGATCGTCGCTGAGGCGGTGGGTCTCGGCCAGCGCCAGCGTCATCAGCGGACCGTGCACCACCAGTCCCGGATAGCGCTCGACGCGGGTGGCGTACGGCCAGTCGTAGTGGATGCGGTGCGGATTCGCCGTGGCCGCCGAGAACCGCATCAACAGCGTCGGATCGGTCCACAGCCGCCACGAGTCGGTGCCGTACCGGCGGATCGGCGGCCCCTCCGGAGTCAGGACGGCGGCCGGTTCGGCGGCCGGGACCTGCTCGGTCGACACCGCGGCCTCCCGGTAGATCACGTTCTGCTTCTCCACCACCGCCAGGGTGCCGTCCGGGGCGTACAACCGGGTAACGACCACCACGATCACCAGCCGGCCACTATGCCCCTGTTTCTCGGTCACAGACTCCACGCTGGAGACCTTGCGGACGGTGTCGCCCACGCGCAGTGTTCCGGGGAACTCGACGTCGCCGCCGGCGAACATGCGGCGCGGTAGGTCCACCGGCGGCAGGAATGAGGCGGTACTTCGCAGCGGATGCCCGTCGGGCCCCATCTCACCAGAGAGCGGCCAGTGCGCCAGGGCCACCCAGTGCCACAGCGGCGGCAGCACATCCCCGGTCTGCGGGGCCGGCAGTCCGTCGTCGAACAGGGCGGCCAGCGCGGCGACGTGCCCGGGTTTGACGAATTCCTCGGTGGTGACGGTGCGCGCCTCCCATCCGGGAGGCAGGTCAGATGTGCCGGCCACCGGTTACCTCAAGGACGCAGCCGGTCATGTACGAGGAGTCCTCGGTGGCCAGGAACAGCGCGACCGAGGCGATCTCCGACGGTTCCCCGGCACGGCCCATCGGGATCTCGGCCATCTTCGACTCCCAGATCCGCGCGGGCATGGCTTCGGTCATGGCGGTGCGGATCAGGCCGGGGGCGATCGCGTTGATCCGCACTCCCAGGTGCGCGACCTCCTTGGCCGCAGCCTTGGTGAGACCGACGATCCCGGCTTTGGCCGCCGAATAATTGGTCTGTCCGACGAGGCCGACCTTGCCGGAGATCGACGACAGGTTGATGATCGCCCCCGAGCCGTGTTCCCGCATGACGGCTGCCGCGGCCCGGGTGCCGTTCCAGGCGCCCTTCAGGTGCACGGCGATCACCTGGTCGAACTGTTCCTCGGTCATCTTGCGCATGGTCGCATCGCGGGTGATGCCGGCGTTGTTGACCATCACATCGAGCGAACCGAAGGTCGTCGTGCAGGTCTGGATCAGCCGTTCGACGTCATCGGCGGAGGTCACATCGCAGGTCACACCGGCGGCCACCTCGTCTCCGCCCAAGGCAGTGACGGCCGCCGCCAGCGCCTCGGTGTTCAGATCGCCGAGGACCACGCGCGCCCCTTCGTCGACGAAGCGCCGGGCGATCGCCAGCCCGATCCCCTGGGCGCCGCCGGTGACGACGACGTTCTTCCCCTCGAGTCGTCCGGTCATGACCGATCCTCCTTCGTGGTGCCCGTGCCGGCACCGCTGTCGCGTTCCGCTTGCCGGACGAGTCCGCCGCCGATGATCAGCCGCTGGATCTCGCTGGTGCCCTCGTACAGCCGCAGCAGCCGCACATCGCGGTAGATGCGCTCGACGGGGACATCGCGCATGTAGCCGCTGCCGCCGTGCACCTGCACCGCTTTATCGGCCACCTCGCCGACCATTTCGGTACAGAACAGTTTGGCCACCGACGGGGCGATCCGCCGGTCCCGGCCGCTGACCCACTGGGCAGCCGCGTCGCGGACCAGTGCCCGCCCGGCCATCACGCCGGTCGCCATATCGGCGAGCATCGCCTGCACCAGCTGGAACCGGCCGATCGGGGCGCCGCCCTGGGTTGCGGTGGCCGCGTACTGCACCGACTCGTCCAGGGCGCGCTGCGCGGTGCCCACGGCCAGGGCCGCGATGTGCACCCGGCCGCGGGCGAGGGAGGTCATCGCCGCCCGATAGCCCAGGTCCACCTGGCCGCCGACCAGCGCCGACGCCGGGACGCGCACATTGTCGAAGTGCACATCGGCCGTCCACGAACCCTCCTGGCCCATCTTGCGGTCGTGATCGGCGACGCGGACCCCGGGGGTGCCGGCGGGCACCAGGAAGACCGCGATCCCGGGGCCGTCGTCGTCGGCGGGACGGACCCGGGCGAAGGTGACGAACAGATCGGCCAGCGGCGCATTGGTGATGAAGCACTTGCTGCCGTCGATCACCCAGTCGCCGTTCTCCTGCTCGACGGCCCGGGTCCGCAGACCCGCCGGATCAGAACCGGCCCCGGGTTCGGTGAGAGCGAACGAGGCGACCACCTCGCCGGCGGCGATCGGCGCGAGCCACCGCTGCTTCTGCTCCGGTGTGCCGAAGCCGACCAGCACCTGTCCGGCGATGCCGTTGTTGGTGCCGAACATCGAGCGCAGCGCCAGGCTCGTGTATCCGAACTCCAGCGCTAGTTCCACGTCCTGCGCCAGGTTCAGGCCCAGACCGCCCCACTGCTGGGGGATGGCGAAACCGAACAGGCCGATGTCCTTGGCGGCCTGCCGCAGGTCCTCGGGGACGGCGTCACCGTCGGCGATCTCGCGCTCGCGGGGGACCACGCGGGTACGGATGAACTCGTGCACCGCGGCCTTGATGTGCGCGAAGTCCTCGTCGCTGACTTCTGCGCTGACGAGCTCTGCGCTACCGACCTCGGGATTGGCCTGGGGCATGAATCCGGACTCTACCGTCCGTACTCGTCGAGCAGGCGCCGCCCGATGATCATCCGCTGGATGTCGGCGGTGCCCTCGCCGATCAGCAGCATCGGTGCCTCCCGGTAGAGCCGCTCGATTTCGAAGCCCTTGGCGAAGCCGTAGCCGCCGTGGATGCGGAAGGAGTCCTCGACGACCTGGTGGCAGTACTCCGAGGCCAGGTACTTGGCCATCCCGGCCTCCAGGTCGTTGCGCCTTCCCGAATCCTTGAGCCGCGCCGCCCGCAGCACCAGCTGGTGGGCGGCCTCGATCTTGGTGCCCATCTCGGCCAGCCGGAACAGCACCGCCTGGTGCTGAGCGATGGGTTTGCCGAAGGTCTCGCGCTGCTGCGCGTAGTCCACCCCCAGCTCGAAGGCCCGGTGCGCCATCCCGACGGCCCGGGCGGCCACGTTCACCCGGCCCACCTCGACGCCGTCCATCATCTGATAGAAACCGCGCCCCGGCTCGCCGCCGAGGATCTGGCCGGCACCGATCCCGAAACCGTCGAACAGCAGCTCGGTGGTGTCGATGCCCTTGTAACCCATCTTGTCGATCTTCCCGGGGATCGTCAGCCCCGGCGCGACCTCGCCGAAGCCGGGGGTCTTCTCGATCAGGAAGGTGGTCAGGTTGCGGTGCGGACCGTCGGCGCCCAGCGGGGTGCGTACCAGCACGGCCACCAGACTCGAGGTGGCGCCGTTGGTCAGCCACATCTTGGCGCCGTCGATCCGGTAGCCGCCGTCCCCGTCGGGGACCGCGGTGGTGGTGATCGCGCTGACATCCGAGCCCAGCGCCGGCTCGGACATCGAGAACGCCCCGGTCAGCTCCCCGCGCGCCAGCCGCGGCAGATAGTGCTGCTGCTGTTCCTCGGTGCCGTGCTGGGCGACCAGATAGGCGACGATGAAGTGCGTGTTGATCACCCCGGAGACGCTCATCCAGCCGCGGGAGAGCTCCTCGACGACGAGTGCATAGGTGAGCAGCGACTCGCCGAGGCCGCCGTACTCCTCGGGGATCATGATCCCGAAGATCCCCAGCTCCTTCATTTTCTCCACGATCGCGACCGGGTATTCGTCGCGGGCCTCGAGCTCGCCGGCCACGGGCAGGATGTCGCTGTCGACGAAGGCCCGGACGGTGGCGAGCATCTCGCGCTGGACATCGGTCAGACCATCGGTTTCGCAGAGGCGTGCCATGGACGCCAATCCTCCCCGAAATCTATTGCGCCAGAGTGCAAACCGATACGTTCGGCTCATGAACCCGATGCGTGAGGCCGTGATCTGCGAACCGCTGCGAACCCCGGTGGGCCGCTTCGGCGGGATGTTCGCGGACGTGCCAGTGGCCGAGCTGGCGGCCACGGTGGTGCGCGGGCTGGTCGAGCGCACCGGGATCAGCGGGTCCGATATCGACGACGCGATCTTCGGGCAGTGCTATCCGAACGGGGAGGCGCCGGCGCTGGGCCGGATCGCGGTGCTCGATGCGGGCCTGGACGTCACCGTGCCGGGGATGCAGGTGGACCGCCGGTGCGGTTCGGGGCTGCAGGCGGTGCTCGATGCGGCGATGCGGGTGCAGACCGGCATGTGCGATCTGGTGCTCGCCGGCGGCGCCGAGAGCATGAGCCAGGTGGAGCATTACGCACTCGGCCTGCGGTTCGGGCTGCGCGGGGCCGACGGCCGCCTGGACGACCGCCTCAATCGTGCGCGGGCCACCGCCGGCGGCAGATTCCATCCGGTCGACGGCGGCATGCTCGAGACCGCGGAGAACCTGCGCGCCGAGTACGCGATCAGCCGTCTGGAACAGGACGAGCTGGCACTGGCCTCGCACCGGCGAGCGGTCGCCGCACACACCGAGGGCCGGTTCGACGACGAGATCGTGCCGGTGACCGTTCCCGGACGCCGCGGGGGCCCGGCGACGGTCTGCGACCGCGACGAGCATCCGCGCGCCGATGCCACCCTGGAATCGCTCGGCGCCCTGAAAGCGGTACGGCGCCACGTCGATCCGGAGGCCACGGTCACCGCCGGCAACGCCAGCGGACAGAACGACGGTGCCGCCGTCTGCATGGTCACCACCCGGGACAAGGCCGCGCAGCTGGGCCTGCGACCGCTGGCCCGGGTGGTGTCGTGGGCGGTCGCCGGGGTGGAGCCCTCGCGGATGGGGATCGGACCGGTGCCGGCCACGCGGCTGGCGCTGGAGCGGGCCGGGCTGGACCTGGCCGACCTGGACCTGCTCGAGATCAACGAGGCCTTCGCCGCGCAGGTGCTGGCCTGCACCCGGGCGCTGGGCCTGGGCGCAGCCGATCTGGCACGGCTCAACGTGAACGGTTCGGGTATCTCGCTGGGCCATCCGGTCGGGGCCACCGGTGTTCGGATGCTGGCGACCCTGCTGCGCGAACTGGACCGCCGCGATGCCCGCTACGGGCTGGAGACGATGTGCATCGGCGGCGGTCAGGGGCTGGCGGCGATCTTCGAGCGTCTCGGTCCGGCCGCGTGAGCGATGTGAGCAGCATGAGCGGCGGCGCACTGCTGGACGGGCTGCGGGTCATCGAGTTCGCCAGCTTCGTCGCCGGGCCGTCGGCGGGTCTGGCGATGGCGCAACTGGGGGCGGAGGTGATCCGGATCGATCCGCTCGGCGGCAACGTCGACCGTCGGCGCTGGCCGCGCTCGGCCCGGACGGGGGAGAGCCTGTACTGGAATTCCCTCAACCGCGGCAAGCGATCGGTGACGCTGAACCTGCGCACCGAGGCGGGACGTGATCTGCTGCTGGGGCTGGCCACGGCGCCCGGCCCGGATGCGGGGATTGTGGTCGACAACGCCGTCGGCCGGGGATGGCTCTCGCACGAGGCCCTCGCCGCCCGGCGCCCCGATGTGATCTCGGTGAAGGTGACCGGTCGCGCCGACGGCGGTGCCGCGGTGGACTACACCGTCAACGGGGCCAGTGGTGTGGCGAACCTGACCGGTCCGTCCGGCACCGTCGACCCGGTGAACCATGTGCTGCCGGCCTGGGATCTGCTGTGCGGCCAGCAGGCGGTCACCGCGGTGCTGGCCGCGCTGCGCCGCCGCGACCGGACCGGGGAAGGAGCGCGGATCGAGATCGCCCTGGCCGATGTGGCCATGGCCGCGGTCGCGAACCTCGGCTGGTACACCGAGGCCGCCGAACGCGGCGAGCGGGAGCGGCACGGCAACCACCTGTACGGCGCCTTCGGGGTCGATTTCGCCGCCGGTGACGGAGACCGGGTGATGGTCGTCGTCCTGACGCCTCGGCAGTGGGCAGCCCTGGGCGAGGCCACCGGAACCGCCGAGCGGTTTGCGGTCCTGGCGGATTCGACGGGCGCGGACCTGACCACCGACGAAGGCCGCTATGGGCAACGGCGAGAGATCGAGGCGATCCTGGCGCCCTGGTTCGCCGAGCGCACCGGCGCGCAGGTGCGCTCGGCTCTGGACGCGGCCGGGGTGCTGTGGGGGCCCTACCGGTCCACGGCCCAGGTCGCCGCCGACTTCGCCGCGCGCCCGGGGAGCGAGCCGGTCCTGGCGGGCCTGGACCAGCCGGGCATCGGCGAAGTGATCAGTGCGAGTTCCCCGATCCGGCTGGACGGAGACTATTCGGGTGCGGTGCCGGCCAGGGACCTCGGCGCCGACACCGAAGAGGTGCTGAGTGAGGTGCTCGGCCTCGACGCGACGCAGCTGGCCCGGTTGCGTGCCGACGGCATCATCTGACGTGTCAGTCGCGGGCCAGAGCGATCAGTGTGGTGACGGTCCGTAGATTCCGGGCCGTCCCCGGCACCCCCAGTCCCGTGGCGATCACCGGCGCGGTCAGCTTGCTCGTGCCGACCCCGGACGGATAGTCCAGATGCAGTTGTCGGCCGATCACCGCCAGGCGTTCGCCCGCACCGAAGTCACGGCCGGTGAACGCGGCGATGTTGTCCGGATCGGGCGCCGCGGTCAGAAAGCAGATGTGGCCGTGCGGCGTATCGGTGAAGTCCGGCGGTGTTCCGAACGGATAGGCGGACAGGGCTTGGGCGAGCTCGTCGGCGGTGCGGGAGATCACCTCGCGGGAGAAGCCGAACTCGGCGCCGATCGCCTCCTCGAGGGCGCGGTCGAATCCCGGACCGGGCGGACGACACAGCAGGTTGCCCGAGGCGATGTAGGTGCGCACCCGAGTGGCCCCGAGATCGGCGGCGATCTCCCGCAGCCTTGCCATCGGCAGTCGGGCCCCGCCGACGTTCACGGCCCGGAGCATGTGGATCCGGGGTTCGTCGTTCACCGATTCAGTCTGACACCGGCAGGCCGGTAGCGTTGTGGCCATGAGCGATGCGGTGGTCGAGATCTCGACGGACGGTGCCTGCCTGGGCAATCCAGGACCGGGCGGCTGGGGTGCGGTGCTGCGCTACAAGGGCACCGAGAAGCAGCTGTCGGGTGCCCAGCCGGACACCACCAATAACCGGATGGAACTACAGGCCGCGATCGAGGGGCTGGCCGCGCTGACCCGGCCGTCGACGGTGATCCTCTACACCGATTCGGTGTATGTGCGCGACGGCATCACCAAATGGGTGGCCGGCTGGCAGCGCAACGGCTGGAAGACCGCGGCGAAGAAGCCCGTCAAGAACGACGACCTGTGGAAACAGCTGGTCGAGGAGGAGCGTCGGCACACCGTGGAGTGGCGGTGGGTCAAGGGCCACAACGGTGATCACTACAACGAGATCGCCGACACCCTGGCCACGACGGCGGCACGTACGCTCACCGACTCCTGACCAGATCCCGCCGGATGCCGACTGCCGGATTCGGTTTCCCGAATGCCGGTCCCGCTGCGCGCCCGAGCGCGGCGTGGATCAGGCGCAGGCGCTCGCCGGATAGGCGGTCACCGAGTTGACGGTGTACTGCTGGTCGACGGTGATGCCCAGACCGATGCAGCCGCCGCGGCCGGCGGAGTATTCGGCGAATTCCTGAATGCTGCGGCCGTAGCCGGGATTCAGGATCAGGTGCGGGATCCGCGGGATCGTGGAGAACGCGGTTCCCAGGCCGTGGGTGGCCACGACGGCGGTCTCGGCGCGGGTGAGCTTGATCGAGTAGTTCTGGCCCGCTTCGGCCGATCCTGCGGTGACGGCTCCGGCGACGGCACCGGCGGTGCACAACGCGGCCACTGCTCCGGCGAACTTCTTCTTCATCGACTTCGATCCTCTCGGTAGGTCTGTCCCGGCGTCACGATGACCCGGGACAGACTGTAGGACCGACCGGTGGCGAACGACGCAGCGATGACCCGTCGAATCCGGCCTTTGTGCAGGTAGGAGCCCAGGCAGAGAGATTCCGGTCCGGAATTATTCGACGACGATGTAGCCCATCGCGCCCCGATCCCCGTCGTACATCCGGTGATTGAGGAAGGTGTACGTGCCCGGTTCGAGGAAGGTCATCTCGACGAAACCGCCCTGGGCCGCGGCCAGTGCCAGCGCCTGCGAGCCGCCGCGCAGAGGGTTGTCGCGGCGCAGCAGATAGGTGCCCTCGGCGTAGACCGTGTCGAACTGGGTGCCGATCACGTGGAACGACAGCGGCTCGTTGGGCCCGGCGTCGAGTACCCACATGCGCACCCGGTCGCCGACCTTGGCGCGCAGCGGACGGTACACGTACTGGTTGGCGTAGCCGTTGAACATCACCAGGTCCGGCAGCGCCGCGGCCACCTTGTCGGCGTCGATGGGTCCGCCGTCGGGGCCCAGGTACCACTCGGACTGGGTGAACAGGTATTCGGCATCCACCGGTGCCAGGTCCGGCGGATCGATGACGACCGCACCGAACATGCCGGCAGCCAGGTGTACCGGCATCGGCATCGTCGCGCAGTGATACAGCCAGATTCCGGTGTGTTCGGCGCGGAACCGGTAGACCAGCGATTCGCCCGGATTGATATCGCGCATATTCGGATCCGGCGAAACCATGCCGGCGTGGAAGTCGATTGAATGGGCCATCGTGCCGTCGTTGCGCAGCGTCACCTCGAACACGTCGCCGAGCTTCCCGCGCAGGGTGGGGCCGCCGACCTTGCCGGCCCCGGTGTCGGCGCCCTCGGGGCCGACGAAGGTCCACACGATCTGCTCGGCACCCGGGGCGACCTCGCCGGGCGCCTCGGAGACCGTGAAGGTGTACCGGTGGGTCGTGGCCGCCGGGGCCGGTGCCAGGCGCGCATCGCGAGCCCGGAAATCCTTGTCGGGGAATGCCATCAGATCCACCGGCGGTGCGGCGGCACCCGAACCGCCGGATCCGCCGACGCTGCCGCCGCCCTCGGCGACGATGTCCAGAACCATGCCCTGCTGGCGGTGTCCGACGATGGAGCACCAGCCGTCGATGTCCCGGCCCACCACACCGACGTCGAGGGTGGCGGTGGCTCCGGGCGCCAGCCGCCCGGTGGACTGGCCGGTGGCCAGCACCAGATCGTGCACCATGGTGTCCTTGTTGGTCACCTCCAGGACCAAGCGGTCGCCGGCCGGGACGGTGATGGTTCCCGGATCGAAACGCATGTGCACCGCATCGACCTGCACCGTAGTGGTGTTGCCGGTCGGGGTGACCCCCGCCGAGGCATCCTCGAGGGCGGCGCCGTCCCCGCCGAGCGCGGTGCCCACCGCCACGACCAGCGCCAGGGCGGTGGCAGCGGCGATCGCCTGGAGACCGCGCTGGGGACGGCCGGGTTCGGCGGCGGCCATCGGCACGGCCGGGGGCCGGG
>NZ_BANT01000027.1 GCF_000333015.1 Gordonia hirsuta DSM 44140 = NBRC 16056 | reverse complement strand
GCGGACCCCTCCGGATCCCGACGACGAGCACCGGCTCGGCCCGACCCGCCTGCGCGACATGCTCGCGGTCGCCGTGGTCGCCGGCGCCCTGATGTTCGTGCTGGCGCGCTACCACTACGGCAAATTCCCGACGCTGCCGTGGATCGCCGGTGTGATGCTGTACGTCCTCGCGGTCCTGCTGGTGGTGATCGCCTTCCTGGTGCGCGCCCGCGTGAGTGCCGGGAAAGTGGGTCCGGGCCCGGGGCAACTGCACCCGATCAACGTGGCCCGGTCGGTGGCGCTGGCCAAGGCCTCGGCGCTGCTGGGGGCGATCGCCGCAGGCGGCTGGGCCGGTCTGCTGATCTTCCTGCTGGGCAACCGCCGCCTGGACGTGGCGGTCTCCGACACCCCGGCCGCCGTGATCGGGGCGATCGGCGGAATCCTGCTGGTTGCGGCGGCACTGTGGCTGGAGCACTGCTGCCGTGCGCCCGACGACCCCGAAGCCGACGCGACCGCGTCGGCGGACCCGGCCTGACCGGCGGTCATACCGACTCTCCGGTGACCGCTGCCCGGCCGAGGAGTCACCGCCAGGTAAATTGGCGGCCATGACCCGCCCCGATCGCGCCAGCCGGCCCACCCGTCGACCGCCGCGTCGCACCACCGCGCCGTCCACCGGCGCGCAGGATCCGCAGACCGGGGAGCAGACCGCGCCGGCCCAGGCTTCGACCGGTTCGCCCGCACAGTGGCTGATCGGACTGTTCATCGTGCTGGCCCTGGTCGCCAGCCTGATCATGGTGCTGCGCGACGACATCTCGATGGCCGCATCTCTGGCCGTGATCGCCGCCCTGTGGGCCGCGGTGATCGGTGCGGTGCTGGTGACCAAGTACCGGCGCCAGGCCGATATCGCCGAGCACCGCAGCCGCGATCTGCGCCTGGTGTACGAGCTGCAGCTCGAACGCGAGATCGCCGCGCGCCGCCAGTACGAGTCCGAGGTGGAGACGGCGATCCGTCACGAACTGGCCGAGGAGACCAACGAGGAGTTCGAGGCCCTCAAAGCGCAGGTGCTCGCACTGCGCGCCAGCCTGGAACAGCTGCTGGGCAACCCACTGCCGGATGTGCCGCTGGCCTTGCGTCCGGAACGACGCCGCGAACTCGGCGCGGGTTTGAGCGGCGCCAGCTACGTTCCGGCCGCCGACGACCGTGTGGCCGCCGACCTCGACTTCGAGACCACGGCGCCGCCGGCCGACCCCGGCCGCCACGGTCCGGGCCCCGAGGTCGTCGCCGAGACGGAGGTCGGCGCCGGGGACGTCGAGATGACCGAGATCATTCCGGTGGTCACCGACGAGACCCACGACGACGAGCAGGTGTACGCCGAGGAGGAGTACACCGGGGAGCAGTACGTCGACGCGGAGTACACCGAGGTCGCCGAAGCCGACTACAGCAGCCCCGACTACAGCAGTAGCGCCTACGCCGGGGCCGGTTACGCAGCCTCCGGGTACCGGGAGCAGTCGGGCCATGGTGAACAGTCCGACTACGGTGAACAGTCCGACTACGGTGAACAGTCCAACTACGGCGAACAGTCCGGTTACGGGAGCCACACCGGATACGGTGACCCCCGGTACGGGGCAGCCGCCTACGGCGAAAGCCAGTACGGATCACCCCAGTACGGATCGGCGCCGCATCCGGAGGCGGCATCGGCGGCCGACTATGCCCCACCGAGCTATGAGCACGGCTCCTACGGCGACGGCTATCCGGTACCTGGTTTCGCCGACGGCCGCGGCGAGCAGTCGCCGGTACCGCCTGTGCCGGAGGTGCCGCCGATGCCTCAGCGCGGGCGGCGTGCCGCCGACGACGGTGCCCACAGCGAGGGGCAGCCGGCGTCGGAACTTCTTGATCGGCTCCGGCGTAGCGCCGGCCAGAGTTCGGGTCGTCGCCGCCGCGACTGACCGTCCGGCCCATCGGCCGCAGCCACCCGGGGACCGAACGTCACACGTTCGGTCCCCGGCGCGTTTCGCCACCTGTTTTCCCAGTTCGTGGGCCGGAAAATTCCGGACCGGAATTTTTGTTATCGCGTTGACCTGCAGGTATGCCGAAAACATGGCCGAGTGGTTGCGGGGATCCTCCTAGCGTGTTGAACGGCGCTGCGAAGTGCCGGAAGACATGGTTTATTCGATTTGAGGAGCTCGTTATGAAGCGCCGTTTCACTGTTCTGGCCGCCGTCGTCGGCGTGCTGTCGCTGTCTGGCCTGTTCGCGGGGCCGGCCCAGGCCGCTGTGCATCAGACCCGGGAAGGGCTGGCGATCGAGCTGACCGCGGCGCAGCAGTCCGTCCGCAAGATCGCACCGCTGGACTCCTCGCTCACCTCCGGTGAGGCGCTGGTGTCGTCGAACGTGCACGCAGCGGTGAAGAACATCGGTGACAAGAAGGTCCGGGCGACGCTGGAGCTGGGGTACCAGGTGGGCTACCCCGTCTCGGTGGCGCCGACCGGGGTGAAGATCACCGCGCATACGCCGGAACTGAAACTGACCAGCGGGGTGAACGCCAAGTTCAAGCCCGAGGCCAATATCTCCGGCACCGGCGGTGGCGGAGAGGTCGGTGAGGTCGGTGCCTCGCTGGGCGCCGAGGCGACGGTGATTCCGTCGGCCGATCTGGAATTCGAGGTCGGCGCCGGCAAGATCACGACCGTCACCCTCGCCGAGATCGCCCTGACCAAACCCGTCGCCGACATCGTGCTGTCGGGTGTGAACCTGAACGTCACCAATGCGCTCGGCCCGATCTCGGTGCGGCCGTTCGCCAAGATCTCGGTCAGCTCCGAGTCCGGCGTGTACGTCTACTACGCCTACGGGGCCACCACGCGGATCTGATCGCCCCGTACGGCACGGGTGATTCCTCTGGCCGCAGAGTGCCAGAGAGCTACGAGAGGAACGACATGACACGGCAGCAGCCGGCGGGTGGGCGATTCGCCGCTGCCGCGGGTGTCCTCGCCGCCGTCGTGGCAGCCAGCTTGCTGGCGCTGGTGCTGGTCGTCGTGCCGTTCCTGTTCCTGGGCGGGATCGTGTTGATCGCGCTGATCGTGGTGCGGCTGGACAGAGGCGGAGAGGCGTCGAACGGGCGCGGATGGGTGATGGTGGCCGTGCTCATGATCCTGACCGTCGGGTCGGGTCTGGGGATGGTCAACACGCTGCTGCTCACCCCAGCGCCGCTCACGCAGGTCGAGCAGGTCCACCGGAGCGGTGCCGCCGCAGCCTGCGGCCAGACGGTGACCGAGTGCGACCGCCGCCCGGTCGGTGACGGGGCGTGCCGATGAGTACGACCGGAGACGAGGCGGCGGGTCGTCGCATAGCGATCCGGGTGGCACTGCTGCTGGTGGTGATCGGGGCCTGGGTGTGGGCGGTGGCGGCTTCACCGCGGCCGGCCTCCGACCCCACCGCCGCGGCCTCGGTCTCCGCAGCTGCGGGCCGACTTCAGCTCGACGCCTTCAGCGGACGCAGCGTCGCCGAGGTGCTGCACATCGTCGGCGGTGTGCGCGGGAGCAACCTGGACCGGCCCCTGGAAACGGTCGGGCTGGTGGATCTGCACAACCCGGACCGGCCCCGGGATGTGGTCACCTCGGGGCTGCTGGTGGTGGTCAACGCGCTCCTCGACTACACCGCGGGCGGATCGGGCTATGCGCTGGACCTGGGGGTGGTGGACCGGGCGGTGATGCACGGCTACCGCGCGGGCATCGAGGCCCGCCGGACCGGCCGGGCCGATTGGGGCCTGCCCGGCGACATCGTGCTGGTCGAGGCGCTCGGGCGCGATCCGGCGCGCGCGCCCGAGCAGATTCCGGCGCTGCTGCAGACTCCGCGCTGAGCCGCCGGTCGGTGGGCGCCCCGCGGTCGGGGCGGGGCGTCCACCCGCCGGCGTCTCACGATCTGCCTCGCACCGCCTGCGATCACCCCCGCCGGCGGTGGTCCGGGCAGCGTTCCGCCGATGTGAGGTCTGCCTCAATCCTGCTGCCGGGCGTGACCGGTCGGCGGCGTCGTTCCTATCCTGACGCGAGTGCGGGCCCCGCCGCCGGGGCGGGGCCGCCGGGGCGGCAGGCGGACGATGACCTTCTCAACGGAGCTGCGGGGGCTGTGGTCCGCTGCCGGCGATCCGACGCTGAAGAAGGTTGCCGAGGCGGTCGCCGAGCGCGGGCACGCCGCCGGCATCACGGTGCCCCGCAGTTTCCTGGCCCGGCTCAGCGACTGGCGCAACGGCCGCCACCTGCCCCGCGAATTCGACGGCGTGCTGCTGCTGACCGTCGCCGAACTGCTCGATCGGGCCCGGGCCCGTGGCGATCTGGGCGACGTTCCCGGCCGCATGGAGCAATGGGAGGCGTTGTGGCGACAGGAACGGCTCGACGCCGCCGAGCGCGAGATCGCCTCCCCGTATCCGGGGTTGGCGGCCTACGGCCCCGACGCTGCCGACCGCTTCTTCGGCCGCGACCGGCAGATCGCCGCGGTCACGGCCCTGGTCGACGATGCATTCGCCGCAGGCGGGGGTCTGGTGGCACTGGTCGGTGTCTCCGGATCGGGGAAGTCGTCCCTGCTGGCTGCCGGGGTCTGCCCGCAGATGCGGGCGCGCGGAGTGCGGGTGGTCGCGGTGACCCCGGGCACTGCCCCGCAGCGGGAACTGGCACAGGCGCTGGCGCGCGAGGGAGCCGAACATCCGGACGGGCCGACGCTGATCGTGATCGACCAGGCCGAGGAGTTGTTCACCGTCGCCGACCGGACGCAGACGACGTCGTTCCTGGCGGACCTGGCCGACCGCACCGCACCTGACGCCGTCACCCCCGACGGCACCACCCCCGGCGGCGCCCACCCGACCGTGGTGCTGCTGGGTCTGCGCGCAGACTTCCTGGCCGAGTGGGTGACCTATCCGCAGCTGCTCGAGGCGATGAACGAGCGCACCTATCTGCTGGGACCGATGACTCGGGAGGAACTCGGCGAGGTGATCACCCGGCCCGCCCAGAGTGTCGGGGTGCGCCTGGATCCGGGCCTGGAGGAGCGGATACTGGCCGAGTTCGGCGGCCCGCACCTGGAGGACTACGACGCCGGTGCCTTGCCGCTGCTCAATCATGCGCTGGCGACACTGTGGGGCCATCGCACCGGCAACCGGTTGACCCTGGCGGCCCTGGACGGTGCCGGGGGTGTGTTCGGGGCGCTGGACGAGACCGCCGAACAGCTCTGGTCGGGGATGACCGGTGCGGTCCAGCGCGAGGCCAAACGACTGCTGCTGCGCCTGGTGCACGTGGACGAGACGGGTCGCCGGACCCGCATGCTGCGCACCCGGGCCGACCTGCTGCACGGCGATCAGGCGCAGCGGGCGGCCCGCGAGAGCGCCCTGGACGCGCTGCTGAACGCCCGGCTGCTGATGATCGACGGCGAGGACCGGATCTCGTTCACCCACGAGATCCTCATGCGCGCCTGGCGGCGGCTGCGCGACTGGATCGAGGAGAACCGCGCCGATCTGCTGGCCCGACAGCAACTGGAGGCAGCGGCCGAGGCCTGGGCCGACGCCGACCGCGACCGCAGCCTGCTGATGCGGGGGGCGAGTCTGCAGCGCGCCCGCCAGGCCGCCTCGACCGGTGAAGTCTCCGCCGAGGCCACCGCCTTCGTCGCCGCCGCGGACCGGGGTGAGTTCCGGGCCGCCCGTCGCCGCCGGATCGGCGTCGGAGCACTGGCCCTGGCGACCGTGGTGGGGCTGCTGCTGAGCGTGATCGCCTACCAGTCGCGCACCGAGGCGGTGCACCAGCGCACGACCGCCGAACTCAGCCGGCTGCTGGCCGAAGCCGACCGGCTGCGGGCCTCCGACCCCACCGCCGCGGCCCGGCTCACCCAACTGGTCATGCAGCAGGATCCGTCGGCGGTCAACCAGTCCCGGCTCGTGGCCACCGGGAATCTGCCGCTGGCGGTGAGCGTGCAGACCGGCGGCGGAGCGGTGTACACCGTCGACATCAGCCCCGACGGCAGCCGGGTGGCCGGGACCGGCTCCGACGGTGCGGCCCGGATCTGGCAGCTCGACCGCCCCGACGCCCGACCCCAGGTCCTGTCCGGACATTCGAGCTTCGTCACCGGCGTCTTCTGGTCCCCCGACGGGGCCGCACTGGCCACCACCTCCGACGACGGCACCGCCCGGATCTGGCCGCAGCCCGGCTCGGATCGCACCCCGACCACGCTGCGCGGCCACGACGGCCGGGTGGTGTACGCCGCCTGGGCGCCGGACGGCCGCCGCCTGGCGACCGCGGGGATGGACGGCACCGTCCGGGTGTGGGACACCGCGAGCGGGCGGGAACTGGCACAGCTGACCGGCCACGGTCAAGACGTGCGTGCGGTGGCCTGGAGTCCGGACGGCAGCCTGATCGCCAGCGGCGGAGCCGACCGCACCGCCCGCCTGTGGGACGCCGAGGCCTACACCCCGCGCGGGGTGATCGACGGCTACCGGGACACCGTGCACGCCCTGGACTTCCGGCCGGACGGACAGATCCTGGCCACCGGCTCCGATGACACCTCGGTGCAGCTGTGGGATGTGCGCGATCCGGCCCGGCCCGCCCGGATCGGCATCCCGATCACCGCGCACACCGCACCGGTCTGGTCGGTGGCCTTCGCCCCGGACGGCCGCGAACTGGTCACCGCATCCCTGGACGGCACCGCCCGGGTGTGGAGCGTCGCGCAGCCGCAGGTGCCGGTGCAACTGGGCGGCACGCTCGACGGTGCGGGCAGTTCGCTGTTCTCGGTGGCCTTCGCCCCCGACGGACGGCGCGTGGCCACCTCCGGTGCCGACGGGCGGATCCTGCTCTGGGATCTGCCGGGCACCGTCCTGCCCGGGCACACCGGGCGGGTGATCGCTCCGGCGGTGGTCGGCCGCACCATGGTGACCGCCGGTTCGGGGGGCACGGTGCTGCTGTGGGATCTGGCCGATCGCACCCGGCCACGGCTGCTGGCCGACACCCACACCGCCGGGAACGCCCGCATCGACCAGGTGTCCCTATCGGCCGACGGCGGTCTGGTGGCCGCGGCCACCGCCGCTAACACCGTGCAGGTGTGGCCGGTGACGGAGGGGCGCTTCGGCAAGGCCGTCGAACTGACCGTGGACACCCTGGACCAGCAGCGGGCCGTCTTCGCGCCCACCGGGAGCCTGCTGCTGACCGGTGCCCGTGACGATTCCTTCCAGCTGTGGCGGGTCGCCCCGTCGGGAGAGGCCCGGCCGATCGGGCCGCCGCTGATCCACGGTGATCCCGGCAGCTGGGCGACGGCGGCGGCCTGGTCGCCGGACGGTCGCCGTGTGGTGACCGGCGGTGCCGACGGGCAGCTGGTGATCTGGGCGGTGGACCCGTCGTCGGGGGCGCGGCGCCTGGGCACCGCGACCACCGAACCGGCTGCCGGGATCAACGCCCTGGCCTGGGCCGGCGATATCGTCGCCGCCGGCGGCGAGGGCGGTCTGCTGTCGCTGTGGCGGATCGCCGGCGGGCGGCCCGAACCGCTGGCCACCCGCACCCAGCCCCGCGGCGGCACGGTGCGCTCGCTCTCGTTCGCCGACGACGGCACCCGCCTGATCTCGGTCGGCGACGGCCAGACGCTGGCGGTCTGGAACACCGCCGACCCGGCCGATCCGCGGTTGTGGGGCGAGCCGATCGGTCCCGCCGCGGCCGGGCGCTGGTTCGGGACCCTCACCGGTGACGGCGAGGCCGCGGTGATCAGCGGCGACAACGGATCGTTGGCCGTGGTCATCCTGGATCCGGCCTACGCCGACGGCCGGATCGACGCGTCCTCCCGGCCGCTGACCGCCGAGCAGAAGACCCGCTTCGGCGTGCGGTGAAGCCGATCACACCCGGTCTTTCAGGGGTAGCGGGGGCCGGTGCGCGGACCTATTGTTGCGGGTGGACGTCTGGTACCCGGCCCGAGTCGGGACTGGAACGAACATGGAGGACGACGGTGAATGCACCCACCACAGCCCCGCGACTGAAGGTCGGCATCGTGTCGGCCGGTCGCGTGGGCACGGCGCTCGGCGAGGCTTTGGCCGCCGCGCGGCACGACGTGGTCGCCGTGCACGCCCCCTCCGCCGCCGCCCAGGAGCGCGCTGCGCACCGCCTGCCCTTCGCCCGGCCGGGCACCGTTCCCGACGTCGTCGCCGCCGCCGAGCTGATCGTGCTGGCCGTCCCGGACACCGAACTGGCCGCCGTCGCCGACCAGCTGGCGCCGCTGGTGCGTCCGGGCCAGATCGTCGCCCACACCGCCGGTGCCCACGGCGTCCAGATCCTGGCTCCGCTGACCCGCGCCGGTGCCCTGGCACTGGCGATCCATCCGGCGATGACCTTCGTCGGCAGCGCCGAGGATCTGCCGCGTCTGACCGAATCGTGCTTCGGGATCACCGCCGCCGACGAGGTCGGCGAGGCCGTCGCGGCCGCACTGGTGCTGGAGCTGGGCGGGACCCCGGTGCGGATCGCCGAGGACCAGCGCACCCTCTATCACGCGGCCCTGGCGCACGGTGCCAACAATCTGATCGCGCTGATCACCGATGCCGTCACCGCCCTGCAGACCGCCATCGACGGCGCCGACGGGGCGGCCGACCGGGCGACCGTCGACGGCGGCGCCACCGGGCTGGGGGAGCAGATCCTGGGTCCGCTGGTGCGGGCCAGCCTGGAGAACGTGCTCGCGCTGGGCCCGGCGGCGCTCACCGGTCCGGTGGCACGCCGGGATCTGCCGACCGTGCAGCGTCACCTCAGCGCGCTGGCCGCACTCCACGATCCGGGTGTGGTGCGCGGCTACCGGACCCTGGCCGCCCGCGCGGCCACCCAATCGAACGCTCCCGCACGATTCCGCGACACGATAGAGGTGAGTTGAGTGACCGCGACCGTCATCGACGCCGCAGAGGCCCCGTACACCCCCGGTGCGCTGACCGTGCACCGCGACCCGGCCGCACTGCACCGGGTCAGCAAGGCACTGCGCGCCACCGGCAAGCGGGTCGCGCTGGTGCCCACGATGGGCGCCCTGCACGAGGGGCACCTGGAACTGGTGCGCACCGCCGCCGAACCCGGCAACACCGTGGTGATCGTGTCGATCTTCGTCAACCCGCTGCAGTTCGGGGCCGGGGAAGACCTCGACGCCTATCCGCGCACCTTCGATGCGGACGTCGCCGAACTGGCCGCCCTGGGCGTGCCGCTGGTCTTCGCGCCCACCGTCGCCCAGATGTACCCCACCGGGCCGCGCACCTCCATCCACCCGGGGGAAGCCGGCCGCGACCTGGAGGCCGCCGCCCGGCCCACTCACTTCTCCGGCATGCTCACCGTGGTGAACAAGCTGCTCAACATCACCGCCCCGAACGCCGCCTACTTCGGCGAGAAGGACTACCAGCAGCTGGTGCTGATCCGGCAGATGGTCACCGACCTGAACATGGACGTCGACGTCGTGGGGGTGCCGACCGTCCGCGAGGCCGACGGGCTGGCCCTGAGTTCCCGCAACCGGTACCTGTCGCCGCAACAGCGCGAAGCGGCCACCACCCTGTCGGCGGCACTGTTGGCCGGCGCCCACGCCGCCGAGGGCGGACCGCAGGCGGTGGTGGCGGCCGCACGCGCCGTCCTGGACACCGCACCGCAGATCGAGGTGGACTACCTGGAGGTGCGCGACCGGCACCTGGCACCGGCGCCCGAGACCGGCGACGGCCGCCTGCTGGTGGCCGCCCGCCTGGGCGAGACACGCCTGATCGACAACGTCGGCCTGGACCTGGGCGGTGTGCACCGCACCTACGACGATGACGCCGCAGAAGAGTTCTTCAGTCAGGGCACCGACCCGCAAACAGATGAGGGATAAGCAATGTTCCGCACCATGATGAAGTCCAAGATCCACCGCGCCACGGTGACGCAGGCCGACCTGCACTACGTCGGCTCGGTCACCATCGACGCCGATCTGCTCGATGCCGCCGGCCTGATCGAAGGCGAGCAGGTCGCGATCGTCGACATCGACAACGGCAACCGCCTGGAGACCTACGTGATCGAAGGCGAACGCGGTAGCGGCGTCATCGGGATCAACGGTGCCGCGGCCCATCTGGTGCACCCCGGCGACCTGGTGATCATCATCGCCTACGGCATCCTCAACGAGCAGGAGGTGCGTGACTACGCCCCGCAGGTGGTCTTCGTCGACGAGAGCAACCGGCCGGTCACCCTCAGCGACGATCCGGCCGATGTGCCCGCCGATTCGGGTCTGAAGGATCCGCGCCGGCTGGCCGACGCCCTGGCCTGACCGCCGCACCGATGCTCCTCACGGTCGACGTCGGAAACACGAACATCCACATCGGGGTGTTCGCGGGTTTCGGCGATCACGCCTCCTTGGTGCGGGACTGGCGCATTCACACCCAGCCGCACCTGACCGCCGATGAGCTCGCCCTCACCCTGCGCGGTCTGCTCGGCGACGATATCGAGCGCGTGACGGCGGTGGCCGCCCTCTCCACCGTCCCGTCCCTGCTGCGCGAGATCCGCGCGATGCTGCCCCGCTACTTCGGCGCCGGACCGCACGTGCTGCTCGAACCCGGCGTGCGCACCGGCCTGCCGCTGCTGGTGGACAACCCCAAGGAGGTCGGCACCGACCGCGTCGCCAATGCGATGGCGGCGGCGGCCACCCATCCGGGCCGCCCGTGCATCGTCGTGGCCTTCGGCACCGCCACCGTGGTCGACGCCGTCTCGGCCGCCGGCGAGTTCCTCGGCGGCGCGATCGCCCCCGGCGTGAACCTGGCCGTCGAGGCGCTCAGCGAACACACCGTCACCGTCCGCAAGGTGGAATTGCGGCGACCCCGCAGTGTGATCGGGAAGAACACTGTCGAGGCCCTGCAGTCGGGCATCCTGTTCGGCTTCGCCGGACAGGTCGACGCGTTGGTCGACCGGATCACCGCGCAGGTGCCCGGATTCGATACCCCCGATGTCGCCGTGATCGCCACCGGCTATCTGGCGCCGCTGATGTTCGACGAATGCGACACCCTCACCGAACACGTCCCGCATCTGAGCCTGGACGGGCTGCGCCGGGTGTACGAGCGCTCCCGGCAGGCACGGCGATGATCGGCGCCGGCGATCTGCAGGTCGGTGCCGTCTACCGGCTCGGGGAGTACGCGCTGACCGGCGACGACATCGTCGCCTTCGCCCGGCAGTGGGATCCGCAGTACTTTCACACCGACCCCGAAGCCGCGACGCACAGCCCCTACGGCGGATTGATCGCCAGCGGCATCCAGACCCTGGGGATCATGCAGCGGCTGTGCGTGGAAAGCGTGTACGCGCAGTGGAAGACGATCGCCGGGCGCACCCTGGACCAGGTGCAGTTCGCCCGTCCGGTCCGCCCCGGCGAGGTGCTCTCGGGCCTGGCCCGCATCGCCCAGATCACCCTGGACCGCGACCGCGGCCGCGGCGATGTGACCCTGGACATCGAGATGACCGTCGCCGACCGCACGGTGCTGTCGGCGCGCTGCATCGTCGTCGTGGCCGCCTGACCGCTCAGCGGTGCGGGTGGGCCAGCAGCAACTCGCAGTTGCGGTCGGCGGGCCGGCCGAGCAGATCGTCCTGGAAGTGCAGATCGTTGTAGCTCAGCTCGCGGTACAGGCTGGCCAGCCCGGCGGGCGAGAGATCGTCCTCGTCGGCAGTGTACGGGCTGTCGGCCTCGATGAGCGGGGTGAAGATACTCAGCGTGCCGTCCCGGTTGTCGGTGATCTCGATGATCCGGGCCAACTGCGGGAAGTCGATGTGGCTGGCAGTGTTGATCTCCCAGAAACTGTGCTTGGCGTTGGTGCTGCGGTGCGCGATCATCTCGTTCTTGTGAGTGTGGCCGTTGACCCAGGCGATCAGATTCCGATGCCGTTTGAGCATGGCGACCAGATCGGCGCCCAGATACTGGCGCTCACCCGGCGTCTCCGGATTGGGCAGCTTGGCGGTCATCGTGGCCGAGGTGTGGTGGCTGAACACCAGCACCAGTTCGTCCCGGAAACGCGTGAGCTGACGGTCGATCCAGCGCAGCTGCTTCTCACCCATCGAGCCGTCGGCGATACCCAGGCTGTTGGTGGTGTTCATCGCGATCCCGCGCACCCCCGGGGCGAGCTGGAAGGTGTACCAGGTGGGCCCGTCGGGTGCGGAGAAACCGTGGCCCACCGGACCGGCGCCCGTGGCCGACGGCGCGAAGTGGGCGCGGACGTATTGCTGTGGGGTGAAGGGACGACGACGCTCGTCGGGGGTGACCGCGAACGAGGGGCCGGTGATCGCCAACGTGTTCAGCAACGGTCCCAGCGCCGCCGGATTGGTGCGCAGCGCCCCGGCGATCTGGGCGACGGCCGGATCGGTGCCGGGCAGATCGAATTTGGTGCCCGAGAGGTACATCCAGTCCAGGACCCCGTTGGGGACGGTGCCCAGGAACTGGTCGTCGTGGTTGCCGAACACCGAATACCACGGCATGTTCAGGCCCGGGCTGCGGTGGGTGCGCATCGCCGCACGCAGCAGTCCCGGGATCTGCACGAAGCCGCGCTCCTTGTAGATGTCGCCGGACGGCAGCTCCGGCCGGTAGTACAGCTGCGAGCCGAGCGCCTGCACACCCTCGAAGCGGTCCTTCGCCCCCGTGTTCGGGGTGATATCGCCGCCGGACATCAGGTTCAGGAACCAGTCGAGTTCGATGTGCTCGTGGTTGTCGGTGTTATCGCCGGTGCTCACCACCGCGTCGAACCGGCGCCCGGTGAACGGTCCGGCCCCGACCTGGTTGATGCGGTTGATCAGTGCCACCGCACCCTGTGTGCCCAGGGCCTCCTGCGGCCGGTACGCCGGACCCTGGATCGGATGGACGTACTCGAAGCGGGCCGGACTCTGCACATCGGTGATGTGGATGTCGGTGGTCTGCACGAAGCAGGCCAGCGCGGTGCGGCGATCGTCGCGGCCGGTCCGCGCCGGCGCCAGCTCCTGACGCACGAACAGCGGCCACCCCGGGCCCTCGGTGAGTTTGCGGTAGCCGCCCTTGCGGGCCCGGCCCGGCACCGCGACCCGGGCCAGGGTGGTGCCGGCGGTGTTCGCCCCGGCCAACGCGCCCGGCTGCGCGGACACCAGTCCGCCGGCGCCGGCCGCAGCGACCGTTCCGGCGGCCATACCTGCGGCGGCCAGGAAGGTGCGGCGAGAGATTTCGGAGCGGCTGCGACGAGGAACGGAGTCCGGCATGGCCTCACAGTAGCCGCCGCACAATGAACGGGGAGCCGCTGCCGGGCATCGCCGGGAAGAATTGGCTGCTGCCCGATTCGGCGGTCTCAGCCGGGCAGGATCAGCTCGGCAAGGACCTGCGGATGCTCCGGGCTTCCGGGTGCCCGGCCCAGCAGGCGCAGGACGGTCTCGTCGGCGTCGCCGGACAGCTCACGCACGATCTGCGGCAGCACCAGCTCGAAGGAGCGGACCTGCCCGCCGAGGGCGGCGGTGCCGCGGACCCGGTCGGCGCTGACCTGGGCGAGTGCGACGTCGGTGACCGGGCAGTCCTGTTCGGCACCGGTGCCGCGCAGCTCCAGGACGGCCGGTACGCCGTCGGAGCGCCGCGCCCCGTCATCGCCTTCGACGATGGTGCGCAGCAACTGCGTCACCGCCACCGGATCGCCCAGCGCAGCGGTCACCCAGCGTTCGCCGAGCACGCTGTGGTCCATGCGGGTGAGGGTGTGCGCGGGATCGACCTCGGCCGGACGATAGGTCACCGGGAACTGCGCGGTACGGCCCTGGGCGTCGGGGCCCACGAGTACTTCGATCCCGACCACCCCGTCCGGATCGACCAGGCGGTAAGACCCGTGCAGCGCGCCGATCCCCGCGTGCCGGGCCGCGATCTCCTCCTTGGTCGGACTGAGTTCGGCGTCGTAGATCACTGCCACACCGCTCATGATCTTCCTCCTGCAGTGGTCGAAACGTTCGGGGTCGAAACGTTCGGGGTCGAAAAGTTCGGGGTCGAAAAGTTCGGTGGTCGAGACGTGATGCTCAGGCTAGTGCGATCGCGCCGGGAAGGGGCGCTCTCGGGCGCACAGCGGCGGCCGGCGGGCGCATCGGGGTCGGGGCGTCGTCGCTGTCCGGGGTGGACAGGCGATTAATCGCACCCGTGCACAAAACTCTTGGCCGGATCCGTCGGGGCTGGCAGACTGGGCCTCGTGATCATGAGCTGTCTGGAGTGTTGTCGCCGCTGACCCAGGTCGAGCGCCTTCCGGTGTTCCCTGTCCTCGCCCGCCACTTCCGCCGTACTCCGATCACCACAGGACTGTTCTTCCGATGACGCTCACCCTCGAGTTCCCCTCCCGTACCCTTCCTGCCGCCGCACCCGCACCGGCGATCCTGCCGGCGACGCCGGTCGTCTCCGTGCCCTCTGCCGGCGCTCCGCTGTCGGTCCAGCCCGGCGGATTCACCGCCGCCGTCGCGGCCGGGGCCGTCGTGGTGGATCTGCGCGACCGGGCGTCCCGGCATGCGCACGGCGCCCTGCTGGGCGCGCTGGCCCTGCCCCTGGACGAGGCTCTGACCGCCCTGACCCCGCACGGTCCGGCGGCCCTGCGCTCGGCGTCGACGACGGCCCGGTGGCTGATCGTCACCGAGGACGGGTACGACGCCGAATGGGTCGCCTGGCATCTGCAGGCGCGCGGCGTGCGCGGGACGCGTTTTCTGCTGGGGGGTCACCGTGCGCTGCGGGCCGCCCGGATCGCCCCGGCCGAGACCTCCGATGCGCACACTTTCTTCCTCTGATTGGCGGTCTGGCCTGCGGCGCGCCTACTGTGATACCTCGTGAGCGACCGCCAGCACCCGCCCGCCGGGGACCCCGAGACCGACGACCAGACTCCCGAGCAGCTGCGAATCCGCCGCGAGAAGCGGGCCCGGATCCTCGACGAGGGCCGCGAGGCGTACCCGGTCGGCGTCGGGCGCACGCACACCCTGGCCGAGCTGCGCGAACAGTACGACGGTCTGGAGGCCGGCACCGAGACCGGGGTGACCGCCGGGGTGGCCGGTCGCGTCATCTTTCTGCGCAACAAGGGCAAGCTGTGCTTCGCCACCCTGCAGGAGGGCGACGGCACCCAGCTGCAGGCGATGGTCAGTTTCAATGGGGTCGGGGAGGAGTCGCTGGCCCGGTGGAAGGCCGACGTCGACCTGGGCGACATCGTCTTCGTCCACGGTCAGGTGATCAGTTCGCGCACCGGTGAGCTGTCGGTGATGGCCGACGATTGGCAGATGGCCGCCAAGGCGCTGCGCCCGCTGCCGGTGGCGCACAAGGAGATGAGCGAGGAGGCGCGGGTCCGTCAGCGGTACGTCGACCTGATCGTGCGCCCGGAGGCCCGCGAGATGGCCCGGCTGCGCGTCAAGGTGATGGCGAAGCTGCGCGAGTTCATGACCGACCGCGGCTTCCTCGAGGTCGAGACGCCGATGCTGCAGACCCTGCACGGCGGCGCCGCCGCCCGGCCGTTCGTCACCCGGTCCAACGCCTTCGATATGGATCTGTACCTGCGGATCGCGCCGGAACTGTTCCTCAAGCGGTGCGTGGTCGGCGGCATCGACCGGGTCTTCGAGGTGAACCGCAACTTCCGCAACGAGGGCGCCGACTCCACGCATTCGCCCGAGTTCGCGATGATGGAGACCTACCAGGCCTACGGCGACTACAACGACTCGGCGACCATGACCCGCGAGCTGATCCAGGCCGTCGCCCTGGGCGCGCTGGGCACCCTGACCCCGACCATGCCCGACGGGTCGACCTACGACCTGGGGGGTGAGTGGCTCAGCGTCGAGATGTACCCGTCGCTGTCGGAGGCGCTCGGCCGCGAGATCGTGCCGGAGGTGACCACCGTCGAGGAACTGCTGGAGATCGCCGACCAGGTCGGTCTGCAGGTGCCCAAGGACAAGGGCTACGGGCACGGCAAACTGGTCGAGGAACTGTGGGAGCACCTGGTCGGGGCGAAGATCGATCAGCCGGTGTTCGTCCGCGACTTCCCGGTGGAGACCTCCCCGCTGGTGCGCGCGCATCGCAGCGTCCCCGGTGTGGTGGAGAAGTGGGATCTGTACGTTCGCGGTTTCGAATTGGCCACCGGCTACTCCGAGCTGATCGACCCGATCATCCAGCGTGAGCGGTTCGTCGACCAGGCACGTCTGGCGGCCGCCGGCGACGATGAGGCGATGGTGCTCGACGAGGAGTTCCTCACCGCGATGGAGTACGCGATGCCGCCGACCACCGGCACCGGCATGGGTCTGGACCGGCTGCTGATGGCGCTGACCGGTCTGGGTATCCGCGAGACGGTGCTCTTCCCGCTGGTCAAACCTCGCGTCGACTGAGTCCGTCGGCGGCGTCCGGGAGCAGTTCCCCGATCCGCCCGCGCAACTCCTCGTGGACGGCCGAGCGGATCGCCTGCACCGCCGCGCTGGACAGCCCCTCGCGGCGCGCGGCCAGGCAGAACTGCAGGCGCACGTCCACCTGATCGGGCAGCAGCCGGCGCAGCCGGGGGTGACGGCCGGCCACGAACGCCGGCAGCAACCCGATGCCGCCGCCGGCGCTGACCGCCTCCACCTGGGCGAAGACGCTGGTCGACATCAGCTTCGCCGGATTCTGCGGCAGATGCTTGTCCAGATCCAGGTCGCCGACCTGCAGCAGTGAGTCGACGTACCAGATCAGCGGATGCCGTTTCAGATCGGCCAATGAGGTCAATTCGCCGTATTCGGCCAGGTACTCCTCGGTGGCGTACAGGCCCAGTGTGTATTCGGTCAGGGTCTCGCTGACCAGGCGGCTGCTGGCCGGATTGCCCACGGCGATCACCACATCGAAGCCGGACTGGTGCAGATTGAGCTGGCGGGTCACCGTCAGCAGTTCCACCGTCAGATGCGGATGCCGCTGGCGCAACCGCACCAGCGCCGGGGCCACGAAGTAGGCGCCGAAAGCATCGGGAGCACTGACCCGGACATTGCCGCGCAGCGACTCCTCTTCGGCGCCGGCCACCACGTCCAGAGCGTGTTCGACGGCGGTCTCGATCGGGGTGGCGGTGGCTGCGACCAGCCGGCCCGATTCGGTCAGCTCCCAGCTCTGGGCGCCCTGTTCCACCAGCCGCACCCCCAGGGCCTGCTCCAGTGCCCGGACCCGCCGGGTCACCGTGCTGGCATCGACCCCCAGATCGGCGGCGGCCACGGTGCGGCTGCCGGTACGGGCGACGGCGAGGAGGTAGCGGAGGTCGTCGGCGCGGACATCGCGCGCCTCGGCGGGCGGTCGGGTCACAGTGCAATCATATGCCGGTTATCCCGGCTGCCCGTGCAGATCTGCACCGGCGGGGTGCGCCATTGGTCGTTGACCGGACCCCGGCGGAGTTGACAGGCTCAACGTCATGAGCCAGATCGTTCCCCACTTCATCGACGGTAAGCGTACCGACAGCATCGACGGACAGGATGGCGGTCGTACCGCCGACGTCTTCGTCCCCAGCACCGGAAAGGTCCGCGCGCAGGTCCCGCTGGCCACCACCGACGAGGTCGCCAAGGCGGTGGAGATCGCCGCCGCGGCCCAGCCGGCCTGGGCGGCCATGAACCCGCAGGCCCGGGCGCGGGTGATGATGCGCTTCGTCGATCTGGTGAATCAGAACGTCGACGAGCTGGCCGAGCTGCTGTCGCTCGAGCACGGTAAGACGCTGCCCGATGCGAAGGGTGACATCCAGCGCGGTCTGGAGGTGATCGAGTTCTCCATCGGCATCCCGCACCTGCTCAAGGGTGCCTACACCGAGGGTGCCGGCCGCGGAATCGACGTGTACTCCATGCGCCAGCCGCTGGGCGTGGTCGCCGGCATCACCCCGTTCAACTTCCCGGCGATGATCCCGCTGTGGAAGGCCGGCCCGGCGCTGGCCACCGGCAACGCCTTCATCCTCAAGCCCTCCGAGCGGGACCCGTCGGTGCCGGTCCGGCTGGCCGAGCTGTTCAGCGAGGCCGGTCTGCCCGACGGCATCTTCCAGGTGGTCCACGGCGATAAGGAGGCCGTCGACGCCTTGCTGACGCATCCGGAGGTCAAGGCCCTGGGCTTCGTCGGCAGCTCGGATATCGCCCAGTACATCTACGCCACCGCCGCGGCGGAGGGGAAGCGTTCGCAGTGCTTCGGCGGCGCCAAGAACCACATGATCATCCTGCCCGACGCCGACCTGGACCAGGCCGTCGACGCCCTGGTGGGCGCCGGCTACGGCAGCGCCGGCGAGCGCTGCATGGCCATCAGCGTGGCGGTGCCGGTCGGTGAGCAGACCGCGAACGCCCTGCGTGACAAGCTCGCGGCCAAGGTGCGCGAGCTGCGCGTCGGGCATTCGCTGGATCCGAAGTCCGACTACGGGCCGCTGATCACCCAGGCCGCCCTGGACCGGGTGCGCGGATACATCGACGCCGGTGTCGAGGCCGGCGCGGAGCTGGTGGTCGACGGCCGTGACCGCGGCGCCAGCGAGGAGAGCTTCGACGGCGAGGATCTGTCCGGCGGCTACTTCATCGGACCGACCCTGTTCGATCACGTCACCCCCGACATGTCGATCTACACCGACGAGATCTTCGGCCCGGTGGTCACCATCGTGCGCGCCCACGACTACGAGGAGGCGCTGGCGCTGCCGAACGAGCACGAGTACGGCAACGGCGTGGCGATCTTCACCCGCGACGGCGATGCGGCCCGCGACTTCACCTCCCGGGTCCAGGTCGGCATGGTCGGCGTGAACGTGCCGATCCCGGTGCCGGTGGCCTACCACACCTTCGGCGGCTGGAAGCGCTCCGGCTTCGGTGACC
Source organism: Gordonia hirsuta DSM 44140 = NBRC 16056 (assembly GCF_000333015.1). Classification (GTDB taxonomy): domain Bacteria; phylum Actinomycetota; class Actinomycetes; order Mycobacteriales; family Mycobacteriaceae; genus Gordonia; species Gordonia hirsuta. The sequence continues at coordinate 65,762 of NZ_BANT01000027.1, read as the reverse complement.
TGAACCAGCACGGTCCGGCGGCCATCGAGTTCTATACCAAGACCAAGACGGTCACCTCGCGCTGGCCGTCGGGCATCAAGGACGGCGCCGAGTTCGTCATCCCGACGATGGACTGAGCCGATGGCCGACGTTTCCGGAGACCTGAGTGGACTCGACGAGGACGCCCGCATCCTGGTGACCGCGGCCGCCGAGTTCGCGGCCAAGAAGCTCGCCCCGTTCGCGCTGGAGTGGGACGAGAGCAAGCACTTCCCGGTCGAGGAACTGCGCCAGGCCGCCGAACTGGGGATGGGCGCGATCTACTGCCGCGAGGATGCGGGCGGATCGGGTCTGAGCAGGCTCGACGGCGTGCGGATCTTCGAGCAGCTGGCCTACGCCGATCCGGCGGTGGCCTCGTTCCTGTCCATCCACAACATGTGTGCGGCCATGGTCGACTCCTACGGCACCGAGGAGCAGCGTCACCAGTGGCTGCCGCGGCTGGCCTCGATGGAGACCGTCGCCTCCTACTGCCTCACCGAACCCGGGGCCGGCTCGGATGCGGCGGCGCTGACCACCCGGGCCCGTCGCGACGGCGACGAGTACGTGCTGACCGGGGTCAAACAGTTCATCTCCGGGGCCGGAGCCTCGGATCTGTACGTGGTGATGGCCCGCACCGGTGACACCGGACCCAAGGGGATCTCCACGTTCCTGGTCGAAAAGGGCAGTGCCGGACTGAGTTTCGGTGCGCAGGAACGCAAGATGGGCTGGCACGCCCAGCCCACCGCGCAGGTGATCTTCGACGAGGTCCGGGTGCCGGCGGCCAATCTGCTCGGCGCCACCGAGGGCATCGGTTTCGGGATCGCCATGAACGGGCTCAACGGCGGGCGGCTGAACATCGCCGCGGCCTCCCTGGGCGGGGCGCAGGCCGCCAACGACAAAGCCGTCGACTACGTGGCCTCGCGCCGGGCCTTCGGCGGAGCACTGATCGACGAGCCCACCATCCGGTTCACCCTGGCCGATATGGCCACCGGTCTGCAGACCTCCCGGTTGATGCTCTGGCATGCCGCGGCCGCCCTGGACGCCGACGCCCCCGGCAAGGTGGAACAGTGCGCGATGGCCAAACGCTATGTGACCGACACCTGCTACACCGTCGCCGATCAGGCACTGCAACTGCACGGCGGCTACGGGTACCTCACCGAATACGGGGTCGAGAAGATCGTCCGGGATCTGCGGGTGCACCGCATCCTGGAGGGAACCAACGAGATCATGCGCGTGGTGCTGGGCCGCGCGATCGCCAAAGGAGTGAACTGACGTGAGCACCGCGACATCGCCGACGACCATCGCCTTCCTCGGCCTGGGCAATATGGGCGGCCCGATGGCCGCGAACCTGGTGCGCGCCGGGCACACCGTGCGCGGCTTCGACCCGGTGCCCGGCGCCCGCGAGACCGCGACGCAGCACGGCTGCGCGGCCTTCGACTCGGTCGCCGAGGCCGTCGAGGGGGCGGGGGTGATCATCACCATGCTGCCGTCCGGCGCGATCGTACGGGCGGTGTACGACCAGGTGCTGCCGGCCGCCGCGGCCGGGGCGCTGCTGATCGACAGTTCGACGATCTCGGTCGACGACGCCCGCGCGGTGCACGAGCAGGCCGAACGGGCCGGGTTCGGTCAGGTCGACGCCCCGGTCTCCGGCGGCGTCAAGGGGGCCACCGCCGGCACCCTGGCATTTATGGTCGGCGGCTCCGAGCAGGCCTTCGCTCAGGCCAGCCAGGTGCTCGAGCCGATGGCCGGCAAGGTGATCCACTGCGGTGATACCGGTGCCGGCCAGGCCGCCAAGGTGTGCAACAACATGCTGCTGGCGGTGCAGCAGATCGCCGTCGGGGAGGCCTTCGTCCTCGCCGAGAAGCTGGGTCTGTCGGCGCAGGCGCTCTACGACGTCGTCACCGGCGCCACCGGGAACTGCTGGGCGCTGGAGACCAACTGCCCGGTGCCCGGGCCGGCGCCGGCATCCCCGGCCAACAACGCCTTCGCCCCCGGCTTCGCCACCGCACTGATGAACAAGGACCTGGGGCTGGCGATGGACGCGGTCGGCTCCACCGGGGCGCAGGCGCCGCTGGGCTCCCACGCTGCCGACCTCTACGGTCGGTTCGCCGCCGACCACGGAGACCTGGACTTCTCAGCCATCATCGACACGTTGCGCTGACCGGATCGACGGACTCCCGGCGGCCGGTGCCGACGGGGTCCTCGGCGGCCACGGCGCGCGAGGACACCGAGGACAGCGCCGGCCGGCCGGGACCGAGGAAGACCAGCAGCAGCAGCGCCCAGCAGAACAGGGCGGCCGACTCGCCGCCGTTCTGGATCGGCAGCAGGCCCTGGTCCTGGTGCATCCAGAAGTAGGCGACGGCCATGGCGCCCGACCCGAGGAAGGCGGCGCTGCGGGTGCCGGCCCCGAGCATGATCAGCGCGCCGGCGACGAACTCGATGGCACCGGCCCACCAGCTCGGCCACGCCCCGAACTCGGCGGCCGCACCGCCGTAGGGCCCGGTGAACCAGCCGAAGAGCGTCGAGACGCCGTGGCTGAAGAACAGGAAGCCCAGAACGATCCGGAAGATGCCCAGAGCCCACGGCGCCGCACGATCTAGATAGGTAAGCATTGCCTAATACTTACGGCTCGACGGCGCCGGGCGACACCCTCTGTGGGCAGCGTCACTGAACGCCGGTCAGCTCAGATCCCTCTTGAGGATCTTGCCGGAGGCGTTGCGCGGGAAGTCGTCGACGAACTCCACCGTCCGCGGGACCTTGAAGTTCGCCAGGTGGGCGGCCGCGTATTCCAGGACCTCCTCGACGGTCACCACCGCATCGGGACGCCGGGTCAGATAGGCCTTGCCCACCTCGCCCAGCCGCTCGTCGGGGACCCCGATCACCGCGGCCTCGGTGATGCCGGGGACCCGGACGAGGGTCTGTTCCACCTCGGCGGGGTAGACGTTGAAGCCGCCGCAGATGTACATGTCCTTGAGCCGGTCGGTGATCGACAGGTTCCCGTGCTCGTCCAGCCGCCCGATGTCGCCGGTGTGCAGCCAGCCGTCGGCGTCGACGGCTGCGGCCGTGGCCTCCGGGTCGTTGAGGTAGCCGCGCATCACCATCGCGCCGCGCGCGAGCACCTCGTCGTTGCGGCCCAGGCGCACCTGCATGCCCGGATAGGGTCGCCCGCAGGTGGTGGCGACGGTGAGCGCATCGTCGCCGGCGGTGCAGGTGGTGATGAAGCCGCTGGTCTCGGTCTGCCCGTAGGCGGTGATCACGGTGTCCACGCCGAGCTGCTGCAGTCGCTCGATCAGCACCACCGGCACGATGGTCGCGCCGGTGACGATCAGGCGCAGGCTGTCCAGATCGCCGGGGGTGCGGTCCGGATCGTCCAGGATGGTCTGGAAGATCGTCGGGGCGCCGGGAAAGACGGTGATGCGCTCGGCGGCCACCAGCTCGCGGGCGCGGGCCGGGGAATAGACGGCCAGCGGATGCATCGTCGTACCGAACAGGACCGCGGGCAGGATGCCGGCCTTGTAGCCGAAGGTGTGGAAGAACGGGTTGACCATCAGATAGCGATCGCCGGGTCCCAGGCCGCCGTTGGCTCCCCAGGCGTGGGCGCCGGCGACGGTCTGCCGGTGTTCGGCCAGCACGCCCTTGGGGGCACCGGTGGTCCCCGAGGTGAACAGGATGTCGCTGAGATCGTCGGGGGCCACGGCCGCGGCGCGGGACCGTCCGATCGCGATGCTCGCCGGAGTGGCTGCGGCCAGAAAGGCGTCCCAGCCGAGCAGATCGACGGCGCTGCCTGCGGCGGGCAGGTCCGTGACCAGCGGGATCCCGATCACGGTCCGGTGGTCGGCGAGGGGGGAGGCCAGCACCTCGGCGAGCCGGTCGACACCGGCGAATTCACCGGCGGCGACCACCACCAGTGCCCCGGAACGGTCGACGATGTCGCGGGCCTCGGTGACCGTGTACCGGGTGTTGAGCGGGACCAGCACCGCGCCGGCGCAGTGGGTGCCCAGTGCGGCGACCGGCCAGTGCCAGCTGTTGGGCGCCCAGACGGCCACCCGGTCACCGGGCTCGACGCCCAGTTCCACCAGGGCGCCGGCGAAGGTCTCGGCCAGTTCGGCCAGCTCGCTCCAGCTCAGATCGACCGGCCGGTCCCACTGGTGATCGCGGATCGCCGGGGCGTCGGGCCAGCGCTCGCGGGCTCGGTGCAGGGCGGCCGGGGTGGTCGAGGGGGTCGGCGACATATCTAAAACCTAGCAAGTGCTTGGTAGGTTAGGCTAGCGGGTATGACCCCCGGAAACGCCGGCGTGGAGCTGGCCGATCGACACCTCGACCTCGGTGAATGGGCTGCGGCCACCCCCGATGCCGATGCCGTCTTCGCCGCCGCCGTGCGTCGCTGGCTGGCCGAGAACCTGACCGGACGTTTCGCGCAGCTGCGGGGTCGGGGCGGTCCCGGCAGCGAGCACGAGTTCTTCGCCGAGCGGCTGGAGTGGGACCGCCACCTGGCCGCCGCCGGCTGGACGTGTCTGGGCTGGCCGGTCGCCCACGGTGGGCGCGGCGCCACTCTTGCGCAGCGGATCATCTTCCATCAGGAGTATGCGCGCGCCAACGCTCCGGCGCGGGTGAATCATCTGGGCGAGGAACTGCTGGGGCCCACGCTGATCGAGTACGGCACCGCAGCGCAGTGCGAGCGCTTCCTGCCGGGCATCGTCGACGTCACCGAGCTGTGGGCGCAGGGATATTCCGAACCCGGTGCCGGCAGTGATCTGGCGGCGGTGCGCACCACCGCCGTGCTCGATGCCGATGCCGGCCGCTGGGTGATCAACGGGCAGAAGATCTGGACCTCGCTGGCGCACCTGTCGCAGTGGGCCTTCGTGATCGCCCGCACCGATCCGCAGTCCACCCGGCACCGGGGGCTGAGCTTTCTGCTGGTGCCGCTGGATCAGCCGGGCGTCACCATCCGGCCGATCCAGCAGATCACCGGCACCAGCGAGTTCAACGAGGTCTTCTTCGACGACGCGACCACCGAGGCCGAACTGATCGTGGGGTCGCCCGGGGACGGCTGGACGGTCGCGATGGGGCTGCTGCAGTTCGAGCGCGGCGTCTCCACCCTCGGCCAGCAGGTGGGCTTCGCCCGGGAACTCGACGACCTGATCGCCGTGGCCAAGAGCAACGGTGCCGCCGACGATCCGGAGATCGCCGCCCGACTGCGCCGGGCCCGCATCGGGCTGATGGTGATGGAGGCCAACGCACGCCGCACCCTGGCCGGGGACATCGTCTCAGCGGCCGGCGCGGCCTCGGTGGCCAAACTCCTGTGGGCCGGCTGGCATCGCGATCTGGGGCAACTGGCCGCCGATGTGGTCGGCGCGCCGATCCTGCTGGGCCCCTCGCACACCTCCGAGGGGCGGGCCAACGACCTGGCCGACCCCGACCACGTCGAACTCGACGACTGGCAGCGGCTGCTGCTGTTCACCCGCGCCGACACCATCTACGGGGGATCCAACGAGGTGCAGCGCAACATCATCGCCGAGCGCGTGCTCGGCCTGCCCCGAGAGGCCCGCCCATGAGCGCCGACCGTCCCGTCTCGCCCCTGGCCACCCCGCCCACCGAGATCGCCGGACACGATCTGCTGGCCGGCAAGAAGGCCGTGGTCACCGCGGCCGCCGGCACCGGCATCGGTTTCGCCACGGCCCGCCGGCTGCTCCTGGAAGGCGCCGACGTGCTGGTCTCGGACTTCCACGAACGACGCCTGGACGAGACGGTGGCGACCCTGACCGCGCAGTTCCCCGACCGGGCGATCCATGCGCAGGTCTGTGACGTCTCCAGCACCGCGCAGGTCGACGATCTGATCGCCGGAGCCGCCCAGCAGCTGGGCCGCATCGACGTGCTGGTCAACAATGCGGGCCTGGGCGGGGAGACCCCGGTGGCCGAGATGACCGATGAGCAGTGGGACCGCGTCCTGGACATCACGTTGAACAGCACCTTCCGCGCCACCCGCGCGGCGCTGCGCTACTACCGCGAGTCCGGTGCCGGCGGGGTCATCGTCAACAACGCCTCGGTGCTGGGCTGGCGGGCCCAGCGCGGGCAGGCGCACTATGCCGCGGCCAAGGCCGGAGTGATGGCCCTGACCCGCTGTTCGGCCGTGGAGGCCGCCGACTACGGGGTGCGGATCAACGCCGTCGCCCCGTCGATCGCCCGCCACCCCTTCCTGGCCAAGGTCACCAGCGACGAGCTGCTCGACTCGCTCGCCGCCCGGGAGGCCTACGGCCGGGCCGCCGAGGTGTGGGAGATCGCCGCGACGATCGCCATGCTGGCCTCGGACTACACGACGTACCTGACCGGCGAGGTGGTCTCCATCTCCAGTCAGCGCGCCTGAACCGACCCCGGCGCCCCGCCCCGGCGGCGGCGCACCGCTACTGCCCAGGAGATCTCTCATGTCCAGCCCTCAGGCCTACATCGTCGACGCCGTCCGCACCCCGGTCGGCAAGCGCAACGGCTCCCTGGCCAAGGTGCACCCGGCCGATCTGGGTGCGCACGTCATCTCGGCGATCGTCGAGCGCACCGGCATCGACCCGGAGGTGGTCGACGACGTGATCTTCGGCTGCGTCGACACCATCGGCCCGCAGGCCGGCAACATCGCGCGGACGGCCTGGCTGGCCGCCGGTATGCCGCTGGGCGTGCCGGGCACCACCGTCGACCGCCAGTGCGGCTCCAGCCAGCAGGCCATCCACTTCGCCGCGCAGGCGGTGATGAGCGGCACACAGGACGTGGTGCTCGCCGGCGGCGTCCAGAACATGAGCGCCATCCCGATCAGCCAGGCCATGATCGCCGGACAGGAGTTCGGGTTCACCACGCCGTTCGCCGAGTCGGCCGGCTGGCAGGCACGTTTCGGCGATGCGCAGGTGAGCCAGTTCGTCGGCGCCGACATGATGGCCAAACGCTGGGGCATCGGCCGCTCGGAGATGGAGGAGTGGGCGCTGGGCAGTCACGAGCGAGCCCGCGCCGCCATCGCCGCCGGCCGCTTCGACAACGAATACGTCCCGCTCGGCGACTGCGTGGTCGACGAGACCCCGCGTCAGACCAGTCTGGAGAAGATGGCCTCGCTCGACGTGCTGCTGGAGGGCTCGGAGCTGACCGCGGCGATGGCCTCGCAGATCTGCGACGGCGCCTCGGCGACCCTGGTGGTCTCGCAGGACGCCCTCGAGCGCTACGGCCTCACCCCGCGGGCGCGTATCCATCACATGAGCGTGCGCGGCGACGACCCGGTGATGATGCTCTCGGCGCCGATCCCGGCCACCGCGTACGCCCTCGACAAGGCCGGGATGACGATCGACGACATCGACGTCGTCGAGATCAACGAGGCCTTCGCCCCGGTGGTGCTGGCCTGGCTCAAGGAGACCGGCGCCGATCCGGCGACGGTCAACCCTAACGGCGGCGGCATCGCACTGGGGCATCCGCTGGGGGCCACCGGCGCCAAACTCTTCGCCACTCTGCTCAACGAACTCGAGCGCACCGGCGGCCGCTACGGACTGCAGACCATGTGCGAGGGCGGCGGCACCGCCAATGTGACCATCATCGAACGACTGGGCTGAGGCTGCCGCCTGTTCGCGCTCAGGGGTACAGTCACCGAGGATGCGGCCTGTGACACGGGACACGGACTCGCGTAGTATTGACACGATCCCTAGATTTCGTCTCATGGGCTGAATTGACCGACCTGAGTGGAGGAACATCATGACCAAGCCGGCAGAGGTGAGTGTGCGTGCGGGAGACAAGGTCTCGTCCGAATCGCATTCCCTGAGCGAGCTGCTCGAGATTCAGAAGGCGGCGTTCCTGCGCGACGGCATTCCGGACGCCAAGACCCGGATCGACCGGATCAACCGCCTCGGCCAGCTTCTGCTGGACAACGAGGACGCCATCAGCGAGGCGCTGGCCGCCGACTTCGGTACCCGTCCGCGGGAACTGTCGGTCGCCACCGACGTGGCCGGCTGCCTGATCGACCTGACCCACCAGCGTCGCCACGCCGCCGAGTGGATGAAGACCACCAACGTCTCGAAGATTCAGGGACTGCTGGGCTTCAAGCAGCGCCTGCGCCACGATCCGCTCGGTGTGGTCGGCATCATGGGCCCGTGGAACTTCCCGCTGCAGCTGACCTTTGTCCCGGCCGGTTCGGCCTTCGCCGCCGGTAACCGCGTCCTGATGCGTCCGTCGTCGGTCACCCGCCGCACCACCGAGGTGATCGCCCGCCTGGCCCCGGACTACTTCAGCATCGAAGAGCTCGCCGTGGTCACCTCCGCGCACGGCGGCGGCGCCGAGTTCGCCAAGCTTCCGGTGGACCACATGTTCTTCACCGGCTCGCCCGAGGTCGGCTCCTCGGTCGCCCAGGAGGCGGCCAAGAACCTGGTGCCGGTCACCCTGGAGCTGGGCGGCAAGAACCCGGCCATCGTCGACCTGGACACCGACATCACCGAGGCCGCCAACTTCCTGGCCGATGCCCGGATGATCAACGGCGGTCAGGTCTGCCTGTGCCCGGACTACGTCTTCGTGCCCGAGAGCAAGGTCGGCGAGTTCACCGACAAGGTGATGGCGCGCTGGACCAAGAACTTCCCGACGATCGTCGACAACGGGCAGTACACCTCGACGATCAACGAGAAGAACTACACGCGCATCGTCGGCCTGATCGACGATGCCGTGAGCCTGGGCGCCACCAAGCACCAGGTCATCCCGGCCGGTGAGACGCTGCCGAATGCCGCCGAGCGTAAGATCCCGCCGACCCTGCTGACCGGGGTCAAGGCCGGAATGAAGATCGAAGAGGACGAGGTCTTCGGCCCGGTGCTCACGGTCTACCCGTACCGCAACCAGTCCGAAGCGATCGACAAGATCAACTCCGCCGGCCACCCGCTGACCCTGTACTGGGTCGGGAAGGACAACGAGCGCCTGGAGTTCGTCGCCGAGCACACCCGCAGCGGCTCGATCAGTGGCAACGACTTCGCTCTGCACCTGCTGTCGGGCGGACTGCCGTTCGGCGGCGTCGGCCGCTCCGGCATGGGCAACTACCACGGTCGATACGGCTTCGAGACCTTCAGCCACGCGCGGGCGGTCACCGTCTCGAGCATGCCGATCAAGTTCGCCGAACTGGTGTCGGCGCCGTTCACCAAGAGCGATGTCCGGATGACCAACATGCAGATGAAGATGTGGAAGTTCCTGAACGGACGCGCCTCGCGCAAGTCCGCTCGCTGACCTGCCGGTCTGCTCGGCGGATTCGGACCGCTGTCACGGTGCCCCGGTGATCTGATCACCGGGGCACCGTGCTGTCTAGCCTGCGGCCGCAGACCGGCCGCTGAGGGCGGCGATTCCGGTCGGCGCTGCGGTGTCGCGGCCCATGTCGGCATGTCGCCGCCGCGGGCGGACCGCGACCTGCCGGGGTGAGTCGCGACTTGCCCACGCGCCCGGGCCGGAACCAAGCAGTTGCTAGGGTGGGGGAACCGGAACGAGGGAGGCTGCACGTGGCAACCAGGGCCGCAGGAGTAACGCGCCGGGACGAGTTGCTCGGAATCGCCGGAGAGCTGTTCGCCGCGCGGGGCCTGCGGGCCACGACGGTGCGCGATATCGCCGACACCGCCGGGATCCTCTCGGGCAGTCTGTACCACCACTTCGACTCCAAGGAGTCGATGGTCGACGAGTTGCTGCGTGGCTTCCTCGACGCGCTGTTCGCCCGCTACCGGGAGATCGTCGCCTCCGGGCTCAGTGCCACCGAGACGCTGCGGCAACTGGTGATCGTCTCCTTCGAGTCCATCGATGCCCACCACACCGCCGTCGCGATCTACCAGAACGAGGCCCGGCAACTGGCCGGTCAGGAACGTTTCGCCTACATCGGGGAACGCAACACCGAATTCCATCAGCTCTGGGAGTCGGTACTGCGGCGCGGGGTCGACGACGGCGAGTTCCGGGCCGACCTGGATGTGGATCTGGTGTACCGGTTCCTGCGCGACACCGTCTGGGTGGCGGTGCGGTGGTACCGGCCGGGCGGGGAGAAGCCGGTCGAGGTGGTCGCCGGCCAGTATCTGGCCGTGGTGCTGGACGGCATCGTCCCGAGGTGACCGGAATCGGCTTCGGTTAATCATCACTTACTGAATTTCGCGGTTCGCCGGACACCGGCGAGGCGGCGGCGCATACTGGGCACATGAGTGAAGTGCCCCAGGACACGGCAGTGCAGGTGCGACGATGGCTGGAGGTCTACGGCGCCGAGGACGCCGACGCCGCTCACCTGCTGGTGGATCGGCACGACCCGGATCAGATCGCCTTCACCCAGATCGACGCCGAATCCGAGGGTGGGCTGACGGCCACGGACATCACCTTCGGGCAGCTGGCCGAGGACTCTCGCCGGCTGGCCACCGCACTGGCGAGCCGCGGTGTCGGCCGCGGCGATGCGGTCGGTGTGCTGATGGGTAAACGCTCGGAGCTGGTGGTCTCGCTGCTGGCCCTGGCGCGCTTGGGGGCGGTCTACATCCCGCTGTTCACCGCCTTCGCCACTCCGGCCATCGAGATGCGGTTGCGCGGCGCCTCGGCGAAGCTGGTGATCACCGAACCGAGCCAGGTCGGCAAGGTCGAGGACCTCGACGGGGTCGAGGTGATCGTGGCCGGCCCGCAGTTCGACGGCCTGATCGCCGACAGTGAGCCGCTGCCGCAGTCGGTCGCCGTCGGCGGCGACGGCCCGCTGGTGCTGCTGTTCACCAGCGGCACCACCGGCAGCCCCAAGGGCGTCCCGGTCCCGGTGCGCGCGCTGGCCTCGTTTCATGCCTACTTCGAGTACGGGCTGGATGTGGCCGCCGACGACGTCTTCTGGAATGCGGCCGACCCGGGCTGGGCGTACGGCCTCTATTACGGGATCCTCGGACCGCTGGCCACCGGCCGGCGCAATCTGCTGCTCAACGCCGGCTTCTCCCCGGAGGCGATGGCCGAGATCCTCACCCGTTTCGGCGTGACCAATCTGGCCGCCGCACCGACGGTCTACCGCAGCCTCTCCAACAATCCGTCCTTCACCGGCTTCCAGCTGCGCCGGGCGTCCTCGGCCGGTGAGCCGCTGACCCCGGACGTGGTCGAGTGGGCCAAGTCCGCGCTGGGCTGCGAGGTGCGTGACCATTACGGCCAGACCGAACACGGCATGTTCATCAACAATCACTGGAACGACGTCCTGCGCCGGCCGGTGGTCCCCGGTTCGATGGGCTACGCGATGCCCGGCTTTCGCTGCGGGATCGAGGCGGGCGAGATCGCGATCGACACCGCGGCCAGCCCCCTGATGTGGTTCACCGGTTACCTCGACGCCCCGGAGAAGACGGCCTCGCGGTTCACCGGTCCCGACCGCAGCGGGTGGTATCTGACCGGCGATGCCGGCCGCGAGGAAGACGGCAGGTTCTTCTTCACCGCCCGCGACGACGACGTGATCATCATGGCCGGATACCGGATCGGCCCGTTCGATGTGGAGAGCGTCCTGATCACCCATCCCTCGGTGCTCGACGTCGCCGTGGTCGGCCGCCCCGACCAGTTGCGCGGCGAGGTCCTGGAGGCCTTCTGCGTGCTGGCCGACGGGGTCGCCGGAACCGATGAGCTCGAGGCCGAACTGCAGCAGCTGGTCAAGACCGGGTTCGCCGCCCACGCGTATCCGCGGACCGTGCACTGGGTGGACGAGCTGCCCAAGACCCCCAGCGGGAAGATCCAGCGGTTCAAGCTTCGTCAGCAGTAGCGGCGCCGGTGTCGGGGACGGTGGATTCGGTGACGGTGAACTTGTGGTTGCGCGCGAGCTGGCGGGTCGGACCGACGATCCGGGTCAGCACCGGCCGGTAACGCAGGTGTGAGTTCCATACGCACCACAACCGGCCGCCCGGGGCCAGGGTCCGGGCGGCCTCGGCGAACAGATGCCGGGCGATACCGGCCGTCAGCGCCGCATCGCTGTGGAACGGCGGATTGAGCAGGATCAGTTCCTGCGACCGGTCGGCCAGGTCCTCCAGCCCGTCGGCCGCGACCACCTCGATCCGGTCGTCCAGCCCGTTGGCCGCCGCGGTCGCCCGCGCCGAGGCCACAGCGAGCGCCGAGCGGTCGGTGGCCACGACCCTCAGATGCGGCCGCCGGGCGGCCAGTGCCGCGGCGACCACACCGGAACCGCAGGCCAGGTCGACGGCGGTGGCCGTGTCCGGCAGGGCGTGGAGCTGCTCGAGCAGCAGCCGGGTGCCGATGTCCAGGGAGGCACCGGCGAAGACGCCGCCGTGGGCCATCAGCGTCAGGTCGTAGTCGGCCAGCATCGTGGAGTGCGGCCAGCGCGCCAGTGCGGCGGCGGCATCGGCCGGGCGCGGGCCGCTGGCGATGAGGACCCGCGACTTCTGGCGGGCATGGGTCACGTCGACGCGGTCGAAGACGGTGCGCAACACTTCGTTCATCCGCGCAGTCATGTGTTTGATCCGGCCGCCGGCGAACACCTGCACCGCCGGATCGGCGTGGGCGGCGATCAGGGCGGCGGTTTCGGCCAGCCGGTCCAGCGACCGTGGCAGCCGCAGCAGTACCGTGCGCGCCCCGGACACCAGGTCCGGATCGAAGTCGCACGAGCGGAAGTCCGGGAGCGGGCGGTCGGCGGTCAGTCGCCGGCTGTTGGCGGCCAGGGCCCGCCGCCCGGTCAGCAGATCCTGATGCACCCGGATGTCGCGCGCCCCCAGCGCGGCCGCACCCAGCGTCAGGGCGCCGTAGGCGTCGTCGATCACCACCACCGTCCCGGCCGGGGCGGCGCGCAGCGCCCCGGCGGACTCGTCGAGCAGGAGCCGGTCGGCGGCATCGACGGCGACCAGGTCCGGTCCGTCGATATCCGGAGAGCGGCGCAGCGCGGTGAAGTCCACAGCAGCCGACACTACTGTGTTTGCGCGGTGCGTTCGCGCACGGCAAGGTGGGTTGATCATCGACGGCGGCGATGAGGAGGGAAGCAGATATGACCCAGCGGCGACAGCGTTCGATCCTGCGAGGGGCGGCGGCGGCAGGGGCGCTGGCCGCACTGGTGGCGGTCGGCGGCTGCACCGTCGACGGAGATGCCACCCGCGCCGAAGGATCGGGCGGCCCGGCAGCCTCGTCGACGGCCGGCGCCCCGGCCCCGGGCAGCGCGGCGTCAGGATCGTCGTCGGGCTCGCCGTCGGCGTCAGCCTCCTCCTCGCCATCCTCGGCTGCGCAGGTGTCGCCGGCTCCGTCGCCGGGTTCGTCGTCGTCCGCTCCCGAACCGGCCGGCAGCGGACTGGCCGCCCGGGCCTGGACCATGACGTGCAGCGACTACCGCAAGCTCACCCCGGACGAGCAGAAGGAGGTCACCGTCGAACTGGGACGCCGCCTGAACAAGAAGCAGTTGCGGGAGAACGACCGCTCGTGGGCGATCGTCAACTCATTCTGTGACGGCGGTCTGGTCCGCAACAGTCCCGGAGTCCGCGACAGCGAGTGAGCGCAGGCGCGCGTGCGCCTGAGTCATCACCGACTGGATCAGCTCCTGGCAGCTGGGCAGATCGTCGATCATGCCGACCACCTGACCCGACGCCAGCACGCCGGCCTCGGTGTTGCCGTCGACCAGGCCGGCCCGCAGCAGCATCGGGGTGTTACCGGCCATGATGATCTGCTGCCAGGTGCGTTCGCCCGACTTCTTCATAGAGCGGCCGTCGCGCAGCAGGGTGGTCCAGCGCATACCGGTCATCTGCTTGAACTCGTTGGCGTTGCGGGCCGCAGCCGCCAGCGCCTTGGCCCGCGAGCCGCTCTCCAGCGCCGCGACCAGCTCGGTGCGCAGCACCCGGTGTGGCATGCCGTCCACCTTGGTCGAGACCACGGTGTCGGCCAGCCCGCGCTGCAGATACTCCTGCTTGACGCTGTCGGGCACCGCCGAATCCGAGGTCAGCAGGAAGCGGGTGCCCATCGCGATGCCCTCGGCGCCGTAGGCCAGGGCCGCCACCAGACCGCGGCCGTCGAAGAAGCCGCCGGCAGCGACCACCGGGATCGAGGTGGGTCCGTCGGCGCCGCCGAGCGCATCGATCACCGACGGCAGCAGCAGCGAGGTCGCCACCGGTCCGGTGTGCCCGCCGCCCTCGCCGCCCTGCACGATCACCGCGTCGGCGCCCCAGGAGGCCACCTTGACCGCGTGTTTGGCCGCCCCGATCGAGGGGATCACCACCGATCCGGCGCTTTTGAGCTTGTCGATCAGCTCGGGACGGGGGGCCAGCGCGAAGGAGGCGACCTTGACGCCCTCGCGGATCATCAGGTCCACGCGCTCGGCGGCATCGGTGGCGTCGGCGCGCAGATTGACCCCGAACGGGCGGTCGGTGAGCGATTTGGTCTTGGCGATCGCCGCCTCGAGTTCGGCGAAGGTCATCGTCGCCGAGGCCAGGATGCCCAGCCCGCCGGCGTTCGCGGTCGCCGCGGTCAGCGACGGCCCGGACACCCAGCCCATCCCGGTCTGCACGATCGGGTAGTCGACGCCGACCAGTTCGGTGAACCGGGTGGCGATCGGGGCGGCCCTCACGAGCGGACCTCCCGGTCGCGGACGCCCGTGGGATCGAGGACCTCCCGGATCAGCTGCAGCTGCTGCGCGGTGGGCGCGGGCGTCTGCGGGGCCGATTCCAGATCGGCGATCGGGAAACCGGTGTTCTCGGCGACCTGTTCGGCGGTGACCCCCGGGTGCAGCGACAGCGCGCGCATGGTGTGGTCGGGACCGCCGAAGTCGAAGACGCCCAGATCGGTGACGACGCGGTGGATGTGCACATCGTCGAACGCGGGATTGTCCGGATCGACCTTGTCGAAGCCGACGCCGCAGACGATGTCGACGCTCTGGCCGAAGACCCGGCTGCTGTGCCGGGGCACCCAGTAGCTGGTGGCGTGGTTGATCGTGTTCCCGGGCGCACCGCGCACCCCGAACATCTGCCGGGTCGGGTGCTGCAGCGGCCCGAACGCCGACAGGTTCTGGTTGCCGTGCCGGTCGATCTGGTTGGCGCCCATCACCACGTGGCGGCGGCCGCTGGCCAGGGTGTCGAAGACCTTCCGGAACGGCAACCAGCCCTCGATGGCGCCGGTCCGACCGATCGCCGGGGTGTCGGCCAGGATCAGCGCCTCGCCGTCGGTGATGAGCAGATCCGGTTCGGTGGTCAGCCGCGCTAGGCGGGCGCCCAGCAGCGGGACGGGCGCCATCGGGGAGGCCATGATCTCCCCGGCCCCGGTGAAGATGTCGGCGCAGGCCGCCACGCAGTATTCGGCGCGGGTCGCTCCGGTGCCGGTCACCGCGGCGGTGGTGTCGGTCGAAGTCACTTCGGGTCCTCCTGTTCGGCGTGCCACGTGGCCACCTCGGCCTGATAGGTCGGTTCGTCGACGTCCAGGAAGCGGGTGCGGAAGGCCGCCCACTTCTCCTCGTCGCCGGCCGATTCGACATAGAACTTCTGGAAGGCATCGTCGCGCGGGTACTCCCCGGCGAAGGTGAAGTGCGCGCCGTTGGGGGTCTCGATGACGCGGTCGACGTGCATCCGGCTCACGACCAGGCGCTGCGGTACGACGGCGTCGACCAGGTCTTCGGTCGGCACCAGCCGGTCGGTCTCGACGTAGCGGCGCTGCGCGGCGGCCAGGTACAGGTCGTCGAAGTAGGGGTCGACGCCGGTGTAGGCGGCGTTGCCGTGCCGGTCGGCCAGATCCAGGTGCACCAGGGCCGCATCCAGGGTCAGCGCCGGCATGGCGATCAGCGTCTGAGTGCGTCCGTCCGCATCGGGATAGGGGGAGACGACGGTCTTGAGCTCGCCCTCCCAGAAGTCGGGCACCGACGAGCCCAGCCCGGCACGGATCGGCAGGAACGGCAGCCGCGCGGCGGCCGCCTCCAGTCCGGCCTTGATCATGCCCTCGTCCATCTCCCGCGATTCGATGGCGCCGGCGAGGCGGGCCTGGGCGAACCACGGATCGTAGAAGGGCGCCGAATCCAGGGAGACGAAACCGTAGTAGGCGCGACGGACCTTGCCGGCGGCGCACAGCAGGCCCAGGTCGGCCCCGCCGTAGGTGACCACCGTCAGGTCTTTCACGTCCGAGCGGGCCAGTGCCCGCACCAGGGCCATCGGCTTGCGCCGTCCGCCCCAGCCGCCGATGCCGATCGTCATGCCGTCTTCGATCTCGGCGACCACCTGATCCAGGGTGCTCGTCTTGTCTCGCGGCCCGCTGCCGTGGGTCATGTCAGCGTGCTCCCTTCTCCACAAAGGCGTCGCGGTGCTCGTCGGCGACGCCGGCCAGATTCAGTTCGTAGGTGTACCGCTGTTCGAGCAGGTAGCTCTTCTTCACGTCGACCGGGTCGATGTTGTTGATCGCGGCTTTGGCCGCCCGGATGACGCGGGTGTCTTTGGCGGCGATCTCGCCGGCGACCTCCAGCGCCGCATCGAGCAGATCCTGCTGCGGCACGACGCGGTATACCGAGCCGAAGCGTTCGAGCTCTTCGGCGGTGATGTTGCGGGCGGTGAAGTACAGGGCTCGCATCAGGTGCGCCGGCACCAGCCGGGCCAGGTGGGTGGCGGCACCGAGGGCGCCGCGGTCCACCTCGGGCAGGCCGAAGACGGTGCCCTCGGCGGCCACGATCACATCGGCGTTGCCGACGAGGCCGATGCCGCCGCCGACGCAGAAGCCGTGCACTGCCGCGATCACCGGGACGGCGCAGTCGTAGACGGCCGAGAACGCTGCGGCGCAGCCCTGGTTGGCGCCGATGAGCGCCTCGAAGCCCTCGGTGGACTGCATCTCCTTGATGTCCACGCCGGCGTTGAAGCCGCGGCCCTGGGCCGCCAGGATCACCACGCGGGTCTGCGGGTCGTCGCCGGCGGCCAGCACCGTTTCGGCGAGGGTGAACCAGGCGGCGCTCGGTAGCGCGTTCACCGGTGGGTAGTCGGCGGTGACCACGACGATTCCGTCGCCGGTGCGGGTGGTGCTGATCGGCATTGTGTGAACTCCTGACCGCTATACCAAGCAAATGCTTGGTTGTTTGCTACGGTAGCACTATGACCGAGCAGGTGCAGCCGGGGCAGCTGGGCCTCGACGGAAAGATCGTTCTGGTGACCGGTGGGGTCCGCGGCGTCGGCGCCGGGATCGCCGCCGTGCTGGCCGGGCTGGGCGCCACACCGGTGGTGTGTGCGCGGCGCGGGCCCGATTCCTCGTCGGCGGAGCGCGCTCCCGGCGAGTTCGTGGCCTGCGATGTGCGTGATCCGGAGCAGGTCGGTGAACTGGTCGCCGGCATCGTCGATCGGCACGGCCGACTGGACGGGGTGGTTAACAATGCCGGCGGCTCACCGTTCGCCCTGACTGCCGACGCCTCGGACTCGTTCGCAGCCAAGATCGTGGCCCTGAACCTGCTCGCACCGCTGACCGTGGCGCGGGCCGCACATGCGGTGATGACCGGTCAGCCCGGCGGCGGTGCGATCGTCAACGTCTCGAGTGTGAGCGGCCACCGGCCGTCACCGGGGACCGCAGCCTACGGCGCGGCCAAGGCCGGACTGGACAATCTGACCGGTTCGCTGGCGGTCGAATGGGCGCCGCAGGTGCGCATCAACTCGGTGATCGCCGGACCGGTGCAGACCGAATCGTCCCACCTGCACTACGGCGACGAGGCCGGGGTCGCTGCGGTCGGGGCGACCATCCCGATGGGCCGGCTGGCCCGGCCGTCCGATATCGGCCATGCGGTGGCGTTCCTGCTGTCACCGCTGGCCGCCTACATCACCGGTTCGACGCTGACCGTGCACGGCGGCGGGGAGAAGCCCGCCTTCCTGGACGCGGCGAACGCCGGAAACGACGTCCAGCAGGTTCAGACCCAGAAGAGTGAGACATCGTGAGCGATACAGGAAACACCGGACGCACCGTGATCGTGACCGGCGCCGGACAGGGCATCGGCCGCGAACACGCGCTGGCCTTCGCCGCCGACGGGGCCGCCGTGGTGGTCAACGACTACCAGGCCGACGCCGCCGAAGCAGTCGCCCAGCAGATCCGCGAGAGCGGGGGACGGGCGGTCGCCGCTCCCGGCGACGTCGCCGACTGGGCGACCGGCGAACAGATCGTGCAGACCGCGATCGAGCAGTTCGGCGAACTGGACGTGCTGGTGAACAATGCCGGCTTCGTGCGCGACCGGATGCTCATCTCCCTGTCGGAAGAGGAATGGGACGCGGTGGTGCGCGTGCACTTGAAGGGGCACTTCGTGTTGCTGCGGCACGCCGGGGCGTACTGGCGAGCCCAGGCCAAGGCCGGAACTCCGCGGCAGGCGCGGGTGATCAACACCTCCTCGGGGGCCGGCATCTTCGGCTCGGTCGGGCAGGGCAACTACGCCGCGGCCAAGGCGGCGATCGCGCAGCTCACCATCCAGGCGGCCAGCGAACTGGTCGGCTACGGGGTCACCGTCAATGCGATCGCACCGGCGGCGCGCACCCAGATGACGATGGGTGCCGGGGAGGTGATGGCCGCGCAGATGGCCGCCCCCGACGACGGGTCCTTCGACGCGATGGACCCGGCGAACATCTCGCCGCTGGTGGTGTGGCTCGGCTCGCCGGCCTCGGCCGACGTCACCGGGCGGGTCTTCGAGGTGGAGGGCGGTGTGGTCACCGTGCTCGACGGCTGGCAGCGCGCCGCCTCGGTGGACAAGGGGGCGCGCTGGACCCCGGCCGAGCTGGGGCCCGTCGTCGCAGACCTGCTGGACCGTTCACCGGTACAGGTCAAGCCCTATGGCGCCCGCTGAGCAGGCCGCCATCGCCGCCGCGCGGGCCTACGTCGACGCGCTGGTGACCCACGATCCGGCGCCGGTGCCACTGCACCCGGACTGCATCCGCCACGAACTGGGTGTCAAGACCGGCCGCAGCGGCGCGCACATCGCCGCCAGCCTGGCGCGCGGCCCGCAGTTCCGGCTGATCCACGCCGTCAGCGATTTCACCGCCCGCGTCGACGGCGACCGGGTGCACACCCGGTATCTGGTGCACGTGCGACCGACGCTCCTGCGGCTGGCCGCGCCGGTCTCGGAAACCTTTCAGGTCGACGACGCCGGGGCGATCACCGCCATCACCGCACGATTCGGGCCGCCCCGCCGCGTGTGAATCGCGCAGGGGCGGCCCGGAGGTCGTCGCCGTCTGCCGGTCAGGCGCTGGGTGCGCGCACCACCATCGGCACACCCGGGAAGGCGATCGCCATCTCGGTGCGCGACTTGCGCAGTGCTGCGGTGCCGTAGCCGTGCTTGCGCTTCTCGGGACGGATCCAGATGCGCACATCCACCTCGCCGGAACCGGTGAGCTCGCCGAGCACCAGGCCGATCTTGTCGGCGCCCTCGACAGCGACCAGCCAGACGGCATCCTCGTCGTCGACGCGTTTGACACCCTTGGCGATCTCCTCCGACAGTTCGCCGGCCGGTGCCCCCGAGCCGTCCAGGGCCACGTGCAGTTCGTCGGTGCACTCGGACATCAGGTCCGCGTCGGCGTCGGCGGAGAACGGGCGCAGTCCCAGGGTGTCGCCGGAGGCGGCCGGACGCTCGGCCGCGGTGAAGGTGAGTTCGGCGTTGAGGTCGTCGAGCTCGGCCTGATGGCGGCGGCGGGCCTCCTTGGTGAGCTGATGGAAGGACATGTTCATCACCGAATCGACGGCGGCGGGCGAGGCGCCCAGCAACTCGGCGACCGCAGCGACGGCGGAGGGGCGGTCCTCGGCCTCGACGACGACGTCGAGGAGCTCGTGACGACGCTCCAGAGCGGTGAGCACGGTTTGGGTCAATTCGCGGCGGTCGGTGGCCTTGTCAACATCGGTCATGGCATCGATGGTAGGCCCGAATCGGCCCGCGTGGTGGACTTGTCCCGAGGTTTTTACCTGCGCGTCTTCCGAAATACTGAAACACGTTCTAGTGTGGGCTCGTGGCGGAAAATGTGACTGGCGAGTCTACTGACGAGTACCTGCGAACCGGCGTGCATCTGGGCGATCTGATGGTCTCGGCCCTGCACCGGCACGCCGACCGGCCGGTCCTGCAGATCGGTGACACCGAACTGACCGGGCGGCAGATGGCCGAGGCGATCAGCCGCTATGTGCAAGCCTTCGAGGGGGTCGGCGCCGGCGTCGAATCGGGGAGCGGGCCGGCCGTCGGACTGCTGGCGCTCAACCGGCCGGAGGTGCTGCTGGTGATCGGTGCCGGCCAGACCCGCGGGTGGCGCCGCACCGCCCTGCATCCGCTCGGTTCCCTCGACGACCACGCCTATGTCCTGAACGACGCCGGCGTGCGGACGCTGGTGATCGACCCGAACCCGATGTTCGTCGAGCGCGCCGCCGCCCTGCTGGAGAAGGTGCCCGCACTGACGCAGATCCTCACCCTGGGACCGGTGCCTCCGGAGCTGAGCGAGGTGGGGGTGGACATCGTCGCCGAGGCTGAGAAGTATCGCGCACAGCCGCTGACCGCCGCGCTGCTGCCACCCGACCACGTGGTCTCGGTGACCTATACCGGTGGCACCACCGGCAGACCCAAGGGCGTGATCGGCACCGCCCAGGCGATGGCCACGATGACCTCGATCCAGCTGGCCGAATGGGAGTGGCCCGACCGGCCGCGCTTTCTGATGTGCACCCCGCTCTCACACGCCGGGGCGGCGTTCTTCGTGCCGACGCTGATGACCGGCGGCAGCATGGTGGTCCTGGGCCGCTTCGATCCGGCGCAGGTGCTCGAGACGATCGAGCGCGAGCAGATCACCGCCACCATGCTGGTCCCGTCGATGCTCTACGCCCTGCTCGACCACCCGGATTCACACACCCGTGACCTCAGCTCCCTGCAGACGGTGTACTATGGCGCTTCGGCGATCAACCCGGTGCGGCTGGCCGAGGCCATCGACCGCTTCGGGCCGGTCTTCGCCCAGTACTACGGCCAGTCCGAGGCGCCGATGGCGATCAGCTATCTGCGCACCGACGAGCACACCCCGGAGCGGCTGGGCAGTTGCGGCCGGCCGTCGTCGTTCCTGCGCACGGCCCTGCTCGACGACCAGGGCCGCCCGGTCCCGCAGGGGGAGCCGGGGGAGATCTGCGTATCCGGGCCGCTGCTGGCCGGAGGCTATCTGGGCCTGCCCGAACAGACCGCCGAGGCCTTCCGGGACGGCTGGCTGCACACCGGCGACGTGGCCCGCGAGGACGCGGAAGGCTTCTGGTACATCGTCGACCGGACCAAGGACATGATCGTCACCGGCGGCTTCAACGTCTTCCCGCGCGAGGTGGAGGACGTGGTGGCCGCCCACCCGGCGGTGGCTCAGGTCGGGGTGATCGGGGTGCCCGACGACAAGTGGGGCGAGGCGGTGACCGCGGTGGTGGTGCTGCGCACCCCGGCCGATTCGGGCCCGGGTGAATCGGCCGGTGGTGAATCGGTGCTGGCCGAAGCCGAGGTGGCTGCGCAGATCCAGCAGGCGGTCAAGGAGGCCAAGGGTGCGGTGCACTCGCCCAAGACGGTGATCTTCACCGATCAGCTGCCGCTGACCGCGCTGGGCAAACCCGATAAGAAGGCCTTGCGCGCCCGCTACGCCTGACACCGGATCGAGCCTGAGCCGGATCGCCGCGAGACGGCGTCGAGAGGGTGATCATGGAGTCATGACCGATCACCTGCCCGCAGAACTGATCGACGGCCTGCGCGTGCGTGCGGCACATCCGGTCACCGGCGGAGACATCGCCCGTGCCTACCGCCTGGACACTCCCGACGGGCCGCTGTTCCTCAAATACGCACCCGATCCGGCGCCGGACCTGTTCACCCGCGAAGCCGCCGGCCTGCAGATCCTGCGCGCCCATCGCGGCGGACTCGGGGTCCCCGAGGTGCTGCGCCAGAGCGACTCGGGGCTGGTGCTCGAATGGATTTCGGCCGGTCCGCCGGGGCCGGCCACCGACACCGATTTCGGGCGGGAACTGGCCGGACTGCACGCGGTCACCCATCCGACGTTCGGGGCGATCGACGGTGCGCCGACCGGTTACCTGGGATCGGTGCCGATCGATCTGAGGCCCACCGAGGACTGGCCGGAGTTCTTCTTCACCCGCCGGGTGGTGCCGCTGATCGGGCGCGCGATCGCCGCGGGGGAACTGCCCGGGCGGGCGCGGACCCTGGCCGAACGGCTTGCACCGCGCGCCGGCGAGCTGTGCGGCCCACCCGAGCCGCCGGCGCTGGTGCACGGCGACCTGTGGGCGGGCAACCGGATGATCGGCCGGGCGGGTGCGCAAGACGCCCCGGCGGACCGGGCGACCGGACACAACTGGCTGATCGACCCGGCGGCGCACTGGGCGCACCGGGAGATCGACCTGGCGATGATGACGCTGTTCGGCGGCTTCGGCGAGGACTGCTTCGCCGCCTACGACGAGGCCTTCCCGCTCTCGGCCGGCTGGCGGGATCGGCTGCGCTGGTATCAGCTGCCGCCGCTGCTGGTCCACGCGCTGCTCTTCGGGGGAGGCTACGGTGCGGCGGCGCTGCGGGTGCTCGAGCATTACGCGCGCCGACCCGCCGCCTAAGGTGGAGGCATGGCAAAGGCAATCCCGGCGGTGTCCGCCGACATCACCATCGCGGCCGATCCGGCCACCGTTTACGACCTGATCACCGACCTGGACGTGCTCAGTGATCTGGCCGCCGAGACCACCTCGATGACCTGGACCAAGGGCAACAACGCCCACGCCGGGGCGGTGTTCAAGGGCAGCAACCGCAACGGCAAGCACACCTGGACCACCACCTGCACGGTCACCGATGCCCGGCCCGGCAAAGCCTTCGAATTCGAGGTGCGCAGTCTGATGATCCCGATCGCCCGCTGGCGCTACGACCTGGCCGAGGTCGACGGCGGCTGCCTGGTCACCGAGAGCACCATGGACCTGCGGCCGGCCTGGTTCCGGCCGATCGGCACCCTGGCCACCGGCGTCAAGGACCGGGCGGCGACCAACGCCGACCACATCCGGCAGACCCTCGAGCGGCTCAAGGCGCGCGCCGAAGCGCAGTGACGCGGTCCCGGGCCGCACGCGCCTGGGACCACCGGATCAGCCGGCGATGTGCCGCGGACTGTGCACGCCCAGCTCGTGGCCGGTCGCCTCGAGCCACTCGGCGATCGAGACCACCAGTTCCCCGGTGAGCATCCGGCACATCGAATAGGCGATCCGGGCGCCGTGCAGTTTGGCCAGATCGGCCTTCGGCCCGGTGTGCCGGTCGTCGATCGTGCGGTGCCACAAGCTCAGCCAGCGCTCGAAGTGCTGCGGTCCCAAAGCGGTGAGCTCGTGCAGTTCGCGGTGCGGGAGGAACACGTTGCGCCGGTATTCGCCCTGTTTGAGGACGGCTTTGCACCAGAACTCGGCGATGGCCGGCAGATGCACTGACAGATCCATCTGCGCCACGTCGACGAACACCGGGCGCAGCAACTCGTCGGCGAACGCCCGATGATAGAAGTCCCCGAGCAGATCGACGATATCGTCGCGGTCGGCGATGTCTGGCCGTGAAGACCCGGTCATGGCCCCGAGTTTACGCGTGTCGGCGAGGCGGCCATCTGCGCTGTCTACTCCCAGACCAGCGCGCCTGCGGGACCTTCGAGGCCAGTGACCGCAAAGAAGTCACTGGCCTCGGAGAACCCGCCGCTGTCGTGTCGATCTGCGAGAACGCTCAGATGCGTTCGAGGATCGTCGCGGTGGCCAGCGCCCCGCCGGCGCACATGGTCACCAGAGCGGTCTGGCCGTCGCTGCGTTCGAGCTCGTGCAGGGCGGTGGTGATCAGGCGGGAGCCGGTGCTGCCGACCGGGTGCCCCAGTGCGATCGCGCCGCCGTTGACGTTGACCTTGTCCATATCGGGGTTGTGTACCCGGGCCCACGACAGCACCACCGAGGCGAAGGCCTCGTTGATCTCCACCAGATCGATATCGGCCATGCTCATCCCGCTCTGGGCCAGGACCCGCTCGGTGGCCTGGACCGGTCCGTCGAGGTGGTAGTACGGTTCGGCGCCGACCAGTGCTTGGGCCTTGAAGCGTGCGCGCGGGGTCAGTCCCAGCTCGCGGGCCCGGTCGGAGTCCATGATCAGGACCGCGGCCGCCCCGTCGGAGATCTGCGAGGAGTTTCCGGCGGTGTGGATGCCGCCGTCGATCACCGGTTTGAGGCCGGCCAGCGATTCGGCGGTCGTCTCACGCAGTCCCTGGTCGCGGGTGACGGTCAGCGTCTGGCCGGTCGGCTCGCCCTCGCGGGTGCGCTCGGGGGCGGTGACGGTGAGGATCTCGCGGTCGAAGCGGCCCTCGTCCCAGGCGCGCTTGGCGTTGAGCTGTGAGCGCAGACCCAGGGCGTCGACCTCGGCGCGGGTGATTCCGCGGCGGGCGGCGATGCGCTCGGCGGCGTCGAACTGATCGGGCATATCGATGTCCCAGGACTCGGGACGGCGCGGCCCGGCCTCGGCGACCACGTTGGCGCCCAGCGGGACGTGGGACATGCATTCGATGCCGCAGGCGATGCCGACCTCGATCGCCCCCGCCGCGATCTGCCCGGCGATCAGGTGATTGGCCTGCTGCGCCGAGCCGCACTGGCAGTCGACGGTGGTCGCGCCGGTCTGCCAGGGCAGTCCGGCGTGCAGCCAGGCGGTGCGGGTGACGTTGTTGCCCTGCTCGCCGACCTGCATCACGCAGCCGCCGATCACCTGCTCCACCAGCGCCGGGTCGATCCCGGCGCGCTCGATCACCCCGGTCTGCGCCGCTCCGAGGATCTCGGCGGCGTGTAGACCCGAGAGCCAGCCGTTGCGCTTACCGATCGGGGTGCGGACTGCTTCTACGATCACCGGATCGCCCATTCATCTACCTTTCATCGACGCAACCACCAGGAAAGTGAAACATGTTCTTGTTTGCGTCTCACCAGTGTGGCACAGTGGGGACTACCAAAACTGTAACCGGTTCTCATTTTTCGGGGACTGTCGGAATCGCGAAAAAGAGGTGGAGGCGTGACGCAGATGATGCAGAATGCCGCAGCGTCGGATTCGACGGGTAAGTGCCCGTTCATGGAGCAGGAGGGCTGGGATTTCACCAACCCGGATCTGCTCGAACAGGGTATCCCCGTCAAGGAGTTCGCCGAACTGCGTAAGACCGCACCGGTCTGGTGGAATCCCCAGTTGCCCGGCAAGGGCGGAGGCTTCCACGACGGTGGCTACTGGGTGATCTCCAAGCACAAGGACATCCGCGACATCTCCAAGAACGCCGACCTGTGGTCGGCGGCGGAGAACGGTGTGATCATGCGCTTCGACGATGAGATGCCCCAGGAGCAGATCGACGTCACCAAGGCGCTGCTGATCAACCACGATCCGCCCGAGCACACCCGGCTGCGCAAGGTCGTCTCCCGGGCGTTCACCCCCAAGGCCGTCCATGCCCTGGAGGAGAAGCTGGATGCAGCCGCCCGCAGGATCGTCGCCCAGGCCGCCGATTCGGGATCCGGCGACTTCGTGCATCAGGTCGCCGTCGACCTGCCGCTGCTGGCGATCGCCGATCTACTCGGTGTGCCCGAGGAAGACCGGATGAAGCTCTTCGACTGGTCCAACTCGATGATGAACGCCGACGATCCGGAGTTCACCACCGATCCCCAGGTCGCCTCGGCGGAGATCCTCGGCTACGGCTACAACATGGCCGACGCGCGCCGCAAATGCCCGGCCGACGACATCGTCACCACGCTGGTGAACGCCGACATCGACGGGCATTCGCTCGACGAGGCCGAGTTCGGATTCTTCTTCATCCTGCTGACCGTGGCCGGCAACGAGACCACTCGCAATGCAATCACCCACGGGATGAACGCCTTCATGGACAATCCCGAGCAGTGGGAACTGTTCAAGAAGGAGCGCCCGGCCACCGCGGTCGACGAGATCGTCCGCTGGGCGACCCCGGTCAACAGCTTCCAGCGCACCGCCAAGGCCGACACCGAGATCGGCGGCCAGGCCGTCAAGAAGGGCGACCGCGTTGGTCTGTTCTACGGATCGGCGAACTACGACGAGGACGTCTTCGACGATCCGTTCACCTTCGACATCCTGCGCGATCCGAACCCGCACGTCGGTTTCGGCGGCAACGGGACCCACTTCTGCATCGGCGCCAACCTGGCCCGCATGGAGATCAACCTGATGTTCAACGCGCTGGCCGATATGGTGCCCGACATCACCAAGCTGGAAAAGCCGCGGCGGCTGCGGCACGGCTGGATCAACGGGATCAAGGAGCTGCAGGTCGACTATGGCACCAAGTGACGGCGCCGCTGGCGACGAGGGTCTGCCTCCCTATCTGAACATCGATCGGGAGAGTCATCCGGCCGTGCTGGCCGGGCGTCGCTCCCGAGAGGCGGTGGCCGCCCGCGACAAGCAGGCGTGGCTGGACAACTTCGCCGCCGACGGATCCGTTGAGGATCCCGTCGGCCCGTCGATGTTCGATGAGGCCGGCGTCGGGCACCGCGGTCACCAGCAGCTCTCGGAGTTCTGGGACAAGACCATCGGCACCACCGAGAAGATCGACTTCGTCTTCGACAAGGAGATCATCTGCGGTGATGAGGTGGCCTACATCGGCAAGATCGTCACCTACATCGCCGGGCATGTCACCGAAGCCGACGGCGTCTTCACCTACAGGGCCGATGCGGACGGGAATCTCGCCGCGCTGCGCGCCTTCTGGGAAGTGGCCGAGACGATGGCGTCGCTGCGTCCCCAGTAGCGCACACCGTCCGGGGCCGTATCGCCGGCCCGGCAGAAGCGAGAAACGGCCCGCCGGAGAGTTCTCCGGCGGGCCGTTTCCTGTGGGGTCTGTCCGGTCAGCGCTTCACAGCCCGGGCCCGCAAGATGTTCCCGTCCACCGACAGCGGACCCTGGTTGGCGACGGCGACGGCGATCAGACCGGCGATCAGCGCCAGGTTCAGCTCGTAGCCGCCGTCGATGTTCCAGAAGCCGTTGTCGATGTGCGCGGTGAAGATCGCGCCGATCATGTCGATGATCAGCAGTCCGGCGAACACCGGGACCGCGACGCCCAGGATCAGGGCGGCGCCGCCGACCAGTTCGACCAGGCCGGCGAACCAGGCGGAGAAGGTCGGGGCCGGCACGCCCATGGCGGCGAAGCCGTCGGCGACGTTGCCGATGCCGTTGGTGAAGAACTTCTGCCAGCCGTGGGCGAAGAAGATGATGCCCAAGATGATGCGGGCGATGGTGGTGGCCAGTGACTGGCCGAGCTGGGTTCGGGTCATGGAAATGTCTCCCTGGTCGGTGTGGGGCAGCGCCGAATCACGGGGTCGTCGACGCACCGTGCGGATCGGGTCCGCGAGCGCAGTGCCCTCAGGATAAACGGACCGCGGTCCGCATGTCTAGCGGGGGTCAGTGCCGTGCGCGGCCGGCGACTATTCGGCGGGCGGTTCGCCGACGACGGCGATGGCGTCGATCTCCACGGTCGCCCCGTAGGGCAGTGCGCTGACGGCCAGGAAGGTGCGGGCCGGTCGCGGCTGAGCGAAGACCCGCTCGAACTGGCGGTTGGCTTCCTCTCGCAGGGATACGTCGGTCACGTAGTACGTCAGCTTGACCACGTCGTCGACGCGGCCGCCGGCGGTGGCCAATCGTTCGGTCATCCGATCCATCGCCGCATCCAGTGCGGCGTCGCGGCCGGCCACCGGGCGATAGTCCCGGTCGACCGACAGGGCGCCGGAGACGTAGATGGTGTCGCCGGCGCGGAAGGCGGGGCTGTAAGGGTGCTGTGCGTTCACATCGGTGCTCATCAGAGTCCTTTGGTCGGCTCCGAAGAAGTCTAGTGCTGATCGGTGTTTCCCGTGGCCACAGCCGAAAACGGCCGTGTGGTCAGGGGCGGTCGGCCCCCACCAGCCACATGGAGAAGTACTGGGAGCCGCCGCCGTAGGCATGGCCCAGGGCTTTGCGGGCACCGTCGACCTGGTGGTCGCCGGCCTTGCCCATCACCTGGATGGCCGCCTCGGCGAAACGGATCATTCCCGAGGCGCCGATCGGGTTGGAACTGAGCACGCCGCCGGAGGCGTTGACCGGCAGCCTGCCGCCGATCTCGGTCTCACCGGCCTCGGTGAGC
Organism: Gordonia hirsuta DSM 44140 = NBRC 16056; assembly: GCF_000333015.1. Classification (GTDB taxonomy): domain Bacteria; phylum Actinomycetota; class Actinomycetes; order Mycobacteriales; family Mycobacteriaceae; genus Gordonia; species Gordonia hirsuta. The sequence goes on along the minus strand of NZ_BANT01000027.1, from coordinate 37,719 downwards.
TTCCAGCCCTCGTTCGGTGCGGCGAAGCCCAGATTCTCCAGCCACATCGGCTCGAACCAGGAGAACGGCACATAGATCTCGGCGACGTCGACCTCCTCGAGCGGATCGCCGATGCCGGCCGCGCGCCACAGCGCAGCCGCCGCATCGCGGCCCGCCTGCGGGCTGACCACGTTGCGGTGGCTGTAGGCCAGTGGTTCGGTGCGCATGGCGGTGGCGTGGATCCAGGCCACCGGACGGCCGTCGGCGACGGACGCATCGGCGGCGGCCTCGTCGCCGATCACCACCGCGCACGCACCGTCGGAGGACGGGCAGGTCTCGTCGTACCGGATCGGATCCCACAGCATCTGCGAGCTGAGGACCTTCTCCACGGTCAGGTCCGGCTGGTGCAGATGGGCCAGGGGGTTGCGGGCCCCGTTGCGGCGGTCCTTGGCTGCGACCATGGCGCCGATGTGCGACGGGGCGCCGGATTTGTGGATGTAGGCGCGCACATGCGGGGCGAAGTACCCACCGGCGCCGGCGCCGACGGGCATGGTGAACGGCACCGGGATCGACAGTGCCCACATCGCATTGGATTCGGACTGCTTCTCCCAGGCCACGGCCAGCACCCGGCGATGCACACCGGCGGAGACCAGGGACGAGCCGACGACCGCGGTCGATCCGCCCACCGAGCCAGCGGTGTGCACCCGGATCAGGCGCTTGCCGACCGCGCCGATCGCTTCGGCCATCGCCAGTTCGGGCATCATCACGCCCTCGAACAGGTCCGGTGCCTTGCCGATGACGATCGCATCGATCTGATCCATCGTGACCTGGGCGTCGGCCAGGGCGCGATCGATCGCCTCGCGCACCATACCGGCCATGGTGACGTCGGTGCGCTTGGCGACGTACTTGGTCTGCCCGGTGCCCAGCACCGCGGATCGGTTGCGCGCCATCAGTTCTCGTCTCCTGCCAGGGTCACGACCATGTTCTGCTGCAGCAGCGGCCCGCTGGTCGCGTGGGCTACTGCGGTGTTCGCCGCCCCGGTGGTGATCGCGTGCGCGGCATAGCCGATGCGCTGCAGTCCGCCGGAGAACAGGGCGTTGCCGGTCAGGGCTCCGCCGGACGGATTGATCCGCACAGAATCCGGCAGGCGCAGCGCCTGCCGGACGATGATCTCCTGGTGGGTGTACGGCGCCTGGATCTCGGCGACGTCCACGGCCCGGCTGCGCTCACCGAAGGCGGTGTCGCCGGCCAGGGCCGTCGAGGGGGAGCGGGTCAGGTCGCGGGCACCGAAGTTCGGCGAGTCGATGCGATGGTCCCAGCCGGTGATGAAGGCCGGACGGTCGGTCAGCTCGCGGGCGCGCTCCTCGGTGGCGATCACCACCGCCGCCGCCGCATCGGCGTAGGGCGCGATGTCGTGGGCGCGCAACGGTGCGGCGACATAGTCGGCGGTCAGCAGCTCGTCGACGTCGGCGCCGGTGGTCCGCGCAGCCACCTGCGCCATCTGCTCCTGGGTCCAGGTGCCGGCGTCCAGTCCGGCGCGAGCCTGCAGGCCCGCCAGGGAACGCGCGTCGGGGAGCAGGGGAGCGACGGTGTAGGGGTCGGTCTGCAGGGCCAGGGTCCGGTCGGCGTTGCTGGCCGAGGCCTTGCCGAAGCCGTACGCCAGGGCGATGTCCACCTCGCCGGTGAGGATCTTGACCCAGGCCTCGTAGAGTGCCCAGGCCCCGTCCATCTCCACGTGCGACTCGTTGATCGGCGGGACCGCGCCGATCGCATCGATCGCCGAGATGAACGAGAACGCGCGGCCGGCCAGGTAGTCGGATGAGCCGCTGCACCAGAAACCGATATCGGAACGGGTGATCCCCAGCTGGGTGTACAGGCGGTCGAAGCAGGGGATCAGCATCTCCACGCCGTTGGTGGTCCCCGTGGTGGCCGGCACGTTGGCGCTGTGGGCGAAGCCCACCACGGCGATCCGTGGTGCTCGCCCGGCGGAGGGGTCGGAAGGGTTCATCGGAAGCGGCTCTCCTTACAGGTGGTCCCGGTACGACTCGAACGGTGCGTCCGGTTCGCCGCTGGGTGCGAAATGGCTGATGTTGCGCAAGGTGTGGTCCCACTCGTCTTCGGGCCGCCACACGGCCTTGACCCGCATGCCCATGTGGACCTCGTCGGCGGGGCAGTCCAGGATCAGGTGCAGGAACGGGATGTCGGCGCCGTCGAGAAGGATGTAGGCGGCCACGTACGGCGGTGTGATCTGCTGGCCGAGGAACGGCACGTTCACGATGCAGAACGTGGTGACGGTGCCGGTGTCGGGCAGCTCGACGCGGGCGACGGTCCGTGACCCGTCGGCGGGGCTGGCCTGCCGCGGCGGGAAGTAGACCTCGCCGGTGGTGACCCGGCCGCCGAGCAGTGTGCCCCGGCGCAGGCCCTCGAGGTACCAGGACTCTTCTTCGGTGGCGCTGTGCGCGATGGTCAGCGAGACCGGGGTGGTGAGGGTGACCAGGCCGTCGTCGCCGGCGATGGGAGCGGCATCGGGCTCGATCGGAGCCGGTTCGCCGTGCGCACCGGGAGCGAAGTAGGCGATGTCGTCGATCCGGCCGGTGCGCACCGGCCGCCACACCGGGTGCACACGCAGTCCGGTGCCGATCCGGTCGGGTCCGTCGACCTTGACCACATGCAGCAGTGCGCCGTCGGCGCCGTCGAACCGGATCAGTGCCCAGGCGAACGGCTCGGACAGCGGCTGTCCGGCCAGGGGGTCGGGTTGCCAGGACCAGCTGACCACGGTGCCGATCGGGCCGGTGTCGACCAGCTCGGTGGTCTGGCGTCCGGTGACCGGATCGAATTCGGCCGGGGGGACCAGCACCCGGCCGTCGGAGGTGCGGCCGCCCAGGATCCGCCCGTCGCGCAAGGCGAGGGCGAACGGGGACAGGACCGGTCCGAGGGAGCGGGTGTAATCGAAGGAGATGGCGAGGTCGGCCGCAAGGATCTCGGTCTGCGGAACGGGGACCTCGACCTGGGGGCTCGACGGTGCGGCGCTGCGGGTCACCCAATAAATAGAACACGTTCTAGTATTGCGTGCAAGCATTCGGACCGAAGGACACGCATGAAACTGGGACTGCAGCTGGGGTACTGGGGCGCCGAGCCGCTCGCCGGAGCCCCGGAATTGATCGCTGCCGCCGAGGACTGCGGTTTCGATACGGTGTTCACCGCCGAATCGTGGGGCAGCGACGCATACACCCCGCTGGCCTGGTGGGGCGCGGACACCTCGCGGATCCGATTGGGTACGGCGGTGGCGCAGCTGTCGGCCCGGCCGCCCACCTCGCTGGCGATGGCGGCCCTGACCCTGGACCACCTGTCCGGCGGCCGGCACATCATCGGACTGGGCGTCTCCGGCCCGCAGGTGGTCGAGGGCTGGTACGGGCAGCCGTTCGCGCGGCCGCTGGCACGCACCCGCGAATACGTGCGCATCGTCCGCGACGTCCTGGCCCGCCGGGGTCCGGTGACCAGCGACGGTCCGCACTACGGGTTGCCCCTGCCCGGCGGCACCGGGCTCGGCCGGGCGCTCACCTCGATCACGCACCCGCGCCGACCGGATACCCCGATCTGGCTCGGCGCCGAAGGGCCGCGCAACGTCGCCCAGACCGCCGAGATCGCCGACGGCTGGCTGGCCGTCTTCTTCTCCCCGCGCATGGCCGGCCGGTACGACGAGTGGCTCGACGAGGGTTTCGCCCGCCCCGGGGCCCGCCGCAGCCGGGCCGACTTCGAGATCGCCGCCAACGCCGCCTGCGTGATCACCGACGACGTCGCCGCCGCCCTGGACCGATACCGGCCCTCGACGGCGCTGTATGTCGGTGGGATGGGGGCCAGGGAGAAGAACTTCCACGCCGACCTGTATCGACGCATGGGCTACGGACAGGTGGTCGACGACGTCACCCGGCTGTTCCTGTCGGGGCGCAAAGCCGAGGCGGTGGCCGCGGTGCCCGATGAGATGGTGCGCGAGACCATGCTGGTGGGCACGGCCGATCAGGTGCGCGCCCAGCTGGCCGAGTGGGCGGCTGCCGGTGTCACGTTGCTGATGGTGACCGCCCGCGACGTCGCGACGGTCCGGGCGCTGGCAGCGCTGACCGGAGGAGCCGCCGGGTCAGGCGGCCGCCGCCAGATCCGTGTTCCCGGATGCCGGCGAGGTGCGGTATGCCGCGGCGAAGGCCTCGGCCAGTCCCTCGGCGGTTTCGGCGAAGCGGTCTTTGGTGATCGCTTCGCGCCCGCGCAACCGGCGCAGGGCCAGTCGGGCCAGACCGTCGGCGCCCTCGTTGAGCGGCAGGCCCAGGTGCCCCGGGGTCCAGGAGAAACTCAGCAGGCCGGTATCGGACTGGACCGCATCGCGCAGATCACGGACCTCGCCGGGAATGCAGTCCCAGGCGAAGTCGATGTGGTGCGGGCGATCGTCGCCCCGCCGCCATCGGTCCAGAACGGCAAGGGCCGGTCGGCAGTCGGTCAGAACGTGCAGTCGCTGATACAGGTTGTCTTTGATCGCGGCGTCGATGGCCCGCAACTCGGCCAGCAGCGCCAGGCTGCCGCGGACGCGCGTGGGCTCCTTGCGTCCGCCGAGCCCGAAGCGGCCCGAGGCGGCGAGCCAGCTGTGTCCGGTGAATCGGCCGACGGCCGAGCCGTCGGTGGCGATCACCAGCGGATCGGCCGACCGCGACCGATGGCGGATCTGCCGGATCAGGCGGCCTTCGAGATCGTCGAGCGCGGCCCGGTCGGCGCCTTCGGCCCGGGAGATCCACAGCCGCGGCAGATGCGCCTCGATACCGGCCGCATGCCGATCACCCAGCCCCGGACCGGGAACGCGGGCGGCCACCCGCAGGGCGACCGCCGGATCGACGTCGCGGCGGATGTCCACCAGCGCATCCAGCAGGACCGCGCGGGCGAAAGGGGACCGCCCCGTGCCCTGCCAGATCCGGTCGCCGCACACCGCTCGGTAGCGGAAACGGTCGGGACCGTCGGGAGCCAGGGCGATGTGCAGCTCGCGTGTGGGCAGTGCCGTGGGCACGACGATGCCGGGGGCGAGCGGTCGTGCAACGGGAACGGGTGCCATGGCTCCTCCTGCGGGTCGGCGTCTGTCGGCAACGTCAACCTAGGACACGGGTACGACATCGCTGCTTGCCGGCGATGCCGTCCGTGCGGCGGGGCTACTCGCCGGTGAAGACCGGCTTCTCCTTGTTGGCGAAGGCCCGGGGTCCGACCTTGGCGTCGGCGGACTGGAAGACCCGGCTTCCCAGTTCGGCGTCGATCTTGAACGCCTCTTCCTCGTGCAGTCCTTCGGAATCCCGGATCGTCTTGAGGATCGCCTGCACCGCCAGCGGCCCGTTGGCGGCGATCTGCTCGGCCAGCTCCAACGCCTTGGTCAGGGCCTGGCCGTCGGGCACCACATGGCCGACCAGTCCGTACTCCTTGGCCTCGGCCGCACCGATGTGGCGGCCGGTCAGCAGGATGTCGCAGGCGACGGTGTACGGGATCTGCCGGACCAGCCGCACGGCGCTGCCGCCGAGCGGGAACAGGCCCCACTTGGCTTCGGAGACGCCGAACTTCGCGCTTTCGGCGGCCACCCGGATATCGGTGCCCTGCAGGATCTCGGTGCCGCCGGCGATGGCCGGACCCTCGACCGCGGCGATCAGCGGTTTACTCAGCCGCCGCCCCTTGAGCAGGGCCGGCAGCCGGGTCAGGTCCCAGCCGCCCTTGGCGAACGAATCGCCCGGGGCCGAACGGCTCATCGCTTTGAGGTCTGCGCCGGCGCAGAAGTAACCGCCGGCGCCGGTCAGGATCGCCACCCGGATCTCCGGATCGGCGTCGACCCGGTCCCAGGCCTGCTCCATGATCGCCATCATCTCGCCGGACAGGGCATTGCGCGCATGCGGCCGGTTCATGGTGACGATCAGGACATGCCCGCGCTTCTCCACCAGGCATTCGGGCTCGCCGGTGGGGGTCGGGGTGCTGGCGGTCGCGGAAGCGGTGTCGGGCATGGGTGTCCTCCTGGCGGAAAGTCTTGCCGAAAAATGTAACACGTTCTAGTTTTGTGGCAGACCCTGAACGCTCGACGAAAGCCCGCGATGACCATCTCTCGTATCCACACCCCGCTCACCGAGCGCTTCGGCATCGACTACCCGATCTTCGGCTTCACCCCGAGCCAGGACGTGGCCGCGGCGATCAGCCGGGCCGGCGGACTGGGGGTGCTGGGCTGCGTCCGGTTCAACGACCCCGGTGAACTCGACGAGGTCCTGGAATGGATGCACAAGAACACCGACGGCAAGCCGTTCGGGGTCGACGTGGTGATGCCGGCCAAGATCCCGACCGAGGGCTCCAAGGTGGACCTGGATTCGATGATCCCGCCCGAGCACCGGGCCTTCGTCGAACGCACCCTCGACGACCTCGGGGTCCCGCCGCTGCCCGACGGCCAGGACCGGCTCAACACCGGCGTCCTGGGCTGGCTGCATTCGGTGGCGCGCTCGCACGTGGACGTGGCGATGGAGCACACCCGTAAATACGGGCAGATCAAGCTGATCGCCAATGCGCTGGGTTCCCCGCCGGACGACGTCATCGCGCTGGCGCACGAGAACGGGGTGGCCGTGGCCGCCCTGGCCGGCGCCCGCGACCATGCACTGAACCACGTCGCCGCCGGCGTCGACATCGTGATCGCGCAAGGCTATGAGGGCGGCGGCCACACCGGCGAGGTGGCCTCGATGGTGCTGTGGCCCGAGATCGTCGACGCGGTCGGTTCGGCGGCCCCGGTGCTCGCCGCCGGCGGCGTCGGCAGCGGCCGCCAGCTCGCCGCCGCCATCGCCCTGGGAACCCAGGGCGTGTGGATGGGCACCTACTGGCTCACCGCCGCCGAATACAACCTGGGTGCCACCACCGAATCGGGTCCCTCCACGGTGCAGCAGGCGCTGCTCAAGGCGACCTCCCGGGACACGGTGCGCCGCCGCATCTACTCGGGTAAACCGGCCCGGCTCCTCAAGACCCGCTGGACCGATGCCTGGGACGACGCGGGCGCCCCCGAACCGCTGCCGATGCCGCTCCAGAATCTGCTGGTCGGCGAGGCTCATGCGCGAATCTCCCTGGCCGACGACCCGGACGTGGTGGCGATGCCCGCCGGGCAGATCGTGGGCCGCTGCAACGAGATCGTCCCGGTCGCCGACATGATCGAGGACCTGGTCACCGAGTACGCCGCATCGATCGCCCGGCTCGACGGCACGCTGTAGCCGGCCGGCGGGGCTCGTCGGTGCCGGACTGTCGTGAAGCCGGACTGTCGTGCGGCCGGGTTGTCGTAGGGCGGGGTTAGCGTCGGGGTATGAACACCGAGGACACGCTTCCGCCGCTGGAACCGGCGGCGCCGCCGCTGGCCGATGACCGGCTGGTCGCGCTGGCGCTGGCCGTCGCGGCCCGCGAACACGCCGGGCAGACCGACAAGGCGGGTCGGCCCTACCTGACGCATCTGCTGCGCGTGGCCCACCGGGTCCGCCCGGCCCGGCCGCAGACCGTCGCGGCCGCGCTGCTGCATGATGTGATCGAGGACTGTCCGGTGACCGCCGCGCAGCTGCTCGCCGAGGGGATCCCGGCACGTGTCGTCGACGGGGTGCTGCTGCTGACCCGGCGCGACGAGGTGCCCGCGGATGCCTACTACGCGGCGATCGCCGGCGACGAGGTCGCCCTGGCGGTCAAGACCGCCGACATCGCCGACAACACCGATCCGCGCCGGGTCGCCGAACTGGATCGGTCCTCGGCCGAGCGGCTGCGCGTCAAATACGCCGCCGCGCGGGTGGCACTGGGCATCGCCGGCTGAGGCCGCCGGGCGGGGGCGGGACCTACTCTGCCGGGGAGATCAACGCGCCGAGCTCCTCGAGGACCGCCGGTGCGCTGCCGAGGGTGAACTCGTTCTGCTTGGCCCGCAGGAAATATCGGTGCAGCGGATGCGAGGTGTCCAGGCCGACCCCGCCGTGGACGTGAACGGCGGTGTGCGCGACGCGATGACCGGCCTCGTCGGCCCAGAACTTCGCTGTGGCCGCGGCCTCCACGATCTGGCGCTGGTCGGCGCCGGCGGCGTCGGACAGCAGCCAGGCCGCCTGAGCGGTGGTCAGCGCGGCGGCCTGGACGTCGATGTACCCGTCGGCGAGCCGCTGGGCGACCGCCTGGAACGAGCCGATCGGCCGCCCGAACTGTTCGCGCTCACGGGCGTAGGCGGCGGTGGCGGCCAGGGCGGCATCGAGCACCCCGGCCTGATCGGCGGCCACCGCCAGCCGCAGCAGCGCCCGCACCCGGTCGACGGTGCCCGAGCCCCCGGTCAGCAGGTCCTCCTCACCCAGCAGGACGTCGTCGAACTCGACCCGGTAGACCGGCGTCAGCCCGGTGCTGGGCGTGGGGGTGATCGTGACGCCGGCGACGGCGGTGCGGACCACCGCGACCACCGGACCGTCCGGGCCCAGGACGTCGACCAGCAGGGCGTCGGCGGCCTCGGCGTAGGGGACGTTCACCTTGGTTCCGGTCACCGACCGGTCCGCCCGCAGCCTCGCGTGCCCGGCCTCGTCTTCGAACGCCGCCGACAGCACCAGATCGCCGATGCTCGCCGGCGGGATCAGCTGATCGATCAGGGCGGCCGAGCCGAAGCGGGCCAGCGCCGGAATCGCGGCCAGCGCATGCGGGCCGTAGGGCACGCGGGCCAGCTGCCGCCCCAGCGCCGAGGTCACCGCCGCGGTCTCCTCGGTACCGAGCGCCTCGGTGCCCGGTCCCTGTGCCTCCGGCGCGGCCAGGCCGAGCAGGCCCGCCTCACCCAGGGCGCGCCAGAGCCGACGGTCCAGGGGTGCCTCGGTGGCCTCGAGTTCGGCGCAGCGCTCGGGTGTGCTGAGCGAGGCGCCGATGTCGGCCGCCAGTGCGGCGACCTCGGCCGCCGCCTCGGAAGGGGTGAAATCCATGGTTCTCGGGCTCCGTATTCTCAGGTCGCGGTATCTCGGGCGTCGCGGTTCAGCGCCGGGCCGGGGGAAGGTTCAGGGCCAGCATCGCGATGATGTCGCGCTGGACCTCGTTGGTCCCGCCGCCGAAGGTGAGGATCAGCGAGGTCCGGGCGAACCGCTCCAGCCGCCCGGCCAGCTGGGCGCCCGGGCTGCCCGCGCGCAGGGTCGCCAGCGGACCGAGGACCTCCATCAGCAGCCGGTAGGCCTGGGTGGCGAACTCGGTGCCGAAGACCTTGGTCGCCGAGGCGTCCGCGGGTGAGGGCGAGCCGCCCTGGGCCGCGATCGAGGCGATCTTCCAGTTGATCAGCTTCAGGAACTCGACCTGGGCGTGCACCCGCGCCAGATTGGCGCGCACCCACGGCGTCTGGAGCAGACCGGCCCGGTCGGCGAAGTCGATCGTCTCGCGCAGCGCGGTCTGGATCGGTGCGGCACTGCACAGGGCCACGCGCTCGTGGTTGAGCTGGTTGGTGATCAGCGGCCAGCCACCGCCCTCTTCGCCGACCCGTGCGGTCACCGGCACGCGGACATCGGAATAGTAGGTCGCCGAGGTGTCGACTCCGGACACGGTGTGCACCGGTGTGTAGGAGAAGCCTTCGCTGTCGGTCGGCACGATCAGCATCGACAGGCCCCGATGTTTGTTCGCCTCCGGATCGGTACGCGCGGCCAGCCAGACGTAGTCGGCGTACGGGATCAGGCTGGTCCACATCTTCTGACCGTTGATCACGTACTCGTCGCCGTCGCGGACGGCCGCGGTGCGCAGAGCAGCCAGGTCGGTGCCGGCGCCGGGCTCGGAGTAGCCGATGGAGAAGTGCAGGTCGCCGGATGCGATCTGCGGCAGAAAGAACTCCTTCTGCGCGGGCGAGCCGTAGGCCATGATCGTCGGCGCCACCGAATTGATGGTCAGGAACGGCACCGGTGCCCCGGCGATCGCCGCCTCGTCGGTGAAGATCAGCTGATCCATCATCGACCGGTCGGCGCCGCCGAACTCGGTCGGCCAGCCCAGCGCCAGCCAGCCGTCGGTACCCATCTTTTTGACGACGTCCCGATAGGCGTCGCCCTCGCCGAGTTCACCGTCACCGGAGGCCAGCGCGGCTCGCCGCTCCGGCGTCATCAGTGCGGCGAAATAGGCGCGCAGTTCACGCCGCAGCGTCTCCTGCTCGGGCGTGTAGGCGATCCGCATCTAAGGCCCCTCTTACTTGGCTAGTTCTGAAACACGTTCTAACGTGTTGGTAGGCGGTCCGTCAAACGGTTCTGCGGAACGAGGAGAGGAATCCGATGCGAGTCACGTGTGATTACGACCTGTGTGAGTCGAATGCGGTGTGCGTGGGGATGGCGCCCGATGTTTTTGAGCTCAATGACGACGACGACATGGTGATTCTCCAGGCGGAAGTGCCACCGGAGCGGGAAGAGGAGATGCGTCAGGTGGTGGCGAGCTGCCCGCGCTCGGCGCTGTCTCTGGAATGACCCGGGCGGGCTGATCTGGCGGACTGTTTCCCCAACGCCGGACAACTGTGTTAGAACATGTTCTAGTTCAATTGTCTGTACGGAGAGGAACCCATGGCTGACTCGCTCACCGGCCGTGTCGCCGTCGTCACCGGAGCCGGTGCCGGACTCGGCCGTGCCGAAGCCCTCGGGCTGGCCACCGACGGCGCCACGGTGATCGTCAACGATCTCGAGTCCGCACTGCACGACAGTGATGTGATCGATCGCATCCGGGAAGCCGGCGGCCGGGCGGTCCCCGTCGCCGGGGATATCGCCGACTCGGCGGTGGCAGCGCAGATCATGAAGGTCGCGGTCGAGGATCTCGGCGGTCTGGACGTGGTGGTGAGCAATGCCGGCATCACCCGCGACGGGATGCTCTTCAACCTCACCGACGACCAGTGGGATGCGGTGATCCGGGTCCACCTGCGTGGGCACTTCCTGCTCAACCGCAATGCCGCGGCGCACTGGCGGGCCCTGTCCAAGCAGACCGGCGAGCCGGTCTACGGCCGACTGATCAACACCTCCTCGGAGGCCGGACTGCTGGGCCCGGCCGGACAGGCCAACTACGCCGCGGCCAAGGCCGGGATCACGGCGCTGACCCTGTCGGCCTCGCGGGCGCTGGAACGTTTCGGTGTCACCGCCAATGCGATCTGCCCGCGGGCGCGCACCGCGATGACCGCGCAGGTCTTCGGCGAGGCGCCCGCCGACGCGGTCGATCCGCTGTCTCCCGAGCACGTGGTGACCTTGGTCCGGTACCTCGCCGGTCCCGAATCGGCCGGTGTCACCGGACAGGTCTTCGTCGTCTACGGCCCCCGCGTGACGGTCATGGCCGCCCCGCCGGTCAAAGCCGTCTTCACCGCCGAAGGCGAGCGGTGGGCCGACTCGGACCTGAGCGCTGAGTTGACCGAGTTCTTCCGGGAAACCGCCGGTGAGACGTTTTCTGCCCAAGATCTCATCTGATCGAATGTCGGCTGGGAGGCGGCGTCGGGGAGGCATCTGCGTGATAGGTTCACCTCCACGCGATAGGGAGGGAGGGGACTGTGCATAGTAGGATCGCCGGGCCGTTGGCCAGCATTGGCGACTTCGTCGCACTGGCCGCCGACTCCGCCCGCGAACTCTTCCGCCGGCCCTTCCAGTTCCGCGAAACCGTGGAACAGTCGTGGGCCATCGCGCGCGTCTCCCTGGTGCCGACGCTGCTGGTGGCGATCCCGTTCACCGTGCTGGTCAGCTTCACCCTGAACATCCTGCTGCGCGAGATCGGCGCCCAGGACCTCTCCGGCGCCGGAGCGGCGCTGGGCACCATCACCCAGATCGGGCCGATCGTCACCGTGCTGATCGTGGCCGGTGCCGGTGCCACCGCCATCTGCGCCGACCTGGGGGCGCGCACCATCCGCGAGGAGATCGACGCCATGGAGGTGCTGGGTATCAATCCGGTGCACCGGCTGGTGGTCCCTCGGGTGTTGGCCTCCACCGGGGTGGCCTTTCTGCTCAACGGACTGGTCTGCACCATCGGCATCGCCGGCGGCTTCGTCTTCTCGGTGTACCTGCAGGACGTCGACGCCGGCTCCTTCATCTCCAGTCTGACCCTGCTGACCGGTCTGCCGGAACTGATCATCTCGATGGTCAAGGCCGCGCTGTTCGGGCTCTTCGCCGGTCTGGTCGCCTGCTACCGCGGCCTGCACGTGCGTGGCGGCGCCAAGGGCGTCGGCGACGCGGTCAACGAGACCGTCGTCTATTCCTTCATGGCGTTGTTCGTGGTCAACGTCGTGGTCACGGCCGTGGGCCTGAAAGCGACGATGGGCTGAGGACATGGTGCTACCGGGAACCACACGACTGCTGACTGCCCGCGTCGCGCTCAAACGCGCCGGCGAGGACTGGAACAAGATCGGCGATCAAGCCCTGTTCTACTGGGATTCGATCGCCTCGATCCCGCGTGCGGTGAAGCAGTACAAGAAGGAGACGGTGCGGCTGATCGCCGAGATCTCCATGGGCACCGGCGCGCTGGCGATGATCGGCGGCACCGTCGTGGTGGTCGGTTTCCTGACCCTGTTCACCGGCGGCACCATCGCGGTGCAGGGCTACAACTCGCTGGCCAACATCGGTGTGGAGGCGCTGACCGGCTTCTTCTCAGCGTTCATCAACGTGCGCATCGCGGTGCCGGTGATCGCCGGTATCGCGCTGGCGGCGACCATCGGCGCCGGCGCGACGGCACAGCTGGGTGCGATGCGGGTCAGCGAAGAGATCGATGCGCTCGAGGTGATGGCCATCGCGTCCATCCCCTTCCTGGTCAGCACCCGGATCGTCGCCGGCATGATCGCGATCATCCCGCTCTACGCGCTGGCGGCCCTGGCCTCCTTCTTGTCCAGCCGGTTCGCCACCGTGCTGTTGTACGGACAGTCCAGTGGCGTCTACGACCACTACTTTTCGACGTTCCTGATCCCCTCGGACATCCTGTGGTCGTTCGTGCAGGCCATCGCCATGGCCATCGCGGTGATGCTCATCCACACCTACTACGGCTTCAACGCCTCGGGCGGACCGGTCGGAGTGGGGGTGGCCGTCGGCAACGCCGTGCGGGCCTCCCTGGTGGTGGTCGTGGTGATCACGCTGCTGACCTCGCTGGCGATCTACGGCACCGACGGCAACTTCAACCTGGCGGGCTGACCGGATGACTGAGCGTACGGACGGGATCCGTAAGACGGCGGCGGTGGTCATGGTGACCCTGCTGACCGGCATCATCGTGCTGGCCGCCGGCCAGTTCCTGGGCTGGTTCCAGGACGTTCAGCGGGTCACCCTGTATGCCCCGCGGGCCGGTCTGGTGATGAGCCCGGACGCCAAGGTGAAGCTGCGGGGCGTGGAGGTCGGGCGCGTGGCCGCCATCCGCAACGACGGCGAGCGCGCGATCCTGGACCTGGACATGAGCACGCGCGACCTGTCCAAGGTGCCCGCGAACGTGCAGGCCGACATCAAATCGAACACCATCTTCGGTGCCAAATCGGTGAACCTGGTGATCCCCGAACAGGGCGCGGTCGGCCGGCTCACCGGAGGGGCGACGATCCGCGAATCGCAGGTCGTCGTCGAACTCAACACCGTTTACCAGCAGCTGGTCCAGGTCCTGGCGACCCTGGAGCCGGAGAAGCTGTCGGTCACCCTGGGTGCGGTCTCCGGTGCCCTGTCGGGCAACGGCCAGCGACTCGGCGAGGCACTGAGCGCACTCGATCACACCCTCGGCGAGGTGGAGCCGCACCTGCCGGCCCTGAACCGGTTGTTCGCCGAGGCGGCCGGCGGTACGAACGTGTACGCCGACGCCATGCCGAACCTGATGCGGGTCGTCGACAATTCCACGGTGCTGGGCAACCTGCTGGTGGAGAACACCGCGAATCTGGATGCGCTGCTGATCAACGTGACCGGTATGGCCGGGACCGGCGACAAGGTGCTGGCCGCCTCCAAGAAGGACCTGATGTCCACGCTCACCGACCTGAATCCGGTGACGAAACTGCTGGGCTACCAGGCGCCGGGGCTGCGCTGCTTCATCGTCGGCGCCTCCAACGCCGCCGATATGGCCACCCCGCTGCTGGGCGGCCGCAACGGCATGCTGCTGCTGGACTCGGGTCTGATCCCCGGTCAGGATCCCTACCGGTATCCGCAGGATCTGCCCCGGGTGGGAGCGGAGGGCCCGCCGACCTGTGAGGGCGGCCTGGGAGACATCGACTCCAAGGAAAGAATCAAGTTCTACGTGACCGACAACGCCCCGCAGCCCTACCAGCCGCGGACCCAGCCCAAGGTGCAGCCGTTCAAGCTGTTCAACCTGTTGTTCGGAGGTCCCCAGCGTGGTTGACGGACAGATGGTGACCGCCGGGGACCGGGCGGTCGACAAACGGGCTCGCGCATTCCGGGCGACGGTGATCAAACTCGCCGTCTTCATCGTGGTGATGGTGCTGGTGATGACCGGACTGGTGATGGTCTTCAGCCGCTACCAGCCGGGGCGCAGCCACGGCTACACCGCACTGTTCGACAGCGCCTCGGCGATGAAGTCCGGCAGCAAGGTGCAGATCGCCGGTATCGACGTGGGCGTGGTGGACAAGATCCACCTGACCCGCGACAACGTCGCCGAGGTCAAGTTCACGGTGAACGACGCCTACCGGCTGCCGACCTCGGTGCGCGCCCTGATCCGCTACGAAAACCTGACCGGCGACCGGTATCTGGAACTGCAGCCGGGCAACGGTGCGCCGGGACAGTACCTGTCGCACGGCGCCCAGATCCCCCTCGACCAGACCGAACCAGCGCTGGACCTGGACAATCTGCTCGGCGGCTTCAAACCGCTGTTCCGCACGATGAGCGGAGAACAGGTCAACGAACTGTCGGCGGCGTTGATCGCCGTGTTCCAGGGGCAGGGGCCGGCGCTGACCCAGCTGCTGTCGGCCACCGACGGATTCGCCAACACGCTGGCCGACCGCGACAAGCTCATCGGCTCGGTGATCGACAACCTCAACACCACGCTGGGACTGCTCGAAGCCGACCACACCGGCCTGGATCAGAGCGTCGACCGGCTGCAGGAACTGATCTCGGCACTGTCGGGGGACCGCGAAGTGATCGGCCGCTTCCTCACCCAGGCGTCGGAGACCTCCACCTCGATGGCGAGCCTGCTCGGTGCCACCCGCCCGGACATCAAGGGCGCCCTGTCTTCACTGGGCACGACGTCGGAAGAAGCACTCAAGGCCGAACCCTTCTTGCGGCAGCTGCTTGCTGAACTGCCCGGCGACTTCAAGGTGCTCTCGAACCTGGGCAGTTACGGCGCCTGGCTGCAGCTCTACTTCTGCCGCATCCGGCTGCTGCTGCCCGGCCCGGGCAACACGCAGTACTTCTTCACCGCCATCGACGCGATGGGCGATAAGACCAAGGCCGGCGGGAGGTGCTCGGCATGACCGACGACGATCCCGGATCGACTCCGGAACCGACCGCACCGGAGATCCCGGAGGCGCCGCGGCGCGAAGGCCCGCGTTCGCGTGTCTCGATGGGCCTGATCGGAGCGACCCTGACCACGATGGTGGTGCTGATCGCCCTGATGATCGACAAGGTGCCCTACATCAGCCAGGTGAGCAACTACGAGGCCTACTTCGAAGACGCCGGTGGTCTGGTGGTCGGCGATGTGGTGACCGTGGCCGGAGTGCACGTGGGCGCGGTCACCGCGATCGGGCTGGCCCAGACGGACGACGGTATGACCGCCCGCGTCCGGTTCCGGCTCAACGACACCATCGAACTGGGCGACCGCAGCCGTGCGGCCATCAAGACCGAGACGGTGCTGGGTCGCCGGAACCTGACGATCATGCCGCTGGGACAGAACCGGATCCGTTCCGGCGGCGCCATCCCACTGGACCAGACCAAGGCGCCCTATTCGCTCAGCGACGCCCTCGAGGACTCGGTGTCGACGCTGACCAAGACCGACACCGAACAGCTCAACACGGCACTGGAGACCCTGTCGGAGGCCTTCGCCGACACGCCGCCGCAGATGCGCGGTGCAGTCGAAGGCGTCGGGCGGCTCTCGGCAGCGGTGGCCGCGCGTGACAATTCGCTCAACGATCTGCTCTCGCGCGCCAAAGGGGTCACAGATATCGTCGGCCAGCGCAGCGATCAGCTGCAGAAACTGTTGCTCGATGCCAACGCCCTGCTGGGCGAGTTGCAGGCCCGGCGCACGGCGATCCGCGAGATCATCACCGGCACCAAGAACCTGAGCGCCGAGCTGACCGGCTTCGTCAAAGACAACCAGGAGCAGCTGACCCCGGTACTGACCAAGTTCAACCGGGTGCTCGACATCCTCAACGACAACGCCGATAACTTCACCGCCGCGATCGACAACCTCGGTCCCTACGCCAACATCCTCGGCGAGGCGGTCAGCTCCGGGCCGTACTTCTCCTCGCTGGTGGGTCTGCCCACCTGGGGTGACTACATGGGCAGCTTCATGCGGGTGCTGGAACAGAAGTACCCCGAGGCCGCCGAATACTTCACCAAGTACTCCGGCTTCCCGCTGTGGCCGGGCAACTGGTCGCAGGCCCCCGACCGCGGCAGCCCCGATCTGAGCCGCCCGGCACCGTCGAGCAAACCGCCGCAGCCGCCGGTGCGCACCAGTACGGCGCCCACCCGCAAGCCGGCGCAGACGGGAGGACGCTGACATGGGTGTCTCCGCTGCTTTCGGCAGAATGTCGTTCCCGAAGCGGGTCATCGCCGTGATGGCCGCCCTGCTGGTGGCCGTGCTGGTGGTGATGCTCGCGTGGTTCGGCTATCAGAAGGCCACGACGCGGACCATCACCGCGTACTTCCCGTCGGTCACCGGGCTGTACGGCGGCGATCCGGTCAAAGTGATCGGCGTGAACGTCGGCAAGGTCTCGAGTATCGAACCGCGGCACAGCGATGTGCGCGTGGTGATGCGGGTGGACTCCGATGTCCCGATTCCATCCGATGCGCGGGCGGTGATCGTCGCCCAGTCGCTGGTCTCGGGACGGTTCATTCAGCTGACCCCGTCGTACACCTCTGGGCCCAAGATCACCGAGAACAACACCGACATCCCGATGGAACGCACCGCGATCCCGATGGAATGGGACGACGTGAAAAAGCAGCTCGACGAGCTCAGCGATGTGCTGGGACCACAGGCGCTGGCCGGCGGTCAGGTGGACGAGGGCACCGCCGCCCGCACCATCGACGTCTTCGCCGAGAACCTGGACGGCACCGGAGCCGCCATGGCCAAGTCGATCACCGAGATGTCGACGGTGCTGGGCACCCTCGCCGAGAACCGGGACGACCTGTTCGCCACCGTCAAGAGCCTGCAGAAGCTGACCGGACTGCTCTCGCAGAACCATCAGCAGCTGGTGCAGTTCAACGGGCGCATCGCCTCGGTCAGCAGTGTGCTGGCCGAAAGCGAAGACGAACTCGGCGATGCGATGGAGAACCTGGACGAGGCGCTGGCCGAACTGCGCGGCTTCCTCGACGCCAACAACGAGACGATGAGCCAGACCGTGGCCAAGATGGTGCCGTTCACCGAGACCCTCAAACGCAACGACGAAGGGCTGCGCGGGCTGCTGCATTCGGCACCGAACCAGCTGGCCAACTTCTACAACATCTACAACCCGCTGACCGGTTCGCTCGACGGAGTCTTCGGACTGGGTATGGGCAACAACCTGATCACCCTGATCTGCGGGTCGATGTCATCGACCGAACGGCCGATGGACACCGAGGCCGATGTGGAGAAGTGCGTCGACCTGCTGGCCCCGATCATCAGCGGAATCGCCGTCAACTTCCCGCCGTTCATGGCCAACCCGCTGGTGGGCCGCACCGCGACGCAGAACCAGATCACCTACCAGAACCAGAGCGTCAAGGAACGGGCCCAGGCCGGTGTGCGCGAACGTGATATCGCCAGCACCAAGCCGGTCCCGGCCGACCCCATGCTCCGCATGCTGCTGCCGTTCGGGGGGAACTGATGAGAGGGATCGCGCGCCGCACCGTACGTGGACTGACCGCGCTGACCGCCGCCGTGGCCCTGGTGCTGCCGCTGTCGGCGTGCGGCGGTGAGGGGCTGGTCTCCAATGTGGCCGCCTTCGGTGCCCAGGGCACCGGCGAAGGCTCCTATGAGATCACTGCGCGGATCCCGTCGGCGGCCGGTCTGGTCCGCAACGCCCGGGTGATGATGTACGACTCCACGGTCGGCAGTGTCGGCCGGGTCAGCGTCGACGACTGGGCGGCCGAGATCACCATCCGGCTCAACGGCGACGTCAAAGTCCCCAAGGGGTCGCACGCCATGATCGGCATGACCAGCGTGCTGGGATCCTCGCACCTGGCACTGGTGCCGCCGGCCGAGCCCACCGGTGCCTTCGTCGAACCCGGCGGAGCGCTGGCCCTGCCCGACTGCCCGGAACAGACGAACCTGGCCCAGCCGCAGGGCAAGCCGGTCCCCGACATCAACCTCGCCCAGACTGTGGATCCGTGCCGCTATCCGACCACCGAGCAGGTCCTCAGTTCCCTGTCGGTGGTCCTCAACGGCGGCGGACTGTCGCAGATGGGTGAGGTCGTCGACGAGCTGAGCACGGCCTTCGGCGGCCGGGGCGAGGAACTGTCGTCCCTGATCCCGCGGTTGAACACCCTGGTGACCGACCTGGAGAAGCAGACCGGGAACATCATCGCCGCGACGGAGGGACTCGACCGTCTCTCGGCGTCGATCAACGCCCAGAGTTCCACGGTGCAGCGCGCCCTGGCCTCGGGCCCCCAGATCCTGCAGCTGCTGAAGGATCAGGAGCAGAACCTGGTCACGGCGCTGGGCCGGGTCGGAGACCTGTCGTCGACGGCGAACGAGATCCTGCGGCGCAACGGCGACGACTTCCGGGTGATCGCTCCGAATATGCGGGCGCTGATGGACCAGCTGGCCAACACCGGTCCGGCTTTGATGAACTCGCTGCGGATCCTGCTGACCTTCCCATTCATTCAGGAGAGTATCGGCACCGTGGTCAAGGGCGACTACGTGAACTCGGATCTGGTGCTGGACCTGACCTTCGACCGGATCAACGAGACGATGATGACCTCGCTGGCGCTGACCGGGCCCGAAGGGCTACTCGGGGCGGCGGCCGGCAATGCCCGCAAGTCCGCCGATCCGCTGATCGCACCGTTCCTGCCGGACTGGAACCGGCCGCAGGCCGCACCGGCGCCGAAGAAGCCGGGCGCCGGCACCCAGAAGAGTCAGCCCCAGAAGAGCCAGAAGAGCCAGCCGAAGAAACCGGCCACGACCACACGCGGAGGGAACTGATGAAGATCACGTCGTTCGTCCGTGGACAGTTGCTCATCTTCTCGATCGTGACGGTGATCGCGATCGTCGCGATGGCCGTGTTCTACATCCGGATCCCGCAGATGATGGGCATCGGCAGCTACCGCGTCACCCTGCAGATGCCGGCCTCGGGCGGGCTGTACAAGAACGCCAACGTCAGCTTCCGGGGTGTCGACGTCGGCAAGGTGACCGGTATGTGGCTGACCTCCGACGGGGTCGGCGCCGAGTTGACCATCAACTCTTCGGCGACGATCCCGGCGAACTCCACCGCGGTGGTGCGCAGTGTCTCGGCCATCGGTGAACAGTTCGTCGAATTCACGCCGACCGGGCCGGGCGGCGGCAATCTGCACAACGGCGCCACCGTCGAGGTGACCGATATGCCGGTGGAGATCTCCTCCATGCTCGATCAGGCCGATGCGCTGCTGGACGCGGTCAACGACACGCAGTTGCGCCAGGTGATGGACGAGGCCTTCTTGGCCTTCAATGGCACCGGTCCGGCGCTGCAACGGCTGCTGGATTCGATGATCCTGTTCGTCGGGGAGTTCGACAAGAACGTCGACACGGTCAATGCGCTGGTCGAAGAGGCGGGCCCGATCCTGGCTACCCAGAACCGGACGGCCGACGACATCCGGAACTGGACCCGTGATTTGACGACGGTGACCGATCAGCTGCGGGCGCACAAGAGCGATATCACCGGCATCCTGCAGCGCGGACCCGGGACGGCGAGTTCGGCGGAGAAGCTGTTCAACGATGTGAGCACCACCTTCCCGCAGGCCATCTCCAACCTGAGCGTCGATGCGCGCACCATGGCGGTGTACCTGCCGAACCTGCGGCAGACCATCGTGCTGTACCCGCGCACACTGGCGGTGCTGATCACTGCGATCAACAACGGCACCAACGCCTACGGGCCGAACGTGAACTTCACCCTGGGTTTCCAGGACCCGCCGACCTGCACGGTGGGCTTTATGCCAGACTCCCAATGGCGTTTTCCCAGCGAGCAGACCCCGCAGGATGTGCCGCCGGGTGTGCTGTGCCGCCTGCCGCAGGACGCGCAGTCCTCGGTCCGCGGCGCCCGTAACTTCCCGTGTGTGGAATACCCGGGCCGCCGGGCGCCGACCCCGGCCGAGTGCGCCACCGGCTTCCAGCAGTCCCCGCGCGATAACGTCGCCTTCCCGAACGGTCTGCCGGGCACCAACCTGCCCAAACAGCCGGCCGGGCACCTGGTGCCGGGGAGCCCGACGACCCATGACCCGACGCCCGCCACCTACGCCACGACGTACGATCCGGAGACCGGCGATTTCATCGGTCCGGACGGCAATATCTACAATGCCGGACTGGGTAAGCAGGCGGACAAGAAGAAGACGCAATGGTACGACCTGATCACGAAGACGGTGCAGTCCTGAATCCAGACGAGCATTCCGCAGACCAGAACGACGCAGACCAGAACGGCGCAGACCAGAACGACGCAGACCAGAACGACGCAGACCAGAACGACGGCGTGGACCAGACGCGGCCGGCCGCGGTCTCGGTGGTCAAGACCAGCCCGCTGGGGCGGCGGGGCCGGCGCAAGTCGGTCCGGCCGCCGTCGGCGGGTGCTGCCGGTCCCGATTCTCCGGCCGGCACCGACTCGAGCACCGACCGTGACTCGGGTAGCGACCGTGGCGTGGCCGTCGACAGCGGATCGCCGGCGGCGCCCGAGGCTCCTGCAGGCGCCGACGCTGCGGCCGACGAGACACTCGAAGTGGTGATCAGCGAAGCCGATGCGGTGTCGTACCGCGACCGCCGCCTGGCCGCCAGTCGCCGTCGTACCGCCGCCGAAGCCGCGCCCGCGCGCAGCACGGGTAGCAGGTCGATGCGGGCCTTGGCCTTCGCGGCGGGCGCGGTGCTGCTGATCGCCGGTCTGGTCGGCTCGATCCTGCTGTCGGTGGGACTGGTCCGGCTGCACAACGAGCGTGATCTGCGCGCCGAGTACACCGCCTTCGCCCGCCAGGTGGTGGTGCAGATGACCACCCTGGATGCCGAGAACGCGGACGCGATGTACGAGCTGGCCCTGGAGAAGACCAGCGGCCGGGCTCAGCAGGTGTTCAAAGAGAACATGAAGCAGGTCTCGGAAATGATCCGCCAGGCCGATGCGGTCACCAAGACCACGGTGCTGACCGAAGCGGTCAGCGAGGCCACCGAGAAGCAGGGGACCGTCTTGATGGTGATCGGCTGGGAGAGTCGCACCAAGGACGGTCAGCAGGAACCGCTGTATCAGACGTTCCGCTTCCTGGTCGGGATGACCAGGATCAACGATGAGCTGAAGGCGACCGATCTGGAGTTCGTCTGGTGAAAGCACGCAAACTGATCGCGGCGCTCTTCGCTGCCCTGGTGGTGCTGGTCCTGGTGGCGACGGGGGTGCTCGGCGTGCTCTACGGACAGGCCCGCGCGCAGGAGCAGGCCCGCACCAGTGCACTGGACGCCGCGCGACTGTACGCGCAGAAGATGTACGCCTGGAACCCGGAGACCATCTCCGACAACATCACCTTCATGATGACCCATCTGACCGGGCAGGCGAAGAAGGAGTACGAGGAGAACGTCGTCACCCATCGCATCGCCGAATCGGTGAAGCAGCAGCAGATCGTGGCGACGGTGACCGACCAGGGGTCGGGGGTCATCGAGAACACCCGCACCACCGCCCGGGTCCTGCTGTTCATCAACCAGTCGGCCTCGCGCGCCACCACCGAAGACATCCAGGTGACCCCGGCGCGCATCGTCTACGGGATGGAACGCCGAGGCGACACCTGGCTGGTCAACGATGCGCAGATGATCGACGACGAGACCCTGCGCGAAGCGGTGGAGGGCCCGGGCGAGGGCGACAGCGGTCCGCGCCAGTCGATCCCGGTCTCGCCACCGGCCGGCAGCAGCGGTCCGGCGGCCGAGTCGGCGCCACCGGCAGAACAGATCCCGGCCGGGTGATCGACCGGCCGGTGAGCGACCGAACCGGGTGCCCGGCCGGTCGCTGCACCGGCTGTCAGCTGGAGTAGCCCATCGGCATGAGGATCGACTTGTGCTCCAGGTACGACTCCAGGCCCTCGCGGCCGTTCTCCCGTCCGATACCGGACCCCTTGTAGCCGCCGAACGGTGAGGCCGGGTCGATGGCGTACCAGTTGATGCCCATGGTGCCGGTACGGATCTGCTTGGCGATGTCGACGCCGCGGGCGATGTCGGCGGTCCACACCGAACCGGCCAGTCCGTAGTCGGAGTCGTTGGCGATGGCGATGGCCTCGTCGACGTCGTCGTAGGCGATCACGCTGACCACCGGGCCGAAGATCTCTTCGCGCGCGATCGTCATGTCGTTGGTGACGCCGGTGAAGATGGTCGGGCCGACCCACTGTTCGGTGCCGACCCGCGGACCGGCCACCTCCAGGACGGCGGTGGCCCCGTCGGCCTTGCCGCGCTCGATGTAGTCGGTCACCTTGTCATGCTGCGCCGAGGTGATCAGCGGACCGATCTTGGTCTCCGGATCCGACGGCAGCCCGGGGGTGAAGGTGGCGGCCACATCGACCATGGCCTGCACGATCTCGTCGTGCCGCGAGCGGGGGACCAGCACGCGGGTCTGGGCGACACAGGCCTGGCCGGCATTGAGCATGCCGGAGAAGACCAGCATGGGGGCGGCTGCGGCGATATCGACGTCGTCGAGCACGATGGCCGCCGATTTGCCGCCCAGCTCCAGGGTGCAGCGTTTGAGGGTCTCACCGCAGCGGGCGGCGATCGCCCGGCCGGCCGCGGTCGAGCCGGTGAAGGTGATTTTGTCCACGCCCGGGTGATCCACCAGCGCCCGGCCGGTCTCCACACCGCCGGGCACCACCGAGATGACCCCTTCGGGCACACCCGCTTCGGTGAACAGTTCGGCGAGCAGGTTGGCGTTGAGCGGGGTTTCCGGCGCGGGTTTGAGCACCACCGAACACCCGGCTGCCAAGGCCGGACCGAACTTGTTGCACAGCAGGAACAGCGGCACATTCCAGGCGGTGATCGCCCCGACCACACCGACGGGCTCGCGCACCACCAGGGTCTCGCCGAAAATGCCGGTGCG
Organism: Gordonia hirsuta DSM 44140 = NBRC 16056; assembly: GCF_000333015.1. Classification (GTDB taxonomy): domain Bacteria; phylum Actinomycetota; class Actinomycetes; order Mycobacteriales; family Mycobacteriaceae; genus Gordonia; species Gordonia hirsuta. Next base: position 14,381 of record NZ_BANT01000027.1, on the reverse strand, counting down.
CTTCTCCTCCCACGGATACGTGTCGGCGGCATCGGCATAACCGGCGAGCACGCCGGTACCCGGCAACTGCTGCAGGGTCGCCACATCGGCGGGGGTCGCGCCCATCTCGGCCGAGATCAGCGCACCGATCTGTCCGCCGCGCTCATTGATCAGCTCGGCGGCACGCCGCAGCACCGCCGCACGTTCGGCGGGCGGGGTGTTGCGCCACTCGCCCGAATCGAACGCCTCCCGCGCGGCGGTGACCGCGGCGTCGACGTCGGCCGCATCGGCCGAGGGGACGCTGCCGATCAGTTCGCCGGTGGCCGGTGAGAAGACCTCCAGGCGGTCACCGCTGTGCGGCGCCACCCAGCGTCCGCCGATGTACAGCTGATCGGTGTGGATTGCGGTGACCTGGGACATGCGTGCTCCTGCGTTCGTGATCGTTCACCCGATACTAGAACACGTTCTATTCCGTGGGGAGCTCTCTGCTCAGCTCGCCGGCTTGACGTCGACGACCACCTCGAACTCCAGCAGGTCCGCACCGGTGGCCACCGGCTTGCGGTCGCTCTTGTGGGCGGCCCGCGCATCGCCGTTGGCCCAGGCGTCGTAGCTCTGCTCATCGGCCCACTGGGTCACCACGAAGTAGCGGTCGTCGCCCTTGGTCGGGCGCAGCAGCTGGAAGCCCAGGAAACCGGCCGCCTTGTCGACGACGCCGGCGCGCGCGGCGAAGCGCTTCTCGAGTTCAGGGCCCTGGCCCTGCGGGACATGGATCGCGTTGATCTTCACAATGCTCATGCCCCCGAGCTTACGGAGCGCACCGGCGGGATTCTGCGGGCGTGGGCAGAATCTCGGCATGCATAACCGTCACGCACAACCGGCACGGATGTGCACAGGTGTCACCGATCGCCCGATTCGGCGACGGTCGGGTGCGCCGGTGACGGTTGTGCCCGGCCGCGGACGCTAAGGTGGCTACTCGTGAACGCCACAGCCGGGTTGCTCGACCACGGTGCCGCCGACCAGATCGCCGACGACCGCGGTGCGATCGTGCTGCTGCACGGGCTGATGGGGCGGGGCCGTACCTGGTGCCGGCAGATCCCGTGGCTTCGCCGCTACGGGCGCGTCTTCACCTTCGACGCGGCCTTCCACCAGGGGGCCGATGCGGTGGGCGAACCCACCGCCGCGGAGCTGTCGACCGAGCGGTTCGTCGCCGATGTCGCCGAGATCCTGACCTGGATCGACCGCGGTCCGGCGGTGCTGATCGGTCATTCGATGGGCGGTCTGCACGCCTGGTGCACCGCCGCGGAATATCCGGAGCTGGTCTCGGCGCTGGTCGTGGAGGATATGGCCCCGGATTTCCGGGGGCGCACCACCGGAACCTGGCAGCCGTGGTTCGCCCAGTGGCCGCAGCGCTTCACCGACCTGGATCAGGCTGTCGAGTACTTCGGGCCGGTGGCCGGCCGCTACTTCTACGAGGCCCTCGACGACGGGTGCCTGCACGGCCGGATCCCGGTCTGGGCGGCGCTGGCCGAGGAGTGGGGATCGCGGGACTTCTGGGGACAGTGGGAAGCGGTGACGGCGCCGTCGTTGCTGATCGAGGCCGAATACACCGTCACCCCGCCCGGCCAGATGGAGCAGATGGCCCGGCGTAATCCGGCGGCCGAACACCTGCTGGTCCGCGGCGCCGGGCACCTGGTGCACGACGACGCCCCGGAGATCTACCGGGGCGCCGTCGAAGCGTTCTTGTCGAAGATCCGGCCGTAGCCGGCTCCGGTCAGTGGGCGATGACCGGGGCGGAACCGCCGTCCAGGTCGACGCCTTCTTCGGCGACGCCGCCGGCGACCTTGGTGCGAGGCAGGAAGAACGCCGGGATGAAGCAGCAGGCGACCAGGGCCGCGGCCACGATGAACGTGGTGCCGAAGCCGTTGGCGGCATCGATCTGGGCGGCTTGCACCAGCTCGGCGGGCGGCTTGGGCATACCCGGGATATCGGAGCTGGCGGCCACCAGCGTCTGGCGGGTGGTGCCCAGCAGCAGGCCGGTGAAGATCACGGTGATCACCGCGGTGCCGATCGAGGCGGCCGTCTGCTGGATCGCGTTGAGCATCGTCGAACCGTCGGCCACCTGCGGACCCCGCAACGAGGCCAGCGCCGAGGACATGATCGGCATCATGGTCATGCCCATGCCCAGACCCTGCACGAACAGGGCACTGCACAGCAGGACGTAGTTCGGTTCGGCGCCGACGGTGGTGAAGATCGACACGCCGATCAGGATCAGCACCAGACCGCCCAGCACAAACAGGCCCGGGCCCATCTTGTCGGTGAGCTTGCCGGCGATCGGCATGGTCAGCATGGCTCCAAGACCCTGCGGGGCCAGCAGCAGACCGGCCGCCATCGGCGACTGTCCGCCCACCAGCTGGAAGTACTGCGGGTAGAGCAGGCCGGCGCCGAAGAAGGCGATGGCGAAGAAGACCAGGGTGATGACCGAGACGGTCAGCGTGCGGTTGGCGAACAGCCGCAGATCCAGCAGCGGGGCACTGACCCGCCCGCGCAGCGCCCAGGCGATGAAGGCCGCGATCAGCAAGCCGCCGGCGATCATGAAGCCGTACACCTGGGGGTTGTTGAAGGTGCCCTTCTCCGCGGAGGAGGAGACGCCGAACAGGAACATCGCCAGACCCGGCGACAGCAGCAGCAGACCCACCACATCGAGTTTGCGGCCCGGCGCATTATCGCCGCGCGGCAGCACCATCCAGGCGTAGACCATGGCGATCAGGCCCAGCGGAATGTTGATCAGGAAGATCCAGTGCCAGGAGGCGATGTCGATCAGCCAGCCGCCCAGGATGGGGCCGGCGATCGGGCCCAGCAGCATCGGGATGCCGAGAACGGCCATCACCGAACCGACCCGTTCGGGGCCGGCCGCCCGGGTCATGATCATCATGCCGATGGGCATCAGCAGACCGCCGCCCAGGCCCTGGATCATGCGGAAGGCCACCAGCATGCCGATGCTGTCGGCCAGTGCACACAGCAGCGAGCCCAGCAGGAACAGCACCAGCGACACCAGGTAGACGTTGCGGGTGCCGAACCGGGAGGCGGCCCAGCCTGCCGTCGGGATCACCGCGGCCAGGGCCAGGGTGTAGCCGGTCATGGTCCAGGCGACCGTCGCCGGGTTGGAGACGTCGAAGTCGAGCATGAAGTCGACCTGGGCGACCGCGACCACGGTCACGTCCAGGATCGACATGATGGCGCCGAGAACGACGACGCCGGCGATCACCAGGACGTCGCGGGTGAGCTTGTCGGGCGCGGCCTCGGGGCCGGTCGCCGGAGTGGCTTGTGTCATGGGGTTCCTTCGGTCGGGAGGGTGGTCGGAAGGTCTGGTGGGGGCGGGGCCGCCGCGATGCGGGGCCGGCCGGCGGTCAGCGGACGCTGCCCGGCCGGGGCGGCAGGTAATCCATCGCCGCAGTGATCCCGTGATGCAGGCGATCGCGCACATCGTCGGGCATGACGGCGAGGAGATCGGCCACCGCCGAGGCGTGCACCTGGAAATGGGTCTCGAGCAGGTGATGGCCGTCTGCGGTCAGTGACAAACGCTTCATCCGGCGATCGTGCGGGTCCTCCCGCCGGTCGACGAGGCCGGCGGCGACCAGCCTGTCGGCAGCCCGTCCGGCGGCGGCGATGGACAGGCCGATCCCGTCGGCCACCTCGTTCACCGCACTGGCCTCGGGGTTGCGCAGCAGGAGAAAGAGCATGCGCACCTGGGAGGTCGACAGTTCGACGCCGGCGAGCGAGTCGCCGGTGGTCGCATGTGCCGCGCAGAGCAGGCGGTCGATGAACGTCGCCAGGTCGGCGGCGGTGGCATCGAGGGCATGGTCGGTGGCAGGCACGCCCGCAATGGTTACGCAGACGCAACTATTGCTGCAACACAACTACTGGTGACCTTCGTCACCCGCGGCCTAGGCTGAGAACCATGACGCAGAACTCTTCGGACATCAAAGACATTCCGGTCCGCGCCCTGGACGGCTCGCCGTTGGCGTTGCGTGACTTCGACGGCCCGCTGCTGATCGTCAACGTCGCCTCCAAGTGCGGATTGACGCCGCAGTACACCGCCCTGGAGCAGCTGGCGCAGAACTACCCCGGCCTGACCGTGCTGGGTGTGCCGTGCAATCAGTTCATGGGGCAGGAGCCGGGGACGCCCGAGGAGATCGCGACGTTCTGTTCGGTGACCTACGGGGTCACCTTCCCGCTGCTGGAGAAGATCGACGTCAACGGGCCCGACCGGGCGCCGCTGTATGCGGCGCTGACCGAGTTCCCCGACGCGGACGGGCAGGCCGGTGACATCACCTGGAATTTCGAGAAGTTCCTGGTCGGCGCCGACGGACGGGTGCAGGCCCGGTTCCGGCCCCGCACCGAGCCGGACGCGCCGGAGGTGCTGGCCGCGATCGAGGCCGCCCTCTGATCGGCCGTGCCGCTCTACCGGTAGAGTGAACGTCATGGCGCGAGTAGTCGTTGATGTGATGCCCAAGGCCGAAATCCTGGATCCGCAGGGTCAGGCCATCGTCGGAGCGCTCGGGCGCCTGGGATTCGCCGGTGTGGCCGATGTCCGGCAGGGCAAGCGGTTCGAGCTGGAGGTCGACGACACCGTCGACGACGCCGCTCTTGAGCGCATCGCCGAAGAGCTGCTGACCAACACGGTGATCGAGAATTTCGCCGTCCACCGCGTGGCGGACTGACCGATGACCGCACGTATCGGAGTCATCACCTTCCCCGGAACCCTTGACGACGTCGACGCGGCCCGTGCCGTGCGGCAGGCCGGTGCCGAAGCCGTCAGTCTCTGGCACGGCGACGCCGACCTCAAGGGGGTCGACGCGGTCATCGTGCCGGGCGGATTCAGCTACGGCGACTACCTGCGTTGCGGCGCGATCGCCAAGTTCGCGCCGGTCATGGACGAGGTGATCGGTGCCGCCGGCAAGGGCATGCCCGTGCTGGGTATCTGCAACGGTTTCCAGATCCTCTGCGAAGCCGGCCTGCTGCCCGGCGCCCTGACCCGCAACGAAGGCCTGCACTTCGTCTGCCGCGATCAGTGGCTGCGCGTGGAGAACAACCAGACCGCGTGGACCACCCGCTACGAGACCGGTGCCGAGATCCTGATCCCACTCAAGTCGGGGGAGGGCCGCTATGTGGCCTCCGAGCGCAAACTTGAGGAACTGCAGGGCGAAGGCCGCATCGTCTTCACCTATGCCGGTGACAACCCGAACGGCAGCCAGCTCGACATCGCCGGGATCAGCAACGAGACCGGCCGGATCGTCGGCCTGATGCCGCATCCCGAGCACGCGATCGAGGCCCTGACCGGCCCCAGCGACGACGGTCTGGGGCTGTTCTACTCGGCTATCGATTCGGTGCTCGCGAGCGTCTGATCGTCGACGATCGGGTACGACGATGATCGCCACCTCCGCGACCGCCGAAGGCCTGGGCGCCTTCATCGACGCCTCACCGTCGCCGTTCCACGTGTGCGCGACCGTCGCCGCCCGGCTCGAGGCCGCCGGCTACCGGTGCCTGCGCGAAACCGATTCGTGGGGCGACGGTGCCGTCGCCGGCCGCCGGTACGTGCTGCGCGGCGGCTCCCTGATCGCCTGGAACGCCGATGACCGCGATGCGCCGGTGCCGTTGCGGATCGTCGGCGGCCACACCGACAGCCCGAATCTGCGCGTCAAACAGCATCCGGACCGGCAGTCCGCCGGCTGGTCGACCGTGGCCCTGGAACCCTACGGCGGCGCCTGGCTGAACTCCTGGCTCGACCGCGACCTGGGTCTGTCGGGCCGCCTGGCCTACGACGACGACGGCACCGTGGCTCACGCGCTGATCGTGATCGACGAGCCGGTGCTGCGCGTCCCGCAGCTGGCGATCCACCTGTCCGCGGACCGCAAGGGTGTGCAGCTGGATCCGCAACGCCACGTCGACGCGATCCGCGGCATCGGCGAGGCCGAACCGCTCATCGAGTGGGTCGCCCAGCGGGCGGGACTGGCGCCGGGGGCCGTCCTGGGCTGGGAGCTGATGACGCATGATCTGACGCCGTCCCGGCTGATCGGGGCCGATGGTGCGCTGCTCAGTGCGCCGCGACTGGACAACCAGGGCACCTGCTATGCGGGGCTGGCGGCGCTGCTGGACGCCCAGCCGTCGGCGCAGGTGCCGATGCTGGCGCTGTTCGATCACGAAGAGGTCGGATCGGGTTCGGAGCGCGGGGCCTCGTCGGACTTCCTGATCACCGTGTGCGAACGGCTCGTCGCCGGCCTGGGCGGCAGCCGCGAGGACTTCTTCGCGACGATGGCCGCCAGTTTCCACGTCTCCGGGGACATGGCCCACGCCACCCACCCGAACTACGCCGACCGCCACGAACCCGGACACCAGATCGCCGTCGACGGCGGACCCGTCCTGAAGGTGAACCAGAACCTGCGTTACGCCTCCGACGCCACCGGTGAGGCCGAATTCGCGCTTGCCTGCCGGCGGGCCGGGGTTCCGCTGCAGCGGTATGTACATCGCGCCGACCTGCCCTGCGGCAGCACCATCGGTCCGCTGACCGCGGCGCGCACCGGCCTGCGGACGGTCGATGTGGGTGCGCCGCAGCTGGCCATGCACAGCGCGCGCGAGCTGATGGGGGCCGCCGACGTCCCGATGTACTCGGCGGCGCTGCAGGCCTTCCTGTCTGCCCCCGCCTGACCGGCGCCTCCGCGACCGGCGGCCGAGTCTCCGCCCGGCGTGTCGCGACCCTCGTGTGCATGTCGCGGTGGCACCGAGACCGCGACATGCGCCGATGAGTCGCGACATGCGTCTCGGCCCAGGCCCCGGCCCAGGCTCGGACCCAGGCCCGGCCCGGTCGGGCGCCGATCGCCGTGGTTCCGGTGGCCAGGGGGATCAGCGCGGCTGCAGCACGATCAGTTCGCTGCCCTGGATCAGTGCCAGGTAGCCGTCGACCACCAGCACCGGACCGGCGATGTCGTAGTCCCAGAGCGGCTCCCCGCCGACGGCGTCGAAGGCGGTCAGCTTGTCGCCACCGGCGAACACGGCGATGTCACCGGTGGATCCGACGCATCGCAGGACGTCGAGGTTGGCGCCGGGATCGCCGATAGCCGGGGGCGGCAGGGTACCCAGTCCGGTGCCGCCGGCCAGGTCGAAGAAGCGGCGGGAGCGGTCCTTCATCGCGAACGTCACCAGCGTCCCGCAGGGGCGGGCGTGGGACTTGGACAGCTCGGGATCGGCGATGGTCCACAGGCCCTCGCCGGTGGCCGGATCGACGATCTCGAACCGGCCGGCCGCGGCCAGGACCTGGTCGGCGCCCACTCCGGTCAGCACCGGCAGAGTCGACGGACCGGGTACGACGGCCATGCTGGCGGCCGTCCGCACCGGTTCACCGGCGACCTTCTTCCCCGAGCGCGAGCGGGGGAAGACCTCCACTCGCTGCTCACCGGGTGCGGTGTAGACCGCCAGGACACCGGTGGGGTACACCCGCAGGTCGCATTGGGCGCAGGCGAGCATATCGGTTCCCGAAGTCGGGTTCAGGACATAGGAACGGCCGTCGGCGGTGGCGACGGTGAGCAGACCGTCGACCATTCGCGGGGTCGCCGCGGCATCGAACTGCCGTTCCCAGCGCACCCGGCCGCTCTGGCTGCGTAGGCTCATCCGCAGACCACTCTGGTCGATCCGGAGGAAGTCGCCGCCGACAGCGGTCACGGTGACCGTATCGTCCAGCGGCCCGGCCGGGGAGGCGCCGCCGTCGTCGTCGATCAGATAGAAGCCGTCGGGCAGATCGCCGAGTTTGACCGCGCATGCGACGGTGCTCCCGGCGCCGATGGCGCAACTGCCCAGTCCCGCCTGCACCGGCGCCGGCCAGCGGGGCTCGCCGGTGCGCCCGTCCAGCAGGAGCACGGCGCGGCCGAGGCCCGACGGGTAGGTCAGCAGCCAATCGTGCCCGCGCTGGTCGGCGATCGCGACCGGGCCGGTGCCCTCGTAGTCGGGCAGCACGGTGTCGTCGATGGACCAGGCCACATCGGGGGCTGCCGAATAGTCGCGCAGCGCACCGACCGCGGCGGCGTAGTCCGGTCCGGGACGGCCCCACATGACGGCACCGGCGACCACGGCCAGCAGCAGTGCGCCGACGACACCGACCGCAGCGATTCCCGGGATCCGGCGATGCGGGGAATGATCCGAGCGCGACATGGCGTTCAGTGTGGCATGCAGACCGTGGCAGGCGGACCGCAGCGGGGAGGGAACACTGACGTTCGCTCAGGGCGTACGGCGCCGGGAACATAGTTCCGGCGTGCAGCGTTGACACCGGCAGACCCCCGAAGCGAGCAGCTACTACGACCGCAGTACACCTACGCCGTGGCAGCAGAGGTGACGACCACTACAGTGGAGGCAGATGGCTCGCTGCCGGGGCCAGCAACACAAGGAGAACAATGTTCGAACGGTTCACCGACCGCGCGCGCCGGGTCGTCGTCCTGGCGCAAGAAGAAGCGCGGATGCTCAATCACAACTACATCGGCACCGAGCACATCCTGCTGGGTCTGATCCACGAGGGCGAGGGTGTCGCCGCCAAGGCGCTGGAGTCGCTGGGCATCTCTTTGGAGGCCGTCCGGAGCCAGGTCGAGGAGATCATCGGACAGGGCCAGCAGGCACCGTCCGGGCACATCCCGTTCACCCCGCGCGCCAAGAAGGTGCTCGAGCTGAGCCTGCGCGAGGCGCTGCAGCTGGGCCACAACTACATCGGCACCGAGCACATCCTGCTGGGCCTGATCCGCGAGGGCGAGGGCGTGGCCGCCCAGGTCCTGGTGAAGCTGGGCGCCGACCTGAACAGCGTGCGCCAGCAGGTGATCCAGCTGCTGTCCGGCTACCAGGGCAAGGAACCCGAGACCGCCGGCACCGGTGGTCGTTCCTCGGATTCGGGGACGCCGTCCACCTCGCTGGTGCTCGACCAGTTCGGCCGCAACCTGACCGCGGCCGCCGCCGAGAGCAAGCTCGACCCGGTGATCGGGCGCGAGAAGGAGATCGAGCGGGTCATGCAGGTGCTGAGCCGCCGCACCAAGAACAACCCGGTGCTCATCGGCGAGCCCGGCGTCGGTAAGACCGCCGTCGTCGAGGGGCTGGCACAGGCCATCGTGGCCGGGAACGTCCCCGAGACGCTCAAGGACAAGCAGCTCTACACCCTGGACCTGGGTTCGCTGGTGGCCGGCAGCCGGTACCGCGGTGACTTCGAGGAGCGCCTGAAGAAGGTGCTCAAGGAGATCAACACCCGCGGCGACATCATCCTGTTCATCGACGAGCTGCACCAGCTGGTCGGTGCCGGTGCCGCCGAGGGCGCCATCGATGCCGCCAGTATCCTCAAGCCGAAGCTGGCTCGCGGTGAGCTGCAGACCATCGGTGCCACCACGCTCGACGAGTACCGCAAGTACATCGAGAAGGACGCCGCCCTGGAGCGGCGCTTCCAGCCGGTGCAGGTCGGTGAGCCGTCGGTGGAGCACACCATCGAGATCCTCAAGGGTCTGCGCGACCGGTACGAGCAGCACCACAAGGTCTCCATCAGCGATGGGGCCCTGGCAGCTGCGGCGACCCTGGCCGACCGCTACATCAACGACCGGTTCCTGCCGGACAAGGCGATCGACCTGATCGACGAGGCGGGCGCACGCATGCGCATCCGCCGGATGACCGCGCCGCCAGACCTGCGCGAGTTCGACGACCGCATCGCCGACGCGCGCAAGGAGAAGGAGTCCGCGATCGACGCGCAGGACTTCGAGAAGGCCGCGAGCCTGCGCGATAAGGAGAAGCAGCTGATCTCCGAGCGCACCGAGCGCGAGAAGCAGTGGCGCGCCGGAGACATGGATGTCGTGGCCGAGGTCGACGACGAGGAGATCGCCGAGGTTCTGGGTAACTGGACCGGCATCCCGGTGTTCAAGCTCACCGAGGAGGAGACCACGCGTCTGCTCCGCATGGAGGAGGAGCTGCACAAGCGGATCATCGGCCAGGAGGATGCGGTCAAGGCCGTCTCCCGGGCGATCCGCCGCACCCGCGCCGGTCTGAAGGACCCCAAGCGTCCGTCGGGCTCGTTCATCTTCGCCGGCCCGTCCGGTGTCGGTAAGACCGAGCTGTCCAAGGCCCTGGCCAACTTCCTGTTCGGCGAGGACGACGCGCTCATCCAGATCGATATGGGCGAGTTCCACGACCGCTTCACCGCGTCGCGGCTGTTCGGTGCCCCTCCGGGTTACGTCGGCTACGACGAGGGCGGCCAGCTCACCGAGAAGGTGCGGCGCAAGCCGTTCTCGGTGGTCCTGTTCGACGAGATCGAGAAGGCCCACCCGGAGATCTACAACACCCTGTTGCAGGTCCTGGAAGACGGCCGGCTCACCGACGGTCAGGGTCGTACGGTCGACTTCAAGAACACCGTGCTGATCTTCACCTCGAACCTGGGCACCCGGGACATCTCGAAGGCCGTCGGCATGGGCTTCTCCAAGGACGACGGCAGCGGCTCGAACTACGAGCGGATGAAGCTCAAGGTCAACGACGAGCTCAAGAAGCACTTCCGCCCCGAGTTCCTGAACCGTATCGACGACGTCATCGTCTTCCACCAGCTGAACAAGGACGAGATCGTCCAGATGGTCGACCTCATGATCGGCCGGGTGGAACAGCAGCTCAAGGCCAAGGACATGGATCTGGAACTGACCGAGAAGGCCAAGAATCTGCTGGCCCGCCGCGGTTTCGATCCGGTGCTCGGTGCCCGCCCGCTGCGGCGCACCATCCAGCGCGAGATCGAGGACCAGCTCTCGGAGAAGATCCTGTTCAACGAGATCGGCGCCGGTCAGATCATCCTGATCGACGTCGAAGGCTGGGACGGTGAGGGCGACGACGACGGCGCCAAGTTCACCTTCACCGGATCCGAGCGTCCGCGCGAGGTCCCCGACGCCCCGACCGAACTGGCCGAGGCCGCCGAGGGCGACGCAAGCTGACTCACCGGCACCGCTGGTGCCTCTGACGACGAAGGCCGGCCGCGAAAGCGGTCGGCCTTCGTCGTCGGTCGGCCTTCGTCGTCTCGGTGAGCGGGGTGTCTCGGTGCCCCGGGGCGGTGTGGAAGGATTCAACGCAGACGTGACCTGCGTCGCTCAAACGAGTCAAGGGGATTCACAAGTATGACGTTCGGACCGAACAATCCGGGTGCGCCCGGCCCGTACCCGGTCGGCGGGCCGATGCCGGCTGCCGCGCCCGGAGCGAGCCAGGCGCTGCTTGCGCCGACCGGACCGACCACCCAGCGACGGCTGATCGCCGGCATCGTCGCGCTGGTCGCCGCGATTCTGCTGTTCGTCGGCAGCTTTCTGTCCTGGGCGACGATGAGTGAGACCGAGTCGGAGTTTGGTATCACCGCCAGCGTGTCGGCGTCGGTCAGCGGTATGGGCAATGCGAGCTTGAGCGTCGACGTCTCGGGTGCCCCGGACGGCCTCGGCGACATGCTCGGCTCGGAAACCACCTCCGCGCAGGAGAGCGAGATGGAAGACGAGACCACCGCCGCCGGCATCTGGACGATCATCTTCGGTGTCATCGTCGCGGCCGGTGCGGTGCTGCTGCTGATCCGCCGTTACCCGGGTATCGGTGCGCTCGTGACCGCGGTGGGCGGTGTGGCCGCCTTCATCGCCTCGATGGTCTTCATCGCCGATCCGATCGGCGCGGTCACCACGAGCAAGGCTGACACCAGCGGCGACGACTTCTCCGCGGGCGCGGGACTCTGGCTGGTCGTCGTGGGTGCCGTCCTGGCGCTGATCGCCGGAGCGGCGATGGTGCTGCTCACCGCGATGCCCGGCCGGTTCGACGACGCGACTCCCGCGCCGAGCGGCTTCGGTGGCCCGCTGCCGGGTCAGCCCCAGCAGTTCCACGGCCAGCAGTTCCCCGGCCAGCCGCAGCAGTTCCCGGGTCAGCAGTTCCCCGGCCAGCAGCATCCTGGTCAGCCCCAGCAGTTCCCGGGTCAGGCGCCCCAGCAGCACCCGGGCCAGCAGTTCCCGGGTCAGCCGCCTCAGCAGTTCCCCGGTCAGCCCGGTCAGCCCGGCCAGCCCGGCCAGCCCGGCTGAGCGGACTTCTCCGGTCCGCGACGGCCCTCTCCCCGGGTACGGGGCGGGGGCCGTCGTGCATCGTGCGGGCCGCAAGGCACTCGTCACGATCCCGCCGACCTGTTACTGTTGTTAATATTGTTGCGCATGTGGCGGGAGGTCTGATGCGTTCGGTTGCTCGGAGAGCGGTCGCCGCTGCGTTGGCGGTAGTTCTGGCGATACCCGGGACCGCGCTCGCGGACCCCTCGCAGCCGCCGGCCGCACCCGCCGCACCGGAGCAGGCCGTCGTGCCGTCCCGGATCGTGTCGATGGACAAGGTCGGGCCGCAGAGCGAACGCATCGTCGTCTACTCGGCGGCGATGAACCGCAACGTCCCGCTGACCGTGCTGCGCCCGCGCGATACCGCCAGACCAGCACCGGTGCTCTATCTGCTGAACGGGGCCGGCGGCGGCGAAGACGAGGCGACCTGGCAGGAGAAGACCGACTACGCGCAGTTCTTCGCCGACAAGCACGTCAACGTGGTGACGCCGATCGGCGGGGCGTTCTCGTACTACACCGACTGGGAGCACGACGATCCGACGCTGGGCCGCAACAAATGGCAGACCTTCCTCACCGAGGAGCTGCCGCCGCTGCTGGATGAGAGCCTGAAGACCACCGGGGCCAATGCGATCGCCGGCATCTCGATGGCCGGGACCTCGGTGCTGAACCTGGCGATCGCCGCTCCCGACCTCTACCGGTCCGCTGCCGCCTACAGCGGTTGCGCCCGCACCAGTGATCCGCTCGGCCAGGCCTACATCCGCACCGTGGTCGAAGACCGCGGCCGCGGTGACATCACCAATATGTGGGGTCCGGTCGACGGGCCCGGCTGGCGCGCCAACGACCCCTATCTGAACGCAGCCAAACTGCGCGGCACCAAGGTTTATCTGACCACCGGCACCGGTCTGCCCGGCGAATACGACACCCTCGGCGCCCGGCTGATCGACGGTGATCCGGCGGTGCTGGCCGACCAGATCCTGCTCGGTGGGGCCATCGAAGCCAGCGTGTACGCCTGCACCCAGCAGATGCGGGAGGCGTTGGCCCGGGAGAAGGTCGACACCACGGTCATCACCCGCCCGGCCGGCACCCACTCGTGGGAGTACTGGCAGCGCGATCTGCACACCACCTGGCCCGATATCGAGAAGGACCTGAACCGGCGCTGATCGGTGCCCGTCGGTCCGAGCGTGGCGGGGAAGTGCCGTTACCGGTCGAGCAGCAGCCGGACGGTCTGCGCCATCCGGTTGGTCACATCGGTGGCCGAGGCGCGACGGGTCAGCCACTGCACCAGGTTCGACATCCAGACGTCGGAGATCACCCGGGCCACCGCGAGCTCGTGTTCGGTCGGCTCGGCATCGGGATCGTCCGGATCGAGCATCGCCCCGGCCAGCAGGCGGTCGATGGTCACCGCGACGCGTTCGACCTCACCGGCCGCCGAGGCATCGGCGAACATGAAGGCGCGCGTCATGGCCTCGGTGAGCAGCGGGTCGCGCTGCATCGCGAAGGTGATCATGTCCAGGACGCTGCTGAGCCGCTCGATTCCGGTGTCCCCGGGCAACTGGGTGCGGTCGACCTTCCCCTCCACCCGCTCGAACTCACGGGCCAACGCGGTGACCAGTAGATGCACCTTGGACGGGAAATAGCGGTACAGGGTGCCGACGGCCACCTCGGCCTTATCGGCGACGGTGCGCATCTGGACGGCGTCGTAGCCGCCCTTGGAGGCCAGCGACAAGGTGGCGTCCAGGATCCGGCGGCGGCGCTCACGCTGCGCCGCCGAGCCTACCTCGGCGCCGGAGGTGGGCGTCACCGCGGGCGGTGCCGGCGTCGACTCGGTCTGGGACGGTCCGGAAGCGGTCATGCGATTGCGTCCTAACTCTCCGCTGCGGGAGTAACCGGGTGGTGACTCTCGGTGCGATGGTGTACACCCTAACCTCAGTAGAACAAGTTCTACTTGACGTCCACAAGCCCAACGCGGAGGAACACAGGTGACAATCACCACCTCGAACGAGCAGCAAGCCATCGCCACCGCTCTCGCCGGGTGGGCCGCCGCCCGCCGAGTGCGCGAGCTGGTCCGGTCCGATATCGACACCGGCGCGGCCTCCTGGCGTCCCCTGTGGGGGGAGCTCGCCGAGTTCGGGGTCTTCGCCGCGGGGGTCGACGAGGCGGCCGGTGGCGCGGGCGGGACGTTCGGCGACACCGCCGCGATTCTGGCCGCCTGCGGCGCCGAACTGGTCCCCGGGCCGCTGGGTGCCTCGGCCGCGGCGGCCGCCGCCCTGGCCCGGCAGGGTTCGCCGCTGG